>NZ_CAMCWY010000001.1 GCF_945882965.1 Sphingorhabdus sp. EL138
GATCGGAAGGCAGCCCGCGAGCGGGTTTACCTTCTCTTCCTTATACAGTGTCATCATTTCCTGCTGCAGACGCGGCTTGTCATCTTTCCAGCGTTCTTGCAGCACCTTGAGCTTGGGCTGCACCGCACGCATCTGTGCCATGGACGCAAATTGCTTTTGCGCGACTGGATACATGAACCCGCGCACGATGAGGGTTAGCCCAATGATAGCGACGCCAAAGTTACCAAATACGCCAAACAGCCAATGGAGAATCCAGAAGAACGGAATGGCGATGAACCAGAACCAGCCCCAGTCAATCGCATAGTCCAGATAGGGAATACCCAAATCCTGAGAATAAGCGTTGAGGACAGCCATTTCCTTCGCACCGGCAAACAGGCGCGAGCTGCTGTCAAATGCGGCCCCGGCGGCGACGCTCGTGTTACGCGTTGGGATGACCTGTGCTTGATAGACGTCGCCGCTTGCGCGGAACTTGGCCGATACCGGCGTTTTCTGATCCGGAATCACCGCACCCAGCCAATATTTATCGGTAAAGCCTAACCAGCCGCCCGTGCTGGTGAAGGATGCCTCACCCTTATTTTCTGCGACATCGACATAGCCCCAGTCATAATTGGGTTGGTCATCGAACACGCCCACTGGGCCAATGTGGATGTGCGTGAATATCGATCCACCGGACGTTGCGTCGGCGGGCTTACCCGTGCGGCTGAGCAACGCGAAACTGGCGATTTCGGCAGGCGCCATGCTTCCATTGGTGAAGCGCTGCTTTGCGGTAATCATGTAATTTTCGTCAATCGACAAATCGATTTCAAACTTCTGACTTTGCGCATTGGTCCAGCTTAAGGTCACGGGCGTTGATGGCGTCAGCTTGTTGCCGCTTGGCGTCCAGACGGTCTTGTCGTCTGGCGCGATGATGCCTGTCCCGGCCCAGCCAAAGCGCGCGAAATAGGCGTTTTTGGTGCCAGATGGCGCAAACAGGCGCACAGGAGGCGACTTCTTAGCCAGTTGTTCGCGGTGGGTGAGCAACACGAGGTCGTCGATTTTCGCGCCCTCAAGATTGATTGAGCCCTTCAGCTTTGGCGTTTCGACCATGATGCGTGCCGAAGATTTCAGCGCATTGCCGAGCGGAACGGCCTGCGCCTGGGCAGGCGCAGCCTCGACAGACACATCAGACGTCGCTGCGCCCGCGGGGTTGGTGGCGGATGCGGCTGTGCTGGCGACGGGCGCTGGTGTGGGGAAGAAATAGCTGGCGACATAGGGCCAGCCAAACAGGATGATGCCAGTCAGCAATACTGCAAAGATCAGGTTGCGTTTATCGTCCACGTCTAAAATTCCCCGTTAACCCGTAAGTTGAGCGTCATGGCACTGGATCATATCCGTGCCCACCCCATGGTTGGCAGCGCAATAGCCGTTTGATGGCCAGCCAGCCACCCTTAATTGCGCCATATTTTTGCAGCGCACTAATCGCGTATGCCGAACAGCTTGGGCTAAACCGGCATGTCGGCGGCAAAACACGCGATGGGCCGATTTGCCAGGCCCTTGCGACGAGGATTAACAGGCGCGCGATCATGTGGACCTCCCCATCGACTTGCGATGGGGAGGGGGACCGTTCGCGCAGCGAAGGGTGGAGGGGACTCTATGCTTGAAGGCCCCTCCGTCCCGCCGTTGGCGTACCACCTCCCCATCGCAAGTCGATGGGGAGGATAATGTGTCCATTATCAGACGCATAACTTCCCCAGCGCCTTGGCCATGTCGCTGCGCAATGCGTCAAAGTCCCGCTCGATCCCGCCGTCGCGGCCGATCAGGATATGATCGGCGCCAGCCTTGCCATTTTGCCCGAGCATTTCCTGCGCCAAGGCGCGAAAGCGGCGGCGCATGCGGTTGCGGACGACGGCGTTGCCGACTTTCTTGGTAATGGTAATGCCCAACCGAATATCTGTAGTTTCGTCCTGCCTGTCTTTCACAAGCAAAACAAAACCGGGAGTTGCATATCGCTTCCCCCGGTTCGCGGCCAAGAAATCTGGCCTTTTTTTAATGACGCTATAACCGCGCATGTCGCGGTTCGCCTGCTCGCTACTTAAGCCGACAGCTTCTTGCGGCCGCGTGCGCGACGTGCGTTCAGGATGTTGCGGCCCGCAGCGGTTGACATACGGAGACGAAAACCGTGGCGACGGGCACGCACGAGATTGCTCGGCTGAAAAGTGCGCTTCATGACTGTAATCCTTAAATTTTTAGCGTCTTGAAATGAAAATGGCCGCCGAATCTGTGCAGCGACCCTTTCTGTTGCAGTGGCCGATACGATTGGCATGACGAAAAGTCAACATGGGTTAGGGTCAGGACCACTTAAATCCACCTTAGCGGCGTCAAAATGGCCTCAAACCGCGAAGGTGGATTTAAGTGGTCCTGACGCTAGGGCATTTTCATGTCAACGTCGTCGCGGCGGAACAGGTGCAGGAAATCGCGTTTGACGTCGGGAAAGGGCGGGCGGCCTTTGACCTTCTTGCGCCGCAGTGCCCAATTTGCCCAGCGGGCATATTCGGGATGTTGCTTTGAAAGCCGCGAATATCGCTTCTTTGCCCAAAGCGAATGTTTAAGGACCACGCCGAGCCCAATGATAAACTGCGCTATTCCGCCTGGGCCTGGAAGCCAGCTGATAATGGGCGCGGTAACGATTAGCGCCCAACCCAAAATGACCATCGACCAGCGATAGGCGGGCATATCGCTCCATTTTTTCCGTTTTGAGCGGTGCATATGGGTCATGTGGGATAACGGAACAGGTGTTGCAAGTTCATGTCAGCCCCAAGCCGTTTTCGCAGAAATAAAAATTCTTGAGCATTGTCAGTAATAGCCGGCTTTTATTCATGGTTTCGCCGCATTAGGGCTGTATCGCCCCTCTTTACCGCTTATGATGAAAGCCTCATGACAAAAGCCCTCTCACATCTTCACCGTATAGGCGTGTTGCCTGCTGACATTGATTTTATGGGGCATGTGAACAATGCGCGCTATCTGAACTGGGTTCAAGATGCGGTTTTGGCGCATTGGAACAAGCTTGCCCCGCCCGAAACCGCGGCGAAATATCTGTGGGTCGCGCTCAAGCATGAGATTACCTATCGCAAACCGGCATTCCTTGATGATGATGTGATTGCGACCGTGGTGTTGGAAAAGGTCCAAGGTGCGCGGTCCTTTTACGATACGGTGATCAAGCGTGGTGAGGACGTTCTTGCAGAGGTAAAGTCGAGCTGGTGCTGCGTTGATGCAAAAACGCTGCGGCCTGCGCGCATTGCCGCCGATGTTCAGGCATAATTTTTTCCAGAAATAATCCGCCCAGTGCTGTGCCGTCTCAGAAAATAGGGTTGTCCGCGCCATCGCCTATTGGCGTCACGGCATTGTGTATCCCACATTCCACCTTGTCCCAGCCCTTCCAACGGCCCGAGCGCGGGTCTTCGCCTGGCGCAACTTTGGTGGTGCAGGGGGAGCAACCAATTGAGGGGTAGCCCAGTTCCACCAAGGGATGCGCGGGCAAAGCATGCTCGGCCATGTAGGCGTCGATTTTGGCTTGGTCCCAATCGGCGAGCGGATTGACCTTCAAACGGCCATTTTCGATTTCAAACCGGGGTAGTGCCCGGCGCGTCGATGATTGGAACGCTTTGCGCCCCGTAAACTGTGCATCAAAGCCCGCCAAAGCGGCATTTAGCGGCAGCACTTTGCGGATTTCGCAGCAACCATCAGGGTCATATGACCACCGCAGGCCGGTTTGGTCCTTTTGCTGGAGCAAAATAGGATCAGGGGTCAGGATGCGTAGATCCTGCAAACCGAGCTTGGACTGGAGTTCCTCCCGATAGATAATCGTCTCAGGGAAATGCTTGCCTGTGTCCAAGAACAAGACGGGTATCGTCGGATCAATGCTTGCAATGACGTGCAGCAAAACCGCGCTCTCCGCGCCAAAGCTGGAGACGACCGCCGCATCGCCCAACATATTTTCGCGCAGCAAGATCGTCAGCATCTCAACCGTATCGCGGCCCCGGAACATATTATTCAGGCGAACCGCGTCGCCTTCGGTATAACGCGAGGCGGCGTTGATACGATCAGCGATGCGGACCTTGTTACCCATGCCGTAGCTTCCAAATAGGCACGACGCTATCGGCGGCCCCTTGATACGCATGGTCATAATTGTCGAGCGCACGTGCAACCGCATCGGGGTTTAAGGAGGATTCAGGCGCAAAACTGTCAAAGCCGCAGCGGCGCATAAACGCAATCTGGTCAACCAACACGTCACCTTGGGCGCGCAATTCGCCTTGATACCCGGCCTCGCGCAAGATGCGGGCGGCGCTATAGCCCCTGCCGTCGCGATATTTGGGGAAAGCAACTTCGATCAGCGTCAGCCGATCGAGGAAAGGAATTAAAGCCCGGGCATCATCATCTGGTTCCAACCGGACGGCGGTCGCGTTAGACTGATCCAGAAACGCATCCAGCGTCACTGACGGCTGTTCTGTCACTTCATCGGCGCGATAACGAAACTCAACCATAAATCGCCTCCTTAAAGGGTGCAAGGCCGACACGGCGATAGGTGTCGAGGAAACGTTCATCGCCTTGGCGCAGCGCCTTGTAGACTTCTGTCGCCTTTTCGACCGCGTCAACGACGCCATCTTCGTCAAAGCCAGGACCAATGATCTTGCCGATGCTGACATCTTCCGCGCCAGAACCCCCAAAAGTAAGCTGGTAATTTTCCACGCCTTTTTTATCGACGCCCAATATGCCGATATGCCCGGCATGATGATGTCCGCAGGCATTGATGCAGCCTGAAATTTTAAGCTTCAGTTCGCCCAAATCGCGCTGCCGGTCCATGTCGGCAAAACGCGTTGCAATTTTCTGCGCGACGGGGATCGAACGGGCGTTGGCAAGGCTGCAATAATCAAGACCAGGGCAGGCGATGATATCGCTGATCAAGTCAAGATTGGCGTCGGCCAACTCGGCATCGCGCAAGGCTTGCCACACGGCGTATAAGTCACGCTTTGCCACATAAGGCAGGACGATATTCTGCGCATGCGTGACGCGCAGTTCGTCAAAGCTGTATTTTTCTGCCAAGTCAGCCATGACATCAATTTGCTGTGATGTGGCGTCACCGGGAATGCCGCCAATAGGCTTCAAGCTGATGTTGACGATGGCATAGCCAGCTTGCTTATGCGGCTTTACATTTTGATCGAGCCAGACGGCAAAATCGGGATCATTGCGGTCCGGTTCTACGTCCGGCGCGTCATATGCAGGTGCCGCAAAAAAGGCAGTTATGCGTTCCAGCTCAGCCAAAGGCGGGTCAATACCCAATGTTTTGACATGGGCGAATTCCGCAGCGACCTGACGGCGATATTCGTCTGCGCCAATTTCATGGATCAGGATCTTAATCCGCGCCTTGTACATATTGTCGCGCCGTCCGTAGCGGTTGTAGACGCGCAGACACGCTTCAAGATAGCTCAACAGATCGTCCGCCTTGACGAACGGGTTGATCTCGGGCGCGATCATCGGAGTCCGGCCCATGCCGCCGCCTACAAATACCCGAGCGCCCAATGCGCCATCTTGGCGGATCAGCTCAAGCCCGATGTCGTGTAAACGCATGGCTGCGCGATCCTCGGACGCTGCAATCACCGCGATTTTGAACTTGCGGGGCAAGTAGCTGAATTCCGGATGGAAGGTTGACCATTGGCGTAGCAATTCGGCCCAAGGACGCGGGTCCGTGACTTCGTCAGCCGCTGCGCCTGCATATTGGTCCGACGAAATGTTGCGGATGCAATTGCCACTTGTTTGAATGGCATGCATTTCGACGGTGGCCAGCTCCTCTAGGATATCGGCACAATCCTCCAGCTTGATCCAGTTATACTGAATATTCTGGCGCGTGGTGAAATGGCCATAATCGCGATCATATTTGCGGGCGATATGCGCCAGCATCCGCATCTGCCGTGAATCGAGCGTGCCATAAGGAATGGCAACGCGCAGCATATAGGCATGTAATTGCAGATACAGGCCGTTCATCAACCGCAGGGGTTTGAACTGGTCTTCCGTCATGTCCCCAGCAATGCGGCGGGTTATTTGGTCACGAAATTCGGCAACACGCGCGTCCACCATCGCTTGGTCATAATTGTCATATTTATACATGTCAGATTATCCAGTCGCCAGCCGCAGGATCGGCAGGCTTAAGTGTGAGATCAGTGCGCACGGTTGGTCCCAGCGCGCGGATACGGTCCTTAATATGTGCCGGGCGCGGGCCATCTTCGGTTGGCAGCGCGTCAATGATGTAAGGCGCATTAACGCGGCGTGCGCCTTCCTCGGCGAGGAGTGTTGCCTCGCCATGTTCGCCAACATCGGCGGCATCTTCGACATGGATGGACCAGCCATTGCCCGTCCACCATGTGACGGCGCCAGACCCCAAATCATTTCCCGTCAGTAATTTCACGCAATTTTCTCCGCCTGCTTGGCAAAATGGAACAACCGGTCTTCGGCATCGGATTTCAGGACGACATCGCCGACAATGATAATTGCTGGCGACATAACGCCTTCGCGCGCGATCATGCCGCCAAGGTCCGTTAAAATCGTCCGCATGGCGCGCGCATCGGATCGTGTCGCGCGCTCCAGCACCGCGACCGGCGTATCGGGTGACAGGCCATCGCAGATAAGCTTTTCAGTGATATCCGACGCGGTCGCAATGCCCATGTAAATCACCAGCGTGCGGTCTTTACCCGCAAGGCCAGCCCAATTTTGGTCGGTCAGGCCCTTGCACTGACCCGCGACGAAGGTAACGGCGCTTGCGGTATCACGATGTGTCAGCGGTAACATACTGGCGGCGGCACCACCCATCGCGGCGGAGATGCCGGGAACGACCTCCACATCAATGCCAGCGTCGCGGCAGGCTTCTGCCTCTTCGCCGCCGCGTCCGAAAATAAACGGGTCGCCGCCTTTCAACCGCACTACCATGTTCCCTGCCTGCGCCTCGCGCACCAGAATGTCGTTGATCCCGTCCTGCGGCACCAAATGGCGTGAGCGGCTTTTGGCGACAGAAATCATCCGTGCGGCGGGATTGATGAGCGCCATGATTGCGTCATCGACAAGGCCATCATACACCACAACGTCCGCGCTCGAAATCAACCGCACGGCCTTCACGGTCAGAAGTTCGGGGTCACCGGGGCCAGCGCCCACCAGATATACGCGTGCTTTTTCCATCTTGCCATCATGGGCAATCGAGTCGCCAGCATCAAATCAGGATAAGTTGGCCAAGGCTTAGAAGAACTTTAGCGGATTATTTTGTCGCTAGGGTCCTGACCCTAAAATTCAGGTGACATATGGGCTTGCCCCATCTCCCGAATAGCAAGGATTTTGCGCTGCAACGGGTACCAGTCATCCTTTTCGGATATGGCCTGCCAGATATCCTCCACCTCGTGGATCACCATTGAACATATCGCGCCTTTCGTCCAATAATCGTGGCGGTCCCCTTCCACTGGCGCGTAATCACGCAGCAACGCTGCAAATGCCACCTCATATTCGCCAAGGGCTTCGCCCGCGTCCGCATTGCCATAACGATAATGATAGAAGAATTGATCGATTGGAATTTTCTCCCGCGTCATCGTGCGCTCTGCGGCTTCGACCAATTGCTTGTCCGATGCCTCCCCGCGTGATGCGATACCCAGCCGCCACAGAAAACGCCGGATGACCGCGTGCTGATACAGGCCCGGAAAACGCTCCAACGCGTCAATTAACGGGGGCGCATCGGACAATAGACGCAGCGCAACTGCCAACTGCCCCAAATTCCAATGCAGCGCCTCTGCCTGTCGGCCAAATGCGTACAGACCAGATTCGTCGAAATAGGCCGCCGTGAATTGCGGGTCCCAATATTCGGTAAAGCGCCATGGCCCATAATCGAAGCTCTCACCGGTAATATTGATATTGTCGGTATTGAGCACGCCATGGACAAAGCCAGCGACCATATATGACGCCGCAAGATCCGCGACCCGTTCAACCGCCAGCTCAAGCAATTGTGCCGCAGGATTTTCGGCCGCGGCAACATCGTAGAGCTGCGTCAGGCAATAAGCGATAAGCTCCTCCATAAACGCAGCATCGCCCTCGGCGGCGACACGTTGGAAGCTGCCAATGCGGATATGGCTATGGCTTAATCGCACCATGACGGCGGACCTTGTGGGCGATGGTTCATCGCCGCGCATTAATTCTTCGCCGGTTTCAATGATCGAAAATGTTTTGGAGGTGTTGACGCCAAGCGCCTCCAGCATTTCGGTTGCCAAAATCTCGCGCACCCCACCTTTTAACGTTAAGCGGCCATCCCCACGCCGGCTGTAGGGTGTCGTGCCTGACCCTTTGGTGGCCAGATCAAGCAAGCGGCCGTCGCCATCGCGCATCTGCGCAAACAGGAAGCCACGGCCATCGCCAATGTTGGGATTATAGACGCGAAATTGGTGCCCATGATATCGTAAAGCCAGCGGTTCAGGCATATTATTGGGCAGCGGTTCAAAACCGCCAAAGTGGCGGACCCAAGCGGCGTCGTCATAGTCGGCAAGGCCAATTGTCGCTGCCCAAAGATCATTACGAAAGCGCAAGACCGTCGCCGGAAAATGCGCAGGTCGGACGGCGTCACCAATTTTCGCGCCAAGACTGGCGATTATTGGATCAGGGCGGTAGGGGGAAGGGGACGGTTTCATGTTCATCTAACGCATCTGGGCGGTGCATAAGGGAAAGGCAAGTATGGCAGCGGTTCGCATCCTGCATTTGCATAGCAGCTTTGATTTAGGTGATCAGGAATCGCGCACCGCGCGTTTGATGAACCACTTTGGCAACCAAGCCGAACATACGGTTTTGTCGGCTGTTCGCGATGCCCTTGGCGCGGCGGACATCATTGATCGCCGGGTAAAGGTAAGCTTTCCCAAAGACGCAGCGCCTTTGCTCGCCGGAATGCCCAGCATGGGCCGCTATCGCCGCTTGGCCGCCTATATGAAGAAATTTCACCTCGTGCTCAGTTATAATTTCGGTGCGATGGATGGGGTCATGGCGCAGACCTTGTTTACGCGCAGCATGAAATTGCCGCCGCTTATTCATCATGAGGATGGATTTGAACAGGATGAGGTTGATCGGCTGAAGTCGCACCGCAATTGGTTCCGCACCATCGCGCTGCAACGGTCTGACGCGCTTGTCGTGCCATCCAAAACGCTGGAGCAGATTGCCCGAACCGTCTGGCATCAGCCGCAGGAGAAAATCGCGCGCTTTCCCAACGGGATTGATACCGAACATTATAACCGCCGTCCGCAACGCGGGTCCTTTCCGGGGTTCCAGAAACGGGATGGAGAAATTGTCGTTGGCACGATTGCCGGGCTGCGCAGCGTTAAGAATTTGCCCCGGCTATTACGCGCCGTCGCGGCGGCTGGCCGGCATATCCAGCTTGCCATTGTCGGCGAAGGGCCGGACCGCGATGTGATCCTATCAGAGGCAAAGCGGCTCGGCATCACCGACCGCGTGATGATGCCCGGATATTTGCGTGATCCCGCCCGCTACATTGGGCTTTTTGACATTTTTGCTTTGTCCTCGGATAGCGAACAATATCCCGTTGCATTGGTTGAAGCGATGACCAGCGCGCTGCCCATTGTGTCCACAGATGTGGGCGATGTCCGTACTATCGTTGCGCGCGAAAACCGGGCATTTATCGTTGCACGCGCTGAAGAGGACGCGCTGGCTTTGGCTATCGCTAGCTTGGCAAAAGATCCGGCGCTTCGTGCAACATTGGGCGCTGCAAACCGCTTACTGGCCTGTTCCCAATATGATGAGGACACGATGTTTGCGCGCTATCGGCAGCTTTATGGCTCTGCCATGAAACGTGCGGATTTTGCGCGACAGAGTTAGATATTTGCGATAGCGCGCATAGAGATAAGCGCATGAAATCGCGCTTTAAGCCGTATTTTAGGGGTATTATTTGTGTTCAAGGGTCTGAAACCCATTATCTATGGTGGCCGTGAAGTATGGCCATTGGTCGAAGGCGGCAAGGGCGTTGCGGCGACCAATCATGCAAGCTCTGGCGCGTGGGCGGCGGCGGGCGGCATCGGCACAGTGTCGGCGGTAAATGCCGATAGCTATGATGAAAATGGCGACATAATCCCGCAAGTCTTCCTTGGCAAAACGCGTGCCGAACGGCATGAGGAACTTGTCGCATATGGCATTCGCGGCGGCATCGCGCAGGTGCAGCTTGCGCATGAAATTTCCAATGGACGCGGCGCCATTAACATTAACGTGCTGTGGGAAATGGGCGGTGCCCAGCGCATCTTGCACGGCATTCTTGAGGCGACTAAGGGCATGGTGACAGGCGTCACCTGCGGCGCTGGCATGCCGTACAAGCTGTCCGAGATTGCCGCGCAATATGGCGTCTATTATCTGCCCATCGTCAGCTCCGCGCGCGCTTTCCGCGCCTTGTGGAAGCGTGCCTATCACAAGGTGCCTGAATGGCTCGGTGCGGTCGTTTATGAAGATCCTTGGCTTGCCGGTGGCCACAATGGCCTGTCCAACGCCGAAGACCCGCGAAGCCCCGAAGACCCCTATCCCCGCGTAAAGGCCCTGCGCGATGTCATGCGCGTTGAAGGCATTTCGGATGATGTGCCCATCATCATGGCCGGCGGCGTCTGGTACTTACGCGACTGGAACAACTGGATTGATAACCCCGAACTTGGGCAGATTGCATTCCAATTGGGCACACGTCCGCTGTTGACGCAAGAAAGCCCAATTCCGGCCGGTTGGAAGGACGCGCTGACGAAAATTCCAGAAGACGGGGTGCTGTTACATCAATTTTCGCCAACGGGCTTTTACTCCAGCGCGGTCATCAATCCGTTTCTTTTGGAGCTTCAGGCGCGTTCGGCACGTCAAATTCCCTATGTGCAGGCCGCCGACGCGGAACACACGGCGCAATTGGATGTGGGCGTGAAGGGTAAGAATTTCTGGGTTACCCAGGCCGACCTGATGAAGGCACGGGAATGCGATGCCCGCGGGTTTACCGTTGCGTTGAAAACGCCCGATAACTCGCTTGTGTTCGTGACACCGTCATCGGGTGAAGCGATCCGAAAGGATCAAAAGGACTGCATGGGATGTTTGTCGCATTGCGGTTTTTCGTCGTGGAAAGACCATGACAATAACTCTACAGGCCGCCTTGCCGACCCGCGCAGCTTTTGCATTCAAAAGGCGCTGCAGAACATCGCCCACGGCGCGCCCATTGATGAAAATCTGATGTTCGCCGGACACAGCGCCTATATGTTCGGGAAAGATCCGTTTTATTCAAACGGCTTTGTCCCGACGGTGCAGCAATTGATTGACCGTATTCTTACCGGCGATTGATGCCATTTTGGGGCGCTGACGCGTTAGGTCTCTTAAAACGGTCGTGGGTTCGGCGGGGCATCGCGCCCCGCCATTTCCATCAATCCAGATCCCACGCTCTTTCGCCGTGGCTTGAAATATCGAGCCCGTCGCGTTCCTGATCCTCGCTCACGCGCATTGGCAATATTGCCGACACCAAATAACTGATGATCATCGTTACCAAGGCTGAATAGGCCGCGACAATGAAGACGCCTTTGAACTGCGCCCAAAGTTGCGATGCCATATCTGTGCCTTCGGCATAGCCAGCGCCGCCCAGGGCCTCGCTCGCAAAAATGGCGAGCAATATGGAACCCAATATGCCGCCAACGCCGTGCACAGCGAAAACATCGAGTGAATCATCAATTTTCAGCGTGCCTTTGACAAGGCCCACAAACCAAAAGCAGATGACCGCCGCCAATATACCCAAAATGATTGCACCGCCCGGGCCAATCACGCCAGCCGCAGGCGTAATGGTCGCAAGTCCGGCAACGGCGCCAGTCGCAAAGCCCACCGCAGTTGCCTTGCCCACCTTGATCCGTTCGATAAGCAACCAGACCAATGCCGCAGCCGACGCACCGACATGGGTGTTGATAATGGCACTCGCGGCCACGTCATTTGCCGCCAAGGCAGAACCACCGTTAAAGCCAAACCAGCCCACCCATAACAATCCGGCCCCAGCGACCGTAAGGGCAGGGCTGTGGGGCAACATAAGCGTTTTGGGGAAGCCGATACGCTTGCCGAGCATAAGGGCCACTACGAGCGCGGAAACACCTGCGGTGGTATGCACGACAATGCCGCCGGCAAAATCGATAACGCCTTGATCGGCCAGAAATCCGCCACCCCAAACCCAGCGGGTAACTGGAACATAGACCAGAAGCGACCATAAGGCGCTGAATGCAATAACCCAGCCAAAGCGCGCACGCTCGACCCATGCGCCGACGATCAGAGCAGGGGTGATAATGGCAAAGGTCATCTGGAACAAAGCAAAGGCAAACTCGCCGGTTGTCTGACCCTCCCGAATGGACGCCAGTAAGCCGTTAAACATGACGTTTTCAAAAGAACCGATCAAGCCGTTGCCATTGACGGAAAAAGCTAGGCTATAGCCAATCACGATCCAAATGACCGAAGCCAAAGCTGCCACTGCGCCGCATTGGACCAATACTGAAAGAAAATTCTTGGCGCGGACCAACCCGCCGTAGAACAACGCTAACCCGGGCAGAGTCATCATCAACACTAATGCCGAAGCGGTCAAAATCCATGCGCTATCGCCGCTATTGGCTTCAGGCAATGCGGCAACGGCATCTTGCGCAAATGCAGGCGCGGCAGCCAATGTGCTTATAAGCAGCGCTCGCATTGTAATTTTGGAAATCATGTTTGTGTAGCCCCCCAGTATTGGGCCTGTCTCTAGTCGTGCAAAACCCAAGGCTCAATGCACAAAATTGCGGTTAACGTGCCACAAGGAATACAATATTGCTTATTGCCAGCCTTCAAGGACTTGATCTGGCGGTCTGTGGCCGTCTGCCCACATGCGGATATTGGTAATTACGCGCTCGCCTGATGCTTCTCTGCCCTCAAATGTCGCGCTGCCCAAATGGGGCAGCAACACAACATTGGGAATGTTGAACAGCCGCGAGTCCACCGCTGGCTCATGCGTGTATACATCCAACCCGGCGCCAGCGATGCGGCCCGTTTCCAAGGCATCAATCAACGCATCCTCATCAATCAACTCCCCACGCGAACTGTTGATGATATAGGCATCCGCTTTCATCTGCGCGATGCGGTGGGCGTTGATGATCTTGTCGGTTTCTGCGGTTAACGGGCAATGCAGGGTGATAATGTCTGACCGCGCCATGAGCCGGTCAATGTCGGGTTCAAAGACGATGCCCAATTCATCCTCGACGCTTGCGGGCAGGCGGTGGCGTTTGTTGTAGAGGATATTGAGGCCAAAGGCCTTTGCGCGCATCGCTACAGCTTCACCAATCCGGCCAAGCCCGATGATGCCCAACGTCTTGCCGCCAATCCGGTGGCCAAGCATACCTGTTGGGCTCCAGCCGCGCCAATCGCCGTTGCGCATGGCGCGATGTCCTTCGCCAAGGCGGCGGGGGACGTTGAGGATGAGCGCCATCGTTAGGTCTGCGGTATCGTCGGTGAACACGCCGGGCGTATTGGTGACCATGATGCCCTTCGCCTTGGCAGCGGCCAGGTCGATATGGTTGACCCCTGCGCCATAGCTGGCGATGAGCTTGAGCCGGGGCGGGGCGGCGGCGATGATTTCTGCATCGATGCTGTCGGTGACTGTTGGCACAAGCACGTCGCAACCGGCCATAGCAGCGATTAACGCATCGCGGCTGAGTGGCGTGTCATCGGTGTTGAATTTTGCGTCGAACAACTCCGCCATGCGTTTTTCAACCGCAGGCAGCAAGGTGCGCGTGACGCGAAGGGATGGACGTTCGATGCGGCTAAGTTCTGGCATAGGCTGACTAAAGCGGAATTCGGGCTAAGGTCAAGACAGGATGGTTGCACTCACCGCAAGGCTTGCCGTATAAGATGAAAATGATGGTAAATAATATGGCCAAGCAAAACAAATCGATAGTGCATTATGGCGCAGTGGCGCTTGCTTTTTTGGGTGCGGCGTCTGCCGTTGGACAGACGCAGCGCCAGCCGCCTTATTGGGCATCGATTCAGAAGCCTGAGGCCCGCATGCGCACTGGCCCCAGCACTGAGTTTCCAGTGACATGGGTGTACAAAAGACAGAATTTGCCGGTGAAGGTCGTCGCGGTTCACAGTGTCTGGCGTAAAGTGCAAGACCCCAATGGCGACCAAGGCTGGCTGCATGTCCGGTTGTTAAGCCCAAAGCGGACCGCCATCGTTACTGGTAAAGACAATGGCGCATTGCGCGACTTGCCCCAAGCCAATGCGCATATCTCATGGCGCGTTGAACCCGGTGTGGTCGGAATCATTGATGCATGCGAAAAGGGCTATTGCCGCTTTGAAACCAATGGTCGGTACGGTTATATCGAAACGGCGCGTATTTGGGGCGATGAAGCGCCGTAAGGCGTGAAGCTTACGCTTCGACGCGCTCTGCAAGAACCGTCAGGCCGCTTGCATTCACCTCAGCAAAACCACCCGCGACCATTAGGCGTTCCGGCGTTGCGCCTTGCGTCTTGTAAATCTCCAGCGCCGCGTCATTGCGCAGCGTGCTCATCATCGGGCTATGGCCCTCCAACACGCCGAAATCGCCCTCAGCGCCCGGAACGACGACCATATAGACATCGTCCGAGCGATAGAGCTTCTCAGGGGTTACGAGTTCGAAGTGTAATGCCATCAGTCTTTTCCCAACCTTCCCCTCTCCTTTGGGAGAGGGTTGTGAAGACTTAGCGCCGTCGCTCTCGCGAAGGCGGTTAGTCGTAGCTGGGTGAGGGGGAGTGCCCAATCGTCAGGGCTGAACCCCTCATCCAACTTCGCCTAAGCTGCTATACAGCTAAGGCTTCGTATCCTTCTCCCAAGGGGAGAAGGTAAATGCTTACGCCGCTTCCGCAGCCATTTTGGCTGCCTTGGCAACCGCGTCTTCGATCCCGCCAACCATGTAGAACGCGGATTCTGGAAGATGGTCATATTCTCCATCGACGACTGCCTTGAACGACTTGACGGTGTCTTCGACTTGAACAAACTTGCCGGAGATGCCGGTGAAGACTTCCGCAACATGGAAAGGCTGCGACAAGAAGCGTTGGATCTTACGCGCGCGGGTTACGGTCGTTTTGTCGTCTTCCGACAATTCGTCCATGCCCAAAATCGCGATGATGTCTTGCAGCGACTTATATTTTTGCAGCGTTTCTTGAACGCGGCGGGCGGTGTCATAATGCTCTTGACCGACAACAGCTGGTGTCAAAACGCGGCTGACCGAGTCAAGCGGGTCAACGGCGGGATAAATGCCAAGCTCCGAAATCGCGCGGTTCAGCGTGGTCGTTGCATCCAAGTGAGCAAATGACGCAGCTGGCGCAGGGTCGGTCAAGTCATCTGCGGGAACGTAAATGGCCTGAACTGAGGTAATCGAACCCTTGGTGGTCGAGGTGATGCGTTCCTGCAACTGACCCATGTCGGTTGCCAAAGTTGGCTGATAGCCCACAGCCGAAGGAATACGGCCCAAAAGTGCGGACACTTCGGAACCAGCCTGCGTGAAGCGGAAGATGTTGTCGACGAAGAACAATACGTCCTGGCCTTCTTCATCGCGGAAATATTCCGCCATGGTCAGACCTGACAAAGCCACACGTGCACGGGCGCCGGGAGGCTCATTCATCTGACCGAAGACCAACGCAACCTTTGAACCTTCTGGGGTGGGGTTGCCATCGGCGTCCTTGGCTATAACGCCAGCGTCGAGAAATTCGTGATACAGATCGTTTCCTTCGCGGGTACGCTCACCCACGCCAGCAAAAACCGAAACGCCGCCATGGCCCTTTGCGATGTTGTTGATCAGTTCCTGAATAAGAACGGTCTTGCCAACACCCGCGCCGCCGAACAGGCCGATCTTGCCGCCCTTTGCATAAGGCGCGAGCAGGTCGATGACCTTAATGCCGGTTACGAGGATTTCGGCCTCAGTCGACTGGTCGGTGAACAAAGGCGCTTCTGCGTGGATCGGGTTGTACTTTGCCGCGCCAACAGGGCCACGCTCGTCAATTGGCTCGCCAATGACGTTCATGATGCGGCCAAGCGTCATTGGGCCAACGGGTACAGAAATCTGCGCGCCGGTGTCGCGCACTGGCTGACCACGGGTCAGGCCTTCGGTTGCGTCCATAGCGATGGTGCGGACAGTGTTTTCGCCCAAATGCTGCGCCACTTCAAGAACCAAGCGGTTGCCGTTATTGTCGGTTTCAAGCGCTGACAAAATCGATGGCAATTGGCCACTGAAGGTCACATCGACAACAGCGCCAATGATCTGGCTGATACGGCCAGTCGCGCCAGCAACGTTGATGGCGGTCTGACCGGAACCAGCCTTGGGGGCAGGGGCCTTGCGTGCAGGCGCTTTCGCCTTAGGGGCAGCAGCAGCCTTGGGAGCTGCGGTCTTTTTAGGGGCGTTAGCCATGTGTTTCTTCCTTGCCTTTGGATGTCGTTAGAGCGCTTCAGCGCCTGCGATAATTTCGATTAACTCAGTCGTAATCGCCGCTTGACGCGTGCGGTTATATTGAATGGTCAGCTTGTTGATCATGTCGCCCGCGTTGCGCGTTGCGTTGTCCATGGCCGTCATTTTCGAGCCTTGCTCCGACGCCGCATTTTCGCGGTTCGCGCGCAGCAACTGAACGGCGACATTGCGTGGCAGCAATTCTGCGAGAATTTCTTCTTCGTCGGGTTCATATTCCACTGTGGCGGACAGGCCAACCGTATCGCCCTCGTCTGCGGAAACCGCAACGGGCATCAATTGAATCTGCGTTGGCGTTTGCGTCAGCACATTTTCAAACTTGCTGAAGAACAAATGCGCGATGTCAAAATCCCCGGCTTCAAAACGCGCGGTCAGATCTTCGCCCCAAGCTTGCACATCGGCAAAGGTGAGCTTGCCCAGATCGCCGGGTTCAATGCTGTGGATGATATCGCCACGGAAAGTGCGGCTCAACTGATCGCGGCCCTTTTTCCCGATGGTGTAGAATTTGACGGTCTTGCCCTCGGCCTTCAACGCCTCTGCCTGACGGCGGGCGAGACGGACGATGTTGGTGTTGAACGCACCCGCAAGGCCCTTGTCGCTGGTTGCGACAACGAACAGATGCACGTCATTCTTGCCTGAGCCTGCAAGCAATTTTGGCGATTGCGGCCCAACAGACACCTTGGAGGCGATGCTCGACACCACTGCCTCAAGCCGCTCGGCATAAGGACGCGAGGCCTCAGCCGCTTCGGTCGCCCGACGCAGCTTCGCAGCGGCGACCATTTTCATCGCCTTGGTGATCTTCTGGGTCGACTTGACCGAGTTGATCCGCATTTTGAGGGCTTTTAAGCTTGCCATCTTGTTTCCCGTGTTCCCCGGCAAAGGCCGGGGTCCAGTTTCATCAGTGTTGTCTGGACCCCTGCCTGCGCCGGGGTACCCAATTTACGCAAAATTCTTAGTGAACTTTTCCAGTGTCGCCATCAGCGCTTTCTTGCTGTCGTCGCTAAAGTCGCGGCTGTCGCGAATGGTCTTCAGGATGCCTGCATGGTTGGCGCGCAAGTCGGCCAGCATCGATTCTTCGTAACGGGTCACATCGGTGACAGGAATGCCATCGAGATAACCGTTGGTGCCTGCAAAGATCGAAGCGGTTTGCTCTTCAAATGGAAGCGGCGAGAATTGCTTTTGCTTCAACAATTCGGTCAGGCGCGCACCTCGGTTCAAAAGCTTCTGCGTCGATGCATCAAGGTCCGAACCGAACTGCGCGAACGCCGCCATTTCGCGATATTGCGCAAGCTCAAGCTTAATCGAGCCCGATACCTTTTTCATCGCCTTTGTCTGCGCCGCCGAACCAACGCGGCTCACCGACAGGCCCACGTTAATCGCAGGGCGGATACCCTGGAAGAAAAGGTCGGTTTCAAGGAAAATCTGACCGTCAGTAATCGAAATCACGTTCGTTGGGATATAGGCCGACACGTCGCCAGCCTGTGTTTCGATGATTGGCAATGCCGTCAACGAACCACCGCCATTTGCGTCGGACATCTTCGCGGCGCGCTCCAGCAAGCGGCTGTGCAGATAGAAAACGTCACCGGGATATGCTTCACGGCCCGGAGGACGACGCAGGAGCAAGGACATCTGGCGATAGGCCACAGCTTGCTTCGACAAATCGTCATATACGATGACGGCATGCATGCCATTGTCGCGGAAGAATTCGCCCATGGCAACGCCAGTATAAGGCGCGAGATATTGCAGCGGTGCAGGCTCCGAAGCGGTTGCCGCAACGACGATGGAATATTCCATCGCGCCTTGTTCTTCCAACGCGCGGACGATCTGCGCGACGGTTGAACGCTTCTGACCCACGGCGACGTAGATGCAGTAAAGCTTCTTCGATTCGTCGGTGCCCTTGTTGACTTCCTTCTGGTTGATGAAGGTGTCGATGGCGACAGCGGTCTTACCCGTCTGACGGTCGCCAATGATCAATTCGCGCTGACCACGGCCAACAGGCACGAGGGCGTCAAGCGCCTTAAGGCCCGTTTGCACAGGCTCCGAAACCGATTGGCGCGGGATGATACCGGGCGCTTTGACTTCAACGCGGCTGCGCTGCGTGGTCTTCAACGGACCCTTGCCATCGATTGGGTTGCCAAGGCCGTCAACAACGCGGCCAAGCAATTCCTTGCCGACAGGAACGTCCACAATGGTGCGTGTACGCTTTACAACGTCACCTTCACGGATTTCGCTGTCTGAACCGAAAATAACAACACCGACATTGTCCGCTTCGAGGTTCAGCGCCATGCCCTGAACACCATTGGAGAATTCGACCATTTCACCAGCCTGCACATTGTCGAGGCCGTGAATACGGGCGATGCCGTCACCAACCGACAATACGCTACCGACTTCCGAAACCTGAGCTTCGGTGCCGAAATTGGCGATCTGGTCCTTAATGACCTTGGAAATTTCTGCGGCGCGGATATCCATGTTGCTACTTAGCCTTTCACTGACGGCGGATGCCGTCAGCCTTTCATCTGGTTAGCGAGAGTGTTCAAACGGGTTTTGATAGAATTGTCGATCATCTGGCTACCGATTTTTACGGTAAGCCCACCAAGGAGTGACGGATCGACTTTAGTGTGTATGGCGACATTGCTGCCGACGCGTGTTTTAAGCGTGGCCAATAATGCCTTGGTCTGCGCAGCGCTCAATGCATGCGCGGAGGTAACTTCAGCAGTCACTTCGCCGCGATGGGCCGCGGCAAGCGTGGAAAACGCGCGGGCAACGGAAGCGGTTTCGCTCAAGCGGCGATTGTCGGCGAGCACGCCCAATGTCTTTGCAGTCAGGGCATCAAGCTTCATTGCTTTTGCAACAGCGGCAATGGCGTTCTTCGCATCACTACGGCTGAGTACCGGGTTGCTAGTGAGCGCTTTTAGATCAGCCGATTCGGTCACAGCTTGGGCAATCGCTCGCATGCTCTTTTCAACGGCATCAATCGCCTTCGCATCGCGCGCCAGTTCAAACAATGCCGTCGCGTAACGGCCAGCAAGACTGGCTTGAATATTAGCGCTTGTACCGCCGGAATAATCCACGCGTCGAATTCCTAAAATGTGAAACTGAAAACCCTGCTGATCGCGTCAAGGGTTACCCCTTGCTGGCGTCGCGCCGCGCCTAGCAGGGGTTTTGCTGGGATGCAAGATGGCGATTGTTGCTTGTTTAAATGGAATCGTAATCCTGAACTTGTTTCAATATAACAAACCGCCGCAGGGCGTTATCCTGAAACAAAATCAAGGTGACAAAACGGAGAATGTAATGGGTGAAATGATTCGCATGACGATGTCGGATGGCACGGAAATCGCGGTTTACCGTGTCGAAGCCGAGGGGGAACGTCGCGGTGGGCTTGTTCTGGTGCAGGAAATATTTGGCGTGACCGACCATATCCGCGAATTGTGCGATGAATATGCCGCCGACGGATATGAAGTCTTGTGTCCGGCCATTTTTGATCGTGAGCATCCGGGGTTTGAGGCGGCGTATACCGGGCCCGACTATAATCGTGCCGTTGAGTTGGCCCGGGACCTGCATCCGTTCGTCCAGTCGCTTGATGATGCGCAGGTCTGCATCAATGCGCTTAAGGACAAAGGGCCAGTGTTCATAACCGGATATTGCTATGGCGGCTCAGTCGCTTGGGCAATGGCGGGGATCAGCGATGATCTCGCCGCAGCCAGCTGCTATTATGGCAGTCTCGTGTCGACCCAATATGCCGACAAGGCACCTAAATGTGCCACTATTGCCCATTTCGGACGCTATGACGCGGGCATACCGATGGAGGGCGTCGAAGCGCTGATTGAAAAGGCGCACCCGACGGCGCAAATATTTGTCTATGACGCCAATCACGGATTCAATTCCGACCGGCGCAAGGATTATCATGAAGCCAGCGCCGATTTGGCGCGGGAACGGACGCTTGCCCTGTTTCACGCGTGCGGTGGGTGACGGCAAACATGAAACCAAGCACATGGAGTGAAGGGGGTGCAGGCGTGTCCATTTCTTGGGCGGTGGCTGAAACAGCGCTGGGGCCTATGTTGCTCGCCGCGACGGATAAGGGGATTTGCCGCCTGTCGTTTGATGAAAACGAAAGCGCGCTAAAGCGCCGCTTTCCGAACGCGACCCTGCTGAGTAAAGGCGGTTCGCTCTCGGCCTTGATCGACGGCGCCGTCTTTGCCGTTCAAAACCCAAGGCAGATGCCGCAATTGCCCTTGGATGTCGGCGGCACTGATTTCCAAATGGCCGCGTGGCAGGCGCTGCTTCAGATACCCGCTGGCGAAACACGCAATTATGCCGAAATAGCCGCTGCGGTAGGAAAACCCGATGCCGTGCGCGCGGCGGGTTCGGCCAATGGTGCCAACCCTGTTTCAGTGCTTATTCCCTGCCACCGCGTTATTCGCTCTGACGGCGGCCTTGGCGGCTATGCCTATGGGCTGGAACGCAAGCGCCGTTTGCTGGCGTGGGAAAGCGGGCAGGGCGGTCTGTTTTTAGTCTAAAAGCCGGGCGGCGCACAGTCGCCAATTTTCAAGGGTAAAGCGCCCGTACAAAATAGAGCCCTTCGGGTGGTGCATTTTCGGCCAGAGCAGACCGGTCAGCGGCATCAAGCGCGCCTTTCAAGTCTGCCGCTGTCCAACGCCCAAGTCCGACGGCGACAAGGCATCCGACCATGGAGCGCACTTGATGGTGCAAGAAGGACAAGGCCGCTGCCTCAATAATCACATGCTGCCCCTCCCGCCGGACGTTCAGGCGGTCGAGCGTTTTGGTCGCACTGGCGGATTGGCAAGCGGTGGAGCGGAAGGTGGTGAAATCATGCAGGCCGACAAGTATCTGCGCGGCGTCATGCATGGCATCGGCATCCAATTCCGGTCCGACGCGCCAGACGCGGCCCTTTTCCAGCGTTAGGGAGGCGCGGCGGTTAAGGATGCGATATTCATAAGCCCGGCCAATGCAGCTATAGCGCGCATGCCAGTCATCGGCGACGTCTTCGCATGCCAATATCGCGATGGGGTGCGGGCGCAAATGTGCGTTGATGGCCTCCATCAAGCGGAAGGCGGATAGGCCTTTTTCCACATCGACATGCGCGCGCATACCACGCGCATGGACACCGGCATCGGTGCGGCCAGCGCTATAGACTAAAGTCTTTTCGCCAGTGGTTTTGAATATTGCCTCTTCGATCGCGCCTTGGACTGAGGGGCCATGGTCCTGCCATTGCCAGCCCATATAGGGGCCGCCGTCAAATTCTATGGTGAGCGCGAAGCGAGTCATGACAGGGTCGTTCCGACTGGAATGGCCTTGCCGCGAAGAAAGTCGGCGGTGGGCATGATAGGCTTGCCGGCGCGTTGGATGAGTGTGGGCCGAATGGCGTTGGTGTTGCAGGAAATGGTGAGTTGGTCATCCATAATCGTGCCTGCCGCGCCATTGGCTGTAACGATGTCGGCGGCCAATATCCGATATCTCTCGCCGTCAAATTCGAACCAAGCGCCCGGCGCTGGGTTGAAAGCGCGGATTTGGCTTTCGACCGCCGCTGCGGACTGGGAAAAATCCAGCTTCGTTTCCGCCTTGTCGATCTTGGCGGCATAAATAACGCCTTCTTCCGGCTGCGCTACGCAGGGAAACAACGCCAAATCGGCCAACACCCGGACCATCAGTTCCGCACCAAGCTCTGCTAGCTCCATAGTAAGCTGGCCAGTCGTTTTGTGCCCGATTTCGATTTCCGTTGTCGCGCGGACGGGGCCAGTATCCAACCCGGCCTCCATCTGCATCACCATGACGCCACTATTGGCATCGCCAGCCAATATCGCCCGCTGCACTGGTGCGGCGCCCCGCCAGCGTGGCAGCAATGATCCATGGACATTCAGGCAGCCATATGTGGGGGCCTCCAACACCGCAGGCGGCAATATGAGGCCATAAGCAGCAACGATAGCAATATCGAGGCCCAGTGCAGCGAAATCAGCCTGTGCCTCTGCCTGACGCAGCGACAAAGGTGATCGCACGCGCAGCCCCAGTTCCTCGGCGCGTTGCTGCACCGCAGACGGGGTAAGTTTCTTGCCGCGATTGGCGGGGCGCGGCGGCTGCGTATAGACAGCGACCACATCATGCCCAGCCGCCACCAACGCATCGAGCGTCGGCACGGCAAATTCGGGCGTTCCCATGAAGGCAAGACGCATCGTCACTTTTCCTTTGTTCAAAAGCCCCCTAAGACCCGGCGCATGGCATCGCAAGAAATAGACGCACTCGCGCAAGCATTGTCGAAACTGCCGGGGCTTGGCCCACGGTCGGCGCGCCGCGTCGTACTGCACCTGATGAAAAAGCGCGAGAGCGTGTTGCAGCCGCTTTTACGCGCGTTGGAGCAGGTCGAACAAAGGCTGGTCGTGTGTGACACCTGCGGCAATATCGACACCGGCAACCCATGCGGCATTTGTGTTGATCCGCGCCGCGACATCCGGTCCATCTGTGTGGTCGAGGATGTTTCCGACCTGTGGGCGTTGGACCGATCGCGTCTGTTTCCCGGAAAATACCATGTTCTGGGCGGGCGTTTGTCCGCGCTGGATGGTGTTCGGCCAGAGGACCTTAAGATAGACGGCTTAGTCAGCCGCATTGCTTTGGGCGGCATTGACGAGGTGGTGCTCGCGATGAACGCAACGCTTGAGGGGCAGACAACGGCGCATTATCTGGCCGAACGGCTGGAACAATTCCCAATTCGCCTGACTCAACTGGCGCATGGCGTGCCAGTGGGCGGGGAACTTGATTATCTCGACGATGGCACCTTGGCGCAAGCCTTGCGCGCGCGACGACCCGTCGGTTGATTTATCCAAAAACCGTCCCTATTTGCTATCCATGGCTACATTATCTATTCTTGAAGTGCCCGACCCGCGGCTGAAAATCATTTCAAAACCTGTTGAGAGCTTCGACGGCGATCTGAAAACGCTCGTCAATGACATGATTGAGACGATGTATGCCGCGCCCGGCATTGGCTTGGCCGCCATTCAGGTGGGTGTGCCAAAGCGCCTGTTGGTTATCGACTTGCAGGAAGAGGAAGCGCAAGGCGAAGAGCCCGTGCGCAACCCGCGCGTTTTTGTGAACCCCGAAATTCTGGATCCGTCCAACGAACATAGCCTGTATACTGAAGGTTGCCTGTCCGTCCCCGACCAATATGCTGAGGTGGAGCGCCCCACCCAAATCCGCGCCCGCTGGCAGGACTTGGACGGTAAGGTGCATGAAGAGACCATGACTGGCCTAATGGCGACATGTTTGCAGCATGAAATGGATCATCTGGAGGGCATATTGTTCATCGACCATCTGTCGCGCCTAAAGCGTCAGATGGTGTTGAAGAAAATCGAGAAGGCCCGCAAAATGGGTGGCGGTCATGTGCATGGCCCGGATTGCCACCATTGATGTGGTAAGTTGAAACCCCGGTTATGGCGAGATTCCTAACGCTTTTGTTTATTTCGCAAATTGTGACGGCGCCGCGCTGACGGTGACGAATTTGCCAGCCTGAATTTCTTGCACCTCAAGCATACGGTCAGTCATTCCATTGGGGTTAAAGCGGAACGCGCCGTCAACGCCGATGAAGCCCTGAGGATCGGTCAACTGCCCTATGGGAAAGCGTGTGCCGGGACGCCAGTCGCGGGCGACGCGGGCGACCAACAGGACGGAGTCATACCCAAGGCTTGAGAGGCGCAACGGGGCCTTGCCAAAACGGGCGCGATATTTGGTGGCATATTGGGTGTAGAGCGTGTCCGATACACTTGCGAACCACGCGCCATACAGGGGAGAACTACCCGCAAGCGTGCCGTCGATATTCCACAAATCGGTGCCCAGGATTTTGGCGGTGCGAAGCCCGCTGCGGCGCAAGGCAGGCACGGTTGTGATGGCTGCGCGGCCGTTGTCGGCGATCAGCACAGCGTCGATAGGGCCTAACTGTGCCAAACGACGGGCTGCGGCGTCGGCAGACGCGGCGGTGCCATTTGCTTCCTGAATGCCCACCAAGACGCCGCCTGCGGCACGCACGGCTGTTGTTAAGTTCGATTGCGCACGTTGTCCGTAGACATTGGATGCAACAACACCCGCAAAGCGGTTCATGCCCTTTGACTTGGCATATAGCACCACGCGTTCAATCGATTGGTTCGGTAAATGGCCAAGCAAGAATACATTCTGTCCGGCAACGCCCACATCGTTGGAGAAGCTGATGATGGGCACCCCCGATGGACGTGCAATTTCTGCGACCTCAATGACATTGTCGCCGCGCAGCGGGCCCACAATGACCTTATTTCCATCCGCAATCGCGCGTTGTGTCGCGGCGGCCACACCAAGGCCTGTGTCATAAGTGACCATGCGGATGTTGGTGACTTTGGTATCGGCAAGCGCCAGTGCCGTCGCATTGGCAATCGATTGCCCGACTTCGGCATCAGGACCAGTTACGGGCAGTAAAAGCGCAATGCGGTGCATGCCGTCGGACGGATCGGCGACCACAAGCGGTGCCTTGCTGCGCGGGACTGTGCTACACGCCGCCAGCAGAATGACAGATGCCAATATCAGCAGCTTTTTGAATTGGCCTGCTAAAGCTTGCGGCTGCGCGCGCGTTGCGGCAATGGATGCACTCATTTTGGGTTCCTTGGGAAGAAGCTGCATATTCCGATGACGTTCGAATCAGGCTTATATGTCGTTGCGACCCCCATCGGCAACCTTGCAGATATCACGCAAAGGGCAATGGACCTTTTGAAAGCCGCAGAAATCGTCGCGGTTGAGGATAGCCGTGTCACCGGAAAATTGTTGCATCACCTTAATATTAAAAAGAAAATGCGTCGCTATAATGACCATAGCGGGGACATTGAGCGCGAGTCCTTGGTCGCCGCTGCGCGTAATGCTGTTGTCGCCTTGGTGTCGGACGCTGGCACGCCATTAATCTCTGATCCCGGGTATAAGCTGGTCCGCGCAGCACGTGACGCTGGCGTGCCGGTGTTCACTATTCCGGGTGCAAGTGCCGTGACGGCGGCTTTGTCGGTCTGTGGCCTGCCAACAGACCGCTTCTTGTTTGCAGGATTCCTGCCCAATAAGGCCAAAGCGCGGGTCGAGACATTGACTGAGCTGGGGCAGGTCAGGGCGACATTGGTGTTTTACGAAGCTGGCCCGCGTCTGGCCGCAAGCTTGGCCGCCATCGCCGACACCTATGGCGACCGAGAAGTTGCCGTGGCCCGCGAGCTGACCAAGAAGTTTGAAGAGGTAGTGACAGGAACAGCGACGCAGTTGGCGGCGCGGTATGCCGAACATAAACCGAAGGGCGAAATCGTCCTGATCATTGGCCCGCCTGCCGACGGTGTGGCGACTGAAACAGGGGACGTCGATGCGGCGTTGCAAGAGGCGCTTGAGACAATGTCCGCCGCCAAAGCTGCTGGCTTTATTGCCAAGCGCTTTGGGCTGGAACGCAATGCCGTCTACGCCCGTGCCTCGGAGTTGAAGGCGAAGTGAACCGTCTTGCCGCCGAAAAACGCGGACGGCGCGGGGAGGTGATTGCGGCCTGGTTCCTGCGGCTGAAAGGATGGCAGATCGTGGGTGCGCGCGTAAAAACCCCGCGTGGTGAGGTGGACTTAATCGCCCGGCGCGGAAAGAGCATCGCCTTTGTCGAGGTAAAGGCCCGGACGAAAGCCGTTGACCTTGCTACGGCGATTGATGCCAGTCGGTTGCGCCGTGTCGCCACTGCGGCGGAAATTCTGCTCCCCAAATATGGCAAAAAATGTGAAAATATGCAGATTGATGTGATTAAGGTTGCGCCATGGCGCTGGCCCAACCATTTGCCAAATGTCTGGCACGGATAGGAACTCGCGAAATGGCACTTAAAATGGCGGTCCAAATGGACCCGATGGACGGCATCAACATCATTGGCGATTCCAGCTTTGCGCTAATGCTGGCAGGGCAAAAGCGCGGTTATGAGATCTGGCATTATGATGTTGGTTCATTGACGCTGGATG
Source organism: Sphingorhabdus sp. EL138 (assembly GCF_945882965.1). GTDB lineage: Bacteria > Pseudomonadota > Alphaproteobacteria > Sphingomonadales > Sphingomonadaceae > Sphingorhabdus_B. The sequence goes on from NZ_CAMCWY010000001.1 coordinate 26,500, forward strand.
CCAATGACCGGCTGACGGCTTGGGCGCATCCGGTGCATGACCTGCAACGGGTCGAAGGCGCACATTATCGTTTTGGCGCGCCAAAGAAGATTGATTTAGGCGCAGACATCGACGTGGTGTTGATGCGGCAGGACCCGCCCTTTCATGTCGGCTACATCACCGCTACCCATTTGCTTGAGCGCATCGCGCATGAAACTCTGGTGGTCAACAACCCCGTGAGCGTCCGCAACGCGCCCGAAAAAGTGATGGTGCTCGATTATCGGCAATATATGCCGCCGACAATCATCACGCGTTCGGCAGATGAAGTGCGCGACTTCCAAAAATTATATGGCGCAGTTGTTGTAAAGCCGCTGCATGGCAATGGGGGCAAAGCCATTTTCCGCATTGACGCCGACGGCAGCAATCTGGGCGCTTTGTTTGAGGTGTTCAACACTACATGGCCCGAACCGCATATGGTGCAGCCATTCCTTCCCGATGTGGCGCTGGGCGATAAACGTATCGTCATGATTGACGGCGAAGTGACGGGCGCGATCAACCGCCGTCCAGGCGAGGGCGAATTCCGCTCCAACTTGGCCGTTGGCGGCAGCGCGGAGCCGACTGAGTTGACAGCGCGCGAGCGCGAAATCTGTTCCGCGATGGCGCCGCGTTTGAAGGAACTTGGCCTTATTTACGTGGGCATTGACGTCATCGGTGGGCAGTGGCTGACCGAAATCAACGTGACCTCGCCCACAGGAATCGTCGCCATTGATCGTTTTAATGGAACGGACACAGCATCGCGCATTCTCGACGTGATTGAACATAAATTGTCGGGGCAGAAATAATGGAAGACTGGATTATTCGCTTGGTCGAATGGGGCCATTATTGGGGCGTGGCGTTGTTGATGCTGCTTGAAACGATATTCCCGCCAATCCCGTCCGAAGTCATTATGACGGTGGCGGGTGTATCCTCTGCGCGGGGCACTATGAACCTTGCTGGAACCATTGCGGCTGGCACGGCAGGCGCAATGGTGGGCAACTGGATCTGGTATTGGGTGGCTGTCAAATTTGGCGAAAAGCGGATGCATATCTTCATCGACCGCTACAGCCGTTGGTTGACGCTCGATTGGGATGAGGTGGAGCGCGGCCAAAGGCTGTTTCGCAAGCATGGATCGATCATCGTCTTGATCGCGCGGATGTTGCCCACATTACGGTCGCTGATCTCGATACCCGCTGGCCTGTTCGGGATGACGTTTCGCCGCTTCATGATCTTCTCGACAATCGGCACCGCCGGATGGACCGCGGCCTTGGCCAGTGCAGGCTATTTCTTGGGGTCGCAATTCAAAGATGTGGAAAAATGGCTTGGGCCATTGTCGACCTTAGTGATCGCAGGCATCGTCCTGACCTATGTTTGGCGGCTTGTCCGTTGGAAGGCTAAGCCTGTGCCTAAGCCCGAGGATGCGCGTTCTGATATTCATCCAGAAGCATAGCGGTATCGACAGCGGTATAGACTTGCGTAGACGACAGGCTGGCATGGCCCAATAATTCCTGCAGACTGCGCAAGTCCCCCCCGCCCGCCAGCAAATGCGTGGCAAAGCTATGGCGCAGCGCGTGCGGCGTTGTGCGGTCGGACAAGCCCAATCGCGTGCGTGCGCCCTGAACTGCGCGGCGGACCAATGCAGGCGATAAGAGCCCGCCGTGTGCGCCGCGAAACAATGGCTGGTCGGCACTGGCGGTATAAGGGCATACAGCGAGATAGTCCTGAATGGCGGTCCGTACTATCTCCAGCAATGGCACGATGCGCGTTTTGTTGCGCTTGCCTGTGACCCGCAACGTGCTGCCCAAGGGCAATATGTCGCCCATCAGGCCAGTCGCCTCACTGACGCGCAGGCCGCTGCCATACAGCAGCAAAAGCAACGCCCAATCGCGCGCGCCGATCCACATATCCTTTGTATTTTCAGCAACGTCATCGGCCAGCGCCAGAACATCATCGGGGTTCACCGGGCGCGGCAGGCTGCGCGGCACACGCGGCCCCTTCATCACAGGTAAAGTCACATCATCGCCCAAGGCAAAGCGCAAGAAATGCCGCACTGCGGACAATTCACGCGCCGTGGAACGATTGGTGAGGCCATCGCCGCGCCGGGCGGCCAAAAATGCGCGCATGTCTGCCAATGAAATATTGTGCAGCGTCACGCGGGTGACTTCGCTGCCCCAATGGAGTTGCAGGAATCCGGTTAGCCGGTCTGCCGTCGCGTGATAGGCGCGCGCGCTATGCGGTGACATCCGCCGGTTGTCGGTCAGGAACGCAAGGTATTCGGCAAGTAAGGACGGCATGGGCCCTATGCTATCAGGCGGAGGCATCAGCCTCAATGTTTACTATTTGCGGCAAGATCGCGTCGAGCAACGGCATGCCTTGCGGTGTGACGGTGACGTGATCTGCGTCACGCGCGATCAGGCCAAGCTGCGCGATTTTGTCGACTGCATCGATGTCGAGCAAGTCGGCAGCAGCGATGCCCGTGCGTTGCGACAGGCGGCTGAGGTCAATCCCTTCTGCCAACCGCAATCCCATCAGCAAGCTTTCGGTGGCGCGCGTGGCTGCATTGAGATGGTCTTCGCTGCTGATGCCGTGCATATTGCGCTCGACTGCGGACAAGAAATTCTCCGGCTTCTTATGGCGCTGTGTTGCAGCGTGCAGCCGCCGCCCATGTGCGCCGGGGCCAATGCCGATATAATCATCATAACGCCAATAGCTTAAATTATGGCGGCTTTCGCCGCCGGGGCGGGCATGGTTGCTGATTTCATAGGGCGGGATGCCTGTGGCGGATGTCATCTGTCCGGTCAGGTCATACAATGTCGCGGCATCATCATCGTCGGCGGGAATGAAATGGCCCGTGCGCACCAAGGTTTCAAAGCGCGTGCCGGGTTCAATCGTAAGCTGATATAGCGACATATGGTCAGTGCCGAAGGAAAGGGCGCGTTGCAACTCGGCCTCCCACTGGCCAGCGGTTTGGTCAGGTCGCGCGTAAATCAGGTCGATGTTGACGCGCCCAAAATGACGCTGGGCAATGGCCAGCGCGTCAAGGCTTTCCAGCACTGAATGCGCGCGCCCCAAAAACGCCAGCGCGGCATCATCTAGTGACTGAAGCCCAAGCGATACGCGGTTAACGCCTGCGCCTGCGAGATCAGCGAAACGCGCGGCCTCCACCGAAGACGGGTTCGCCTCCAAAGTGATTTCAATATCGTCGGCAAAGCCCCAATGCCGCTCCGCCGCGTCAATTAGCGCAGCGACGGTGGACGGCGGCATCAAAGACGGCGTGCCCCCGCCAAAGAAGATGGAGGTCAGCTTACGATCCGGCGTGCGGGCCGCCTCATATGCCATATCTGCCAGCAATGCCGCACACCAGGCCGCATCGTCCACCGTCTCGCGGACATGGCTATTGAAATCACAATAAGGGCATTTCGAAACGCAAAATGGCCAATGGATATAAAGGGCGAGCGGGGCGGGCATAGGCTGCGCTATCGTGTCGGCCTAGACCGTAGCCCTGAGCAGCAGCCGGGCATCGGCTGCGTCCGTCGAAGGGCGTGTCGCCGTCTGGCAAGTTGCAATACTGAAAAGCGCCCTTCGAATATCGTCAGCGCTGTTGCACTGACGGCTCAGGGCTGCGGTATATGGGCGCGCGGGCTTGTTCAAAACACCGCCGCAACCAATTTGCGAAATGCGTCCGCCCGGTGGCTCATCCCGTGTTTCTCTTGCGGATCAAGTTCAGCAAAGGTCTCGCTGCGTCCTTCCGGAACGAACACAGGGTCATAGCCAAAGCCATGCAACCCACGTGGTGGCCATGTCAGGCTGCCCTGCACACGGCCTTCGAAAATTTCCTGATGCCCATCGGGCCATGCCAGCGCCAAAGTGCAGACGAAATACGATCTCCGGTCGGTGTCTGGGCCAAGTTCGGCCAGCTTGCCCTCAACCTTGCCCATCGCCATATACCAGTCACGCCCCGGCCCGCCTTCGAAGACCTGCGTTTCCGCCCAATCGGCGGTGTAGACCCCCGGCGCACCGCCCAAGGCAGCAACGCATAGGCCGCTGTCATCGGCCAGCGCGGGCAGGCCGGACCCTTGCGCCGACGCATGGGCCTTAAGCAAAGCATTTTCGGCAAAGCTAGTCCCGGTTTCTTCAGGTTCAGGCAGGCCAAGTTCGCCCGCCGATACCGGTTCGATACCAAAAGGCGCAAGCAAGGCACGGATTTCACGGACCTTGCCAGCATTATGGCTGGCGATGACCAGCCTGCCGGGTTCGAGTTTGCGGTGATTCATAATGCTTGCCTCTTACTACAAAATCCGTCGCCCCAGCGAAGGCTGGGGCCCATCACGTGTCTCAGTCTTGCACGACAGGCGCGATAGGCTCCAGCCTGCGCTGGAGCGACGGTTGCGCTTTACTTAACCGCGTCGGCCTGCGCGGCGAAAATCCGGTCTGTTCCGATGCGCGCGAGGCGGAGCAGGCGCAGCAGGCCTTCTTCGTCATAGGTCGCGCCTTCGGCAGTGGCTTGCACTTCGGCAATCTGGCCACCTTCGATCAGGACGAAATTGGCATCGGAGTCTGCGTCGGAATCTTCGATATAATCAAGGTCCAACACCGGCGTGCCTTTGAAGATACCGCAGCTTACCGCTGCAACACGGCCGCTAATGGGGTCCTCTTTAATCGCGCCCGACGCCAGCAGGCCATTGACCGCAAGCCGAAGCGCAACCCATGCGCCGGAAATCGCCGCAGTGCGCGTGCCGCCATCGGCTTGCAACACGTCACAATCGATGGTGATTTGGTTTTCACCCAGCTTCTTCAAATCAACGACGGAGCGTAACGAACGGCCAATAAGGCGCTGAATTTCCTGAGTCCGGCCCGACTGCTTGCCCTTGGCGGCTTCGCGCTGGCTGCGCGTATGCGTGGCGCGGGGCAACATCGAATATTCCGCCGTAACCCAGCCTTCACCCTTGCCGCGCAACCATGGCGGAATACGATCTTCGACGCTGGCGGTCACCAGCACGCGGGTGTCGCCAAAACCGATGAGGCAGCTACCTTCGGCATGTTTGGTGAAATGGGTGTCAATCGAAATGGCGCGCATTTCGTCTGGCGAACGGCCGGATGGACGCATGATACTCTCCTGATAACAAGTTGCTGCCCGCATTAGCCTGCCCCGCTTGCTTTGCAAGTGCGCGGTGCGCTACACTGACGCGGTGAGCCAAACACCCATCAATGAATTAAATGACCGGACACGCATGATTTTCCGGATGGTGGTTGAAAGCTATCTGGACAATGGCGCGCCGGTTGGATCGCGAACAGTTTCCAAATTTGCAGGGTTAAACCTGTCGCCTGCATCGATCCGCAATGTCATGCAGGATTTGGAGGAAGCAGGCTATCTCGCCTCACCGCACACAAGTGCTGGGCGCGTGCCAACCGAGAGCGGCCTTCGCCTGTTCGTCGATGGCATGATGCACTCGGCTGCGCCATCGGTTGAGGAACAGCGCGCGATTGAATCGCAAATCCGGGGCGAGGGGCCGATTGAAGAGGCACTGGTGGCCGCGACTTCGGTTCTGTCGGGTCTGTCCGCCTGCGCCGGTATCGTGCTTGTGCCAAAGCGTGACGCGGTCCTAAAGGCATTTAGCTTTGCGCGCCTGTCCCCGTCACAAGTGCTCGCAATCATGGTCGGGTCCGACAATAGCGTGGAAAACCGGCTGGTGTTGATTGACCCGGCAATTAGCGAATCCATGTTAGTTGAGGCCGCAAACTATATTTCGGCGCGCCTTTCGGGATTGACGCTGTCCGAAGCGCTCGAGCGCCTCGACAGCGAAATTCGGGCCGAAAAGGCCGAACTTGACGTCGCCAGCCAAAAACTGGTGCGTGACGGGCTGGCGATTTGGTCGCTTGATGCGAATGACCGGCCAGTGCTCATCGTGCGCGGGCAGTCGAACCTGATCGACGAAGCCGCGGCCGCCGACCTCGACCGCGTCCGCCAATTGTTGGACGAGCTTGAGAGCAAAGAGGAGATCGCGCGGCTGGTCGACAGCGCGCGTGAGGCGCAATCGACACGGATTTTCATCGGTTCGGAAAATAATCTTTTCTCGCTTTCGGGATCGTCCGTCATCGCCGCGCCCTATCGGGAGGCAGGGGGCAAGGTGGTTGGCGTCATTGGCGTCATTGGCCCGACACGCCTGAATTATGCGCGCATTGTGCCGATGGTCGATTTTACCGCGCAAGCGCTGAGCCGTTTAATTAAATGATGCGCGGGTTGATGAAATAAAATTGCTTTCTATATGCGAGCAGCAACAAACGACCATGCAGTCGCAACGTAATTGGGTTAATCAGGTTTATGACAAAGAAGAAATCAGCCGCAGCCGATTCCGCTGTAGAAAAAGAACTTGAAGGCGTGCCAGAGCATATGAAGGACGATACGTCAGAGGTAACTGACGCTGCCGATGCAAAGATTGCGGCGCTTGAAGAAGCGCTCGCTGCTGCACAGCAGGATGTTTTATACGCGCAGGCCGAAACGCAAAATGTGCGGCGCCGTATGGAGAAAGAAGCGCAGGACGCGCGCGCTTATGCCGCAACGGGTTTTGCCCGCGATGTGCTATCCGTGTCCGACAATCTGTCACGCGCATTAGAGGCAATTCCGTCTGAAATGCGCGAGAGCGACGCGATGAAACCGCTCGTCATCGGCCTTGAAGCGACTGGTCGTGAGCTGGACAGCGTCTTTGCCAAAAATGGCATTACGCGCATTGCCGCCATGGGCATGCCGTTGGATCCCAACCAACATCAGGCGATGGTTGAAATTCCAAGCGCAGATCTGGAACCCGGCATCATTGTCGCCGAAATGCAGGCTGGATATATGATCAAGGACCGCTTGCTGCGCCCTGCTTTGGTTGGGGTGGCAAAGGCGGCGGATTAGGGTCAGGACCATCACGCCGGGGGTGGTCTAACGCAACGCGCTCCGCTATCGAGCGCGTCATATGACCACAGCGGCAATCCCCATGGACCGTCAGTCCCCTTGGCGCGATGAACTTCGCGCGACCTTGTCGCTTGCCTGGCCGTTGATCCTGACCAACCTGTCGATGTCGTTGATTGGCGCGACCGATGTGGTGATGGTGGGGTGGCTTGGGCCAACTGAGTTGGCGGCGGCATCGCTTGGCTTCAACCTGTGCATGACGGCGGCGATCTTCTGCATGGGCCTCGTCACCGCGACCGCGCCGATGATGGCGAGCGAGCGCGGCGCAAAGGCACATTCAGTGCGCGATATCCGGCGCACATTTCGGCAAGGATTGTGGGTCGCCGTTGCGATCATGATCCCGATATGGCTGATCTTGTGGCAGACCGAAGCCATATTGTTGACGCTTGGCCAGCAGGCCGAACTTGCGGTCAAGGCGCAAAGCTATGTGCGTGCCTATATGTGGTCGATCCTGCCATTTTTGTGGCTGATTATCGCGCGCAATTTCCTTTCGGCGTTGGAGCAGCCCTTATGGTCGCTCGTCATCGGTATCTTGGGCGTTTTTGCGAACGCGGCATTCAACTATGTCCTCATTTTCGGGAAGTTGGGCGTGCCGGCCTTTGGCATAATCGGCGCTGGTTTGGGCAGTATTCTCGCCAATATGTTCATGTTTTTGGGCATGGTGGCGGTGATTAGCTATCATCCCAAATTCCGGCGATATCATCTCTTCGGGCGTTGGTGGCGCAGCGATTGGCCGCGTTTTCGGGCGCTGTGGAAACTGGGCCTGCCGATTGGCGTTACGATGGGGTTGGAAGGCGGCGTCTTTGGCGTTGCAGTCATGCTCATGGGGTTAATCGACACCGCCTCAGTCGCGGCGCATGCCATCGCGCTTCAGGTCGCGAGCGTGACGTTCATGGTGCCCTTGGGCCTTGCGCAGGCCGCGACGGTGCGTGTGGGCATTGGCTATGGTCGGCGCGATATGCAGCTTATTCGCCGCGCCGGTTGGGCCAGCTTTGTCATGGGAACGGGGTTCATGGCGGCGATGGCGGTGTTGATGTGGCTGTCACCAGAATTGTTGATTGCTTTGTTCATTGACCGCGATGCTACGATCAATGCAGAGGTCGTGCGACTGGCCGTCAGCTTCCTTGCCATTGCGGCCCTGTTCCAGATTGTCGATGGCGCGCAAGTTGTAGGCGCGGGCATGCTGCGTGGATTGCACGATACGACAGTGCCCATGTTGTTTGCCGCCTTTGGCTATTGGGTGGTTGGCATTGGCGTGGGCGCATGGCTGGCATTTTACCAAGGTTGGAATGGCGTTGGCATTTGGCTTGGCTTGGCGACTGGACTCGGCATTGTCGCGGTTTTGATGCTCGTGCGCTGGTCGATGCGCGCGCGGCTTGGCCTGCTGCCGTCAGAAGGGTAGCACACCGTCATATTGCGACAGCAACGGCGCGCCTGCGACCTTCGCCCCGTTGCGCAACAGAAATATATGCCGGACGATTTCGCATTGCTGTTCCAGCCCATATTGGTCGAGTTGCCACCCCGGTTTTAAGCTATAATCATAGCGGCAAAACGGATACCGCCGAAGCGGCAGGCATATGCCCCTTTGGTGCTGCCACACATGCACGAGTTCGTGGATGAACAAGCCTTGCGCGCTGAGGCTGGCATCGCAAAAATCATCGCAGAATAAATCGCCCTTTGGGTGAAACCATATATGGCCGTTCGGGGCCATCGTCACGTGGCGCGGCTGAAACCAAAAATAACGGCGGTTATGGATTCGGATATCATCATAATCGAGCGCTGACCTGAAAACGGATTCCGCCAGCGCCCGTTCGCGGACGGTTAACGCCCTGCCGGATTTATGCGGGCCGAACATGTTTAACCATCAATGGCCTTTTTCTCGTCGGGGTCGCTGCCGTCGATTTCTTGCACGCGGGCCCTCACCAATATGCGGGCATTGTTCGAAAACAGAAACTCGGTCTCAATCACGCCCAAACGGCGGGGGATGACGTTGACGCCCCATATCATCACATGCTTACCGCCTTTTTTGAAGGCAACTTTTTCACCAGACGGAATGGGCACGCGGTCCATAGGGGTCATGGCCACGGCGCCGGTTTTTGCATCCATTGTGACATCGTGCATTTCAACCCGAACGGCCGATGGGGAACTTACGCGCAGCAAATACACATCCTCCGGCCCGCCATAAACGTTGAAGTGCATGGCCGACGGGTTGTTGTCGACAGGCGACAGGGTCAGCGTGGCTTCCTTTACCTTCAACTGCGGCGTTGGGCCGCATGCGCCCAGCAACAGGGCAGCCACAGCGGCGCTGAATGTGCATATATGTCGGTTCATATCGTCCTCCTTTTGCGGTTAGGTGCGCGCGCTGGTGCGGTCCAGCTATACCGCGTTTTCACCTAATATTTTCCCTATCTAGGAACGCCGAAGTCTTGTGCCAAGAGAATTGACACCTATATCGCCGCTACAACGTCACGTTACGCGTAACCCCAGTGCCTGATAGGGCTGGTGCGAAATGCGACAGGGTAAAGTTCAATTTTTAAAATTTCGGGGTAAAGTTTTTATGGCTAAAGTTATTGGTATCGACTTGGGCACGACAAACAGCTGCGTTGCGGTCATGGACGGCGGCAAGCCCAAGGTCATCGAAAATGCAGAAGGCGCGCGCACAACGCCATCGATCGTGGCCTTTGCGAAGGATGGCGAGCGCCTTATTGGCCAGCCAGCCAAGCGTCAGGCCGTCACCAATCCGGAAAGCACCATTTATGCGGTGAAGCGCCTTATTGGCCGCCGCTTTGATGACCCAATGACCAAGAAGGATATGGGCCTCGTTCCTTACAGCATCGTCAAGGGCAAGACCGGCGATGCATGGGTCAAAGCAGGCGGCGAAGATTATTCGCCTTCACAAATTTCGGCATTCATCTTGCAAAAGATGAAAGAAACAGCGGAAGCCTATTTGGGCGAAACTGTCACGCAAGCGGTCATCACCGTTCCAGCCTATTTCAACGACGCCCAGCGTCAGGCCACAAAGGATGCTGGCCTGATTGCGGGTCTTGAAGTGCTGCGTATCATTAACGAGCCAACCGCTGCTGCGCTTGCTTATGGCATGGACAAGGATGAGAATAAAACCATCGCGGTCTATGACCTTGGCGGCGGCACGTTCGACATTTCGATCCTAGAGGTCGGCGACGGCGTGTTTGAAGTGAAATCCACCAATGGTGACACATTCCTTGGCGGTGAAGATTTCGACAGCGTGCTCGTTGAGCATTTGGCAGCCGATTTCAACAAGGCCGAAGGCATTGACCTGACCAAGGACAAGCTGGCGCTGCAACGTTTGAAGGAAGCGGCTGAAAAGGCGAAGATCGAATTATCTTCAACACAGACAACCGAAGTCAACCTTCCGTTTATCACCGCTGACCAAAATGGTCCAAAGCACCTTGTGAAAACTATCACGCGTGCTGACCTTGAAAAATTGGTTGGCGACCTGATTAAGCGCACGCTTGAGCCTTGCAAAAAGGCATTGGCTGATGCGGGTATCAAGGCCGATGGCATTGATGAAGTCGTAATGGTCGGCGGCATGACCCGCATGCCAAAGGTGCGCGACGTGGTGAAGAATTTCTTCGGCAAGGAACCGCATACAGGCGTGAACCCTGATGAAGTTGTTGCGATGGGCGCTGCCATTCAGGCGGGCGTTTTGCAGGGCGATGTCAAGGACGTGTTGTTGCTGGACGTGACGCCACTGTCATTGGGTATCGAAACGCTCGGTGGCGTATTTACGCGTATGATCGACCGTAACACGACAATCCCAACGAAGAAGAGCCAAGTATATTCGACTGCCGAAGACAATCAAAATGCCGTGACCATCCGCGTCTTCCAAGGTGAGCGTGAAATGGCGGCGGATAATAAGCTGCTTGGCAATTTCGATCTGGTCGGCATTCCACCTGCACCCCGCGGCGTTCCGCAGGTTGAAGTGACGTTCGACATTGACGCCAACGGCCTTGTGAGCGTGACCGCCAAGGATAAGGGCACAGGCAAGGAACAGCAGATCAAAATTCAGGCATCGGGCGGTCTGTCCGATGCGGATATTGACCAGATGGTGCGCGATGCCGAAGCCTTTGCCGAAGAAGACAAGCAGCGTCGTGAATCGGCAGAAGCCAAGAATAATGCAGAAAGCCTTGTTCATTCCACCGAGAAGCAGTTGGAAGAGTATGGCGACAAGATTGATGCCGCGTTGAAGGGCGAAATCGAAGCAGCTGTGGCCGAAACCAAAACCGCTATTGAAGGCGGCGATGCAGAAGCCATGAAGGAAAAGGCAGCGGCCTTGGCCCAAATCGCGATGAAGCTTGGCGAAGCGATCTACAAGGAAGAGCAAGCTGCTGGCACATCGGCAGGCGCTGCATCGGAAGAAGCGCCAGCCGACGATAATGTTGTCGATGCTGAATTCTCCGAAGTCGAAGACGACAAGAAAGACTGATGTTGAATTTTTCGACCGTCGCTATCGAAACGTAGCGACGGTTGGGAAGACCGGGGGGGTAGTCAGTCATGAATCTCGACATTGATTATTATGAATTGTTAGAAGTCGAGCGGACAGCGGATGAAAAGACGCTGAAAACCGCGTATCGCCGGATCGCGATGGAATGCCATCCCGACCGTAATCCCGGCTGCGACAAATCCGAAGCTAAGTTCAAGGCGATTAGTCAGGCTTATGACGTCCTGAAAGATCCACAAAAGCGCGCGGCCTATGACCGGTTCGGCAAGGAAGCGTTTGAAAATGGTGGCATGGGTGGCGGCGGCGGCCAAGGCGGCGCTGGCTTTGGTGACTTCTCCGATATTTTCGAAAGCTTTTTTGGCGACGCCTTTGGTGGCCGCCAGCGCGGCCCTGCGCGTGGCGCAGATTTACGCTATGATCTCGAAATATCGCTTGATGAGGCCTTCCACGGCAAGGATGCCGAGATTACCGTCGACGTTGCTACCTCGTGCGGCACATGCAGTGGCAGTGGCGCGACGCCTGGGTCAGGCAAGCGTCGCTGCAACCTGTGCGCAGGTCATGGCAAGGTACGCGCGCAGCAAGGTTTCTTTGTGGTCGAACGCACATGCCCGACCTGCCACGGTCGCGGGGAAGTGATTGAGTCCCCATGCCGGGCCTGCCGCGGCGAAGGCCGGGTGGATGAACGCAAGACCATCGCCGTCAATATTCCGCCCGGCGTCGACGAAGGCACCCGCATTCGTGTCGCTGGCCGTGGCGAGGCTGGGCCAAATGGCGCAGCGGCGGGTGATCTTTATATCTTCATCCATCTGTCGCGCCACAAGGTGTTCGAACGCGACGGCACGACATTGTTCTGCCGCGTGCCCGTAAGCTTCACCACAGCGGCGCTGGGTGGCGAAATCCGCATCCCGTGCCTCGATAGTACAGAACATATCATCATCGTTCCAGAGGGCATACAGTCGGGCAAACAGCTTCGCCAGCGCGGGGCAGGCATGCCTGTGCTGCAAGGGCGTGGTCGCGGTGATATGGTCATTCAGATCGACGTGGAAACGCCGTCAAAGCTGTCCGCGCGGCAGAAGGAAATATTGCGGGAGTTCCGCGAAACCGAAACGGGCGCAGAATGTCCGCAATCAACAGGCTTTTTTGACAAACTTAAGGGCATTTGGGACGGCATCACTGATTAGGGTCAGGACCACTTAAATCCACCTTCGCGGCGTCAAAATGGCAAAGATATCGAAGGTCAGATGTTAATCTGGTCCACCTCGGTCCGTAACGAAATGATGAGGGGCTGGATATGCGTCAGCCGCTCCTGCTCCTCATCCAGTATCGCGTGAAACACGCGCTTTTTGTAACTTTGTGCGCGGCCAGTCGAAAATTCATGGCCCGGTGGCAGTGACGATATCAGGATATCGATCATGCGTTCCGCGCCATGCAAACGGCCCCATAGATAGTCGTTTTCACGATAGGCGCGGCTGAAAAACGCACCGAAATTGTTGAACTCTATGCCCTTTAACATCGCGGCCGTGCCGCCGGTGCGGATGGAGTTGCAGTCGTCGGGGGATATGCGGTCCACTTTGACCGGGTCGAATTCATCAAAGCCTTCATCCTGCAACAAAGGCAGCGTGGCGATGTCGTATAGCGCATAGCCCAAATAGCCGAGCAGCATGACCCGGCGCGCCTCAACGGGCATATTCAGCATGGCATCGCATAATATTTTGTCGACTTTGCCGTCGGCCCGCACCAGATCGCGTTGCGCCGCAAGATGGTCCATTACGCCTGCGGGATCGGCTATGCCAGATTTGGCGGCCATCGCGAAATCCAGCCCTAAAAACTCCGCAGTTTCCAAATCGAGAAACAAAGCGAGGCATTTGTAAATGGCATCGCGCATTTTGGCGATATCATCGTCCGGCATATCGATAACATTTTCGACTTCTTCAGTCAGATGCCGGGTAAGAAAGCGCAGGCGACGGATGCGGAAGCGCAGGTCATGCGCGCGAAGGAAGGCAATTTGGCGGGTGGTGGCCTTGCGTTTACGCGGCGGCATTAGGTCAAGGTCACGGCTCCCGATTTCTGCCCAAAGCGCGGCACGCAAGTCACCGAAAAACGCGGCTGATGCATCGGGCAAGCTACGGCGGGCGGTGGCGACAATATCATCAACAACACCTGCGATTTTGAGATGATTGTAGGCGCGGTAACCGAACCCGGCGGCAACAATCGCCTTTTCCTGCGCAGATTGCCGCCATTTTTGCATGCGGCTTGCGGTTGGCTGGGTGAGGAACCATGTCTTACCGAGCAGCGTCTCTACCGTATTTTCAACCTCGCTGCGCAAGCTGTCGATGACGCGCCGCGTTCGTTCAATACGTTCCGAACGGCCAGTGATCTTTTCAAGGCTGTCCCGAATGGGCTGTTCACGCGGAATGTTGGACGACGCCCCCAATATTGTCGAAAAGAACCCCGGTGGCTTGCGCGGCATATCGGCGGTGCCGTCTGCTTTGCGGTGGCCAAAACGGAAACCGGGGCGGCCGGGCGTGGGGTCGATATAAACAAAACGCCGGTCCACTTCGCGGCGCGCCGGGCGGTTGCGCAAGGCGGAGATCGCTTGGTTAAACGGCGCATTGGCCAACACCGATCCGTCGATTAACATCGTATCTTCTGCGGCATTTGCGGCAAATTGCTGCGGCAATATGCGGTTCAAAAATATATTGCGGCCAAGCCATGGGACATTTTCCCGCGCCAACAACCGGTCAAGTTCACGCACCGAAAATGGCGGGAAAGCACCGGGGAAACTGGCCGTGGCCCGCGCAGCGAAAATCAGCTCGGCAATGTCGGCAAGGCCCGTTCGTCCGCGTGTGGAAAAATCGACTGTGATCCGATGTTCGGACTCCGTGACCTCTTCAGGACTGTTGAGGCGCAGCGCCCGATCATGGCCGTAATAGTCGGTTACGGTGACAAACAGGTCCAGCGGCTGGCTAATGGGTAAAAGCGGTGGTTGGGCGGCGCTCGCGGCCATTGCGTTCAGCGCATCAAGCAACAGTTTCGAAAACACATTCCCACCAAAGGGCGGCGCAAACCAGCGTGCACGGACAAAGCGTGACAGCTTGGCCGCAACTTCCTCCTGCGCCTCTTTTGCGACGGTTCTTTCAACCGCCCCGCCGCGTCGGCGCAAGATCATCCACGCAATGGGCGTCGCCCAAAATTTGGTGAAGCGCGACAGCGGGCGTGCATCAGGATCAAGCAGCACGTCGACGTCCGCCATCTCAAGCCACATATCGGTCAACGGCTCAAGCGATTGGCCCGTGACAATAGCCTGTGACAGGAAAATGCCGTTGATCCCGCCCGCGCTTGACCCAGCAATGATGTCCGTCAAAACGCGCAGTTTTACGCCACTGACGCGTGACAACTCGGCAAGCAAATCATGATAGACAATCTCACTGCGGCGGGTGGGGGGCGCACCGTCATGAAACGCGCGGCTCGCGCGGACCATGTGCCAAATCTCGCGCGTGACGCCATGCATGTAAATGGCAAGGCTAACCCCGCCATAACAAATGAGCGCCAGCCTGAGTTCTTTTTCGCGCATATCAAATATGTGGCATTACGCCGCGTCACACGCAAGCGTTGATACGGCGCACTTATGTCTTGAGTTCTTGATTTGTTCTGTTAATTACCGGCTATGGCAAAAGCAAAGCGCAAATATGTGTGTCAGGCATGCGGGTCCGAATCCAACCGCTGGCAGGGGCAGTGCGACGATTGCGGCGAATGGAACACCTTGGCGGAAGAGGCCAAGGCAACTGTTTTTGAACTGAAGCATCATTTGCATTCGGGCGGCCGTGCGGTCGAATTGTCCGGATTAAATTCGGATATTAAACTGCCTGAACGGGCGTCAACGGGTATATCCGAATTTGACCGCGCATTGGGTGGCGGCCTTGTGCCGGGTTCGGCGACCCTGCTCGGTGGTGATCCGGGCATTGGTAAGTCGACGTTATTGTTACAAGCTGCTGCAAACCTCGCGCGGCGCGGCCTATCCGTTGCGTATATTTCGGGTGAAGAGGCGGTTGACCAAGTTCGCTTGCGGGCCCGCCGACTTGGCCTTGGCGATGCGCCGTTGCAGCTTGCCGCCGCAACCTCTGTGCGCGATATCCTCACGACGATGGCACATGGCGCGCCGCCCGCTTTATTGGTCATCGATTCTATTCAGACGATGCACAGCGACCTCATCGAAGGCGCGCCGGGCACGGTCAGCCAAGTACGCGCGTCGGCGCAAGAGCTTATCCGCTTTGCCAAGGAGCGCGGCACGGCGTTGATGCTCGTCGGCCATGTCACCAAAGACGGGACGATTGCCGGACCCCGCGTGCTGGAACATATGGTTGACACCGTATTGTCGTTCGAAGGCGAACGCAGCCATCAATATCGCATTTTGCGCGCGTCCAAGAACCGGTTTGGCGGGACCGACGAAATCGGTGTTTTTGCGATGGTTGAAGAAGGCTTGACGGAGGTCGGAAACCCCAGCGCGTTGTTCCTGACCGACCGGGCCGAACAGGTTACGGGGGCAACGGTGTTTCCAGCGTTGGAAGGAACGCGGCCAGTGCTTGTGGAAATTCAAGCGCTGACCGTGCGGCTATCCAGTGGGGCAACACCGCGCCGCGCCGTTGTGGGCTGGGACAGCGGTCGGCTCGCGATGATATTGGCGGTGCTGGAGGCGCGATGCGGCCTGAGTTTTTCAACGGCTGAGGTGTATCTCAACATTGCAGGTGGCTATCGCATTTCTGACCCAGCCGCCGATCTTGCGGTTGCCGCAGCGTTGGTTTCGGCTTTGGCGGAACGGCCACTGCCGTCCGATGCTGTACTCTTTGGCGAAGTTGCTTTATCCGGCGAAATCCGTCCCGTCGCCCATGGTGCGTTGCGGCTTAAGGAATCGGCAAAGCTCGGGTTCAGCCGCGCCTTGGTGCCGCCGTCGGTCAAAGGTCAGACCGGCATATCAACGCACGAGTTCCGCACGCTTGCCAATCTCGTTGACCATATGCTGGGACGTCCCTAAATCCTCTTTGAACGGTTTTAAAGGCAACAGGATTAGATGACAGCACTTGATATCATTGTCCTGTTCTTGCTGGGCAGCGGGGCCGCGTTCGGCTTCTTACGCGGCTTTGTGCAAGAGGTTCTGTCGATGATCGCATGGGTGCTGATTATCTTTGCCGTGCGTATGTTCCACGCGCCTGCGACGGCGGCTTTGGCAGAGGCCGTGGGCTCTGACTCCGGCGCTGCTGTGCTTGCCTTTTTAGCGCTTGTCATCGTCATCTTTGCCGTGGGTACATGGATAGCGAAATCGATTGGCGCCAAAACGCGCAAGTCCATACTTGGCCCGATTGACCGTGTGCTTGGTTTTGGCTTTGGTATGCTCAAGGGCCTGATTATCGCGACTCTGGTTTTCCTGCTGTTCGTGATGGCATATGATTTGGTGTATGGCACAGATGAGGGGCCGCCCGAGTGGATGACCGGTTCGCGCACATATCCTTTGCTCAATGCCAGCGGCGACGCCGTGTCGGAATTTGTCCGCGAACAAAGCCGCACTGCCGATAGCGACCCGGAAACGGCAAACTGATGGACTCGGCGCTCTACAATCGGGATATCTTGCGGTTGGCGACGTCTTTGGCCGCTGACAATCGCCTTGCAGAGCCGGATGGCAGTGCCGAAGTGCGTTCGCCCTTGTGCGGCAGCCGCATTCAAGCGGATATTGTGACCGACGCTGACGGCACATTGCGCGGCCTTGCATTGCGGGCCAACGCCTGCGCGCTTGGGCAGGCCTCTGCGGCGATTTTGATGCACCATGCGGTTGGCACAGCTATGACTGAAGTCGCCAAATTGCGCGATGGCGTGGCGCAGGCGTTAAAACGGGAGGGCGATATGCCAAGCTGCTGGCCGGAATTGGCATTGTTGGCAGCGGCAACTGATTATCCTTCGCGCCATGCCGCGATATTATTGCCTTATGACGCGATTCTTGCTGCCGCCGCGCAGGCCAAACAGAACGCCTGATGGAAGAAACATCACACCACCTCGTCGCTGATGTCATGTTAGGCGGGGTGGTGCTGCTCGGCGCGGCGTTGTTGGCGGTGTTGATTTTCAGGCGTCTCGGCCTTGGCGCGGTGCTTGGCTATCTGGTCGCGGGCATTGCTATCGGGCCTGACGGCCTTGCGTTGATTGACGCGCCAGCGACGATATTGGCCTATTCCGAAATCGGCATCATCTTGCTGCTGTTCCTCGTCGGGCTAGAATTGTCACCCAGCCGGCTGTGGCTGTTGCGGCGGGACATACTGCTTTTCGGGCCGTTGCAGGTCATATTGTGCGGGCTTGGCATGTTCGCCGTCATTCATTTCGCAATGCCAAGCTTTAGCTGGCAGGCCGCCTTAGTGCTCGGGCTTCCCTTGGCTTTGTCCTCCACTGCGCAGGTGTTGCCATTGCTGCAATCGCGCGGTCGGATGAAGACTGATTATGGAGAGAAGAGCTTCTCTATCTTGTTGTTTCAGGACATTTCCATTGTTCCCTTGTTGACTATCGTTGCGGCCCTGTCGCGCGCACCGGCGCAGGAGGGCGCGATTGAGGGCTGGTATCTGATGTTTTATGCGGTTCTGGCGATTGTGGTACTGGTGTTGGCCGGACGCTATCTGCTGTCGCCGCTCCTGCGGTTGGTCGGCAAGATTTCAGAGCGCGAATTGTTTATCGTCACTGGCCTATTCACCGTCTGCATCAGCGCCGCGGTAATGCAAGCGATCGGTGTTTCGCCAGCCTTGGGCGCATTTATCGCTGGCGTTATGTTGGCGGAATCCCCTTACCGGCATGAGTTGGAGGCCGATATTGATCCGTTTCGCTCCATTTTACTCGGCCTGTTTTTCCTAGCTGTCGGCATGTTGCTCGACGTCGATGTCATCCTTTCGGAACCCTTTTTCTTGGCGGGTCTGGCGCTGGCGCTGATCACAGTCAAGATCGCCGTCATCTATGCGCTTGGTCGGTGCTTTGGCCTCCAAAACAAGCCGTCCATCATTATGGCGATGCTATTGAGCCAAGGTGGCGAGTTTGCCTTCGTGTTGTTTGCCGCGGCGCAGCAGGCGTTGTTGATTGAACCGGAGGCCGCAAGCCTGTTTGGCGCGGTTGTCACCTTATCCATGGCAACGACGCCGTTCCTGATGATCTTTGCGGGCAAGCTTGCGGCGCGAAAGGTCAGCGGCGAAGTGCAGCTTGATGACCCCGAACTCGCATCACAAGCCAATGTCATTATCGTCGGGCATGGACGTTTCGGGCAACAAGTATCGCAGATCATGCAGGCGGCAGGGCGCTCAGTCACGTTAATTGACATCAACCCGCAGACCATCGACCTCAGCGAGGACTTTGGCTTTAAGGTTTTTTACGGCGATGGCACCCGCGTTGACTTGCTAAAGCGCGCAGGCGGTGAAGACGCGCAGGCGATATTCTTCTGCATTGACGACCGATACATGACCGCAGAATCGCTGATGCCCGTGCGCGAAACATTCCCGCGCACAAAATTGTTCGTGCGCGCGTACGGCCGGGAGCAAGCCTTGTTATTGATGAAAGACAAGGGCATCGACATCATGCGCGAGGTATTTGAATCCTCCATCCGGATGTCTGCCGACGCGTTGAAATATTTCGGTACGGATCGTGAAAAGATTCAAGACATTATCCTGGAGTTCCGGCATCGTGACCGCAGCCGCATGAAAGCGCAGTTCACAACCGGTGATATGCATGCTGGAACCCGCCACAGTTTCGGCGGCGACGATTCAGACGACTTTCTGATTACGGACGATTAAAATTCGCTGTCGAGGAATGCTGCGACGTCGTCCAGCGCGACATCTTTGGACAAAAATGTCTGCCCGATACCGCGGGCGAGCAAGAAGGGCAGCGTGCCCGCGCTCATTTTCTTGTCATGCCGCATATAGTCAACCAAGGCCGCACCTTTGGCGGTGACGCCTGCGTCTGATAGCGTGGTCGGTAGCCCAGCGCGTTGCAGAAGTTGCGTGACCCGTTGCGCATCTTCGGCGGGGCAATGCCCCAACCGCGCCGAATAGCCAAACGCCAAGGCCATGCCGGCGGCGACCGCTTCGCCGTGAAACAGCCGGTCGGAAAAGCCTGTGTCGGCCTCCAGCGCGTGGCCAAAAGTGTGCCCCAGGTTCAACAACGCCCGCGTCCCCGTGCGTTCGGTTTCGTCGGCGGCGACGATCCGCGCCTTGGATTGTACGGACCGGATGATGGCCTGCGCGCGGATATCAGGGTCACCTGCAAAAAAGCTGTCGAGATTATCCGCGCAAAAGTCAAAAAACGCCGCGTCATCGATCAGGCCATATTTCACCACCTCGGCAAAACCCGCCGCGAGTTGGCGGGATGGAAGCGTTAAAAGCAACTCTGGGTCGATCAACACCATCGCCGGTTGATGAAACGCCCCGACCAGATTTTTGCCTGCCGCGCTGTTGATGGCGGTCTTGCCGCCGACACTGCTGTCGACCTGGGCAAGCAGGGTCGTAGGTATCTGGACAAAGGCACACCCGCGTTTGATGATATGCGCGGCAAAGCCAGTAATGTCCCCAACGACGCCGCCGCCCAGCGCGATTATGTGGTCGCTTCGTTCCACATGCTGTTCCAGCAACCAATCCGTCAGCCGTTCCAACTGCACCCAGCTTTTTCCCGCTTCGCCAGCGGGCAGTACGAAATGCGCGCATGACAACCCTGCGTCGCGCAATGTCGATTCAAACTGCGGCAGAACAGCCCGAGCCACATTTTCGTCGGTTACCACCAGCAAACGGCTGTTGCGGGCATAAGGCGTTAAAATAGCGCCGACATCGGCCAGTAACCCGGCGCGGACATGAATGTCATAGGGGCGGTTGGACAGGTCGACGGATATCACGGTCATGCGGAAAGGGCCTTCAATATGTTTTCAACGGTCCGCACATGTGGCGAGGTATCGCTGCGAATATGGAGATTGGCGGCGGCATATATGGGGTTACGCAATTTGCCAAGATCGGTCAGGACCGTAACCGGGTCATTGCCTTGCAACAAAGGGCGGTGGTCGCGCCGCGACACGCGGTCGGCAAGCACTTTGACATCGGCATTAAGCCAGATCGATGTTGCGCGTTCCAAGATGAGTGCGCGGGTATCGTCGTTGACGAAAGCGCCGCCACCAGTTGCAATGACCTTCGGTTCGCCTTCGATGAGCCGGGCAATCACACGACGTTCACCATCCCGAAAATAACCCTCACCAAATCTCGCAAATATTTCCGTGATCGACAGACCCGCTGCCTTTTCAATTTCGTCATCGGAATCGACGAAAGGCGCACCCAGACGGGCGGCAAGCCGTTTTCCAATGCTGGTTTTACCAACGCCCATCATGCCGACAAGCACCACCGGACGGTCAATGACCCATGCGGCCTGCGTGCCAGATTTACGTTTTTTCGGTTCGTGATGTTCAGCCATGACGATATCGCCTATATATCGCCTTGGCGTCAGCCGAAAGCGGTTTGCCGCTTTGCGGATTTTCTTCGTAAGTATAAGATGATAGGCTATCAAAATCAGGATAGCTGCGTAAAATGCGGTTTTTGCGGTTTCTATCGGTTGCCGCAAGGGGCATAGCCTTGCTATTCTCAGCAGAGGGTTGCGGCAATGGCAACGGATGATATGGGGACATACCGCATTGCTGTGCGCAGATATGGAAACAGGTTTGCATCATTGACTGACAAGATTTCAAAAAGCGGCCTTTTGCTTGCCAGCGCTCTGGTCTTGGTGTTTTCTTTGCCTGCGCTGGGGCAGCAGGGGCCTGAATCCCTGCTTCCTGAAGGCTTTGGCGATCCTCCACCCCCGCCGCTGCCCCAAGTAGGCCGACCTGCGCCAAATGCCGCCAAATCACCGGATGGCACCACCGCTGCGGCCCCTTTGACGGGGGACGAAAATGCGACGGAAGAGGAAGGTGAAGAAAAGCCGGAATTGGTCATCCGTTTTGATGTGCCACCTTCTGCGCGAAAGTCTTTGGACGATATCGGGATTTTATCGCAAGCATCAGGCGGATTTCCGGCGGACTCTTATGGTACGCTGGATGGTGCTTTCCTCAGCCAGATATTAGAGCGGACGTCGGGGCCGATTGCCTCACGCTGGGCTACTATCATGGCGCGGCGCTTACTTGCCAGCCGCACCAACACGCCAGATGGTGTCAAAGGCGCGGATTGGACAGCGGAGCGCGCGTGGTTGTTGCTGCGGATGGGCGACTCGGTCGTGGCGCGTAATTTAGTTCAGCAGGTTGATGGCGCAGCGTACACAAAACGGCTCCATGAGGTCGCGATGCAGGCCTATTTGGCCAATGGCGATTTAGCGGGCATGTGCCCACTGACCGAAAGCGGTGTGCGCCTTGTAAACAATGGCCGCTGGAAAATGACGCGCGCCATCTGTGCGTCGCTGGCGGGTGAGCAAGGCAGCGCGATGGCATTTATCAATCAGGGCCGCTATCAGGGATGGGTGCGCGGCGTCGATTATTTTCTGGCTGAAAAAGCGGTTGGGGCGGGAATTAACGGGCGGCGTTCGGTGAAAATCGAATGGGAAAATGTGGAGGGTATGAACCCTTGGCGCTTCGGTCTTTCGGCTGCTGTGGGCCTTGAACCCCCGGAAAGCCTATTTGCCGACACGGGGCGTCAGGTCGACGGTTGGCGGGTGCAGTTGCCTATGTTTACGCCGACGATCCGGGCCCAATATGCGCCCGGTGCTGCCGCGCTTGGTATATTGTCGAACCGGAACATGGTAGATCTTTATGCGCAGGTCCTTGATGATCCGGATGCGCCCGACGCCGTGCGGTCACGGGCCGAAAGCCTTGGATATGCGTATACCGCATCAGGTGCAGATGCCAAGGTAGCGGCTATGACGTCTTTATGGACCACGGCGGCCGCTGGCGCAGATTATCAGGGTTCATTGGTGATGACGGCGCGGGCGGCTGCGCTGATTACGCCGAGCGATGATCATCAGGCAGAGGCTGACCGGCTGATTGCCTCCATGCTGACGGCAGGGCTTGACCGCTTCGCTGCGCGATGGATTGACGTTGTGGCGGATGGATCGCTGGGTTGGGCGCTTGTGACGTTGGCGGCTCCGGGGCGGGTAACGGCCGCGGATTATGGCAGCCTTGACGATTTTTTCGAGAATGATGGCAGCACCGACGGACATAAATCACGGCTATTGCTCGCCGGCTTGTCCGGGCTTGGCCGTATTGAAACTGATGCGGGCACAGACTTTGCAGGCGATCTCAAAATCAATATTTTCCGGCAAACCGCATGGTCAAAGGCGATTGCCGCCGCGGCCAAACGTGGCGAGCAGGGCACGGTCGCATTGATGGCGATGGCGGCATTGCAGGCGCCTTCATGGTCGTTGGTTCCCGCCAATCATCTTTATTATATCGTCCGTTCATTGCGTCAGGTCGGTTTGGAGGCCGAAGCACGGATGATTGCGGCTGAAGCTGTCACTTTTGCCTGACAATATGGCAATCACGATCGTTAGCCAGCAATGAGCTTATCCGATCCTGATCTGATTGCGCGTTTTCTGGAGATGTTGGCGGCAGAGCAGGGTGTCGCGAAGAACACGCTTTTGGCGTACCAAAGCGACTTGATGTCGGCATCCGGCCTTTTGCACAGCCAACTGGCAGTGGCAGGGCCTGACGCGCTCGTTGAACTGGCGCGCCAATGGCGAGACCTTGCCAACAGCTCGGTCGCGCGCAAGGCATCGGCATTGCGGCGTTTTTTTGCCTTTCTGCATGAAGAGGGATTTCGCGCCGATAATCCGTCGGCAGCGCTCCCAAAGCCCGCGCAGATGCGGCCTTTGCCCAAAATTCTGGATAAAGAGGAAGTCGACACCTTGTTCGCGGTCATTGAAGCAAAGCTTGCGCAGGCGCATCCAGTGCCAAGTGATTACCGGCTGTCGGCGCTTATTGAACTTCTGTACGGTTCTGGTCTGCGTGCGACCGAATTGGTCGCCCTGCCGCGAAATGCGGTTGTGTCTGATAGGCCGTTCATCATAATCAATGGCAAAGGTGACAAGGAACGATTAATCCCCATTTCCAATCGTGCACGCCACGCAGTCAGTGCTTGGTTGGACTTCGTTCCTGAAAAGTCGCGTTTTCTCTTTCCGTCGCGCGGGTTGCATATCAGCCGTATTCGCCTGTTCCAGATAATCAAGGACCTTGCCGCGCATTCGGGGCTGGATCCGGCGAAGGTTAGTCCGCATGTCCTGCGGCATGCCTTTGCCACGCATCTGTTGGCAGGCGGCGCTAATTTGCGGGCGTTGCAGTCCATGCTGGGGCATGCAGACATCGCAACGACGCAGATTTACACGCATGTCGACAGCAGCAAGCTCGTCGAACTGGTAAATCGGCGTCATCCATTGGCAACGCGCACATTGACCCGTCGCACCTCAGGCTCTAACCCGCATGTATGATGGTATATCTCGACTTTGAAAAGCCGGTTGCTGCGCTCGAAGCGCGCATCCTTGAATTGCAAGATGCCGCGCGTGATAGCGACGTTGATGCGGGCGCCGAAATCGCCAAATTGCGCGACAAGGCAGACAAGCAGCTGAAGGAAACTTATGCCAATCTGACGGCGTGGCAGAAAACGCAGGTTGCACGGCACCCGGAACGCCCGCATTTCAAACATTATATCGAGGCGATGTTTGAAGACTTCATGCCCTTGGCAGGGGACCGCGCCTTTGGCGATGACCAAGCGATCATTGGCGGTCTTGCCCGCCTGAATGGCCGCCGCATAATGGTCATTGGGCATGAAAAGGGCGATGATACGCAAAGCCGCCTGCGCCATAATTTTGGCATGGGCAAGCCCGAGGGCTATCGCAAAGCCATTCGCTTGATGGAACTTGCGGATCGGTTCGGTATCCCGGTGGTGAGCCTGGTCGATACGTCGGGCGCGTTTCCGGGTATTCAGGCCGAAGAACGCGGGCAGGCAGAGGCGATTGCCCGTTCAACCGAAAAATGCCTTGCGCTTGGCGTGCCGATGATTGCGTGCATCGTGGGCGAGGGTGGATCCGGTGGTGCTGTTGCACTTGCGGCTGCCGACCGCATATTGATGTTTCAATATGCCGTGTATTCGGTGATATCGCCCGAAGGTTGCGCATCCATTTTGTGGCGCACCGGCGACAAGGCGGCGGACGCAGCGCAAGCCATGAAGATGACGGCAGACGACCTGAAAGCGCTGCGCATCATTGACCGGATTGTTCCAGAGCCCGTTGGTGGCGCACATCGCGACCATGGCATGGCGGCAGCAGCGCTTGCGACCGCCATAGACGAGGAGTTGAATGCATTGTCAGGGTTCTCGTCCAAAGAACTGCTTCAACAGCGTCGCGCAAAATTCTTATCCATGGGCGCCTAAGTTTTTCTTGGCATAGAAAGTTGACGCGCTTTACAATGTCGACGCGTCGCAACATAGTTGGCTAAATGGCGTTCTGTGTATTTAGGCAGGGATTTTATGCGCTTTTCAAAGACATTTCTTGTTACGGGCGCCGCAATTTTCGGATTGGCAAATGTTGGCGGTCCTATTCCCGCCGAAGCACAATCCCGAACTACGGCTCGCGCTGTTCCCAAGCCCTTTACCGCCCAAGAAAAGAATGAAGGCGCAAAATATCACGCAGAAATTTTGAAAGAGTTTGGCGGACCGATGCAAAGTCCGCAGACTGCCTATGTCGTCCGGATCGGCCAAAACATTGCCATGCAGTCGAGGCTTGGAAACGCGCAAAGCGATTTTAACGTCACATTGCTGAATTCGTCGGTGAATAATGCGTTCGCGTTGCCGGGGGGGTATGTTTATATCACGCGCCAATTGGTCGCCTTGACCAATAATGAAGCCGAAATGGCAGGCGTTCTTGGCCATGAGATCGGGCACACAGCAGCACGGCACAGTGAAAAGCGCAGAAACAACGCTACGCTTGCTGGCCTTTTGGGGATGGGCGGTAGCATATTAGGGGCAGTGCTGGGTAACTCGGGCGGTTGGCTCGGCGCTCTAGGCGGCGGGTTACAGCAATACGCAGGTCCATTGGCGCAGGTCTTCACGCTAAAATATTCACGCACGCAAGAAGAGGAAGCAGATGAATACGGCATCCGTTATCTCAGCACAGCGGGATATGATCCAAGCGCATTGGCATCGATGCTCAATTCATTGGCGTTGCAGACCAGCGTGGATGCGCGCGTGGCCGGCTTGGCCAATAACCGGGTCCCGGAGTGGGCAAGCACCCACCCCGATCCTGCCCGCCGCGTCTCGCGCGCAGTATCTCGGTCGAAAAGCTATCCCGCCAGCACCTTCCGCAATGCTGACGCCCATTTGGCGGCCATTGATGGCATGTTATACGGCGATGACCCCGCGCAAGGTGTGGTCGAAGGGCAAGATTTCTTACATCCGCAACTGAAGATGAAGTTCACCGCGCCGTCTGGCTTTGGCATGCAAAACGCCAGTGATGCGGTGACCATTAACGGGAATAATGGAAAAGCGATATTCGCCGGCGGCGCGTTTGATGGCAACCGCAGCAGCTATGTGGCCAACGCGCTTAAGGCAGTATCGGGGGAGAGCGCCGCGATTCCCGCAGGCGAAATACGCCGGACAACCGTGAATGATATCCCCGCTTTTTACACTAATGCCATCGTCAATACGCAGCAGGGGCAACGCGTCGTTTCGGTGTTTGCGTATGAATGGGCGCCGAGCATGGCCTATCATTTTGTGACGATCACGGCCAGCAACGCGCACCCGTTTGACCGCATGTTTGCAAGCATGTCGCGTCTGACCCCTTTGCAAGCCGCCACCGTAAAACCACGCAAGCTGCGTGTGGTGACAGCCGGGCCGCGGGATAGCGTCGCAACACTCGCCGCGCGCATGGCGTACCCATCGCTACAAAATGAACGTTTTAGGGCGCTAAACGGATTGTCATCCAATGCCGCCATTCGCGCTGGCCAGAAGCTGAAGATCGTGACGTACTGAACGAAAAAGAGGCGCGACGCATTCCCAGTTGCGAGGCGCATCAAAATCCCACACAGCCCATCAAAACCCTGCGATGTGGTGAGAATATGGAAAATAGTACGACGATATTGTTCGTGGTTGCCGCCGCGTTGACCAACGAGAGGGGCGAAATTTTGCTTCAAAAGCGTCCTATGGATACCCAAATGGGCGGTTTATGGGAGTTTCCGGGGGGTAAATTGGATCCCGGCGAATCCCCTGAAATAGCTCTTGTCCGGGAACTTGAGGAGGAGCTTGGTATCATCGTTGCAGCGCAGGATTTGGTGCCCGAAACCTTTGCCAGCGAACCATTGGGCGACCGAAATCTCTTACTTCTACTCTATCGTTGCACCACATGGTCGGGTACGCCCAGCGCGATCTACGCGTCCGATATCCAATGGACTTTGCCGCAAGATATGACGGATTTGCCGATGCCGCCCGCGGATTATCCTCTGGTCCGCAAGTTGCAGGGTATCTAGCCCGCCAGGTCCTTGGACAATATGTCCGAGAGCGAAACCTGCCCGCTGCCTCTTTTGGCGGGTCGGGGTTGGTTTTCGGACGGTGCCCATCCGCTTAAATAGATATGGGAAAAGCTCTCTGTAACCTTAGCTTGGGCATCGGCACGGGCGGCAAACGCATGTTCCAGCCGTGTGGCCACGTCTTTGCCCAGATAATTGCGCGGTCCGGCAAGCGCATTGCCAACGCCAGCGTCGCGTATATCGGACACAATCGAGCGCCAGTCACCATAACGCACAGCGCAAATGTCCTGATCCGCGACAGGCAAAGTGAATCCAGCGCGCACGATGAGGTCTGCGGCGCTGCGTAAGTCAATCTGCGGGTGGATATGCGGGGTCACACGATCGGCATCCGCCTCCAGCAACATCGCCTTCAACGCGCCCAACGTGCCAGCGCCGAACATATGGCCAAGGAACAATCCATCGGGCCGCAAGATATGGCGGATTTGAATAAGCGCACCGGGCAAGTCGTTGACGCTATCCAGCGTTCCTGCCGAAATCACCAGGTCAAAGCTGCCGGGCGTGAAGGGCAGGTGGTCTTCCTCCAACACAACTGGCGCATCGCTCCCTGCCTCTAATACCGCTACTTTATCGCGGAGAGGGGCAAGGGTGCAGGGGACATTTGGCGGCAAAATTTGCCTCTGCCATCGTCCGATGGGCCCGATGATGAGGGCATGTTCGAACGTGCGCGTAACCGCAGACAGTCGCTCTGCCATATCTTGCGCGATATGTTGCCACAGGAAATCATCCTTCGAACGCCCAGCGGCCCGCGCGCGCAGGGCATGACGGCGGCGGCGGTCAAAAATTTCCGGGGGGTTCAGTTGATTGTTCATTTGCGCCCTTGTGCAGACCCAATCTTTGTCCGACAAGTCCGATATGGCAAAGGGCGGCCACATTTTCTACATGATGTTGAATTGGGTATTGCCCGAACGCTGCCCCTGTTGCGGCACGATTACCGCAGCGGGCCGTTCGTTCTGCCTCTCCTGCTGGCAAAAGTTGGAATTTCTGGGGCCGCGTTGGTGTCGGGGATGCGCAGTCCCCTTTGACTTTGACCGTGGCGCGGACGCGTATTGCGCCTCTTGCATTGCCCACCCGCCCAGACATGACGGCATCCGCGCCGTCGTGATTGCGCAGCAATTGCTGCGCCATTTGCCGGACGATACGGGCCAAGTTATCATTACGCCCGTGCCATTGCATTGGACACGGATTTGGTTACGCAGCTTCAACCAGTCGGCGCTGATCGGCAAACATCTCGCGGCCTCAACCGGCATCGCCTTTGTGCCTGATATATTATTACGGCATAAGCGCACGCCGAGCATGCGCGGCTTGGACCACAAACGGCGCAGACAGGCCGTAGGTAGCGCCTTTGCCCTGCATCCGAAATATAAGGGCAAATTAAAAGGGCGCAAATCATCTTGATCGACGACGTCCTGACCACGGGTGCAACGAGCGATGGCTGCGTCGCGGTGCTCAAACGTGACGGTGCAGACTGGGTACAGATTTTCTGCTGGGCGCGTGCCTTGCGCGGCGGCGTGCTGCAATCTGACGCGCCAATATTGTTCGACGCTTGACTTGCATCGCTGGGATCACCATTTCCGTTTTATGACCGCAAATATTGAAATCTACACCAAATTCGGCTGCCCTTATTGCGTGCGCGCCAAACATCTTTTGGATAGCAAAGGCGTTACATATACCGAATATGACGTCACGATGGGCGGCGCAAAGCGCGCTGAGATGGTCGCACGTGCGCCGGGCGCCTGCACCGTGCCGCAGATTTTCATCAATGACGTCGCGGTTGGCGGGTCGGATGATTTGCGCGCGCTCGATACCCAAGGAAAGCTGGATAGCTTGCTGGGAGCCAGCGGCGCGCAATGATCACATTTGACCTGAACTGTAGCAACGGGCATCAGTTCGAAGGCTGGTTTGCGTCGTCTGCCGATTTTGATGCGCAGAAATCTAGCGGTCTGCTTGCTTGCCCTGCGTGCAATGATGGCATCGTGCAAAAGGCGCTGTCGGTGCCTAATGTTCCGCGCAAGGGCAACCAACGGCCAGCCCTTTTGCCTTCAGTGACCCCTGACGCAGCCGAAACAAGCGTTGACGCACCCGCAACTGCCGTCCTGCCCTCGGCGATGGCGGAGTTGGTTCAAAAATTAGCCCGTGCGCAATCCGAAATGCTGGATAAATCGCAATGGGTGGGCGGCAACTTCGCCGAAACCGCGCGCGCCATATATTATGGCGAAGAACCTGATCGCCTCATCCACGGCGAAACCAGCAGTGATGAGGCAAAGGCGTTGGTTGAAGAAGGCGTTGGCCTTGTGCCTTTGTTATTTCCGGTCGTCCCACCCTCTGCAAAAAATTGACCGTCCGATTGCGCGCAGCTATGACTGTGGGCGTTGCACCCATAGCTCAGCAGGATAGAGCATCAGATTCCTAATCTGGGGGCCACTGGTTCGAATCCAGTTGGGTGCACCATATACTTCGATGATTTAGCCGTATTTTGTAATTCTCCGTATTGGAATTTAATAAAATGTAGGCACTATGTAAGCACTGAAAAGGAATGTGCTTACATCTCAGTCAATGTGAAACAACGGATTCCTGAAGCCTCATACATGCCAGAATAGGACACACCGTCTGTGATCAGAACATTTGGTTCTACTGTTCTTCAAATCGGCCAATCTGTAATTTATAGAGTACCTCCCAGACTTCGGCATATATGGCAGCTCGGGCATAGCCCTGCCGTGAAGCAACTTCATTTTTGAAATTGTCATAGTCTACATCGGCAGTCAGCTTGGACATTGCTGCCATAACGACTTCTCTATCAGCGGTAGCTCGGTAGCGGTAATCGCTATCCTCACTTGCTAGAACTTCAGACATGTCGGGCAAGTAGGCTCTCAGATTTTCTAAGTCTGTACGGGCTCTTGCTCTGATGGTTAGTGTATCGTCTGGCTTGTTCCATGGCTTCTGAACAATGCTAAAAAACCCAATTTTCGTGATGATCCACATATGATGATCCGTTCAGTGAACCGTTGAATCTGAAGCACCATCAGATGACGCTTCATTAGCATCATCGTCTGTGCCTTCTGGCAATTCCTGCAAAACGCCGTCTGCAATTCCTTCGTGCAGCACATCTTCGAAGATGGACGAAAATTTCTGGCATAACGTCAGCACATGCGGAGGCAACAGCCCCACATTATAGGGATGCGTGTAGTGACCATAAAATCTACCAAGCTTGGCATTGTATGAGAACTGAAGCATGATTTTCTGAGTGTTTGCTTGGTTCACAAAACGCAGAATTTGGAGTTCGTCCACATCGTGAACAATGTCCCAATATGTGTAAATGACCAGCAGCTTGCGTTTTTCATCAAGGCCCAACCAGAAGTTAATCGGGTAGGTCGTCACATACAGCCCACCATTGTCGTAATGTTCTAGCGCACCATTATCGAGTATCGTTATAATTGTGGCTTCATTGATATTTTGAGGTTCGAGAATTTTGGTTTTCAAAGGCATCTCCATGAATTGAAGGTGTGAAGGCAGTCTGCGCAGCACTATGCTGGCAATTGTTGCTTTCATGAATGGTGTGCGATGATTTTCGTGCGCCAACTGATGGCGCTGGCAGTGGTGTTAGAAGACGAAAATCATGATTGTATTATACCACAAGATTTGGTGGTTTTCCAGATGGGGTAGAGGAGTGAAGTATGCCTATCCGCAAAGCAGATATTCAGGTTCAAGACCCTCACTCAGGATATTGGAAGACCGTTTTGGGCGGAGATTTCCAAGAACAAGGGATAAGCCAAGTTTTAGCCAACCATAAGCGGACCAACCCGAATTGCCGTGTCAGGGCAATTGACCGTTTCACTAAGACGCTAATTGACCTTCAGTGATTTTTTCACAAAAAATTGGACCAACTTGAGGGGATCAGGTCAAGTGCGTTTTTCAGGATTTTAGACATGGCAAGGCATTGCCCGACGAGCACGTCGAGGCTTTGCCTTGCTATGTCTGCTTTGGTTTTAGTTGCTGCAGGCTGTTAGTTCGGTATCATCATCAATGACGATTTCCAAGCCAAGCTTGGAAGCTACCGCAAGAAACGATTTCAGTTTTTGCTCAAATTCTTCCATGGACATGGAGAAGTTTAGCAAGCTGGAGCCGTTGCAAGGAACAAACATCTCTAATGAAATGATATGTCCGTCCTTATCACAGAAAGATAAGGCTTTGCACCATTCGTCATTAATCAGTTTGCTTAGATTTCGTTCTACAAATTCATGTGTGTGACCGTAGGGGTTTTCAACGCCCAAGTTAGCACTGATCTTTATATTCCCGCAGCATTCACACGCTTCTATGGCGATGAATTCTGGAGAACGCTCCAAGATCAGGCATTTCCAGTCGAACGATGTATGACCTATGCCTTCTTTTGTTAGCGTTGACGAAATATGATCCAGAACAACTTCGGGCAAATTTGATAAATTTGTTTTATCGAATAAAACATAGTTTGTATTGTAAATGGGCATATTTATTTCCTTTTTATTTTTAAAATTTCCTTCGTTTTTTATGATTGCGGGTTGTTTAGTTATTCCAGCTTGTGCCGCTGTATTGGCAGTGTTCATAGCGCACCCCCAAATTTCAATGCTGCATCGGCAATTTTGGTAGATGCAAATGTATGTTCGTTCGTCCAGCGATCGACATCATTCGCAGCGTAGCGAACGTTGCGTTGGATCTTGATGAATTTGGGGCCAATGCCTTGCAAACGCCACTTCTCAAGTGTGTTTTCATTGACCGCAAACATCTCCGCTAGCTGCTTCGGGGTTATTAGATTTTGTGCCATATTTTTCTCCTGTTGATGCGGTCCTTGCCGCTGGCAGGAGTGGATTTAGGGCAACTCAAAACCACGAAAAAGAGCCCCAAAATATGGGTCTTCGTTTATTTTTGGGGCTATTTTGGGGGAGCTAACCGAGGAGCCTTGGCAGCCTTGAATTCACGGCGAATGGTGTTCTCGATGGTTTTGCGCGTTGGCTGGTCCGCCATCGGATAATGTATCTGAAACCACTCGGTTAGGTGACGACTTTCTTCGCTTAACGTCTCGTTCAATTCATCGGATTTGTCTCGACGACGAAATTCAGCCAGATAAAGTGATTTCCCTTTAGTTGGCCGTCCAGCAGCGCCAGTTCTCATCTGATGCTGCAACCTTACGGCCTCTTGAGCCAATGGCAGCGTAGGGTCGGGGATTGGATAAAACTGAAATACGTGTTTCTTGAGAAAAAGCGGGGCTTCTTTGCCATCTGAATCCCGATAACTTACACACCCTTTTTCAATATCGTAGTTCAAAATTGACAGATTTTCTTGGTTTAGAGATTTTGATCTGGAAAACCTACGAAGCTGATCCCACGAAAATCCAAGACAATGGCAAGATTGCCACTTCGGTTTTTGAGCCATCTCGTGATCTGACATGCGGCATTTATTAGAACTTATATACGCAAGCATACCTATATATTGATTTACTTCTCCTCTATGCTGCTTCTTTTTGGAGAGACCCACAACGTAGATGTCCTGTGTGGCAATCCATGCAAGAGCTTCTGTTTCGTTCCAGGTAGGATTTAGGTCAGAGTCCGCAATCCATCCTTCGGGCTGTTTGGTGATCCAAATCTCTCTGACCTGCGAAAAATTGACTTGCGGTCCTGTTTCTTGATCCATCAGCCATTCTAAAAGCTCATTGGCAGGGGCATCTTGGGACAGAGCCTCAGCCAATTCACCAAACCATTCCCGGACATTGCCTTCAGAGCCTTTAGCCCATGCAACGGGGGGTGGTTTCCCAATCAGCTCAAAAGCGAATGCCGAGTTCGACGAGATTTCTCGAAGAATCCTGACACGTGCTTTATCGTACCCACCTTCACAAGGACCGAACTCCTTCACGGCTACCTCAAGAGCAACCAACGGTGAGGAAGTGGTGGTTGGCATCTGCATGTCACCTCAGGATTATATCCCAATATGCATAACCTGTTTAGTCGTACAATATCAACCTGCCAGCAACCTTTCGCAGTGCTGTGCCCATTTTTCAAGAGCTTCCCGCTTTTCCTCCTTCTAGTCGTGCTGCTGATAGACACCTGCAACACCAGCACGGCTCATGCCCGAAATATGGTTGAGGGTGGCTTCGGTAACTTCGAACCGAACACCAAGTATCTGGAAACTCGTTGCCATCGTGCGCCGAAGATCGTGGATACGCCAATCGGCAATCTCAATCGTTTCAGCCCCTGTTCCGGCTGCTGAGGCTTGTTCCTTGGCAATCTTGAGCATGGCGGCATCGAGCAACTTCTTCGCCCTCGAGCAACCACTGATGGGTGTTTTTCCGGTAGTCGTAAAAACCAACCCCTTCGCTGGCCATGTCAAATTCCTCTGCTCATCACAGCCCAAGAGACGGTCTAAAATCGTAATCGCCGCTGATCTGCCCCCTTCTGGGAGATACCGATTTCGTAACCGCACCGGTCCAAGGGTTCATTTCAAAAGCCTATGCCCTGTCACGCGCCGCTCGTATCGACCCAGGCAAGGCCAAACCCGCCGCGCAAATGGGCGTGGGTGACCCTTTCAAACATGAAAGCCCGTCTACCACCCATTTTCGGTGGCTGACGCGCAGGGCAATGTAGTGTCAACGACCTACACCTTGGGCGCCGATTTCGGTTCAGGCGTGATGATCGCCGGAACGGGCGTGCTGCTCAACAATCAGATGAATAACTTCTCGCACGCACAGGCTGCCAAAGCGCTGCGGGAAGGCTTACCATCACCGCCCAATGCGATGGCGCCGGCTAAACGAATGATTTCGACGATGATGCCGACAATTGTCATGAAAATGGAAATCCTTGGCTCGTCACCGGAACGCCCGGGGGGAGCACGATCATCAATACGGTCATGCAAGTGATCGTCAACGTCGTCGATTTCAACCTCAATGTTGAAGAGGCCACCCATCAGCCGCGAATCTATCAGGGCACCAGCGATAAGTTGCGGGTTGAGCCAAATTTCAATCCCGATACGGTCAACATCCTGAAATCCATGGGCCACACCATCACCTCCGACGAAACAATGGTTAGCGCCCAATCCATCATGATCGACAACGGTCTTTTCTTAGGCGCTGCAGACCCTCGATGCCCCGGCGCGCAGGCCATTCCGCCCGAACGGAGGCAATCGCGCTGACGGGCCAAATGCAGGGGGCGATGTGAACAACGGTTTGTGGCTGGATGGCGCCTCGCTTGGAAGCTGTTGCTGCGATATGACAGCAGCGACCAATATACCGACATGAAAAAGCCCGCCGCTGCGCAAAGGCAGGGCGGGCTCACATTCTATGCAATAAGTGCCGATTATTCGGCGGCTTTCTGCATGTCTTTACCAGCTTCTTCAACAGCAGCGCCAGCTTCGGCAGCTGCGTCAGCGGCGGCCTCGGCGGTTGCGTCGGCTGCATCTTCCGTAGCAGTCATTGCGTTTTCGGCGCCGGCTTCCATAGCTTCGCCAGTTGCGTCGGCGGCTTCGGCGGTTTCTTCAGCAGCCTTTTCACCGGCTTCGCCACATGCGGTAAGTGATGCTGCAAAGGCAAGAGCAGCAACAGTTGCGACTAATTTCTTCATCTCGGTTCTCCTAAGTCCCTATAACCCCTTTCGGGTATGTAGAGGCGTAACGGATGTTGCTGGCTTTAAGCAACTATTTTTCCAGCCCACGTGAAATAACCCATTGGCGGGCGACGGTGTAGCCGAGATAGCCAGTGCCAAACAACGCATATAAAGGCTATGGCAAGCCGTTGAGATAGGCGTTCATGCCACGCGCGATATTGGCCGCGGCCTCTGGCTCAACGGCGGCGATCAACCCCATCGGGATCGCCCACAAGAGCATGGCATACATGACATATAGAAAGCTTGGCCGCGCACGGCTTGTCCATGGGTCTGCGGATTGCGCCTCCGCCAAGACGGCGGACAATTGGGTGCGCAAGGCATCCATCTCCTGACTGCCTTGCAGCTTGATCAGTTCTAGCTTTGCCGCATCCCGGGCTTTCGGGTCGGGAATGATTTTGTCGATCTGGCCGGTAATCGGCCCAATGATATCTTCAATGAGTTACATGGCATGCTCCTATGTAAAATTAACCAATACGGCTTGTTATCTAGCCATATAGAAACGCCTCTTGCGCAGGGCGTGCTTCGGCCAAGCGGACATAATGCGCGCGTTGCAATAACCCGATTGCTGTGCTGGTGCCCATATTGACGCCAGTGTCAAATAACTCTTCTGCCAAGATCGGTTCGATTTGTGCCACTTTATCGAAGGCAGGCGTGCGCCAATATTGCTTTTTGTAAATCAACGCTGCCACGTTGCGCGGCAAATTTTCCATCTGCCCCATCTAACCATGTCGACGGGCGACTGATTGCGTAATGACCCAGCGCGTTGGCCCACCTTTGTGGGCGGGATGATCGACAAAACCGCCCTCGCGCGCAATCAGGCCGTCGATATGTCCCGCATCGCCATATCCTCATTTTCACGCATTAAATAACCAAATAGGTTTTTGTATGAAAGTAAAATATGCCGAATACACGAACTGCGCGCGTTTGCGCGTCGTTGAACTATCATTTTTATTGGAAAAATTGGTCGGGACGACAGGATTCGAACCTGCGACCCCCACACCCCCAGTGTGATGCGCTACCAGGCTGCGCTACGTCCCGACCGCCATTGACCTCGCCGAGGTCAATGGAAGGGCGCGTATATGGCGCTGGTTTTTGAAAAGCAAGCGCGCTGTCGACGCTTTGACGTTGCGTCAGCAGGGTGCAGGTGATAATCGCGCCCGATTAGTTCGAGACTGCGCTGCATGTTGGCGCGCGATTTCATTAGGGTGAGGTTTTTTCATGGCGTTTGTTATCTTAGGTGCCGCCGCTGGTGGTGGTTCTGCATTTTTCGTGCAGTTGTTTCCACTCCTGCTGATCTTTGTCGTATTTTACTTCTTCCTCATCCGTCCTCAGCAAAAGCGGGCGAAGGAGCATGAGGCAAAAATCGCGGCGGTACAAAAGAATGACGATGTCGTCACCGCTGGTGGCCTGATGGGCAAAGTGACTAAGGTTGCTGACGATCATGTCGAAGTTGAAATTGCTCCAAACGTTCGGGTGAAAGCGGTCAAGTCAACCATCGCCAATGTGCAGCCGCGCAATGCCAAAGCCGCGAATGATTAACCGTCGGGGTTGAACGGCTTTGCCGCTCGCCCCAGATATTGCCTTCATAGTTCGCTCGGAACCCATCTATGCTTGATTTTCCACGTTGGCGCATATGGATGCTCAACATTGTGCTGATTGTCGGGATAGCCTTTGCTATTCCAAGCTTGTTGCCATCGCAAATGCGCGCGCAGCTTGCGCAATTTGTGCCCACATCCACTATCAATCTGGGTCTCGATCTTGCTGGTGGTAGTCATATCTTGCTTGAGGCGGACACGTCGCAATTATCAGAGGCCCGGCTTGAAGCGTTGGAGGACAGTGTCCGTAATGCTATGCGCCGTGCCAATCCGCAAATTGCGATCGCTGATGTCTCGCGCAGTCAAGGTCAATTAAGCTTTAACGTCACCGACATATCAAAGGTTGATGCTGCTCGTGAAGTTATTTTGCCGCTCATCAGCAATAGTTTGGGTGCGCGGGATTGGAATCTCGGCGTAAACATCGGCAACCGAATTATTCTGTCACCGGCAAGCTCTGGCGATGAAACTGCGCTTGACCAAGCGATGGACACGGCCAAGGACGTCATTGACCGCCGGATTAACGCGCTTGGCACGCTTGAGCCGACGATCATTCGTCAAGGTCAGAACCGCATCGTTGTTCAGGTTCCGGGATTGGATGATCCAGAGGCGTTGAAGGCGCTGATCGGTAAAACCGCAAAGCTTGAATTCAAGCTGGTTGATGAACAGGCTGATCCCGACCAAACCGCGCAGGGCAAGGCCCGTGTTGGTAGCCAAGTTCTGCCCTATCCCGACAATCCCACTGGTCTGCCGAACATCGCCGTGCGCCGCTTGGGCGGTATATCCGGGGACAAATTGGTCAAGGCCGACCCGACATTTGACTCGCAGACCAATGAGCCTGCCGTCACCATCCAGTTCGATTCCGAGGGCGGTCAAAGATTTGCCCGCATGACTCAGCAAAATGTGAACAAATTGTTCGCGATTGTGCTCGATGGCCAAGTCATCTCCGCGCCGCAAATTCGGGAACCGATCTTTGGCGGCGTATCGCAGATTTCGGGCAGCTTTACGACCGAAAGTGCCAATGCGCTCTCGATCTCGCTCCGCTCTGGCGCATTGCCGGTTGACCTGACGATTGTTGAGGAACGTTCAGTTGGGCCCGACCTTGGTGCGGACTCCATCCGCCGTGGGGTTTTGGCTGCGGTCATTGGTACAACCGCCATTCTTGTGCTCATGTTCCTCGTTTACGGACGCTTTGGCATGTATGCCAATGTTGCTTTGGTCATCAACGTGTTGATGATTTTGGGCGTTATGTCCTTTGCCAATGCGACATTGACCTTGCCGGGAATTGCGGGCTTTGTCCTGACGATTGGCGCGGCGGTTGACGCAAACGTTTTGATTAACGAGCGTATCCGTGAGGAGTTGAAGCGAGGCAGGCGCGTCGTGCAGGCGATTGAAGTTGGTTACAAAGAGGCAAGCCGCGCGATTTTCGATGCGAACAGCACCAACGTCATCGCGGCGGTTTTGCTCTTCATTTTCGGGTCGGGACCCATTCGCGGATTTGCCGTGGTTTTGATGATCGGGATTGTGACCTCGGTTTTCACCGCAGTGACCATCACCCGCATGTGGGTCTCACTCTGGGTGAAGCGCACGCGTCCCACTGAATTGACGATTTGAGGATATTGATATGAAACTGCTCAAACTCGTTCGTGATGACACAAATATCGACTTTCTCAAATGGCGCGTTTGGGCTTTTGCCATAAGCTTGCTTCTGATGGCGGCATCCATTGGCTTGGTCGCGACCAAGGGCCTCAATTTCGGTGTCGATTTCATCGGCGGCCAAATGATCCGCGCAACCTTTACGCAAAGCGCCACGGCGCCTGTGACCGAATTACGCGAGACGGTGGGCAGTCTTGGCTATGGCGACCCGACAATTCAGCGCTTCGGCGCTGAAAACCAAGTGTCGATCCGCATGAAACTGCCAGAAGGCGCGGACAAGAATCCGGAACTGGCCAATGCGATGGCGGAGAAAATCACCAGCAGTTTGAAGGTCGGTCATCCCGATGTACGGATTGACGGGGTAGACTCTGTCTCCGGCAAGGTTTCGGAGGAGTTGTTCAGCAAGGGAATATTGGCACTTCTGGCCGCAATGGCCGGTATTTCGATCTATATCTGGTTCCGTTTCGAATGGCAGTTCGGTGTCGGCGCGATCTGGTCGCTGGTCCACGATGTAACGCTTACCTTCGGGCTATTTGCGCTGACGGGGTGGGAGTTTGATCTGAACATCATTGCCGCGTTGCTGACCATCATCGGCTATTCCTTGAACGACACCGTCGTGATTTACGACCGCATCCGCGAAAACCTGATGAAGTTCCGAAAAATGGAAATGGCCTCGCTGTTAAACCTGTCGGTCAATGAAACCTTGTCCCGGACGGTGATGACCAGCGTATCGATTTCGCTGCCGCTGATCGTGCTGGTGCTGTTTGGACCGGACGTCATCTTTGGTTTCAGCATGGCAATGGCATTTGGTATTGTCGTGGGGACCTATTCATCCATCTATCAGGCAGCGCCGATCCTGATTTGGTTCAAGGTTGGATCACATAGCTTCGTCCCGACCGACGAAGTCACGGGTTCTAAGGCCGAACGGATAGACGCAGACTTCGGCGCACAGCCTTAACGGCTATAACTTGCGGACGAGCCGGACGGCTTTGGCAATCCAGGCTGGTTCGGTCACGACCTTTTGACGTGCGCCGGCCTCAAGAGGCAGAAGGTGGAGCTTGCTGACATCACGGCCAAGCAAGCGGCCAAAGATGAACCGTCCGCCCGGTCGTGGCACAAGGACATCCAAATTCAGCGCAGACGCAAAATCGTCCGGTTGTAGCTGTTCAAGCCATAATTCATCGCCACGTCGATATTCGCCCATTGCCGCTGCAATCCGAAGCCCGACCATGCTGCCACCGACATTGGGAACCATGATGCGCTCCTCTTGTGTTGGGGCATAAGTTCCATCCTCATGCAGCACCGCCGCGACGGGCAGAAATTGTTGGTCAGGCAAAGCGACAAGATCGCTGGAATCGACGCCCAATGCTTCCGCAATACGGTTAATCCAGATGAGCGACAGCACGCGCATGCCGGTTTCGAGGCGGCCGATAGTTTGTGCCGTTGTTGGTGGATTGCAGCGTTCGGCTACATCGGCAAGTGTCAGGCCCTTGGCCCTTCGAACATCGCGAATTCGACTTTGCATGGAACACTCCATTACCAAATAGGTTTTTTCTTTCCTACAATATT
Organism: Sphingorhabdus sp. EL138; assembly: GCF_945882965.1. GTDB lineage: Bacteria > Pseudomonadota > Alphaproteobacteria > Sphingomonadales > Sphingomonadaceae > Sphingorhabdus_B. The sequence goes on from NZ_CAMCWY010000001.1 coordinate 65,939, forward strand.
TACCACATGGCAAGGGTGTTTCGATGAGTCAAAGGAGATTATCGATGCCCGCCAAATGCCATTCGAACCGAAAATTTTACGACCGACGCATGTTGGTCGAAAACCCAGTGGCGGAAAGTCCCGCTAGCCGGCGCACTGTGACGATTAACCTATCGGAATCGCCACTGTCGTGGTTGCACGCGCGCGGCTATTTGTCGAACCGACAAATGTTGGCCGGAGAGATATTGCGCGGGGATTATGAAGCCGCCGCACTTGGACCGCATGTGACTATGTCGTGGGAGAATATCCCGCGTAGCCGTCAAAAACGCGGCGCGCCATCGGGGCTGAACCGAACGGAACGGATGATTCAGGCCAAAAGCCGCTTTGACGGCGCGCTGACCGCGCTTGGCCCCGATTTGTCGGATATTGCGTGGCGAGTGATTTGTATTGGGGAAAGTGTGCCTGCTGGGGAACGCGAGATGTCGTGGCCCGTGCGGTCGGGAAAACTCGTACTAAAAATCGCGCTAGATCGGCTAGCTGCCTTCTACCGCATTACCGGCTAGGATGTGGGATCCTCGACCATCATCGCGAGTTCGAGCCAGCGTTCCTCTGCCGCATCCTTTTCGGCGCGCAGGCCTTCGGTCTTGCTGGTCAGTTCGGCAAAGCGCGCTGGCTTTTGCGTGTACAAAGCCGGGTCGCTCATTTCCATCTCCATCGCAGCAATCTCGACATCAATGTCTGTGATCCGCTTTGGCAGGAGGTCATAGTCGCGCTGCTCTTTGTAGGTTAGCTTGACCGTCTTTAGTGCTGATGGGGCCGCAGAGGCAGGTTCGGTCGAACCGGTTTTTTCGCTCTTCTTGGCGGCGGGCTTGTCTCGCTTGTCGCGTTTTTCTTCCCAATCGGCATATCCGCCGGCGATGATATCGACATGCCCAGACCCATCCAGACCAAGCGTCAAATTGACCGTCCGGTCGAGAAAATCGCGGTCATGGCTGACAATCAAAACCGTGCCGTCATAATCCGCGATAACCTCTTGCAGCAGATCAAGCGTTTCTAGATCAAGGTCGTTGGTTGGTTCGTCCAACACCAGCAAATTGGCTTCACGGGCAAATTCCCGGGCCAGCAAAATGCGCGATTGCTCGCCGCCGGACAAGGAACCGATGCGCGCCTCAATCAACGCGGGGTCGAACAGGAATTCCTTAAGATAACCCTGTACATGCTTGCGCACGCCGCGCACATCGATCCAGTCGCTGCCATCGGCCAACACATCGCGCACGCGCTTTTCGGGCGTCAGCAGTTTGCGTTGCTGGTCAATGAAGATGCCCGTCAAGGTTGGTGACAGCGTTATGTTGCCCGTGTCGGGTTCGGTCTCGCCCGTTAGCATACGGATAAGCGTTGTTTTGCCGGTGCCATTTGCGCCGACAATGCCGATGCGGTCGCCGCGTTGAATGCGCAGCGTGAAATCCTTGATGATCGTCCGGTCGCCAAAACTTTTGCCGACATTCTGCGCGCTGATGACCGTTTTGGTTTTGCTGTCGTCGCTTGAAGCGGCGAGCTTTGCTGTGCCTTGCGGGCCAATCATCGCGGCCCGCGCGGCACGCATTTCCCAGAGCTTGGCCAACCGGCCCTGGTTTCGCTTGCGCCGCGCCGTAACGCCGCGTTCCAGCCAATGCGCCTCAATCTTCAACTTGGCATCCAGACGGTCTGCATTGCGCGCATCTTCGGCAAACACGCGTTCAGTCCAAGCGTCATAGCCACCAAAGCCGATTTCATTGCGGCGCAGCAGCCCGCGATCCAGCCAGAATGTCTGTCGCGTCAAGCGCGTTAGAAACGTCCGGTCATGGCTGATCACCATGAATGCGCCGCGATAGCGCGTCAGCCATTCCTCTAGCCATTCAATCGCGGCAAGGTCAAGATGGTTGGTCGGTTCGTCCAGCAGCAGCAGGTCAGGCTCGCTTGCCAGTGCCCGGCAAATCGAGGCGCGTCGCTTTTCTCCGCCGCTTGCGGTCTTTGCCTCACGCTCCAGATTGATACCCAATTGGTCGGCAATCGCGCGCACCGCATATTCGGGCGGGCCTTTTTCACCATGAATGGCAAAATCGATAAGCCGGTCGAAGGCGCTGACGTCGGGGTCTTGCTCAAGCATCACGATGTTGGTGCCGGGTACGAGGACGCGGTTGCCCTTGTCAGCTTCGACTGTTCCTGCCACCAGCTTCATCAATGTCGTTTTTCCGGCCCCATTGCGACCGATGAGCGCCAACCGGTCGCGCGCGCCGATGAACAAATCCATATCCTGAAACAGCCAGCCGCCACCTTGTTGGAGGCTGAGTTTTTCGAACGCGAAGATAGGAGGTTGCGACATGTCGGCTGGCGGATAGGGGGTAGCAACGGTAGGGGCAAGCCAGATTGTCTATCCACCGTTTATTGTCAGTCCCGCCAAAGCCGCAATGACAATGTGGATGTTGACGATAGATGAAGCTTCAAGCAAAGCCCTTTTATGCGGACGATCTATCTCAACGGCCATTATATCCCCGAAACCGAGGGCAAGGTGTCGGTCTTCGACCGTGGTTTCCTGTTTTCGGACTCAATCTATGAGGTTGTCTCCATACTCGACGGCAAACTTGTGGATTTCGACGGCCATGTGCAACGCGTTGCCCGCTCGCTCACAGAAGTCGGCATAAAAGGCGCACCAGGTGCAGATGACTGGCGCGCCATCTGTCGCGAACTGGTTGCGCGTAATCATGTCGAAGAGGGAATGATCTATTGGCAGGTCACGCGCGGCACGCCTGAAGACCGCGACTTTGTGTTTCCGCCCGCCGACACGCCGCCGACGGTTTTTGCTTTTACGCAATCCCGCACGCTTGCCGACAACCCGGTGGCGCTTCGCGGGCTTCGGGTGGTGACGATGCCTGATTTGCGTTGGGGCAGGGCGGACATCAAAACAACGCAACTGCTGTATGCCTCCATGATGAAAAATGAGGCGATTGCACGTGGCGTGGACGATGCGTGGATGGAGCGCAATGGATGGATTACCGAAGGCAGCGCGCAAAACGCGCATATCATAACGCATGAGGGCGTTCTGGTCACGCACCCGTTAACCTGCGAAATCTTACACGGCATTACCCGTGCATCCGTGCTTCCGCTTGTGGCACAACGCATAGAAGAGCGGCCTTTTTCGGTTCACGAGGCGGAGCAAGCCGCCGAAGCCTTTGTGTCGTCCGCCTCAGGCTTTGTGATGCCCGTGGTGCAGATAAACGGGCATATAATCGGTGATGGGAAACCCGGTTCGGCAACCGTTCAGCTTCGCCATGCCTATATCGATAGGGCACGCCGAACAGCAATATAAATGGTTGGCATAAAATGGGAGTTTCACATGCGTAAATTGATTTTGGCAGCGATGCTGGTGACCGGCGGGATGATGGCCAGTGGCGCGATGGCGACTGAGGTGCATATTACCACCGCCAATCCGGTCATTGACCTGACGATTTCAGAAACGGTTGAAACCCCGCCTGACATCGCGACGTTTTCAACGGGCGTTCAAACAATGGCGCCAACGGCAAGCGCGGCGGTCCGCGCCAATAATGTGCAAATGGCATCTGTGGTTGCGCGGTTGAAGCGGCTTGGCATAACTGATCGGGATATCCAAACGACACAAATCAATTTGAACCAGCAATTTGATTATCGCGACGGGCAGCAGATTTTTAAGGGCTATCAGGCCTCGAACATGGTCAATGCCAAGCTACGCAGCTTGAACAAGCTTGGCGCGTTCCTGGATGCGCTTGCGGCGGATGGCGCGACCAATTTCAACGGGCCTGCGTTCGGCATTGATGACGACAGCAGATTCCGGGAAGCCGCCCGCGACAAGGTGTGGGCTTTGGCGATGAACCGCGCGCGCAGCTTGGCGCGCAAGGCGGGTTACAATGATGTCCGCGTGCTGCGCGTCGAAGAAAATGATCAGGGGCGGGGGTTTGCACCAATGCCAATGGGTGTGCGTTCGATGGACGCCGCGGCGGAAAAAACAACACCCATCTCAACGGGCGAATTAAGTGTCGGAGCAAGCATGTCCTTCACATTTGAAATGGTAAAATAATGGGTTTTGGACGTCATGCGACGCGCAGCGTAGGCGCTCCATTCACTTTGCGTTCAATGCCGCACGCTTAGGGGGCGATGATGTTACACCGACTTGTCCTTGTCTTTACGCTCGCAAGCATCGCCTTGCTTAGCCCCGTAACGGCCGATCCGCGCCGGGGCGAACAGAATGAGGCGCGGCAGGATATGCGGGCCGGCAAGGTCAAGCCCTTACGCGAGATTGAGGCAATTATTGTGCCGCGCATGCGCGGGATGCAGTATTTGGGGCCGGAATATGACCCAAGCGCACAGGTGTATCGGTTGAAATTCATTGACCGCGCCCGCGTTATCTTCGTCGATGTGGATGGACGGACGGGAAGCATGCTGCGGCAACGGTGATAGGATTTTGTGGCTGTACCCAAATATGCTAGCACCATATCGTTACAATGTTTGACAATATAAGGGAATGGCATGCGCATTTTGATCGTGGAAGACGAGCCCAATTTGGGTAAGCAGCTCAAGTCAACGCTTGAAGGCGCTGGCTATGCCGTTGACCTCTCAGTTGATGGTGAGGATGGCCATTACATGGGTGTCACCGAAAATTATGACGCCGTCATCCTTGACCTTGGTCTGCCGGAGATTGATGGGCTGACCGTTCTTGACCGCTGGCGCAAGGAAGGCCGGAAATTCCCCGTTTTGGTGCTGACGGCACGAGATAGCTGGTCGGACAAGGTCGCTGGCCTTGATGCAGGTGCCGATGATTATCTCGCCAAGCCGTTCCAGACCGAAGAATTGATTGCACGATTGCGTGCGCTGATCCGCCGTGCGTCTGGCAATGCGTCGAGCGAGCTGAATGTCGGCGATGTCCGGTTGGATACGCGTTCGGGCCGTGTGACGCTTGATGGTCAGCCCGTGAAGTTGACTGCGCAAGAATATAAGCTTCTGTCTTACCTGATGCACCACAAGGGCAAGGTCGTTTCGCGGACGGAACTGATCGAACATATTTATGATCAGGATTTCGACCGGGATTCGAACACTATTGAGGTCTTCGTGACCCGCATCCGAAAGAAACTGGGGCAGGACGTGATTTCGACGATCAGGGGCCTTGGCTACAGCCTTGAGGAACCCGTCAGCTGAATCCGCCAGTCGCCATTATGTCCGTACCAAAGCCGCCAACGTGGCGCAGCCAATTCCAAAGCACCGGATCGCTTACGCGCCGGATGATCCTGACGGCAGCTGCGTGGATTACGATTTTGCTCATCGGCGGGGGCGCTGCGCTGGACCGCGTGTTGACCAATTCGGTTGAACAGAATTTTGATACTCAGATTGAATATGTCCTGACCGCGATGATTGCTTCGGCAGAAATCGGCCCTGATGGCGAAATCCGGATGAACCGGCCGTTGGGCGACCAACGTTTTCTGGAACCGAACAGCGGGCTCTACTGGCAGATTACTGGCAAAGACGCGATGCCATTTCCCTCTCGCTCGCTGTGGGATCGTGCACTTAGCCCGCCCGCTGGTCACAAAGATCAGTCGGTTCATTTTCGGAATAGTGATGAATTTCCGGACGAGCCGCTGCGCATCGCAGAGCGCTCCATAAAGCTGCCGGACTCCGATGTCGCTTGGACATTCATGGTGGCGCAGAGCCGCAATAGCCTTGATGCGCAAATTCAGGAATTGCGCTCGGTATTGGTGACAAGCTTCTTTCTGCTGGCGCTTGGCCTAATCATTTTGGCGGCGTTACAGACATTTTACGGGCTATGGCCCCTACGCGCGGTGCGCATGGCGATTGCCCAGATGCGCAGCGGAGAGGAAAGCCGGGTCACAGATGCCTTGCCCGACGAAGTGATGCCAATGGTCAATGAACTAAACGCCTTGCTCGACCATAATGAGAAACAGGCGGAGGAATCGCGCCGTCATGCGGGTAACCTTGCGCACGCGCTCAAGACGCCATTAACGGTCATTATGAATAGCGCGACCGCACAAGCCCCCGATATATCGGAGACGGTTATCCGCGAAGCCACAACGATGCGGCGTCAGGTGGACCATCATTTGGCCCGCGCCCGCGCCGTTGGCCGCCGGGGCCACAGCCACAGCCGCGCGGTCGTCTGGGGCAGCTTGGAATCGGTGGAACGCGCGGTGGGCCGTCTTTATGCGCATGTCCGACTCGATATGGCCGGAGATACAGAAGTTGCCGCACGTGTGGAGCGGCAAGATCTGGATGAAATGCTTGGTAACCTGATCGAAAACGCCGCCAAATATGGTGGCGGCAGTGTGTTTGTAACCGTCGAAGATACTGGCGATTTTGTGGAAATGATCATTGAGGATGACGGACAAGGCATTCCCGAGAGCGAACGTGAACGGCTGTTTGATCGCGGTGCGCGGCTGGATACCAGCAAGCCTGGTACTGGCCTTGGTCTCGCGATCGTCCGCGACGTTGTTGAAATTTATGGCGGGACTGTCGCGTTGGAGAAAAGCGAGGATCTTGGCGGACTTTTGGTCAGACTACGCTTACCGAAAGCGATGAGCTGATTAACTTCCGTCGCGGATTTGCTGATGATGGCGGATGACTTCGTCAATGATGAAGCGCAGGAATTTCTCGGTAAAATCAGGGTCAAGCTTGGCGTCATGTGCTAATTGCCGAAGCCGCTGTATCTGCCGCTCTTCACGTGCAGGGTCTGCAGGTGACAGCGACGACTTCGCCTTAAACTCGCCAACCGCCTGCGTGATCTTGAACCGCTCGGCGAGCATGAAAACCAGCGCTGCATCAATGTTATCGATGCTGTTGCGAAAGCGGGCGAGGGTGTCTGCGTCGTTCATCAATGCCATCTGTGCCGATATTGACCGCAACGGACAAGGGGAAATACGCCATTTGCACTTGCCTATCCACGCGCCGCGCGTCACAGCGATCAGATTATGACGGCAACAATCCACAAAATCGGCGGACATCAGGCGCCATCGCTAGACCCAATCTTGAAATTGGTCGCTTTGGGCATGAATAAGGTCAATACGGTCATTCTTGATCGTATGCAGTCCGAAATCCCGCTTATTCCCGAACTGGCAGGCCATTTAATTGCCGGCGGCGGCAAACGTATGCGGCCCATGCTTACCTTGGCCTGCGCGCAGTTGCTTGATTATCCTGGCGACCGTCATCACAAACTGGCCGCAGCTGTAGAGTTTATTCACACCGCAACGTTGCTGCATGATGATGTTGTCGACGGCAGCGACATGCGACGCGGCAAGACTGCTGCGAACCTGATTTTCGGGAACCCAGCGGCTGTGCTCGTCGGCGACTTTCTGTTCAGCCGGTCGTTTGAGCTGATGGTCGAGGATGGATCACTCAAGGTTCTTAAAATCCTCTCAAATGCGTCGGCGGTTATCGCGGAAGGCGAGGTCCACCAGTTGACTGCGCAGCGGCAAATTTCGACGACTGAGGAGAAATATCTCGACATCATTGGTTCGAAAACGGCGGCTTTGTTTGCTGCGGCGTGCCGGATATCTGCGGTTGTCGCCGAAAGCGGAGAGGCGCAGGAAATGGCGTTGGATGCCTTTGGCCGCAATCTAGGCATTGCGTTCCAGCTTGTTGACGATGCCATCGACTATGTCTCCGACGGCGCGACCATGGGCAAGGACAGCGGCGATGATTTCCGCGATGGCAAGGTTACGCTACCCGTCATTCTCGCGCATTGCCGTGGCAACGCCGAAGAGCAGAAATTCTGGCGCGACGCGATGCTTGGTAACCGGGTGAGCGACGCCGATTTGGCCCATGCGCGGACATTGTTGCATGCGCATCGCGCCATTGACGACACATTGGATAGGGCGCGGCATTATGGTCAGCGTGCAATAGATGCGATTGCGCATTTCCCCGCAGGCGAAGCCAAATCTGCGCTGACTGAGGCAGTGAAGTTCGCAATAGCCCGCGCATATTGACGGATGAAGCGGTGCCGTCCGCGCTTAACATGACCGAAGCATTGCCTGTCATGGCGGTTATGCCTGATTTGCTGGCATCGTTGCGCGCGGTGCCCAACGCCGTTCTTATCGCCCCGCCGGGCGCGGGTAAAACCAGTATGGTTGCGCCTGCTTTATTGGATGAGCCTTATTGCAACGGCCAAATCCTTCTGCTGTCACCGCGCCGCTTGGCCGCGCGCATGGCGGCGGAACGTATCGCCGAAAACTTGGACGAAACGGTCGGCGGACGGGTTGGATACGCGACACGGCTTGATAGCAAAGTTGGCCCCAACACACGCATATTGGTGATGACCGAGGGAATTTTCCGCAACCGGATCATCGGCGACCCCGAATTATCGGGTGTCTCGGCTGTGCTGTTTGACGAAGTCCACGAACGCAGCATCGATAGCGATTTCGGCCTCGCGCTGGCGCTTGAGGCGCAGGCCGCTTTCCGGCCTGATCTGCGCTTGCTGGCGATGTCCGCGACTTTGGATGGGGCGCGTTTCTCAACATTGATGGACAACGCGCCTGTACTGGAAAGCGAAGGCAAAAGATGGCCTTTGGAATATCTGTATGTCGGCCGCAGGACTGAACTGCCGATTGAAACCGATATTGTGCGCATATTGCGCCAAGCGCTGTCGGAGCAGCAGGGCGATATATTGGCATTTCTGCCCGGCGTACGTGAGATCGACCGCGCCTTTGACGCATTGGGCGATTGCGGGCCCGATATCGTTGTGCACAGGCTGCATGGGCAGATTGACCCAGTGGCCCAGAGACTTGCGGTCCGCCGTGATGCGCAAGGCCGCCGCAAGGTCATTTTCGCCACAAACATTGCCGAGACCAGCCTAACCATCGATGGGGTGCGTGTCGTGGTCGACAGTGGCCTTGCACGGCGCGCCCGCTTTGACCAAGCGGCTGGCGTCACGCGGTTAGTCACCGAGCGCGCAAGCCTGTCCGCCGCAACACAGCGCGCCGGGCGTGCCGCGCGCCAACAGGCAGGGGTTGCCTATCGGCTGTGGGAGGAGGCGGGCAATGGGGGCCTGCCGCCATTCGACCCACCCGAGATTCTCGAGAGTGACCTTGCGCCTGTGTTGCTCGATTGTGCGCGCTGGGGCGAGAATGACCCGGCTAGCCTGCGCTGGCTTGATTTGCCACCCACCGCCGCCGTGCAGCAAGCGCGTAAGCTGTTGAACTCGATGGACGCATTGGACGCGCAGGGACGGATTACGGTCCACGGAACCACGCTTGCCAACCTGCCTTTACCTCCGAACCTTGCGCATATGGTCGTGACCGCTGCCCTTAGTGGGCAAGCGCAGGACGCAGCGATGTTGGCGGTCCTGTTGCAAGAGCGCGGTCTGGGTGGGCAAAGTGAGGATATTGACGCACGCTATGAACGCTTCGTGCGGGAACGTGGGCCAAAGGCAGAAGCCGCACGCAAGCTGGCGCTACGCATTGGGCGTCTGTGTAATGGTAATGGCGGGGTCGATCCCTTGAGCATCGGCGGCCTGATCGCCACAGCATTTCCTGAGCGAATAGCGAAACGTCGCGATCCCAAGGGCGAGAAATGGATCAGCGCCATGGGTCGCGGGCTTCAGCTTGACGCCGCGTCGCCTCTCGCACGGGCGGAATGGCTTGCTGTGGCCGATGTGCAAGGCGCGGCGTCGGGCGCACGTATATTGTCGGCGGCGGCGCTGACCGAGCCGGAAATCATAGGCCGATTTGCGCATCGAATCGTCAGTCAGGAGATATTGTCCTACGACAAAAATGCTGACCGCGTGGAGGCACGCGTGCAGCGGCGGCTTGGCGCGATTGTAATTAGCGAGGGACGCGTTGAGAAACCCAACCCGCAGGCGGTTGCCAACGCTTTGTTAGCCGCTGTGTGCGATATCGGGATCGACATACTGCCTTGGTCGGGTTCGGCTCGCGCGCTTCGGGAACGCGCGCTGTTCGCCGGTATTGCCACGCTCAGCGACGATGCTTTGGCGCACAGCGCGGAAAAATGGCTTGTGCCCTTGCTTGGCAAGGTGAGCCGCTTGCGTGATGTCGCGCCGTCGGCCTTGGCGCAAGCACTCGACAATATGCTTGGTTGGGACGTGCGGGCCCGTATTGACCAAATCGCGCCCGCTTCGTTCAAAAGCCCCGCCGGAACCGAGCATAGTATCGATTATGCCGCCGAAGCTGGCCCAACCGTCGAATTGCGCGTGCAGGCTCTGTTCGGGCTTGATATGCACCCGTTGGTGGGCGTTGACCGCATACCACTCGTTCTCAGCCTAACCTCGCCTGCTGGCCGTCCTATTCAGACCACGCGCAACCTGCCCGAATTTTGGCGCGGAAGCTGGCGGGACGTGGCCAAGGAAATGCGCGGGCGTTATCCCAAGCATAACTGGCCCGACGCGCCGTGGGAAAGCATCGCCAGTCTCAAGACCAAAAAAGCACAAGCGCGCGATACGCCCCGCAACGCTTGACGACCCAGATGCTGTTCGGGCAAGGCGGAGACGAAATAACCATCAGGAAATACAATATGTCCGCCCGTATCTTTCAGCGCCCCAAAAATGCCATGCAATCGGGCAGTGGCCGCCGCGAATGGGTGCTGGAACATGCGCAGGCAGAACCGCGCAAAGCAGACCCGCTGATGGGTTGGGCAGGCTCAGGCGATACGCAAGCTCAGGTGCAACTGACTTTTCCAAGCCTGCACGCGGCGCGCGCTTATGCTGAGAAAAAGGGCATTGTCGCAACCTTCATCCCAACGCCGCCGAAAACGCTAAAGCTGCAGGCCTATGCGGATAATTTCCGTTAAGCGATCATTCCGGGCAGCATCAGCAGCTTGACGTCCATGACGCAGCCTTCGGCACGCTTTTCCTGAACAAAATGTGGCAAGTCGGCCAAGGCAACGCGGTGGACGATGATATTCTCGCCGTCAACACCGCCGCCTTCACTTACTTTTGTCAAGCCGCGTGCGCGCACGAGTGAGAAGCTTTCGCTAACCATGCCCGGTGACGAGAAAAACGCGCCAACGATCTCCAAATGGTCGGCGCGATAGCCGGTTTCTTCCTCAAGTTCTCGGGCAGCGGACACTAATGTGTCTTCGCCCTCTTCATGGTCACCAATCAGGCCAGCGGGTAGTTCAATGCAACGCGCGCCAAGCGGGACGCGATATTGTTCGACGAGCAGGACATGATCATCCTCCATCGCAAGGATCACCGCGGCCTTAATGCCGCGCGCACGGCTGACATATTCCCATTTTCCGCGTGTCTTCGCCGTGATGAAGCGCCCTTGCCACATCACGGTTTCCACATCGTCTTGTTCGATCATAATTCTATGAGCCTGTCGGGTAGTTCGTTAGGATTTTCACTGCCCTTGGGGAAATTTTCGGCCAAAACAACGCCCATTTGCGCGACTGCTGCGGCAACACCAGCGCCGGGGTTTCCCGCCTTCACCTGATCCAGCAACGCAACCATCGCGTCACCCCAAACTTCCGGTGCAACCTTGGACGCGATGGCTTCATCCGCGACGATTTCCGCGCGATGCTCTTTCATCGAAAGATATAATAAAACGCCGGTTCGGGCCTCCGTCTTTGATTCCGTTCCAACCTTAAACAGGCTGATGGCGCGGCTGCGCACGCGGGCCAGTTTCGTGGCTTTGGGCGTGAGCGCCATGCGCAAGGGTGTCCATTTCAGGATCAACCAAGTTCCGACCCATTTCAACGCAACGGCGGTCACCAACAAGGCGACATATTCACCGGTCGTATATTCATGACCCCAACCACCCGACAGACGGGTAATCAGACCGATGTAAAATTCAGGAAAGGTCGCGTAGCTTATCAGCGCAAGGAACGCGACTGCGCTTGCCCAGGCCATTGCAATATCGTCATAATGGTCCGAAAGGTCCGTTACAATCGTAACGATTTCGCCGCTTGTGTGCCGTTCGGCATCGGCGACTGCGGCTGTTACCAGCACATGGTCAGCTGCGCTCATTTGGCTTATTTTACGTATGTTCATATCAAACGTTCCTACCAGCCACCCGACGCACCGCCGCCACCGAAGCTGCCGCCACCGCCTCCAAATCCGCCACCGCCAACTCCGCCGCCACCGCCGCCAAAGCCGCCACCGCCGCCCCAGATAATCACGGGACCCATGCCGCCGCGCCGGTGCTTGCGACCGCTACCATTGGAGGAACGGAACATGGGTAAGAATACGAAGAAGATCAGGAACAGAACAAATATGATCGCGCCAAAAGGAACGCCCTCATCGCGCCCGCGCGGTTCCTGCGCTGCTCTGGCTATCTTGGCGGCTTCATCGGCGGGTAGCTCCAACTGTGTAACTATGCGATCGACGCCCGCATTGATACCGCCTGCAAAATCACCTTCCTTGAACCGTGGCGTGATGTCGTTGCGAATGATGCTGGAGGATAGACCGTCGGTTAGAAATGGCTCAAGGCCATAGCCCACCTCAATCCGCATTTTGCGTTCTTTAGGCGCAATGATCAGGATAGCGCCATTGTCCTTCTCGGTCTCGCCTTTGCCATCCTGACCCAGTGCCCATGTGCGGCCAAGCCGGTAGCCATAATCGGATATCTCATATCCTTCTAGGCTGCTCAGCGTTGTTACCACCAACTGACGCTTTGTGCGGGTTTCCAGCCCCGCCAGCTTCGCCGTGAGCGCGGCCTCTTGCTGTGGGTCAAGCAGGTCCGCCTGATCCACCACACGGCCCGTCAGCTTCGGAAAATCCTGCGCAACTGCTGCTTGGCCGGTGAGGGCCAGTAGCAGCGCAATCATGAGGCCAAGGGCCTTATTCATGTTCAATTCCCCAAATTGGCCTTAGGCCGCGGGTGCCATATCTAGCGTTGGTGCGGTCTCGGCACCTTGTGTTGTGGCTTGATACGGAACCATCGGCTTTGCGCCATGGATGACCTTTGCGCCAATGATATCGGGGAATGTCCGAATGGTGGTGTTATAGCCGCGCACCGCTTCATTATAATCACGCAGCGTAATCCGCACCCGGTTTTCCTGACCCTCCAACTGGTCCTGCAATTTCAAATAGCCTTCCTGGCTTCTTAACTGAGGATATTGCTCGACCGAAACCAGCAGGCGCGACAGGCTGCCCGACAATTGATTCTGTGCCGCCTGAAACGCTGCCATCTTTGCAGGATTGCTTAAGTCGTCAGGGTTAACCTGGATGTTGGGCGAGGTGGCTTGCGCACGCGCCCGTATGACTTCGGTCAGCGTCTTGTTTTCCTGCGCTGCTGCGCTTTTAACAATATTGGCTAGGTTGGGAATGAGGTTCGCGCGCTCTTGAAACGCGGCTTGCACATCGGCCCATTTCGCCTTGGCATTTTCTTCAGCCGTCGGAACGCTGTTAATTCCACATCCGGCTAGGGTCGCCGCAGCAACCGGCACCAGAAGAAATTTCAAAAATGTTTTACGCATCTAACGAACTCCTCCACTTGGCATAATGCCTAGAAATCCCGCCTTTAGGCGGCGTGTATTAAGTACATAAGGCGCGCTGTGGTCTTTCGCAATGACTGCAGTCGTTCGCACAATGAATTTTACCAACCGGCTTTGGCGATAAATTTACTTCGCTTTGCCGCTATTATCTGATGTATTGCAGAAGTAGAGCCAAGCGCGTCAGCATCAATGTTGCGCTGGTCACTTTGATCAAAAGATAAAATTTGGGGGAGCAGGATGAAAAAATGGATATTCGGGTTTTTGCTGGTCATAGCATCGGCAGCAGGCGGTTTCTGGGTCAGTGCGGACAAGGATATGAAAGCGCTCCTGTACAGCCTGCCGACGGACGCTAACGTGCTGTTCTGGAGCGTAGAGCAACGCGACGCCGCGTTTCGTACCATGGATCGCATCCCCATCCTTGCTAAGGCCAATGTGATTGCGAAAGGGGACGAGGTGTATCCTTTGCCCAAGGGCGCGCCGTTGACGATCGTAACGGATGTCGATGCCTATATGAAGGCGCAACGCACCGCCGGGTTGGTCATCATCCAAGATGGCAAAGTGCGGATGGAAAAATATGGTCTCGATTTTGGCGCAGAGGGTAAATGGACGAGCTTTTCTGTCGCGAAATCCTTCACCTCGACCTTGGTCGGTGCGGCGATAAAAGACGGCTATATCAAAAGAATTGATGACAAGGTTTCGGCCTATATCCCTGATCTGAAGGGCTCGGCTTATGATGACGTAACCATCAAACAATTGCTCACGATGACGTCCGGCGTCAAATGGAATGAGGATTATGAGGACCCCAAGTCCGACGTCGCTTTGTTCAACACGCATAAGGCCGAAAATGGCATGGACGTGACCGTCAGCTACATGCGCAAATTGCCGCGTGAGGCCCCAGCTGGTACAAAATGGGTCTATAAAACCGGTGAAACCAATTTGATTGGCGTGTTGGTCAGCTCCGCCACAAAGAAAACCTTGTCCGCGTATCTGTCCGAAAAATTATGGGCACCATTTGGTATGGAGCAGGACGCAAGCTGGCTGCTGGGGGCGACCGGGCACGAGATTAGCGGTTGCTGCATTCAGGCATCGACGCGCGATTATGCACGTTTTGGCGTGTTCATGCTGGGCGGAGCGAAGGTCAACGGCGCAAGCATCTTGCCCGACAACTGGATCGCGCCAGCGACGAGCAAGCAAGCGGACATTGATATGCCTGGTAAGGGCTATGGCTATCAATGGTGGACCTATGACGACGGCAGTTATGCCGCCCAAGGCATTTTCGGCCAAGGCATCTTCATTGACCCCAAGCGTAACCTTGTGATCGCATCGAACAGTAACTGGCCCAAGGCAACTGACCCCAACACGGTCGGTGTGCAGCGGGAAGCTTTTTACAAGGCTGTTCAAGCGGCGGTCGATTCAGAGGCTATGGCGCGCGCCAAATAATTATGTTGCGGTGCAAAATAATTGCGAACCATCGCAACTAAATTACGCTGCGACATGTTGAAAAAAGGGGCTTTTCTAAGTCTGGATATTAGTCCAGCATGACGGCCTCACAGACGGGGCCTCAGAGGGAGATTAGCCATGGATTTTAAGACCTTTTTGTACGCAGGTAGCAATCGGCGCGCTATGCTGAAAGGCATGGGCGTTGCGGCGGTTGGCTTCTCGCTGACCGGTGCGCTTGCTGGATGTGGCGAGAAAGAGGCGGCAAAGCTTGCCAATGGCGAAGAGGCCAAGCTGAACTTTTATAACTGGGACACCTATATTGGTGAGACCACGTTGGAAGATTACAAGGACAGCGCCGGCGTTGACGTGAACATGACTTTGTTCGCCAGCAACGACGAATTATTTGCCAAGCTGCGCGCGGGCAACCAAGGCTATGACGTCATCGTGCCGTCGAATGACTTTGTTGAGCGCATGGCCGCAGCGGATATGCTGGTTGAACTCGACAAGGCGCAGATCCCCAATTTCAAGAACATTGCGCCTGATTATCAAGATGTGCTATATGATCCTGCGCGCAAATATTCTATGCCTTACACATGGCTGGCGCTTGGCATTGGGTATCGCAAGTCAAAGGTGAAGTTGGTTCCCGATAGCTGGAAAGTCCTGTTTGACAGTGACGAGTATAAGGGCCGCATTGCCGTGCTGTCTGAGGCGGGCGACATGTTCCGGCTCTATGGCAAATATCTGGGTAAATCGGTCAATGACCTTACCGACGCTGATATCAAAATGATTGAAGCGATGATGATCAAGCAAAAGCCGAACATTAAATCCTTCCATGAAGACAATGGGCAGGATCTGTTGCTGAAGGGTGAGGTCGATCTTGTCCTTGAATATAATGGCGACATTGCGCAAGTGATGGTGGAAGACCCCGACATCGGCTTTGTCATTCCCAAGGAAGGCAGCCAGCTAAATTCCGATAATCTGTGCATTCCAAAGGGTGCGCCGCATCCGAAAAATGCCCATGCTTTCATCAACTATTTGCTGGATGCCGAAGCGGGTAAGAAGATAACCGAGACAATCCTTTACCCAACACCTAATGACGCAGCAAAGGCGTTGATGCCCGATGATTATAAAAATAATCAGGTCATTTTCCCTCCTGCCGCTGTTCTGGCGAAATGCGAATATGCCAAATTTAATGCAGAGCTGCAGCCGAAATATGAGGAGGCGTTTACCCGCGTTCGGGCGGCATAATTGATGTCAGGGCCGTTGCAGGACTGGAAAAGCCAGAAGAAGCCTTTTGCCGCCGTTGCCTCGGCACCGGTGTTCTGGCTTACCCTGTTCTTCATCGCGCCCATGACCATCGTCTGGCTCTACAGCTTTGGACAGAATGCTGGTCAAGCCGACATTGATATTTCTGGCACGCTCGACAATTACAAACGCGCGATTGAGTGGTTGTATCTTTCGATCTTCCTGAAAAGCTTTGCGGTGGCTGCGCTCACCACATTGATTTGCCTCATCATTGGTTTTCCGGTGGCAATGGCAATTACCTTTGCTGCGCCGAAATGGCGGCCTTGGCTGCTGCTGGGCATCATGCTGCCTTTTTGGACCAACCTGTTGATCCGTACTTATGCGCTGATGGCGTTGATGGGCACCAATGGCTATATGAATAAGGGGCTGGGCGGGCTGTGGGAAGGCGCAAGCTGGTTGCGCACATTGGTGGGGATGCAACCGCTTGAGGCTTGGACGCCTGTGCAACTGCTCTACAATAATTTTGCGGTCGTATTGGGGCTGGTCTATGTGCATCTGCCCTTCATGGTGTTGCCGTTGTATTCGGCGCTCGACCGGCTGGACAAAAGCCTGATAGAGGCGAGCCTTGATTTGGGTGCAGGCCATTTCAAAACCTTCATTCAAGTCGTAGTCCCACTCGCGGCACCCGGAATTGTTGCCGGCGTTATGATCACGCTCATCCCTGCATTGGGGGCGTATCTGACGCCGGACCTGATGGGTGGCACCGATAGCCAGATGATTGCTAATGTGATCGAACGGCAGTTCAAGCGCGCCAATGACTGGCCGTTTGGCGCGGCTTTGTCCTTCCTGTTGATCTACGCAATGTTCATTTTGATCGCGCTGCAATCGATGCGGTCGAGCAAAGTGAAAGAGGCTGGCTGATGTTTAACCGCACCGCCATCGCCCCGCTTGAATATACCCGCAAGCTTTGGATGCGCAGTTGGGTTGGGCTGACCATACTGTTCCTCTATGCGCCGCTCATCGTCCTGATGATTTTCAGCTTCAATGACAGCAAGCGCAACGTGATGTGGAAAGGTTTTACGCTCAAATATTATGAAAAGGCGCTCAATAATGATAGCTTGGTCGAGGCGATGGTCAATTCGCTCACCATCGCGTTCTTCGCGACGATCGTCAGCTTAGTCATTGGCGCGTTGGCCGCGGTCATGCTCTGGCGCTTTCGTTTTCCTTTCAAGGGGCTGGTCGAAGGCACCATGTCCTTGCCGATCATCGTCCCCGAAATATGCTTGGGCGTGGCGTTTTTGATCTTTTTCGCCAAGGTTGACTGGCCATCCGACCTGCCATGGCCATTAAACCTTTCTGCCATCACTATCGCGCACATCACTTTCTGTTTTCCTTTTGTCGCCATGGTCGTGCGCGCGCGGTTGGCGAGTTTTAACAAGGAAGAGGAAGAGGCGGCAAAGGACCTTGGCGCAACCGAGTGGCAGGCGTTTCGCGATGTCCTGCTGCCGCACCTAAAGCCGTCTTTAGTTGCAGGCGCGTTGCTCGCCTTCACGCTCAGCCTTGATGATTTCGTCATCACCTTTTTCACCAGCGGTCCCGACACCATTACCTTTCCTGTAAAGGTCTATTCAATGGTCCGCTTTTCGGTCACGCCAGAGGTTAACGCCGCGTCGACCATCCTCATCGTTCTCACTGTCGCCCTGACCTTCATCGCGCTGAAATATCAGGGCGTGAAGGGCATATCGGACGCCCATTGAGATGCGCGCCTATACCCGACACGAACCGACTTAGTTGGAATATTGATATGACCGAAACCAAACAGCCCATCATTCAAATCCGCAACGTGTCCAAACGCTTTGGCAAGGTGACGGCGGTCGACAATGTCAGTCTTGATATTCGCGCAGGCGAATTCTTCGTTCTGCTTGGGCCCTCGGGCTGCGGCAAGACGACTTTGTTGCGGATGATCGCGGGGTTTGAATTGCCGACTGAGGGGCAGATCGTGATTGATGGACAGGATATGAGTCTTGTTCCGCCAAACAAGCGGCCCGTGAACATGGTGTTCCAAAGCTACGCCGTGTTTCCGCATATGAACGTGACGGATAATGTGGGCTACGGCCTGCGCATATCGGGCGTATCGAAAGGCGAGATTCGCGACCGTGTTTCCGAAGCGCTTGAACTGGTAAAACTCGGCGGCTTTGAAGACCGGATGCCCGACCAAATGTCAGGTGGGCAGCGGCAGCGGGTTGCGCTCGCACGCAGCTTGGTCATGCGGCCCAAGGTATTGTTGCTTGATGAGCCGCTCTCGGCGCTCGACGCGAAATTGCGCGCGCAAATGCAATTTGAACTGGCGGATTTGCAGAACAAGATTGGTATTACCTTCGTTACCGTCACCCATGATCAAGACGAGGCGCTGTCGATGGCAAGCCGCGTTGCGGTAATCAACAAAGGTGAAGTTGCACAGCTCGCGCCACCATCGGACCTTTACGAATATCCCGCCAATCGGTTCGTGGCGGACTTTGTGGGTTCGGTAAACATATTTGAAGGCACGCTGACGCTGGACGAACCCGATAAGGCTGCCGTTGATTGTCCGGGCCTTGGTAAGGTTTACCTGAACCACGGTGTTACAGGCCCCCATGGGGCAAATGTGTGGATCGCGCTTCGCCCTGAAAAAATTTACCTGCACGTTCCCGGCGAAGGCAAAGCCGTCCGCGCCGCTGCCCAAGACGCACCCGACGGCCACAATCTCGCGCGCGGTACGATTAAGGGCATGAGCTATCTTGGCGATGTCACTTTATATGATATTCAACTTGAGGGCGGCCAAATCATCCGCGTCAGCCGCCCCAACCTCTCGCGCCATGACCAGGAAGACTTCACCTGGGATGACAAGGTCAGCATGCACTGGCGCGCCGACAGTCCTGTTGTTTTGTTGAGCTAGAGGGCTAGTTCTGTATTGTCTCCCTCGGCGCTGGCCTGAGGTCAATTAACGTGACGATGATATTGCTGTCTGGTGATCCGTCTAAGGTTTTAGGCATACAGAAACGGTAAGTTGAACCTATCGAAATCATGTTCAGGCTTTCTCGAAAAATCGGCGATGCTTGGCTCAACGGGATCTTTTCCCATTCGCTTTTTTGCTGCACTACGCCAGTCGAGGTGTCAAAGATGGTGAAGTCGACAAGCGCCATGTCGCCATCGGCTGGCTTTTTACCAGCGGCAGCTTTCAGGATTTTAAAGCCGAGGCCCGTCGTGGTGGATTGTGTGCAACTGCGTTCAGCGACCGGAATGACTGGTTTTGGTGGCGGGTTGATGAAGGACAGCAGGTCAACCTCAAACACCAAATCGGCATTGGGCGGAATTGGGCCAGTGCCAGCCGCGCCATAGCCGAGCACCGCAGGGATACAGAGGCGATAGCTGCCGCCGGCTTGCATCAGTTGCAGGCCTTGGGCAAAGCCGGGAATGACGCCGCCAACGGGGAATTGGGCACCTTGGCCGGAATCAAATTCGCTGCCGTCTGCTGTCAGCATGCCCTTGTAATTCACGGTGACATTGGACTCGGCGATTGGCCGCTCGCCCTTGCCCGGCTTGATGACGGTATAGGACAGGCCCTCCGGTGTTTTGACAGCGCAGGTAAGCACTGGCGGCTTTGGTTTTGCCGCGACGGGCGCGGCGGCCTACGCCGGTGCAAATTGCAGGAGCAGGGCGCGGGTGAGGGCTGCCGTGATTAACGCGCGCTTTAATGTTGGTGATGTCATGGTTGCCTTTGGTAAGGGTTGAACGGGCTTTGTCTAGGTAGAAGAAACCGTAGTGCTGAACCTCTCGAAGCACGCCTCACAATGTCGCGCTGCATCTGAGAGACGCCCTTCGACCTTCACCAGCGCCTTGCGCTGGTGGCTCAGGGCTGCGGTTTTTTATGCCCCCTTATCCAATCGCCCGCAATTTCGGCTCGGCCTCATCAAGCGACTTGTGGATAATCCCGACAAGCTCGTCAATTTGTGCAGGGGTGATGATCAATGGCGGGCACATGACGATGCTGTCGCGGATGCCGCGCACCATCAGGCCGTTGCGGATGCAGATGTCGCGCACCATTGGCCCTGCGGTGCCCTCTGCGCCGCCAAAGCGGGCGCCGGTTGCCTTGTCCGCCACAATCTCGATTGCGCCAAGCAAGCCGATGGAGCGCGCCTCACCGACCAAAGGATGGTCGCGCAATGGCGCGAGCGCCTTTGCCAGATAGGGCCCGGTTTCATTGCGGACCTTGTCAACTAGGGCTTCGCGCTCCAATATCTCGATATTGCGCAAGGCAACAGCCGACGCCACCGGATGCCCCGAATAGGTATAGCCATGGACGAAATCGCCGCCGGTTTTCATCACCTTGATGATGTCCGCGCTGACCGCCACGGCAGAGATGGGCAGATAACCCGACGAAAGCCCCTTCGCCATGGCGATGATGTCGGGCTGAATACCCATGGTTTCGTGGCCCCACATATTGCCAGTGCGGCCAAAGCCGCAAATGACCTCATCACAGACCAATAATATGCCATATTTGCGGCAAATTGCCTCAACCTGCGGCCAATAATTGGCGGGCGGGATGATGACGCCACCGGCACCTTGTACAGGCTCACCAATGAAGGCTGCGACGTTTTCAGGACCGACCTCTAATATCTTGTCTTCAATGGCTTGTGCGCATGCTGTGCCGAAATCCTCAGGCGTCATGTCGCGGCCTTCGTTGTAATAATAAGGCTGACGCACATGTTCGATGCCAGCCATCGGCAATATGCCCGGC
The DNA here is from genome assembly GCF_945882965.1 of Sphingorhabdus sp. EL138. GTDB lineage: Bacteria > Pseudomonadota > Alphaproteobacteria > Sphingomonadales > Sphingomonadaceae > Sphingorhabdus_B. The sequence goes on from NZ_CAMCWY010000001.1 coordinate 86,838, forward strand.
GCGGGGAAGCCTTGGTCATGCATCGCCTTCATCCCGCCCATGCTGACGCCAGCTACGGTGGAACCATGATAGGCATTGTGGCGGCTGATGATGATGGTGCGGCTGTGCTCGCCCTTTACCTGCCAATAATGGCGCACCATGCGCAATATGGTGTCATTGGCTTCGGAGCCGGAGCTGTTGAAAAATACATGCGGCAGACGTCCGCCCGTCAGGCTCGCAATCTTGTCGGCCAGCATGATGGCTGGCGCATTCGCGGTTTTGAAGAAGCTGTTATAATAAGGCAGCTCACGCATCTGGTCACGCGCGACGTCAGCCAATTCGTCGCGACCATAGCCGACATTGACGCACCACAGACCAGCCATGCCGTCCAAAATGCGGTTGCCTTCGCCATCGTGAATGTAGCAGCCTTCGGCATGGGTGATGATCCGGCTTCCGCCCAGATCTTCAATCTCTTGCCAGTCGGCTTGTGCGGGCAAATGGTGGGCGATGTCCAAACGGCGAAGTTCGGCGATGTCGTAATTGCGTGGCATGAAAAGGTCTCCTGAATATTCCCCTCCCGCAGGCGGGAGGGGTTAGGGGAGGGTGCGAGCCGCAGGCGAGCTATTTAACTTAGCCGTAGCAGGCCCACCCCCAGCCCCTCCCGCTTGCGGGAGGGGAGCGATAGGCAGCGCCCAAATCTGGATCAGGGCGAAAAGCCAATCCGCGCTTGATAGCGATTATATCGGGTCACTTTGTTGTTCACAATTCACCTCTTAACGCTTTTCCTAAAAGGTGGAAATAGATTTGCGAATCTAGGTCATTTTCTGTTCCCCATTCGGGGTGCCATTGCACCGCGATCAAGGGCGCGCCATTCGGCCGTGCGCTATAGGCCTCGACCAAGCCGTCGGGCGCGCGGGCTTCGACATTTAGGCCGTCGGCTAGTTTTGCAATGCCCTGATAATGGACCGAGTTTACGTCCAATGCGCCTTTGCCATATGCGTCCGCCAAAATACCGCCATCGGTCAGGCCAACGGCATGGCGATGGTCAAACATTGCGTCAAACCCGACATCGTCCGGCGCATGATGACGCAAAAGCGTATCGCTCGCGCTGGTGTCACGGCGGAGCGTGCCGCCCAAAGCGACGTTGATTTCCTGAAAGCCACGGCAAATGCCGAATACCGGCTTTTGCGCATCGATCATGCGGTGCACCATCGATATGGCGATTTCGTCGCGGGCATCATCATTGGGCCCATCGCCGCCCTCTTCGCCATAAAGCCGCGTTGCAACGTTCGACGGGCTTCCCGTTAGCAATATGCCGTCAATACGCGGCGCTACCTCTGCGGCGGTCATAAGGTCGGGCAAGGATGGGATAATCAGCGCCGCAACATCGGCATAGGTCATGGCTGCGCGAATATAGCGGTTCATAACGGCTTGGGCGACTTCGCTGCCGACTATGCGGTTGCAGGCGATGATCCCCAGGACAGGACGCGCCGTCATATAAGGTTGCCGACCAACGCGCTCATGCAGTCGCTCCGATCAGCTCCCGGCCAATCAGCATCCGCCGAATTTCATTTGTGCCCGCACCAATGTCGAGCAATTTTGCATCGCGCCAATACCGCTCGACGGGCCAATCCTTGGTATAGCCAGCGCCGCCAAGGGCCTGAATGGCTTCGCCAGCGACCTTCACTGCGCTTTCGCTGGCCAGCAGGATTGCGCCTGCCGCATCAAAACGCGTGGTCTGCCCCGCGTCACATGCCCGCGCGACATTGTAGACATAGCTGCGGGCAGAATTGAGCGCGACATACATGTCGGCGACCTTCGCCTGCATAAGCTGAAAACTGCCAATGGGCTTACCGAATTGCCTGCGTTCGCGAACATAGGGCAAAACGACGTCGAGGCAGGCTTGCATCACGCCAAGCTGAAGTCCGGCGAGTACGACGCGTTCGTAATCCAGGCCGGACATCAATACGCCAACGCCGCCATGCAGCGGGCCCATCATCTGTTCTTCGGACACGAAACAGTCGTTGAACACGAGCTCCGCAGTCGGCGATCCGCGCATCCCGACTTTATCGATTTTCTGGCCAATGGTAAAACCCTCTATGCCTTTTTCAACCAGAAACGCGGTGATGCCACGTGACGCCGCTTCGGGCACTGTCTTGGCATAGACAACCAAAGTGTCGGCGTAAGGCGCGTTGGTGATCCAATATTTGGTGCCGTTCAGGATATAGCCGCCTTGAACCGCTTCCGCCTTCAGCTTCATCGACACAACGTCCGAACCAGCGTCCGCTTCCGACATGGCAAGGCTGCCTACATGTTCACCGGAAATAAGCTTTGGCAGATATTTCGCCTTTTGCTCTAGCGTGGCCCAGCGCGCGATCTGATTGACACATAGGTTGGAATGCGCGCCGTAGGACAGGCCAATAGAGGCAGAGGCACGGCTGACTTCTTCGACCGCGACAACATGCTCCAAATAGCCAAAGCCAAGGCCGCCATCGGCCGCATCAACAGTAATTCCATGCAAACCGAGTTCGCCCATGGCGGGCCAAAGCGCATCCCGCGGGAACCAGTCATCCGCGTCAATTTTGGCCGCGAGCGGCGCGATTTTGTCGGTTGCGAAACGCTTCGTCGTTTCGCGGATCATGTCGGCATTTTCGCCAAGGGCAAAGTCTAAGGTCATGCTTGTCATGGCCTTGCTCTGCCAGTTAATTGCATGCGCCGCAAGCATAGGACTAGCCAGTGGGCGACCTTTTGCTTACCGCACATCCAATGTTTGTTAACCGAGCGAATCTGCAATGATGCATTATGATATTCTTATTGTCGGCGGCGGCCACGGCGGCGCGCAGGCCGCGATTGCGTTACGGCAGGCCAAATATGAAGGTAGCATTGGCGTAGTGAACGCTGAGCCTGAATATCCCTATGAGCGCCCGCCTTTGTCGAAAGACTATTTCGCGGGCGATAAAGCGTTTGAACGCATTATGATCCGGCCGGCGGCTTTTTGGGCGGAACGTGGCGTCGATATGATGTTGGGATTGCGTGTGGAGGTGGTCGATCCATCTGCCCATAAGGTGATACTGTCTGACGGGGCGACCATTTCTTATGGGAACATGATCTGGGCGACTGGCGGCAGTCCGCGGCCATTGCCCGTTGAGGGCGGCAATCTGCCTGGGATGCACGTTGTACGCACGCGCGCTGATGTGGACGGGATGCTCGACGGTCTCGACGAGGTCGCTGACATTGCAATTGTAGGTGGCGGATATATCGGACTTGAGGCGGCTGCCGTGCTCCGCAAAATGGGCAAGAAAGTCACTGTGCTGGAGGCGATGGACCGTGTGTTGGCACGGGTTACTGGCGAGCCTCTATCGCGCTTTTATGAGGCGCAACATCGCGCGCATGGTGTCGATGTGCGCCTCGGTGTTGAAATATGTGGCATACAGGGCGATGATTTTGTCACCGGTGTGCGTCTGGCCGATGGGGCAGTGATCCCCGCCCAAATGGTGATTGTCGGCATCGGTATCATCCCTGCTGTCGCGCCCTTGCTGAACGCTGGCGCGTCGGGTGGGGCCGGAGTTGATGTCGATGCCTATTGCCGGACGTCCTTGCCTGACATCTACGCCATTGGCGACTGCGCGGCCCATGCCAATGATTTTGCAGGCGGCAACATCATGCGCGTTGAATCGGTGCAGAACGCCAATGATATGGCGAATGCCGTGGCCAAAAGCCTGACTGGTGCGGTGACGCAATATCATGCGGTGCCATGGTTCTGGTCCAACCAATATGATTTGCGCCTGCAAACGGTAGGCATCAGCGCGGGTTATGATTTCACGGTACTGCGCGGAGACCCTAACACCCGCAGCTTCTCTGTAGTCTATCTGAAGGCCGGTAAAGTCATTGCGCTCGACTGCGTCAATGCGACTAAGGATTATGTTCAAGGCCGCTTGTTCGTGACCGAAGGCCTGTCGCCCATGGTGCAACAATTGGCCAATACCGACGTGCCATTGAAGGAACTCGCCGCAGCTTTGATGGCCAACTGAATTAAATTTGCCCTCAGTTCGTTCCGCCCTCACGGCCATTTTAGGTCCAACCAATACGGGTAAGACGCATCTTGCTGTCGAACGGATGTGCGCGCATTCCAGCGGGATGATCGGGTTTCCGCTGCGCTTGCTGGCGCGGGAAATTTACGACCGCGTTGTCGCCATGAAGGGCGTGCAGAATGTTGCCTTAATCACGGGTGAAGAGCGGATTGAACCGCCGCAAGCCCGCTGGTATTGCTGCACCGTTGAAAGCATGCCCATTCAGAAGGACTTTGCCTTCGTCGCGATAGACGAAGCGCAATTGGGTGCTGACCCCGAACGTGGGCATATTTTTACTGACCGGATATTGCATGCGCGCGGGCGGGAGGAAACGATGATCCTGGGGTCGGAAAGTCTCCGCCCGATTATCCGCGCGTTGCTGCCCGATGCTGAAATCATCTCCCGTCCGCGTTTTTCGACGTTGAGCTATGCTGGCGCGAAGAAGCTGTCGCGTTTGCCCAAACGGTCAGCGATCGTCGCTTTCTCCATACAACAGGTTTATGCGGTCGCCGAAACATTGCGCCGGATGCGTGGTGGGGCGGCGGTGGTGATGGGTGCACTGTCGCCGCGTACCCGAAATGCCCAAGTCGCGATGTTTCAATCGGGCGAGGTGGATTATCTTGTCGCGACCGACGCCATTGGTATGGGGTTGAACCTTGATGTCGCGCATGTCGCATTCGTCAGCCTGTCCAAATTCGACGGTTCGCGCCGCCGCCGTCTGACGGTCGCCGAAATGGCGCAAATTGCGGGGCGTGCTGGCCGGCACCAGCGCGATGGTAGTTTCGGAACCTTGGCTGGCGAGGGCAGCGAATTCACGCCGGAAGAAGTGTTGGCGATTGAAGGGCACAGTTTTCCGCGTCTGGACTGGTTATATTGGCGCGAAGCCAAGCCGCGTTTTAACGATATAGCGACGCTGATCGCGGATTTGGAGAAGAAGCCAAATCGTCCGGGGCTTTTACCTGCGCCGAAGGTCATCGACCTGTTGGTGCTGAAACGATTGGCGGAAATGCCCGATGTGAAAGCGCTCATCCGCCATCAATTGGACGTTGCCCGGCTTTGGGAGGTCGCGTGCTTGCCTGACTTCCGGCAAATGGGCGAGGAGCATCACAGCCGCTTCGTCGTGTCTTTATGGCAATATCTGGGACAAAATGAACGTGTCATTCCGCAAGGTGTCTATGCCAGTGAACTCGCGCGGCTCGACAATATCCAAGGCGATGTCGATACGCTTTCGGCGCGAATCGCGGCGGTGCGGACATGGACCTATATCTCCCATCGGAGCGATTGGTTGACCAATCCGCCCGCTATGGCGGAACGCGCACGCGCATTGGAGGAAAAGTTATCGGACGCGTTGCACGATGCATTGCGCCAGCGATTTGTTGATAAACGCACATCCATGCTGCTGCGGAAAGGCGCGAAAGACGTTGGTTTATTGCCTGTGGACATTCAAGCCGACAACCGTGTTCTGGTCGATGGGGAGGATATTGGTACTTTACAGGGCTTTGCGTTTCGGGTTGACCCGGCGGCCAAAGCAAGTGACCGTAAGCTGTTATTGGCTGCCGCCGAACGACATTTGGCAGCACATTTGAGACAAAAGGCAAAGGACGTAAGCATGGCAGAGGACAGCGAATTCTCGCTCGCAGCCGATGGAGAAGGCAAGCCCGCAATTTTCTGGCAGGGCGAAATATTGGGCGCGCTGACCAAGGGGCGGACACTGCTTCAACCTGCATTTACGCCGGTGAAGGCGGTCGCTGGCCTTGAAGGCGATGCGTTGCGTGAAATTACGACCCGCGCCGAAAACTGGATTGCAGCGCAATTGGCTAAAGCCATGGGCGGCATAGTCGGACTATTGGAACTCGCCCAGCAAGCAGATATCGATGGCAATGTCCGCGCGCTTGCGGTGCGATTGGCGGACGAAGGCGGCATTGCGGGGCGGCATTATTTGGCCGATGCGATTGCGGCATTACCCAAGGAAGCACGCGGCGCAGCGCGAAAGGGCGGCATCGTCTTTGGCGCACTCGATATTTATCACCATGCCGCGCTGAAGCCAGCGGCGGCCAAATGGCGTGCAGCATTATTTGCGGCGCGCGACAACCGCGCGATGCCCGAACTTCCGCCCGAAAGCGCCGTGCATTTGAAGGCGTGGAATTTTGCCAATGCCTCCGAAGCGCGCAACGCAGGCTATCGCCGGATTGGCGACGAATATGTCCGAATTGACTTGGCCGAACGGGTTATCAAAAAAGCGCATGAAGCACGCGGGCAGGGTAATCTGTTTGGCATGGACATGGCGTTCGCCACGTCGCTGGGCATCAGCGAAGCCGGATTAAAGGCCTTGATGCGGGATGCAGGCTTCCGCCCTGCGGAGAAGGCGCCGGAGCCGGAGGTTGTAACTGAGACGGTCCCTGATGCCGTGGTTGAGGCAATTGAGGTTGTTGCGGAAGAGGTTGCGCGGACGACTGAACTCGAGAATGCAGAGGCGGCGGTTCCCGCGGAACCCGAAGCGAGCGCCCAAGAGGCAGCCGCACCGCCAGCCGCCGCACCGCCAGCCGCCGCGCCGCCAGCAGCCGAGCCGCAAGCCATCACCCTGACGCATTGGCGCTGGGCAGGCCTTCCAAAGCCGCGCCCGCCCGAACAGCGTCAACCGCGCGCCAAGCCGCAACACCAAAAATCGCAGACTACTGACAAGCCACCAGCCAAGCCCGAGCGCGCACCCGTTGCCGCAAAGCAAACCGCCCAACCATCATCCTTGGCGCTGCAACTGGCGGCGCTTAAGGGGCTAAAACTATAGGGTCAGGCGAAGTTGCGGATCGACAAACTTCTGTTCTTTCTGCGATTTGCCAAGAGCCGGACTCTCGCCCAAAATTGGGCGGAAACCGGGCGTATCCGCGTCAACGGTCGTCGGGTGGAAAAGGGTAGCCTGCCCATCGCCATCGGCGATGTCATGACGCTGCCCATTGGTGCGGCCGTTGTAACGTTCAAACTTCTGTCCATGCCATTGCGGCGCGGTCCCGCGAGTGAAGTAAAGCTTTGCTATCAACTTATGGAATAAAATATGACGGGCAGTTGCATTCCGCCGTTGACTTCCCCCCGCACCTCGCAATAGGCAGAAAACTAGAACGGTCAGTCCGCCGCCGCCTTTGGGAGAATTCCGCAAGTGACTTATGTCGTTACCGATGCCTGCATCCGCTGCAAATATATGGACTGCGTTGAAGTGTGTCCGGTGGATTGCTTTTATGAAGGCGACAATATGCTCGTGATCAACCCCAATGAATGCATCGATTGCGGCGTCTGCGAACCGGAATGCCCCGCAGAAGCAATCTTGCCAGACACCGAAAACGGTCTTGAGCAATGGCTTGAATTGAACACGACCTATAGCGCGGAATGGCCGAACATCACCTCAAGCCGTGAACCGCCTGTCGATGCAGATGAGTTTAAGGGCGTAGAAGGCAAGTTCGACAAATATTTCAGCCCCGACCCCGGCGAGGGCGATTAAGCTCTCGCGGCGCGACTGGCTTTTAACCAATTTTTCTGATACGCTTCTACTTCACGCAATGCGGCAAAAACCGTCATATTTGGCGCGGTGCGGCCCGTGCGGCCGAGGGCATAGATCTGGCTGTAAAACCAATATTGCGTGGCAAATCCCTCTACGCTCCGCACCATCTTGATTTTGCGTAAGCTTGAAAGCCATTCAGGCAGCAGCTTCAATTGGTTCTCGACTTTAGGTAACATCGCCGTGCCACCGAGCAGCCTTTTTGGCGCTTCGGTTATCACGCATAATGGCCGAGCAAGGCCGATGACGTCGGCACCGCCGTTGCGCAATGCTTGAACCATTGCCGATGCGCTGCGGAAGCCGCCGGTAACCATAAAGGGTATTTTTAACTCGGCCTTCATCGCTTGGGCGAAATCAACAAAATAAGCTTCGCGGGATAGCGTGGTGTCTGCCACATTCTGGGCTTCTTCTTCCTCCATGCCTTGAATACCAAGCAGCTTGGGTTGCTCATAAGTGCCGCCCGAAATCTCAACGAGGTCCACACCCGCATCCTGCAACCAACGGGCCACTTGAAGGCTGTCCTCAAAGGCAAAGCCGCCGCGCTGGAAATCGGCGCTGTTCAATTTGACGGAAATGGGGAATTCGGGGCCAACCAAGGTGCGCACAGTGTTTATTGTGAACATCAGGAAACGGGCGCGGTTCACAAGGCTTCCGCCCCAGCGGTCCGTGCGTTGGTTCGACCGTGGGCTTAAGAATTGCGAAATTAGATAGCCATGCGCGGCATGAATCTGAACGCCTGTAAATCCGCCATTTTTGCAATGTAATGCGGCCTGACCAAAGCGGCCAATGAGGTTAAGTATTTCGTCTTCGGTTAAGGCGACAGGCGTACCAAATTGTCCACCGGGTAACCCCAGCTTGACCGCAGAAGGTGCCTTGGGATGCCGGTTGACCGCGCGCATCGTCTGCCGTCCGGCATGGCTGATCTGTGCCCAGAAATGATTGCCGTTGCGGGTCGCCGCCTTTGTCCAGAATTGGAGGGCGGTCATCATCTCGGCGTCAGGATGTCCGTCAAAAAAGACGTTGCCAGGACGCTCAAGATGGTCCGCATCAATCTGAATATTGCCCGAAATATGCAGGCCAGCGCCGCCATCCGACCAAATGCCATATAGGCGTTGCAATTCAGGCGTCGGGCGACCCAATGGGTCGGCAAGTCCTTCTGTCATCGCGGCCTTTGCGATGCGGTTATTCAGTACGGCCCCGCAAGGCAGCTTTAGCGTGTTGCTTAGTCTCACTTGGACTCGCCGGATATTTCGACTTTTGCCGTGTCTGCTGCATCAGTTTTGGCTGGGGCAGCATCCCCGCTTGCGACCGGTACCGAAACATCTGCGCCAGACTGAACTGGCACATCATCAACGGCTTCATCCGTGTTGATCATGTCGTCGCTGATCGTGCCTTCTAGACTGTCGAGATTATCCATGAGCGTTTCGGTGGCCTGATTATCTTCCTTCGAGCCGCCGCACGCGGACAAAAGCAGCATCATGGCAAGGGCAGGCGTGAAGTTGCAAAAGCGCATAGTATCCCCGTTCGTCTAACTCGCCGTATCCCTACAATTTTCATTTGGTTTCGCAAGGCTATTGAGAAAATCGGGGAAAGTGGACAGCAAAGCGGCGTCAAAATCTGATAGGGTAGCGTTGATGCCCAGCGCGGCGAGGCTGGTCACCGGATATTCCGATATCCCGCAGGGCACGATGCCAGAAAAATGGCTAAGATCAGGGGAAATATTTACGGCAAAACCATGCATCGTGACCCATTTGCGAACACGTACGCCAATCGCGCCGATTTTTGCCTCTTGGCCATCCGGCGTGTCGCACCAAATGCCAATGCGCCCTTCGGCGCGTCGGGCTTCGATACCAAAATCGCCAAGCGCACGTATCACCCAGCCTTCAAGCGCATGGACGTAGCAGCGCACATCCTTGCTGTGGTGGGCCAGGTCCAATAGGATATAGCCAACGCGCTGGCCCGGTCCATGATAGGTGTATCGCCCGCCGCGCCCTGTGTGATAGACTGGAAATCGCTGGCTGAGCAGTTCTGCGGGGTCCGCACTGGTGCCGCTGGTGTATAAGGGCGGGTGTTCCAGCAGCCAGATAAGCTCTCTTGCGTTGTCATCACGTATCGCGCCCTGCAACGCTTCCATACGTTTTAGTGCGTCTGGATACGGGATCAGGCCTGTTGATATGTCCCAGTCGATATTGTGATCCAAAATCATGCTGTACCCTTTAGCACGGTGCAAGCGGCTTGCCACCGCATATGTCTGCCTCTACGCCTCGCACTGCTAAGGAGACGTTATGCCAAAGAAGCTTGATTATCGCGCTGTCTGGACTGACGCGCGGGCTTTGCTTGCGGCGCATAAAGAGGCGACTGTCGCAATCGCAGGCCTCTTCATTTTCATGTCGGCATGGATTTCGGCATTTCTCGTGCCGCCGCTGATCGTTGAAAATCTGAACGATACGAATCAAGCCCTACTGGAAATCAGCAGCTATTTCGAAGCCAACTGGCGCGTCATGGTGCCGACGATGTTGGTAACCATATATGGCAGCCTGTCGCTGTATGTGCTGATGTCGGGGCGTCGCTTGGAAAAAGTGGAAGATGCTCTTGGAATCGCAGCGGTATTATTCTTCCCTTATTTGCTTACAAGCTTGCTTGTTGGCTGGGCCACCTTGGCTGGATTTTTTCTGCTGATCATACCCGGCCCCTATCTTTATGGCCGCTTTGCAATATTGCCCGCCGTCTTCACGCAGGATACTGGGGATGGTATAAACAAATCCGTCATCCGGACTTGGCGCGTCACTAGTAATTGCGGTTGGGCGATCCTGTTTTTGATGCTTTTCGTTGCCGTTGTATTGCGCATTTTCGCTGATGTGGCCGATACGGTGATCATCGCCATTTGCCAGTCCATCGCTGGCGAAGCTGGCATCCCGATTGTAGAATCAGCCGTCAAGGCGCTGTTTGTTGCTGCGGAGGCCGTGGCGTTTATATTGATGTTGGTCGCCGTCAACCGTCAGCTTTCCGCGCAGACGCCTAGGTCCTGACCCTAAGCTATAAGTGGGATATGCGGCGCAGCATCGCGCGGTATGAGGCCATTAAGGCGTGGATCGGGGAAGGTTTCCAACTGCCGTTGATAAGCGGTGAAACCGGACCTTTGATAAAAGGCCAGCGCACCGGGACCATCAAGCGTACAGGTGTGCACCCACATCCGATGAACGCCAGCCTCCGCCCAGCCCATCTGTAGCGCCATCGCCATCAGCCATTTGCCATGACCCTTGCCAGTCAGCTCTGGCACAAGACCGAAAAAGGCAATCTCGCATTGTCCGGCCTGCCGGAAATCAAGCTCCAACATCCCGACCTCAATTCCGCGCCGGTCCAGAACGGCCCAGATGCGCACCGCAGGGTCATGGATGATTTGCAACAGGTCGGTGTCACTAAGCTCAAGCCGGGAGAACCAAAGCCAGGGTTCGCCAATTCGGCGATACAGCGTGCTGTATGTATCTGCAGTTGGCGCTTGCCATCGTTCTAACCGCAGCTCCGACGCTGGTAGCGCCCGCAACGGCGGACGGCTCGTCATTTCTAACGATGTTACAATGGCACCAAGTTCGCCATGGGCAATCGGGCTAAACACCATGTGGATTTAGGCCCATACCACTTCGGGGGGCAGGCTCATCAATATCGCGTCGACATTGCCGCCAGTCTTCAACCCAAACGCCGTGCCACGGTCATATACCAAGTTAAACTCGGCATAGAGGCCACGCCAGCGCAATTGCGCCTGCTTTTCTTCGGCACTGAAAGGTTGGTTCATGCGGCGGCGGACAAGCTTTGGAAAGATGTCGAGGAAGGCATTGCCGACATCGCGGGTGAATGCGAAATTCTGTGCAAACAATGCGTCGCTTGTGTTTTCGAGATGATCGTAGAATATCCCGCCGACGCCGCGATGGACGTTGCGGTGCGGAATCCAGAAATATTCGTCCGCCCATTTGCGATAACGTTCATACACATCGGGTCCAAAAGGCGCGCAGGCCGCACGAAGGCGCGCGTGGAATTCGTCCGTATCTTCTGCATAGGGAATAGGCGGGTTAAGGTCTGCACCGCCGCCAAACCAGCTTTTCGTTGTAACCAGGTAACGCGTATTCATATGCACCGCTGGCACATGCGGGTTTGCCATATGCGCGACGAGGCTGATGCCCGTGGCGAAAAAACTTGGGTCTTCGGCGGCACCATGAATGGTTTGGGCAAATTCGGGGTTGAAGCTGCCGCCGACGGTGGACACGTTCACGCCGACTTTCTCGAAAATCTTGCCCTTCATCACCCCGCGGACACCCCCGCCACCGGGGGAGCCATCATGGTCGTTGCGGTCCCATGGGGTATATTCAAACGACGCGTCGGACCCTGCCTCACGCTCAATCGCTTCAAACGACGCGCAAATGCTGTCACGAAACGATTCGAACCATGTCCGCGCGGCCTGTTGGCGTTGATCTAATATCAGGGTCATCTCTCGCCTTTCGGGAATGAATGGGTCTGTCGAAGACCTTCTGCCAAAGCGATGCCAGCCGATACCGAAATGTTCAAGGATCGAAATCCTGCGGCCATCGGAATATATACGCGCGCGTCGGCACGTGCATGAACTTCGGGCGGTGCCCCTTTGCTTTCGGACCCCATTAGAATAACGTCATCGGGTCGAAATGCAAACTGTGGAAGCGGGGTAGACGCCTTGCTGGACATCAAGACGAGCCGCGCGCCGTCCAAAGTTTCGAGAAAGGCCGACCAAGCTGCATGACGTTGAAGCTGGACATGTTCCATATAATCCATTCCCGAACGTTTCAACGCGCGTTCAGAAAAGGCAAAGCCGCAGGGTTCGATGATATCACATATGACACCAAAGCAGGCCGACGTGCGCAAAACCGCTCCAACATTTCCGGCCATGTCTGGCTGATACAGTGCGATGCGCATGATGGCCTCCTCACTAAAAACCTGTTTCGCGGCGATTAGCGTGTATCGCTGCCCGCGTCCAAACGGTTATTGCTCTAAAAGCGGAATGGGCTGACATAATGCAGTCGCTAGTCACAGGGATATAATCGTAACGCCCCAGATACGGCTCAGCTCCGGAAACCCGTGTAACTCAAAATATGTAAAAAACTATAGCCCGCAGACCACAGGCTAAGAGACTATTCAATCGAACAGTGCGCGAAAACGCGCGGGCGAGACCGCGCTAGCCTTAGCGTGTCTTACGTGCGGCCTGACGTTATTCAATAGAAATGCTGTCATCTTGATTGGCATCTGCCTTAGTAAAGCGTGCGTCAATCGCAGCGCGGTACTCTGCTTGGGACACGGCCTTGTCCCGATTGGTGTCGGCGCGCGGGACCATGGCCATGCCGCCAAAACGGCCCCGTTGGCGGGCTTCACGCATGCTGGCTCCAATGCGTTCCATGCGCCGTTCACGCCGGTCTGCGCGTCGCTCGACACCAGCTTCATGGGCCGCCATGAACTCGCTTTGGCTAATGGCACCATTTTTGTCTGAGTCCATCATAACAAAGAGCTTTGCCATCATGGCGATCCGGTCGGCTGCGTTTAATGTGCCGTCGCCATTTACGTCTATCTTGGCAAAGCGCGCATCGGCCGCTGCCATGGCTTCTGCCTTGGTGATAATATGATTTCCGTCTGAAGCGGCTTTAACTGGTGCAGCATGAAGCGCCGCTGCGGAAGTAACAGACAGGAGCATGACGCCAGCATAGACTGAAAGTTTCTTCATTATTCTCGCTCCTTCTAATCATCCGCAATAGAGCGCGCGCGTGAACATAGGATGCATATGGCGCGATAGCTTGTCAAGACAATGGCCATTTTGTCTCAAACTGTATCAGCTAAGCGGTGCGCCTGTCGCTGGGGTTAACGATGGAGCGGGTAAGGGGAATCGAACCCCTCTAGCTAGCTTGGAAGGCTAGTGCATTACCACTATGCTATACCCGCAACGGACCAAATGGCCGTTTGAAGCCCCGCTATTGCCATTATCCGGCCTTAGCGTCAACGTCCTCATTGCAAAAGAAAGGGCCGCAAAAGCGGCTCCTTCGAAAATCGGTTTCACCCTGTCAATGCTTTTTGTCTGCCCAGATAGTTTGGTAGGACATCCAGGCAAGCACGGTGAAGATAATCAGGAAGCCCAAAGCCGCCCAACCTGCGCTCTTGCGGTTTTCCATCTTTGGCTCTGCTGTCCATGTCAAGAATGCAGAAACGTCTTTCGCCATCTGCGCCTTGGTGGCCTTCGTGCCATCATCATAGGTAACTTGATCATCACCCGCGATCGGGTTGGCCATAGCGATGTTCAAATTTGCAAACCATGGGTTGAAGTGGAGGCTAGCAGGTGTTGCTGCTTCAGGGAATTCCTTTAGCAGCTCTTGGCCTTCTTCATTCTTGTAGCCAGCTTGATCACGGTAACCCATCAACAATGAATAAACATAAGCAGGGCCATCGCCGCGCGCCTTGGTGATCAAGGAAAGATCAGGTGGAAGCGCATTATTGTTCGCGGCACGTGCAGCAGTTTCGTTCGCAAATGGCGAAGGAATTTTATCGGCGGGGATTGCAGGGCGCGAGGCGGCTTCACCCGTTTCAGGGTTGATGCTTGGTACTTCGGTCTTCCAACCTTTGGCCAGTGCCTTCACTTGTTCTTCATTGTAACCCAATGCCGCGAAATCACGGAAGGCAACAAGATTTAGGCTGTGGCACGCCGCGCATACTTCAGAATATACCTTCAATCCACGCTGTAACTGGCCACGGTCAAACTTGCCGAACGGACCGTCATGCGCAAAGCTGACGGCAAGTGGCATTTCGTGAAACTCATGCTCAGCCGTGGGCTGCGCAGGTTCCTGAATAGCCTGGATAACAGTATCCCCAAGGCCAACTAAAAGCATGCCGCTGAAAAACAGACCTATAAAAAAAGCAACTAAACGAACCATGATACTGCTTTCCCTGTTTTACGCAGCCGCTATTTCAAGCGGTTTACCGGTGACGGCTTCAGTGATTGAATTGGGCAGCGGTAGCGGCCGTTCAATACGTGAGACTAACGGTAAGATGATCAAGAAGTGCGCGAAATAATATGCCGCCGCAATCTGGCTGAGGACAACCCACTCGGTGTACGGAGGCTTACCACCGCAATAGGTCAAAACGACCAGACTTGGGATGAGGCCGTACCAGAAGAACTTACGGAACAATGGGCGATAGTGACCCGAACGTACTGGCGATGTGTCCAGCCAAGGCAGGAAGAACAACAGCAAGATCGAACCAAACATCGCCAACACGCCCATCAGCTTGGCCTCAACGATGATGATACCGGTGAACGGAATACCAAAATCGACGGTGAACGCTTTCAAGATCGCGTAGAATGGTAAGAAATACCATTCAGGCACGATGTGCGCTGGTGTCGAAAGCGGGTTTGCCGGGATATAGTTATCTGGGTGACCCAACATATTTGGTGCAAAGAATGTCACTGCAACAAAGAAGATCAAGAAGACGCCCAGACCGAACCCGTCCTTCGCGGTGTAATAAGGGTGAAACGGAACAGTGTCCTGTTCGCCCTTGATGCTTACGCCCGTTGGGTTCGATGATCCTGGAATGTGTAATGCCCAAATATGTAGGATGATGACGCCAGCAATGACGAACGGCATCAGATAGTGCAGCGAGAAGAAGCGGTTCAGCGCGGCTTGGTCAGGCGCAAAGCCGCCAAGCAACAACTGACGCAATGGTTCGCCCACCAATGGAATGGCGGAGAAGAAGCCAGTGATAACCTGTGCCCCCCAGAAGCTCATCTGGCCCCATGGAAGCACATAGCCCATGAACGCCGTAGCCATCATCAGAAGGAAAATTGTGACGCCAAGCAACCAGATCATTTCACGCGGCGCTTTATACGATCCGTAGAAAAGTCCCCGGAAAATGTGAATGTAGACGACAATGAAAAAGAAGCTCGCGCCGTTCATATGCGCGTAGCGCAAGAACCAGCCTGCGTTTACGTCGCGCATGATGTGCTCGACGCTGTTGAACGCGCCGTCGACGCTTGCATAATAGTGCATAGCAAGAACGATGCCAGTTACTATCTGGATAACCAAAGCGAAGCCAGCAAGGACACCGAAGTTCCAGAAATAATTGAGGTTACGTGGCACAGGATATCCTGCGCCGAGTGAGTTAAAAACCAGACGCGGCAAGGGCAGGCGTTCATCGACCCACTTACTTACGGTGCCTTGCGGCTTATATTCTTGTGCCCAAGGGAAGCTCATAACGTTCTAGCTCCTCAACCGATTTTAACGACTGTGTCAGAAATGAATGCGAATTCCGGAACGACGAGATTCGTCGGGGCTGGTCCCTTCCGGATACGTGCGGCGGTATCATAATGCGAACCATGGCATGGGCAGAAATAGCCCCCAAATTCGCCCTTAACTTCGCCAGCGGCGGCGCCCAAAGGCACGCAGCCCAAATGGGTGCAGACGCCCAGCGTGATTAACCAATTTTCTTTGCCAGGCTTGGTGCGTTCGGCAAGCGTTTGCGGATCACGTAATGAACCCACATCAACCTTGTTGGCCATCTCGATTTCAGCGGCCGTGAGGTTGCGAATAAATACAGGCTGTTTGCGCCAGCTGGTCTTGATCGACTGACCGGGCTGAATCGCGGCTACATCAACTTCGATAGAGGCCAAAGCCAGCACGTCAGCGCTTGCGCTCATCTGCGATACCAACGGCATAGCAACGGCGGCAGCGCCTACGCCAGCGAAGCTGATGGTTGCGATGTGTATGAAGTCACGGCGGCGGACGACTGGCGCATGATCGTTGTTTTCAACGCGCAGGTCTTGCGCAGGCATAACGCCCGATGTCGGATTTTCCGCATTCAAAGCGGCTGCAGCGGAAATCTTTGGCGCTTTTACCGGCTTTTTTCCTGTGCCGTTTGTTTTTTTGACTGTCAACATAATCTGCCCTTCTTGCGTCGCGGGGCTGAACCCCACGATACCGACGAAATCTTAACACTCCAGCTGCGTCCAGTACTATGGCGTGCGGCGGGGGCGATTCAGCGGCCACATAGACGCCTTTCCAATCATTTGCCAACAGGCAATTTGGTCGTCAATGTAGCAAAATACGCCAGCTTGGTTGCATTTTGCGAAACCAGCGGAAATTAGGCGCTAACACTTGCTACCGACAACATGTTACGCCTAAAGAGCGCAAATGTTATTCGATTATTGTTGGAGTATGACCCATGGCGACGAATTGGACGCCTGAAAGCTGGAGAGACGCAACGGGCATTCACATGCCTGCTTACAAGGATGCTGCTGCGTTGGCGGCCACCGAAAACACGCTACGTAATTATCCGCCGTTGGTTTTTGCAGGTGAAGCGCGAAACCTCACAACCGATCTTGCTAAAGTAACGGAAGGTAAGGCGTTTCTTCTTCAGGGCGGCGACTGCGCCGAAAGTTTTGCCGAATTTCACCCGAATAACATCCGCGATACTTTCCGCGTGATCTTACAAATGGCCGTTGTGCTGACCTTCGCGGGTAAGTTACCTGTGGTGAAACTTGGACGCATGGCGGGACAATTTGCCAAGCCACGCTCGACACCGACCGAAACAATAGACGGCGTTGAGCTGCCGAGCTATTTCGGTGACATCATCAATGATATTGAATTTGTTGCCGAGGGACGCGAGCCAGACCCGGCGCGTATGATCCGTGCCTATAGTCAGGCCGCATCAACACTGAACCTGCTGCGCGCCTTTTCCAGCGGTGGTTATGCCAATCTGCAGCAGGTGAACGCCTGGACGCATGATTATATGGGCCGTTCGCCATGGGCACAGAAATATAAAGAAACCGCAGATCGTATCAGCGAGGCGCTGGCCTTTATGGAAGCGTGCGGCATTACGCCAGAGACAGTGCCGCAAATTAAGGGGACGAGCTTCTACACCAGCCATGAAGCCTTGTTATTGCCGTATGAGCAGGCGATGACGCGTCAGGACAGCCTGACCGGCGGCTGGTACGATACGTCAGCGCATTTCTTGTGGATTGGTGATCGGACGCGGTTTGAGGGCTCCGCCCATGTCGAATTTTTGCGTGGTATCGGCAACCCCATTGGCGTAAAATGTGGCCCAAGCCTTGAACCCGATGCATTGTTGCGGATGCTCGATACATTGAACCCAGCGCGGGAGGCAGGGCGGATCACGTTGATCTCGCGTTACGGCTATGACAAGGTTGAAACTGGGCTTCCGACCTTGGTACGCGCCGTGCAGCGTGAAGGACATCCCGTCATCTGGTCGTGTGACCCCATGCATGGCAACGTCGTCAAATCAGCTAGCGGATATAAAACGCGCCCGTTTGAGCGTATCTTAGCCGAAGTGCGCGGCTTTTTTGCTGTGCACCGCGCCGAGGGAAGCTTTGGCGGCGGTATCCATATTGAAATGACGGGTCAGAATGTCACCGAGTGCACCGGCGGGGCCGTTGCCGTGACTGACGAAGGTCTGGCAGATCGGTATCACACACATTGCGACCCACGCCTGAACGCGGCGCAGTCACTTGAACTGGCGTTTCTGTTGGCCGAAATGCTGAATCAGGAAATGGTGGAGCGCGCGAAAAAGGCCGCTTAAAGCTTCCTTTTTCGCACAGTCAGTTGTCAATGCTTACGGCTTACTGCGCAATTCCAGACGGTAACCGTAACCGAAAACCGTTGAAATCCGGAAGCCGTTTTCGGACCGCAAATCCAACTTCGCCCGCACCCTCGAAATATGCATGTCTAACGTCCGTGTCGCTAGCGTTGCCGTTGTCCGCCAAATGGTTTGCATAATATAATGACGCGACAAGGTCCGGTCTGTGTTTTTGAAAAACATTTCCGTCAAATCAAATTCCTTGGCGGTCAAAATGACGGTCTGTTCATGGATTGTAACGCTCCGCTCAAGCCGGTTCATTTTGTAGGCGCCGTATATGACTTCAGTATCAAACGCCCCCCCGACCGCATTGCCGCGCAGCAAAGCGTTTATCCGTGCCGCATAACATTACGGCTTTCCCGCTTAGCAGACCGGCTCGCCATCATGATTACCGGTGGTCGGGTCGGCAAAGCCGTATTCATCCATTCAAGCAGGGAAGTATCGTCCCCGGCGCGAATATTCCAATCCAAGATGACGAGGTCAAACACGTCCCGCGACAATATCTCTGTAAAATCATTGCTGCTGGTGCAACCGACGGCAACATACCCCAGGTCTTCGACTATATGTTTAAGATAATCAACAACATCCAAACAATAGTCCGCAATAAACACTTTCATCCTAATACCACCCCTCAGCGGCCCGCCGACATCACAGCGGTAAAATATACCTAACGATATATTACTTCGTTACTAGATAGCGCTGCAATTTTTACGTATGATTACAAAAGTTTACAAAAATTCTGGAAATGATAAGCTTGCATTATCTGCATAAATGGCTGGGGCGGCAGGGATCGAACCTGCGAATGGCGGCATCAAAAGCCGCTGCCTTACCGCTTGGCGACGCCCCAGCAAGCCAGTAATCTGACCAGTTCCGGCGGCTTATATCGCGGGAAACTTATTGCGCAACTGCTTAATCAATACGCTGCACCCAGCCATGGGCATCTGCGGCAACTCCGCGTTGGATATCCACAAGTTGTGAACGAATTTGCTGAGTCATCTGCCCCGGACCGCCTGCGCCGATGGTAAAGCTGCCCTTCGCAGACTGCACTTTTCCAACCGGCGTCACGACTGCAGCCGTTCCGCAGGCAAAGGTTTCGACCAAGCGCCCCGATTCTGCATCGGCCCGCCACTGGTCGATGGCGTAGCGCTCCTCACGCACGTTCAACCCTTGCGCACGCGCCAAAGTTAGCACGGAATCGCGGGTGATGCCTTCCAATATTGTGCCGTCGGCGGGCGGCGTGATGATCGACCCGTCATCGAACAGGAAAAATAGGTTCATGCCGCCCAGTTCTTCGACCCAGCGATGTTCGGCTGCGTCGAGAAATACGACCTGGTCGCAACCCTGTTTGATCGCTTCGGACTGCGCCACAAGGCTGGCGGCATAGTTACCACCACATTTCGCCGCGCCCGTGCCGCCGGGTGCCGCGCGGGTATAATGTTCGGACACCCAGATCGAAATTGCTGGCGCGCCGCTTTTGAAATAATTGCCGGCCGCAGACGCAATGACCATGAACAGATATTCTGCAGATGGCTTCACGCCCAGAAACACTTCGCTCGCGATCATGAATGGGCGCAGATAAATAGAGCCGCCATCAACAGGTGGAAACCAGTCCTTATCGACATCAACCAATTGCTTGCACGCTTGCAGGAACATCTCTTCAGGCAATTGGGGCATTGCCAAGCGCTTTGCCGAGCGTTGAAAACGGCGGGCATTTTGTTCGGGACGGAACAAGGCCATTCCGCCGTCGGCAAGGCGATAGGCCTTTAGCCCTTCAAAAATCTCTTGCGCATAATGCAAAACGGCCGTCGCAGGGTCGAGCGATAGGGGCGCGCGTGGCCCGACCTTTGCGCCATACCAGCCTTTGTCGTCCGAATACCGAATCGTCACCATATGGTCGGTGAAAACTCGTCCAAAACCGGGATCGACCAGCCGCGCCGTGCGTTCGCTGGAATCGACCGGATTAGGGTTTGCTTCAAAAGGAAATGCGCCAGCGTTCATCGATGCTCTCATTCATTAGGGTCTTGCACTGTCCTATGGGCTAGGCCAAGATACGTCAATATGGCTGTCCCATCTTCTGTTTCTGTCACGCCGACCGCGTCGCCCCTGTTCCTTCGAGAAAATGAAGTGCGGCGCGGGGTTGAGCTTTTATTCTTTGGATACACGCGACTTACCCGCGCAATTGACGAAGGGCTGGCGGCACATGGCCTTGGTCGCGCGCACCATCGCGCGCTGTATTTCGTTGCGCGCCAGCCCGATCTGCCGATTAGCGCGTTGTTGAAAATCCTCGCGATCACCAAACAATCGCTTGGCCGAGTCCTTACCGATTTGGCGGACAGGGGACTTGTCGAAACGCGAACGGGGAATGTCGACCGGCGTCAGAAACTCTTGCGCCTCACGCCAGAGGGCATTCAGTTCGAAGCGCAATTGTTCGATGCGCTCCGCAACAGCCTGGCGTCCGCTTATGCCGCGGCGGGTCAGGAATCCGTCACAGGCTTCTGGCGCGTTCTCGAGGGCTTGATCCCCGCTGAGGACAAGGCCATGGTCGTCGCCTTACAGAGAGATATTTGATGCGCGATACACTCATACGGCTCGAACACACCATTGCCCAGCGGGCGGACGCCGCCCCGGACAGCAGCTATGTCGCATCCTTATTAGCCAAAGGTCGCGGTAAAATCGCGCAAAAGGTTGGCGAAGAAGCGACCGAGACAATTATCGCGGCGCTTTCAGGCGATGCGCAGCATGTCACCGCTGAAGCCGCGGACCTGATTTTTCACCTGATGATATTGCTGCGTGATGTGGGTGTGTCGCTGGACGATGTGCTCGCTGAACTGGATCGCAGGGAAGGCGTCTCTGGCTTGGTCGAAAAAGCGGCGCGGACATAAGCCAAGGAGTGACACATGCCGATTGATCCGACACTGGAATATGACGACCAGAATATCTTCGCCAAAATCCTGCGCGGCGAGATACCTTGCCGCAAGGTGTTCGAGGATGCATGGGCCTTGGCCTTTGACGACATCAACCCGCAAGCACCTGTTCATGTGCTGGTGATCCCAAAAGGCACCTATGTCAGCTGGGATGATTTCAGCGCCAAAGCCAGCGATGCCGAAATCGCCGGATTTGTCCGCGCCGTGGGCCATGTTGCGCGCGAACTAGGACTGGTCGAGCCTGGATATCGCCTGCTCGCCAACATCGGAATGGATTCACATCAAGAGGTTCCGCACCTGCATGTCCATATTTTTGGTGGAAAACCGCTCGGACCCATGCTTATACGGTGAAATTAAGTTGCGCGGCGGCATTTAGAGGCTAGGTTCTGCGCGATAAGAAATCCATCGGGGAGATTATGATGGCCGTTGAGCAGCAATCCGTGTTGCAGCGCATGTTTGCGCGCAAAACGATCGCACAGGTACAAAGAGAGTCGGCAAACAGCGAACTTAAGCGTTCGTTGGGCAAATGGAACCTTTTGCTGTTGGGCGTTGGGTGCATCATCGGTGCGGGTATTTTCGTCCGTACGGGTAGCGCGGCTGCCTTACATGCTGGCCCTGCGGTTATGTTGTCTTTCGTTGTCGCAGGCATCGTCTGTGCTTTTGCAGGGCTTTGCTACGCAGAACTCTCCTCGACGCTGCCGGTGTCGGGTTCAGCTTATACTTACAGCTACACCACGTTGGGCGAATTTGTTGCTTGGATTATGGGCGCGTTGCTGCTTCTCGAATACGGCCTTGCCGCATCGGTGGTGGCCGTCGGCTGGGGCGGCTATGTTGTCAGCTTGCTTGCGGACTTCGGCCTTGTCATCCCGCCCCAATTCACAGGACCCACCGGACATGCCGTCATGCAGGATGGTGCCCCGTTGATCGTCGATGGCGCCGCCGTGACTGCGATTTTCAACTTGCCAGCATTCTTTGTCTGCATGGCCTTGTCACTTTTATTGGTGGTTGGCGTATCGGAATCGGCCAAAGTGAACAACATCATCGTAGCTATCAAAGTCAGCGTGTTGGCAGCGTTCATTCTAGTTGGTGGTTATATCGTCCTTTCAAATCTGCCTGAACTAGTGGCGACTAATTGGACGCCATTTATTCCTGAAAATACCGGCGAAGGTGAATTCGGTTTCGACGGCATCATGCGCGCTGCCTCTATCGTTTTCTTTGCCTATATCGGTTTCGAAGCGGTATCTACCGCTGGTCAGGAAGCAAAAGACCCCAAGCGCGATATGCCATTTGGTATTATCGGTTCGTTGGTTGTTTGCACCGTCATTTACATGCTTGTCGCTGCGATCATGACCCTGCTCGTGCCTTATGGAACATTGAACGTGCCTGACCCAGTTGCGGTTGTGGTCGATAGCTTCGGTGCCCAATGGTCGTGGCTGGCAAAGACCATTAAGGTCGGCGCTATCATTGGTCTGACCTCGGTTGTTCTGGTGTTGATGTATGCTCAAACCCGTATCTTCTACACCATGGCCCGCGATGGTCTGTTGCCGAAGATATTCTCGAGGGTGCACCCACGTTTCCACACACCTTACATCAACACGTTGTTGGTTGGCACGATCACGGCGGTTGCGGCTGGTTTCTTTGACATCAATGTTCTGGGCGACATGACGTCGGTTGGTACTTTGGCGGCATTTGCCATCGTCTGTCTGTCGGTGATTTACCTGCGCCGTGCAGCACCTGAATTGCCGCGTGGTTTCTCGGTGCCTTTGTACCCGCTGACACCGATCCTTGGCATATTGTCCTGCCTGTATCTGATCGAGTCGCTTCCACAACATGTACTCATGATGTTTTTATACTTTTTGATTGGGGCCATATTGATTTACTTCGTGTATGGCATGCGCAATTCAAACCTGCAGCATGACCAAAGTATGGATGATGCGCCGGATATGGGTGAGTTTCCTGGTCCATTAGTGGACTAAGGCTTCCGCCAAATAACAATAGGACAGGGGCGCTTCGGTGCCCCTTTTCTTTGCCTTAATTGCGCGGGTTGGTGGGCAGGGGCTGAGTGGTTCCGGGCCGGGTAAACAGCTTCCCCTTCTCGCACCACAGCACAAGGCCAAGCGCCACCAGCCCGCAGCATAGGAACCCCAAAGCGACGGGATATACCGTGCCGTCAAACTGCTGCCCGATAATGGCGCCAAGCGATGCCGCAAGCGCCGTGCGGACGAAGGTCTGAAAAGACGAGGCCGCCCCTGCGACATGGCCAAAGGGGGACATTGCAATCGACGAGAAGTTGGACCCGATAAAGCCAATCATCGCCATGTTACCGGTCAGCAATATCAGGAAGATCGGCAAGGACGTTGGCGCAAACTTGGCCGCAAGCAATTGCAACGCGCCCAACGCGATGAAGGTCAACAATGCGGTCTGCGACACACGGCGCGCCCCAAAACGTTCGACGATCCGCGAATTGGTGAAGTTGGACACCGCGATGCCAATGGCGATGATCGCAAAGCCAATGGTGAAGAAATCCGCCGCGTTGAACACCTTGTCAAACATCTGCTGCGAACTGTTGAGATAGCCGAACAAAGCGCCCTGCGTGACGCCAGCGCCAATCATGTAACCAGCGGCATTGCGGTTCAGGACGACAATCTTCCACGCCTTTGCGAGCGCCTTTGGCTGAATAGGAATGACATTTTCGGGTGCCAATGTTTCGGGCAAGCGCAGATAGACCCAGATAGCGGCGGCGACGGCCATGACGGCCATCAGGTCAAAAATCACCCGCCAGCCAGCGAAAAGCAGCACCAACTGGCCAATTGTCGGCGCAATAATTGGCACGATCATGAAGATGAGGAAGATGGTCGACATGCGCCGCGCCATGGCGTCGCCTTCAAATTGATCTCGGATAACCGAAATCACCAGAACGCCCATGGCTGCCGCCAACAGCCCATGGATAAAGCGCATGACAAGCATGATTTCAAAATCAGGCGCGAAGGAACATGCCAAAGACGCTATCGCCGCACCAATAGTTGCAATCAACAATATCGGCTTTCGTCCATAACGGTCGGACAATGGACCGTAAATGAGCGCACCGATTCCTGTGCCAGCCAGAAAGGTCGAAATAATGTATTGGATCTGGTTCGGCTCAGCGAGGCTAAGGCCGCGCACCATGGCGGGGAAGGCGGGCAACATCGCGTCAATGGCCAGCGCATTCAGCGCCATGAGCGACGACATCATAACGGTCAACTCACGCGGGCCGATGGATTTCTTGACGGGGGTTGGGGATGGCATTTTGTGGCTATGCGGGAGCGGCCACCATTTTGCCACCCACTAAATCAGCCGGGAACTGCGCATGCTGCTGAAACCGTTTTTGCCAATGATGATGTGATCGTGCACAGCTAATCCGAACTTCTTCCCCGCATCGGCAATGTCGCGCGTCATCGCGATGTCTTGCCGGCTGGGGGAGCTGTCCCCGCTGGGATGGTTGTGGACAAGAATAATCGCTGCCGCGCCAAGGTCCATCGCGCGACGGATGACTTCGCGGGTGTAAATGGCGGCTTGGTCGATGGAACCCTCGCTCGCCACCTCATCACGGATCAGCATGTTTTTGCTGTTAAGATATAGCGTGCGCACGCGCTCAATCGTCAGATGCGCCATGTCGGCGCGCAGATAATCCAGCAATGATTGCCAAGACGACAGTATCGGCAGTTCGCGCACGGGTTCGCTGAGCAGGCGAAGCGCCGCGACTTGAACTATCTTCAACGCCGCAACGCTGGTTTCGCCCATCCATTTTTCTTGTAAAATACTGTCGGCGTCTGCGGTCAGCAAGGCCGATAGGCTGCCGTAACGGTGAATCAAATCCTTCGCGATCTGCTTGGTATCTCGGCGCGGAATGGCGAGCGCGAGGAGATACTCGATCAATTCATGATCGTGAAGGCTTTCGCCATTCTTCTCCAACAAACGCTTACGCAAACGCGCGCGGTGGCCCGTGCCATGATGTTACGTCTTATCCATTCTATCTGTAATCAGTCTATCCTGCTGTGATATTGTTCTTTTCTGTGATTTTTGCGTCGGGCGCAAGTCGCATCATGCAAATGGCGTTGCAACAGGACGGCCTTTCCCGCATTTGCGTATTATGCAGAATCCTGCCGACGAAACACCGACGGGCGATGTCGATGTGCAACACTATAGCGGCGCACATTGGAAGCGGCGCATTTTCGGCGGCGTTGGCATCTTGCTCGCACTACTGTTGCTGTTTGCGTGGACTCAGCGCAACACTATCGCCGACCGTTTTGTGCAAAATGCGTTTGCAGAGCGGGGTATCAAGGCAAGCTACAAAATTGATACGATCGGTTTGCGTACGCAGCGTATTCGCGATCTTGTTATCGGCGACCCTGCTCGCCCTGACCTTACCGCAAAGCTGGTCGAAATTGACGTGGCCCTGAACTTTGCCGGTGCAACTTTGCGCGACGTCCGCGCGGACGGCATCATCTTGCGCGGGCGTTATGCCGATGGCACCTTGTCCTTCGGTGGACTCGACAAATTCCGCGACGTCAAATCCGCCGAGCCGTTTGCGTGGCCCGATATCGCGGTAGAAATTAAAAACGCGCGTGCGCGGATTGATACACCATGGGGTGTTATTGGTGCTGGCCTCAATGGCAGCGGCCTGCTGCGGAACCGTTTCACCGGCGTTCTGTCGCTGCGCGCGCCGGTTGTGAAGGCGGCGGGATGTAGCGCGGCAGACATGAAATTTGATGGCAAGCTGCTGCTCGAATGGCGTGAGCCGCATTTAATCGGGCCAATGACGTCCACCAAAGCAACATGCGGCGAAGCAGGCATTGTGCTCGACGCGCCGCGTTTTGATATTAATCTCAAGCTGTCTGAACGTTTTGATGCGTGGGACGGCACCTTTGCTTATGCGGCAGATGCGCTCAGACTATCGCAAGCTCACTTGCGGGGCATATTCGGCAAGCTGTCGGTCGATGGCAAACTGGCGCGTACCAATTTCGACTTTACCGTGCACGAGGGTTCATTGCGTTCCGCCCCGCTGTCGGCGCGCCGGTTGGTTTGGGCGGCTAAGGGAACGGCTGGCCTCATGGACGGCCATATGGCTTTGTCTGCGCGCGGCGATGCCTCAATCACTGGCGGCGCATTTGATCGCGGCACAATCGCGGGCCTTCGTGACTTGGCCGCACAAACGAAGGACACGCCAGTTGGCCCCATAATCGCGCGAATCGCACCCGTGCTCGAACGCGCTGGCGATCAATTCTCCGCCAGCCTCGATTTTGATGGCTATCAGGATTTTCAGGGTCGGCGTGGGGCACGCATCGCGAAGCTTGCGTTCACAAGTGCATCAGGCTTGCGTATGCGGCAAAACGGTAACTTCGGTGCCATGGCAACATCGACTGGTTGGATATTGAACGCGCCTGTTCAGATCGCATTATCTGGGCCCAATGTGCCCTCTGCCGCCCTTTCGCTCGCACAATCGGGTCAGAGCTGGTCGGGCAATCTGGTTATTGCGCCTTATGCCTCTGGCGGGGCGAAGCTTATAGTGCCTAAACTTGCCTTTAAGGGGGGGGGCAATGGCGCATGGCGCTTTGCCGGACAGGCGCGGATATCAGGGCCGTTGCCGGGTGGTTTCGTCACTGGCCTGAACGTGCCCATATCGGGTCGTTACAATGCTGGGGCTTTCACCTTGTATGACAGCTGCCAGAATGTCCGATTTGACGCGTTGCGGCTATCGAGCCTTGCGTTACGCGGCCAGTCGCTCCGGCTTTGTCCGGATGCTGGCCGCCCGATGCTGAGCGTGCGTGAAGGCAACGCCCGCTTTGCGACTAATGTTGCAGGCCTCAACGTTTTGGGTACGCTTGGAAGCGCGCCGCTCGCTGCGCGTGGCAGTAATGTCCGCTTCAGCCTGACCGATGGTTTTGCCGCCAAAGATGTGGTCGTTGAGCTGGGCCAACCCGAAGCGCGTTCTGTTTTCAATATTGGCAGCGTTGATGGAAGATTCGATCAAGGCGGCGCTTCCGGTGCATTGACCGGCGGCGCGGGGCAGATTGGCAAACTGCCGCTGCTGATGGACGCCGCATCGGGTGAATGGCGTTACCTTGCCAAGACGCTGACCCTCAACGCGCGGCTAAATGTGTTGGATGCAGACCAGGTCGACAGGTTCAAGCCCATGCTGGTTCCAGATGTGCGGTTGTTGCTCGAAAACAACATCATCACCGCGACCGGCCATTTGGTTGAGCTAACCACCGGTACGCGGGTGTCAGATGTCGATATCCGTCATGATTTAAGCAACAGCAGCGGGCGCGCCTTGCTCGCGGTGGATGACGTGCGCTTTAAGGAGGGCTTTCAACCCGACTTGCTCACAGCCCTTGTCTTGGGCGTCGTCGCCAATGTTGACGGCAGCGTCTCGGGTGATGGTCGTATCGCGTGGGACACAGATGGGGTGCGCAGCACTGGACGCGCGTCCACGCTCAATATGAACTTGGCCGCTGCCTTCGGCCCGGTTGAGGGGCTGACGACCGAAATCGTGTTTTCCGACCTTTTGGGCCTCGAAACTGCATCGGACCAAATCGCAACTTTGGGGTCGGTGAACCCAGGTATAGCCGCGCTGGGGGGAACGGTCAGCTATCGATTGCTGCCCAATCGGCAGGTCGCGATTGAATCGGGGCGCTGGCCATTTGCGGGCGGGGAATTGGTCCTTGAGCCAACTGTCCTCGATTTCGGGGTTGAGTCCGAACGCCGCCTGACCTTCCGCGTCATTGGCGTTGACGCGGAGAAACTGCTGGCTGGATATGATTTCCAGAATTTGCGCGTTACCGGCGTGTTTGATGGGACCTTGCCCATGCTGTTCAACCAAGATGGCGGCAGGATTGTCGGCGGCGCTCTGGTGTCGCGTCCCGGCGGCGGGGAGGTCAGCTATCTGGGTGAACTTGCCTATGAAGATATGGGTATGTTCGCCAACTATGCCTTCAACGCCTTGCGCTCTATCCGCTATTCCACATTGACCATTGGCGTGGGGGGCGACCTTGACGGGGAAATCGTCACGGACATCGGCTTTACTGGGGTGCAGCAGGGGACGCTGGCAAAGCGCAACTTCCTAACCCGGCAATTGGCGCGGATTCCCATCAAGTTCAACGTCAGCGTGACGGCGGAATTCCTGAAGGTTATAGGCTCTATCCGCGGGCTTTATGACGCCAATTATGCGGCGGACCGCGATCTGCAGTCTTTGCTCGACGCGCAGAAAAAGCAGAACGCGCAAACAGGGCCAGCGGAAACTAAACAAGAACCATCAAATGAATGAACCATTCAGCATAGGGAAAGCGAACATGGCGCAAAACCGCGATCAATTGACGAACCGCACGGATAATGCGATTCGCCGCCATATGAGGAAAATGATATTCTTGTGCGCGCCGTTGGTGGCGTCGGTTTTGACAGGATGCGTGCAAGTCACCGCGCCAGACAAGCCAATCGTCATCAACTTGAACATCGCGATCCGGCAGGAGATTTTATACAAGCTGTCGGCTGCGTCCGAAAAAGTGATCCAAGAAAACCCTGGAGTATTTTGATGAAAGTTTCTGTTGAAATGATGACCGCAGCGTTGTTGCTGGGTGCCATCGCAACAAGCGCAATAGCCTTCCAGTCGGGCCGTGACCCGGCCTATCAAAATGCGCGGGAAAGCGGTTTAGTGGGTGAAAAGTCAGACGGTTATCTGGGCTTTGTCGTCCCGCCTTCGTCGGCGGTTCGCGCGCTGGTTGAGGATATCAACATTAAGCGCAAGGCCGTGTATTCAAAAGAGGCTCTGGCAAATGGTGCCACAGTCGAGGAAATGGCGTTGCGTACGGGCTGCCGCCTGATTGCAGAACGCACCGTATCGGGGGAAAAATACCAGACATCATCGGGGCAATGGAGAACCCGCGACGGCACCGCACCAGAGCTGGATTCGCGCTGTCCGCAGTAAGACTGCCAATATAGTTTGGATGGGCCGTGGTAGAGATGCCGCGGCCTTTTCTATTGCGTTGCAACAATCTTGTAGGCGCGCTGTTGACTTGGCGCGGGGGCTCTCCTAAAGCGCCCGTGCCTAGGCGGGGTTTGCCCGATTTCGAGGTGGTTTCCCTTGTTTAGAAAGGCCGGAATCACATGAATTCAAATAACCCCGGGCAGGACAATGACGGCACAAGTGACGCACGGCTCGATTCGATAGATTTGCAGCTGAAAGCAGCGCGGAAAGCCGAGGCAGTTCGTGCTGGTAAGGATCAGGTTCCCGCCAAAGGAATGCGGCAAGGGAACAGGGTTTTGACCGAACTGATTGCTGGTCCGGCTGGTGGTGCTTTGGTTGGCTGGTTATTGGACCGCCTTCTGGGTATCGCGCCTGCGCTCCTGTTGACGTGCATGTTTTTGGGCATCGCGGTCGCCTTCAGGAATATAATAAAGATTTCAGCAGAGCGTCCGGACTAATCCGGGCGCTTGACGTGTATATAACAGGGTAGTGAACGTGGCAGGCGAAAGCGGCAAAATCGATCCGATGTACCAGTTCAAGATTGAGCCGCTCGCGCAGCTTCAACTTGGTGGCTATGACGTCTCCTTCACCAACTCTTCGTTGTTCATGGTGCTTGTCCTTGGCGCTTTGTGGGTTTTCATGGCGGGCGGAATGAAGCGCGAAATGGTTCCCGGTCGCTGGCAAATGGCGGTCGAAGGTGCCACTGGCTTTATCAACAACATGTTGACCGCAAATGTTGGTCCCGAGGGCAAGAAATATGTGCCCTTGGTTTTCTCGTTGTTCATGTTCATCCTGATGGCGAATTTCATGGGCATGATGCCCTTTGGCATCGTTCCCGGCGTGCATCCCTTCACAATTACCAGCCATCTGACCGTAACTGCCGTCTTGGCGTTGTTCAGCTTCGGCACTGTCTTGGTCGTTGGTTTCTGGAAGCATGGCCTACATTTCTTCAGCCTGTTTGTGCCGCATGGCACGCCATGGTGGTTGCTTTGGCTGATCCCGGTTATTGAGCTTTTCTCTTTCATGATCCGTCCATTCAGTCTCGCACTGCGTTTGTTCGTCGCCATGACTGCCGGACATATCATGATGAAGGTGCTCGCCGGATTTGTGATCAACGGCCTGAATGCAGAAGCCGCTTGGGTGCCGCTGATTGTGAGCTTCCCAGCGTTTCTGCTGATGATTGGTATTACCCTGCTTGAATTGCTTGTGTGTGCAATTCAGGCTTATGTTTTCGCGCTTTTGACGTCGCTGTACATCAACGACGCCGTCAATTTGCATTAAGTTTTCAACCACTAAGTTTATTTTTTAACAGGAGTTATTATCATGGACGCAGAAGCAGCCCAAATGATCGGTGCCGGTCTGGCAGCAATTGGTGCCGGTATCGCCGCTGGCGGTGTTGGTAACGTTTTTAGCTCGTTCCTTCAGGGCGCGTTGCGTAATCCAGCAGCAGCTGACAGCCAGCAGGGCCGTCTGTTCATCGGCTTCGCCGCCGTCGAACTTCTTGGTCTGCTCGCGTTCGTTATCGCGATGATCCTGATCTTCGTTGCCTAACTGACGGTTCGCCCCGGCACTGCGCCGGGGCATTCTTTCATAAGGACGAACGCATAATATGCCCCAGATTAGTCAGATCCTTGAAACCTACGCATCGCAGTTCTTTTGGCTGTTGATTGTCTTTGGCTTGATCTATTTTACGGTCAGCCGGGTCATGTTGCCAAAGGTGGAAGCAACGATGGATGCCCGTAATCGCAAGATTGCGGACGACCTTGCTGCTGCCGAACATGCACGGGCAGAGGCCAACAATCTGGGTGACAGCGGTGCTGCCGACCTGACGGCGGCGCGGACCGCAGCGCAGGCCAAGTCCGCCGCTGCCAAGGTGAAAGCCGCGACGGACGCCGATGCGCGTTTGGCAAAGGCGGACGCCGAAATCAGCGCAAAGATCGCCGCTGCCGACGCCGATTTGGCCAAGGCAACGGCCAACGCGCTGGCTGGCATAGAAGCTGTCGCCGCCGAAGCTGCGGCGGACATCGTCGCCAAGGTTTCCGGTGCCAAGGTCACATCTGCGCAAGCCACAAAAGCAGTGAAGGCGGTAATGTCGCATGGCTAATCCAACCACAGCAACCGAAGCGCCCATGACTGCACCTGCGCCAGAGGCCGCCGCGATTGCAACGCCAGCCGCCGAAACACATGCGTCAACCGAAGCGCACGGCGGCGCTGAAGAACATGTCACGCCGTCGGCGCTGGGCTTTGATGCCTCCATGCTCGTCGCATTGGCGATGCTAGCGGTTATTGCGTTGGCTATTTGGAAAAAAGTCCCTGCGATGATTGCAGGCGCGCTGGATAACCAGATTGCGGGCATTCGCGCGCAATTGGATCAGGCCACCGCTTTGCGGGCCGAAGCTGAAGCCATCAAGGCCGAATATCAAGCTAAGGCCAAGCAAGCGGCGATTGACGCCGAAGCAATGAAGGCTGCGGCGGAAGAAGAAGCCAAGTTGATCGTATCGCGCGCCAAGTCCGACGCAACTGCGTTGATTGGCCGCCGTGCGCAAGCTGCCGAAGAAAAAATTGCCGCCGCCGAACGCGCTGCGATTGGCGATGTGCGTAAGGCTGCGGCCACGGCTGCTGCTGCTGCCGCTGCGCAACTTATCGCTGCGCATCATGACGCAAAGGCCGATGCCGCGTTAATCGATCAGTCGATTGCGGCGCTGAATTAAGTTATAAAAACTTAGTAATTCCCGCGCAGGCGGGAACCCAACTCCTGTGCTCTCCGTTAGCAATAAGCCGTTTTGGAGCAGTTATGAGTCCGGAATTAGATTCCCGCCTGCGCGGGAATGACGGTGGGTATGCTAAACAAGCCCCCCAACGGAATGACATTGAGTCTGCCAATGGCTCAGCCTACATGGCAGGCAACATGCCCAAAGCCGAACGCCCCGACCAACCCAACGCAGCCTCCCGCTTTAGCGAGGAAAAGGCGACATATGCGGTGCGCGGTGCGGACACGCCGGATTTTGACATCGGCATCGCCGCGATCCGAAATGTCCTGAACACCCTGCCGTTCAAACCCGGTGTCTACCGCATGCACGATGCGCGCGGCGACGTGCTCTATGTCGGTAAAGCCCGTGCCTTAAAGAATCGCGTCGGCAATTATGTGCAGATCGACCGGCTGCCCAACCGCTTGCGCCGGATGGTCGCGCTGACGCGATCCATGACCATCGTCACCACCAATAGCGAGGCTGAGGCGCTGTTGCTGGAGGCGCAACTCATCAAGCGTTACCGCCCCGCTTACAATGTGCTGCTGCGTGACGACAAAAGCTTCCCCTTCATTCTGCTGCGCGCCGACCATAAATTTCCGCGCATTCAGAAACATCGCGGTGCGCGGCGGCATAAGGGCCAATATTACGGCCCGTTCGCCAGCGCTGGCTCCGTCAACCAAACACTGAACGCGCTGCAAAAATTGTTTTTGCTGCGAAGCTGCACCGACAGTTTCTTTAACAATCGCGACCGGCCTTGTTTGCTGTATCAAATCAAGCGCTGTTCCGCGCCTTGTGTCGGGCGGATTGACGACGCGTCTTATGACAGTCTTGTCGCGGACGCCAAATCCTTCCTCGACGGCAAATCCTCCGCTGTGCAAGCCAAATTGGCCAAGGAAATGGAATCCGCCGCTGAGGCGCTCGATTTCGAACGCGCCGCTATGGTCCGCGACCGTCTTCGGGCGCTTACCTTCATTCAGGGGTCGCAGGCGATCAACGCGCAAGGCGCGGGCGACGCTGACATCTTCGCGCTGGCACATCGCAACGGCGTTATAGGCATTCAGGCATTTTTCATTCGTGGCGGGCAGAATTGGGGGCATCGTTCGTTCTTCCCCGCGCATGTTGCTGAAATCAGCGAGGACGAGGTGTTCACAAGCTTCCTTGCGCAATTTTATGAAAATGTTCCGCCTGCGAAATGCATTTTCCTTGACCGGCAACTGACCGAGACAGACTTGTTGGCGCAAGCCCTGTCCGAACGTGCCGAACGCAAGATCGAAATCAGCGTGCCGCAACGCGGCGACCGTGTGCGCTTGGTCAAACAAGCGACGCGTAACGCCGAAGAGGCGCTGGACCGCAAGCTGGCAGAGGGCACTACGCAGGGTAAATTGCTGCAAGAAGTGGCTGACCTGTTCGAATTGCCCGAAGCGCCGCGCCGGATCGAAGTCTATGACAACAGCCATATTCAGGGGACCAACGCGCTGGGCGCGATGATCGTGGCTGGGCCGGAAGGTTTCATCAAGGGCCAATATCGCAAGTTCAACATCAAAAACCCTGACATTGCGCCGGGTGACGACTTTGCCATGATGCGCGAAGTCATGGCGCGGCGTTTTGGGCGACTCGTAAATTCTCCCCGAACCGGGGAGGATTTTGAACCTGAACGCGATGAAAACTGGCCCGATCTTGTCCTGATCGATGGCGGCAAGGGGCAAATGAGCTCCGTCATGCAAATAGTGCGTGAATTGGGTGTAGAGGATGTTGCCTTTATCGGCGTGTCCAAAGGCCCTAACCGCCATGCGGGCCGCGAGATGTTTCACTTCCCCGATGGCCGCGAATTTACCTTGCCCGTCAACGCGCCCGTCATGTTTTATTTGCAACGGCTGCGCGATGAGGCGCATCGCTTTGCCATTGGTGCGCACCGCGCGAAACGCAGCAAGGCCATTACCGTTAGCCCGCTTGACGAAGTTCCAGGTATTGGCCCGTCGCGTAAAAAGGCGCTATTGATGCATTTTGGCACTGCCCGTGCCGTGCGCAATGCCAGCCTTGAGGATTTGCAAAAAGCCCCCAGCGTATCAGCTGCCGTCGCCCAAACGGTCTATGATTATTATCATAGCAACGGGTGATGTCCGCTTGCAGCGATATGTTGCACTGCACAATGTTTTAGTTGCATGGTGAGGTAGGTTCGATAGAGTCAGCCTATGACGAACAATCAACTGTTGCTTGAAGCTATCGCGCTCAAAAAATGTATCACCCTAGTGTACAACAATGTGCCGATGAAGCTTGCCCCGCATGTCCTATATTCCAAACATAATGCAGTGTTCACCGATGCGGTCATATTGGAAAAACATGGCGTTGCGCGACGTGATAAGAAGATTGGCGCTTTCCATTTATCGGGGCTCAACGAACTGCAACTGACGGATCAGTCATTTGAAATTGATGCTGTTTTCCAACCTGCCGCCGAAAAATATGCAGGTGTGACCTTATTCATGGTCAGCGGGGACGCAGGATAGAGCTTCCCCTCACGGCGCAGTCTTGGCATGAGGGCGCATGGACATTTCGGCATCGGCCATCATCTGCGCGGTCCGCAACCATGGCGAAACAGGTGCCATTGTGCGTTGCTTTACCGCAGATTACGGCATCATTGCGGGCTATGTCGCAGGCGCACGCGGGCGGCAATTGCGGCCAGCCCTCATCCCCGGCAATGTCATCAAGGGCGAATGGCGGACGCGCATCGCTGGACAATTGGCGCGCCTGACGCCCGAATTAGAGCACAGCCGCGCGCATTTGTTAAGCGAACCATTGGCGATTGCCGCGATTGACTGGGTCACGGCGCTGACCGCAGCGACGCTGGCGGAGGGCATCCCCTATCCGCGTGTCCATAGCGCAGCGGATGGTTTGCTCTCCGCAATTGAACTTGCCCCGGCGGCTAGGGTGTGGGCAGGGGCGGTGGCGCAATATGAGACGTTGCTGCTGGCCGAACTTGGCTATGCTGAAGACCATGATAGTGACAGCGCGCCCGTCGCAATGATGGCGCAGACTCGCAAGCGGCTGGTCGCGCATGTGCTGGGCGACCGCCGCGCCGACGTCATGGCTGCGCGTGAACGGCTGGTGGAGCGATTGAAAAGGGCAGTTGCATAAGCGCTCTGCACTTGGCAGGGGAGGCATGATTACAACCCCGTAGCCCTGAGCCTGTCGAAGGGCGCTTAAAGGCATCGCCATCCCGAGAGGCGTGCTTCGACAGGCGCAGCACTACGGTTTCTTTTGAGGAATGCCGCCATGTTAGTTGCTTTGTTACCCGGGGACGGAATTGGTCCCGAAGTCATCGCAGAAGCACTGCGCGTTCTGGATGCGCTCGCTATCGAAGGGCTTGCCTTTGAAGAAGTGCTCGTCGGCGGTGCGGCATATAAGGCGACTGGCCATCCATTGCCCGTCGACACGCTCGCGCTTGCCAAGCGCGCTGATGCGATATTATTTGGTGCGGTGGGGGATCCGGATTGTGACGCGCTCGAACGGCATTTGCGTCCAGAACAGGCGATATTGGGCCTACGCAAGGAACTATCCTTGTTCGCGAACCTGCGCCCCGCGATATTGTTTCCCGAATTGGCCGACGCCAGCGCGCTTCGCCCTGAGGTTGCGTCACAAATTGATATGGTCATCGTCCGCGAACTCAATGGCGATGTATATTTTGGCGAAAAGGGTATGCGCAAAACCGCCGACGGCAAGCGCGAAGGCTATGATATCATGTCTTACAATGAGGATGAGGTCCGCCGCATCGCCCGCGTCGGCTTTGAAACCGCGATGGCGCGCGGCAGGAAACTCTGCTCGGTGGACAAGGCCAATGTGCTCGAAACCTCGCAACTGTGGCGCGATGTCGTCATTGAAACCCATGCCGAATATCCCGAAGTCGCTTTAAGCCACATGTATGTCGACAATTGCGCGATGCAATTGGTGCGCAACCCTGGCCAGTTTGACGTGATCGTGACGGGCAATTTGTTCGGCGACATATTGTCCGATCAGGCCAGCATGTGCGCTGGCTCCATTGGCATGTTGCCGAGCGCCTCTTTGGACGCCGCCCAGAAGGGCTTATACGAGCCAATCCACGGCAGCGCGCCCGATATCGCGGGGCAGGGCAAGGCCAACCCGCTTGCGACGATATTGTCGGCGGCGATGATGCTGCGTTACTCTCTGGACTTGCCGGAGCATGCCGACCGTATTGAAACTGCCGTGGCGAAGGCACTTGCTGGGGGCGCACGATCTGCGGATCTCGGCGGCACTCATTCGACCCGTGAAATGGGTGATGCGGTGCTTGCCGCCTTGACCTGAACCCTGCTCTCCCCGAAAAGCGAACTTATGAAGAAAACCACAGGCCAGAATCGCGAAATTACGAAGCTTTGGCGTCCCGCCACCCAAGCTGTGCGTGGGGGCACTTGGCGCAGCGAGCATGGCGAGACGTCTGAGGCGTTATTCCTGTCGTCGGGCTTTACCTATGACGACGCTGAAACCGTTGCCGCGCGCTTTGCCGGTGAACAGGATGGCATGACCTATTCGCGGTTGCAGAATCCGACGGTGCAAATGCTTGAAGAACGCATTGCGTTGATGGAGGGGGCAGAGGCATGCCGCGCCCAAGCCACGGGCATGGCGGCGATGACCACGGCGTTATTGTGCCAGTTGCAAATGGGCGACCATGTCGTTGCCGCGCGTGCGGCGTTCGGTTCTTGCCGTTGGCTAACGGACAATTTGCTGCCCAAATGGGGTATCAGCACGACCACCATCGACAGCCGCGATAATGACGCGTGGAAGGCCGCGATCCAGCCGAATACGAAAGTGTTCTTCTTTGAAACGCCGGCAAACCCGACGATGGACATTGTCGACATGGCCTATGTCTGCGGACTGGCGAAGGAACATGGTATCACCACCGTCGTCGATAACGCCTTTGCTACGAGCGTTCTTCAGCGTCCGATGGACTTTGGCGCCGACGTTGTCGCTTATAGCGCAACCAAATTGATGGACGGGCAGGGCCGCGTATTGGCCGGCGCGGTGTGTGGCTCGCAACAATGGATCGATGACGTGCTTTTGCCGTTTCAGCGCAACACTGGGCCAAATTTGTCACCCTTTAACGCATGGGTGGTGCATAAGGGGCTTGAGACGTTGGAGCTGCGCGCCATGCGGCAGTCTGAAAACGCGCTTGTCGTGGGTAAATTCCTTGAGGGCCGCGTGCCGCACATGATGCACCCCGGCCTTGAAAGCCACCCGCAACATGCACTTGCGATGCAGCAGATGAAGGCGTGCGGGCCAATCTTCGCCTTTTCGGTCGATGGTGGCCGTAAACAAGCACATGCCTTATTAAATGGGCTGAAGTTGATCGATATCTCGAACAATATCGGCGATGCGCGCAGCCTGATGTGCCACCCGGCATCCTCCACGCATCACAGCATGGGCCCCGAAGCCCGCGAAGCGATGGGCGTTGGCGAAGGCTTGATCCGCATCAATGTTGGTTTGGAAGATCCTGCCGATTTGATCGAAGATTTGGATCAGGCGCTCAAGGCCGCTGGTTTATGAGCGGCATCCTCGATTCCTTTTTCGCCGCCAGCGCGACGACTGACGGCATTACCGTCCGCGTCTCGCCAAATTTTTTGGTGGAACAATCCGCGCCCGCCCAAGGACGCTGGTTCTGGTCCTACCATATCCGCATCGAAAATGTGGGTGATGCGCCTGTGCAATTAATGACCCGGCATTGGCGGATTACCGATGGTCGCGGCACGATCAGCCATGTCGATGGCGACGGCGTGGTGGGAGAACAGCCGCTGCTTAAGCCGGGCGAGAGCCATGATTATGTTTCCGGTTGCCCATTGCCCACACCCAGCGGCATGATGGAAGGGCAATATCGTTTCATTCGCGAAGATAGTACCACGTTCCTTGCTGAAATTCCGCGGTTTACGCTGGTCGCGCCAGCTACGGCGCGATGAAGCGCACCCATCTGCCCCTAAACGGCTTGCGCGTACTTGACGCTGCGGCGCGGCATTTGAGCTTTACGAAGGCAGCCGACGAACTCGCGGTCACACCCGCCGCCGTCGGTCAACAAATCCGCGCGCTGGAGGATATGTTGGGCGTCGTGCTGTTCCGCCGCACGCCCAAGGGGCTGGAGCTGACGGACGAAGCGGCAAACGGCCTTGATGCCCTGCGCGCCGGGTTCCTGCAATTCGAAGAATCGGTCCGTGCAATGCAGGCGGGGCAGTCGTCCAATGCGCTGACCATTGCCGCGCCGCGTGATTTTACCGCCAAATGGCTCGCCGCGCGGCTGGCGACGTTTAGCAAGGCAAACCCCGATACGCGTTTTAATTTGGTTGCGGCGGACGAGAGTATTGACTTTACCGAGGCCAATCTCGACCTCGCCATCCGCCTGACTACCGGGCCGGGGGAACATGAGGGCATTTGCCTTGCGGCGGGCGCTTATGTGACCGTTGCCGCGCCACAGGGTGGGGCAGAGACACCAATCAGCTGGCCAAATTGTCCGGTGGCAGAGGGCGTTGCCGCGCTTCGTCTTGCCGACGCTGGCCTTGCCATTGACGCCGCCGCGATTGGGCTGGGCAGGGCGACTGTCCCGCTAATCCTTGCCGAAGCTGACATCGCCAGCGGCAAAGTGCGCGCCGTCGACAATGCGAAGGAAAGCGATCAAGCCTATTGGCTAGTCGCACCCTTGCCACAATGGCGGCAGAAGAAGGTGAAGGCGCTGGTTGAGGCTTTGACGGGGTGACTGCGCCGAAACTTCTCGGCGAGCGTGTCATTCTCAGGCAGTTGAGAGTCGATGATGCACCCGCGCTCTTTGATGTTCTATCCGATGACGAAGTTATGCTTTATTGGTCTAGCGGCCCGCATGAGGATATCGATGAAACGCAAAGTTACATTGCTTTGAATGCAGACACCAAGGCTGGTCATATATGTTGGGCCATCACGCTCGACGAAAGGGTCGCACTAGGATGGGTTATTCTTTTGCCGTGCCGCAAAAACAGCTTTGAGCTAGGTTATATTCTCGGACGCAGCCATTGGGGCAGAGGCTATACCTATGAAGCTACCTGTATGGCTTTGGATCATGCTTTTGTGAACCTCGCTGCGCGTCGGGTTATGGCAGACACAGACCCCGATAACATTGGTTCAATACGGCTTCTTGAAAAACTAGGTTTCCAGCGCGAAGGGCATTTGCGTGAAGCATGGGAAACCCATATCGGTCTACGCGATAGCCTGATTTTCGGAATATTGCGTTCCGAGTGGCTTAAATCAGCATCAGCCTGAACTTGGTTCAGCGTCCATTCCGTCTTTCAAGGTCCGCCTTGGCTGCACGATAGACCCTGAAGCGAGTTCAGGGGGACGATAGGTGATGCTCGGGGTGACGCTCGCGCGAAGAGACTGCCCCCATCAAGCGTCAATCGTATCCTCATCCAACTGCGCGGCGTTTTCCTGAATGAAGTTGAACCGGTGCTCCGGATTTTTGCCCATCAGGCGGTCGACCAGGTCATTGACCACTGCGCGCCGTTCATATTCATGCGGCAAAGTGATGCGGATCAGCGAGCGGGTCGCCGGGTCCATTGTGGTTTCCTTCAACTGGTTCGGGTTCATTTCGCCGAGTCCCTTAAAGCGGCCAACATCGACCTTCTTGCCTTTGAACAGCGTCGTTTCCAATTCGGCGCGGTGGGCGTCATCGGCGGCATAGACGCTTTGGCTGCCATGCGTCAGGCGATAGAGCGGGGGGCGGGCGAGGAAGAGATGCCCGGCTTTCACGATCTCCGCCATTTCTTGGAAGAAAAATGTCATCAGCAAGGTCGCGATATGCGCGCCATCGACATCGGCATCGGTCATGATGATGATCCGTTCATAGCGCAGATTATCCGGGTTGCAGTCCTTACGTGTGCCACAGCCCAGCGCCAATTGCAGGTCGGCGATTTCATTGTTTGCGCGGATCTTGTCAGCCGTGGCCGATGCAACGTTTAGGATTTTACCCCGGATCGGCAGTATCGCCTGCGTCTTGCGATTGCGCGCTTGTTTCGCGCTGCCGCCTGCGCTGTCGCCTTCGACGATAAACAATTCGGTGCCAGTCGGGTCGTCCGACGCACAATCGGTAAGCTTACCCGGCAAGCGCACCTTGCGGCCTGAGGTCGCGGTCTTGCGCTTCACCTCACGCTCGGCCTTGCGGCGCAAGCGATCATCGACCTTTTCAAGGATGAAGCCTATCAACGCCTTGCCACGTTCCATATTGTCGGCAAGATAATGGTCAAAATGGTCGCGCACCGCGTTTTCGACAAGGCGCGTTGCCTCAGGTGAGGTCAACCGGTCCTTGGTCTGGCTTTGAAATTGCGGGTTGCGGATGAATACCGACAACATCAATTCGGCTTCGTTGAAAATGTCTTCCGCTGAAATCTGCGCGGCTTTTTTCTGGCCAATCAATTCGCCAAAGGCCCGCAGGCCCCTGGTCAGCGCGGCGCGAACGCCCGCCTCATGCGTGCCGCCATCGGGCGTGGGAATAGTGTTACAATACCAGCTATAGGAACCGTCGGAATATAATGGCCATGAAATCGCCCATTCGACGCGCCCTTGCGCGTCGGGAAAATCCTGCGTCCCGGCGAAAAATTCGGTAGTGGCGCAGGCACGGGTGCCAAGCTGCTCTCGCAAATGGTCGGACAGACCGCCGGGGAATTGGAACACGGCTTCGGCGGGCACATCCTCGCTCGCCAATTCCGCATCGCAGCGCCAGCGTATTTCGACGCCAGCAAACAAATAGGCCTTTGACCGCGCCAAACGGAACAGCCTCGCGGGTTTGAACTTCGCGTCTGCGCCAAAAATCTCGGGGTCGGGCGTAAAGGCAATCGTTGTTCCGCGCCGGTTGGGCGTTGGGCCCAATTCCTCCAACTTGCCGAGCGGAAGGCCTTGCGAAAATCGCTGGCGATAAAGCTGCTTGTTGCGCGCGACCTCAACTAAAGTATCAGTCGAAAGCGCATTGACGACCGACACACCCACACCATGCAGGCCGCCCGAGGTCGCATAGGCCTTGTCGGTGAATTTACCGCCGGAGTGCAAGGTTGTGAGGATGACCTCAAGCGCAGACTTGTCAGGGAACTTCGGATGCGGATCGACCGGAATACCGCGGCCATTGTCAGTAATGGTAA
This sequence comes from Sphingorhabdus sp. EL138, assembly GCF_945882965.1. GTDB lineage: Bacteria > Pseudomonadota > Alphaproteobacteria > Sphingomonadales > Sphingomonadaceae > Sphingorhabdus_B. The sequence goes on from NZ_CAMCWY010000001.1 coordinate 127,909, forward strand.
GGCGGTTGCCGACACCCAGAAGAACTTCGATCCGGTTGGCGTGGCCGGCAACAGCCTCATCCATCGAATTGTCGAGCACTTCGGACGCCAGATGGTGCAACGCGCGCTCATCAATGCCGCCAATATACATGCCCGGGCGACGGCGAACAGGCTCAAGCCCCTCCAACACCTCAATCGCAGAAGCGGTATAGTCATTGGATGCGGCGGTGGCGGCCGCGCTGCCGCCGAACAGGTCATCGTTCATCGGTATGCTATAGGCACGGGAGAGTCACCCGCGCAAGCACGAGCACAAGGCTTTGAAAATAGCCTGTGGATATTTCGTTTCCGGCCTTTAACGAACCCTTGGCCCACCAAACGGCATGGGTGGTGGAGGGCGGCGCACACCGCGTGGAAGCTGCGCCTGATAGGCACGGCCGCAATGTTCGACACAATAAGGGAAGCCCGGATTCACGGGCACACCGCAGAAATGGAAATCCGCCTCACCGGGGTGGCCAAGTGGCCAGCGACAAATACGCTCGTTCAAATCGAGCAAGGATGTTTTGTCCGCCATTTCGCGGCTGGGCTTTGCGGGCACAAGGCGGCGTGGCGGGGCAGGTGGTATGGGCGCTTGTTGATCGCCGGGACCCTGACGCATGAAGCCACCGGGTCCAATGGATACGATACGCGGCATCGCCGACGCGCGCGGCGCGGGTGCCTCTAAGGTATCATCGTCTGCGCGCACAGGGGTAATTGGTTCAGCGGTCGGTGCAGATGGACGTGGGCGCGCTGGCGCAGCGGCGGCAGGAGCCTTTGCCGGCGCCGGTGCAGCCTTTTTCGGCGCGGCTTTTTTGTCCGCATCGTTCGACTTCACAGGCGAAGGGCGTGATTTCAGGCCCAAACGGTGTGCCTTGCCAATAACGGCATTGCGGCTGACGCCGCCAAGTTCATCTGCGATCTGGCTTGCGGTCAGGCCTTTGTCCCAAAGCGCCTTTAGCTGATCAATCCGCTGGTCGGTCCACGACATAATTGCAATTCCAATAACGAGTTCTATTTGCCGCACGAATGACGCGATTGCGCCTTGCGGTTATCGCTGCAAGCCGATAGTCGATTGCTCAATGACTATCCACCATAAAAGCAACACTGGCCAAGATAGGGAGGCCAACCCCGTTGTGCAACTGCCCGATGGAGAACGCTATATCCGCAATGTAAACTGGGTTGGCCTGCAAACCTTGTACACGAAAGAGGTCCGCCGCTTTTTTAAGGTGCAGCTGCAAACCGTGTGGGCCCCGTCCATTACGACCCTGCTCTATCTGATCATCTTCACCGTCGCCTTGGGCGCGGTCAAGCCAACCGTGTTGGGCGTGTCGTTCGCTGACTTTATCGCGCCTGGCCTTATCATCATGGGCATGATGCAGAACGCTTTTGCAAATTCGAGCTTCTCGCTGTTGGTGGGCAAGATTCAGGGAACGATTGTTGATTATCTGATGCCTCCGCTTTCCAACGCGGAGGTTTTGACCGCGCTTACGGCGGCTGCGGTGACGCGGGCGTTTCTGGTTGGCGGAACGATCTGGCTTGCCATGTTATTCTGGCCCGGCGTCCATGTCACCCCTATGCATTTCTGGGCGGTTTTGTGGTTCGGGCTGATGGGGTCCATGATGCTTGCGCTTATCGGCGTCATGACATCAATATGGGCGGAAAAGTTCGATCATGCCGCCGCAGTCAGCAACTTCATCGTTGCGCCTGCGGCTTTGCTGTCTGGCACTTTCTATTCGGTTGATACATTATCGCCTACTTTTCAGGTGATTAGCCACGCTAACCCGTTTTTCTACGCGATTTCGGGTTTCCGCTATGGCTTTATCGGCAACGCGGATAGCCCGGTGGCGTTTGGCGCATTGCTGTTGCTCGCGCTCAACACGGCACTTGGGCTTATCTGCTATCTCTTGCTGCGCTCTGGATGGAAATTACGCGCATAATTGACGCGGCGTAGGTGGATTTAAGTCGCCCTGACTCTTAGCTGGCCGGCGTCCATGTTTGCGCCTGACAAAATGGTCCAATACATCCTTTGACGACTAGATTGCCTGACTTGCCCTTGTAGACGATCGAGCGATAGGTTTTACCTGACTTGGGATCGTAAATCTGGCCTTTCCATTCTTTGCCGTCGGACTTGAATCCAGTCAGGACATTCATGCCCAATATCGTTCGGTTGCGTAGCGCTTTATCGGGGTTGTTCATGTCCTTCGCGCCCGCACCTGCTGGCGGGTTGACAAGAAACTTCACCAGCTTCCCGCATAATGCCGCGCCGCATTGGTATACTGCGACCACGCCGTCCTTGCTTTGTGTGACCCAAAGCCCGGAAACTGGCGCGGCGGCTTGTGCGGGCACGGCCGCGATAATCGCGGCTGCGATCATCCATTTTTTGCTGTGATGCATATCGGGTCCTTCGAGTTGAAGACCTGCATAAACGGCCAATACGCAAGTCGCAAGTCGCAATGCTTTTGCCTTTTACCTATGCCATGCTTATTGGGATGCATGAGTGAAATTATCCTGTTCGACTACCAGCGTTCGTCCGCAAGCTATCGTGTGCGCATTGTGCTGAACCTTAAAAATGTGACGTATACGCGCGTGCCAACCAGCCTGCTGGACAATGCCCAAAGGGCACCCGATTATGTGGAGCGCAATCCGCAGGGCTTTGTCCCGATGCTGTCGATAAACGGGCATGACCTGACGCAAAGCTTGGCGATTATTGACTATCTGGATGCGCAATATCCCGACCCCGCGATGGTCTCTTCAAATCCGGCGGATCGGGCAAAAACATTGGCGCAGGCGCTGATTATCGCTGCCGACATACATCCCATCGATAATCTGCGCGTCCTGCGATATCTGAAGGACCAGATGGGCCAATCGCAAGAGGCTGTGGACCAATGGTTCAGGCACTGGATAATTGAAGGTTTCACGGCGTTGGAGGCAATGGCACCCGAAGATGGCTTGTTCGGCGGCGATTTGCCGAATTTGGCCGATGTCTGCCTTGTCCCGCAAATGGCGAATGCCCGCCGCGTGGATACGCCGTTGGATGCCTTTCCCAAGCTATTGCGGATGGATGCCGCGCTGACCGCGTTTCCGGCGTTTGCCGCGGCGCATCCTGACCAAGTGAAGCCCGACTGATGCCAACAAAAAAACTGACGCTCGGTGCGTTTCTTCCTTATCAATTATCCATCACCTCGAACGCGGTCAGTAACCTGATCGCGCGTGCTTATCGTGGGAAATTTGCTCTAAAGTTGCCGGAATGGCGAGTTATGGCGCTGTTGGGCGAAAGCGATGTGGCAACGCAGCGGCAATTGGTTACGGCAACCGCGATGGACAAGGTCACCATTAACCGCGCGTGCAAGGCGTTGGAGGAACGCAGCCTGATCAGCCGTGTGCCTAACACGTCGGATGGCCGTTCACATCATCTGGCGCTCACGCCAGCGGGACGCGATTTATACGAACACATTGTGCCAGAGGCGCTGACGTTAGAGGCCGAGCTTGAGAAGATATTAGGCAGCGGCGAGGCGAAGTTGTTGGAGGCGATGTTGGCGCAATTGCGCGCGCGAGTCGTTGAGCTGGGTTAGGAGCCCAATTTCCTCGCGCCCAACATTCCCGACGCCCAAACGCAGAGTTGCGGTTGCCGCAACCGCAATATCGTTGCATGAAGGGCAAAAGCCGGAGAAACATCATGAAACTTGCATCATTGAAGTCGGGCCGCGACGGACATCTGGTTGTCGTGTCGGACAATCTTGCCTGGTATGCCGATGCCGCGCACATCGTCCCGACGTTGCAGGCCGCGCTTGACGATTGGGAAGAGTTTGCGCCGCGATTACAAGCACTCGCGACCGATCTTGAACATGCCGTCATTCCCCGCGAACGCTTCCACGAACATGACGCCGCCGCACCTTTGCCGCGGGCTTTTCAATGGGCGGACAGTTCGGCTTATGTCAATCATGTCGAATTGGTCCGCAAGGCGCGGGGCGCGGTCCTACCCAACAGCTTTTGGCATGACCCTTTAATGTATCAGGGTGGTTCTGATGCCTTCATGGGTGCCCGCGACGACATTCCCTTAACCGACGAGGCGTGGGGATGTGATCTTGAGGCGGAGATTGTTGTCGTGACTGGCGATGTGCCGCAAGGAACATCGGCGCAGGACGCCTTGTCTTACATCCGGCTGGTTGGCCTTGTGAACGATGTGTCGTTACGCAACCTCATCCCCGCCGAGTTGGAAAAGGGCTTTGGCTTTGTCCAATCGAAACCCGCCAGCGCCTTATCGCCCGTGTTCGTCACGCCGGACAGCCTTGGGGAGCATTGGCAGGGCGGAAAGCTGCACCGCACATTGAATGTTGACCTTAACGGCGCGCCATTTGGCCGCGCGGTGGCTTCGGACGATTGTACTTTTGATTTTGGAACCTTGATCGCGCATCTCGCCAAGACGCGGAATATCGGTGCAGGGTCTATTATCGGTTCGGGCACAGTATCCAACCGTGATGCCGATGGTGGCCCCGGCAAGCCTGTTGCTGCTGGCGGCCTTGGCTATAGCTGTTTGGCCGAAGCGCGCATGGTCGAGAAAATCCAGACGGGCGATATGGTGACGCCATTCCTAAAGGATGGCGACGTCTTGCGGATTGAAGTACTCGACAATGCCGGACACAGTATCTTTGGCGCTATCGAGCAGACCGTTCGTAAAAGTTAAAGGGGTAGGCATCGATCCCCGCTTCAATATCCGTACCGCCTAGTTTACGAGAGACAGCCATGCACGTAACCAATACCCCGATGAACCGACGCATGATCCCTGCCGACGCAGTGGAGAGCATCTGGCATGCCGCCGACCAATGGGCCATTCGCCGCATTGATTGGCAAGGCACAAACCCGCCCCGCGGGTCGTTATTGTTCCTGCCAGGCCGCGGCGACCATTATGAAAAATATCTGGAGACGCTGGCCTATTATGCCGATGCGGGCTGGCGCGTGACGGCAATTGACTGGCGCGGGCAGGGCGAATCCGGACGGATATTGGCGAACCCGCAAGTGGGTCATATCGATGATTTTGGCACTTGGATTTCTGATCTGCGGCTTTTTTGGCGCGCTTGGAAACAGAAAAATCCCGGCCCATTTGTTGTGATGGCACATAGCATGGGCGGGCATCTGGCCATGCGCGCTTTGGTGGAAAAGGCAATTGACCCCGACGCGGTCGTGCTGAGCGCGCCGATGCTGGGTATTCAAACCGGCGGCCTGCCACTGGCCCTGAACCATGCGTTTGCAAAGCTGATGGTCAAGATCGGCAAGGGCGAGGATGCCGCATGGAAAGTCAGTGAGAAACCCATGTCGCCCCTCGAGATGCGTGGCAGAATGTTGACGCATGATGATGATCGTTACGAAGACGAACTCGCATGGTGGAAATTGCGCCCTAATGTCAAATTGGGGCCGCCAAGCTGGCATTGGATCGAACGCGCAATTGCGTCGATCCGCATGTTGGAAGCGCCGGGTCTGTTGGAGGCGGTGAAGACGCCCGTCTTGCTGCTCGCGACCACTGGCGACCAGTTGGTCAGCACTCCGCGCGTGATTGCCGACAGCAAACGCCTGCCAGTTGCCGAAACATTAATCTTCGGCAAAGAGGCCGCGCATGAATTGTTGCGGGAGGCCGATCCCGTGCGTGACCAGTGCCTCAAGCGGATCGACAGCTTTCTGGAAGTCAACGCACCGCGAAAATGAGCGACTTTGACTTTGCCATTATCGGTGCTGGCATTGCTGGCGCAAGCCTTGCGGCGACATTGTCCGCGCGGGCATCGGTGGTGTTGTTTGAGGCAGAGGCGCATCCCGGATATCATTCGACGGGCCGATCGGCCGCGTTCTGGGTCGAATGCTATGGCGGCCCGGGGGTCCAGCCACTCACCACTGCGTCAGGGCCGTTTTTGGCCGCGCCACCTGCGGATTTTCATGACGGCCCATTGATGCACAAGCGCGGCGCGCTGCACATCGGTACATCGGATCAGGCGGCGTTGGCGGACGATATGCTCGCCGAATTTGCGGCCAGCGGCGTTCATATCGACGTCAGCGACCGCGCCGCAGTGGCAATGCGTGTCCCTAGACTACGCAGCGAATGGACACATGGCCTTTGGGAGCCAGACTGTTGCGACATTGATGTCGCAAATTTGCACGCCGCTTATTTGCGCCAAGCAAAAAGGCAAGGCGCAGACCTATACTGCAACAGCCGCCTGAGCGCCGCTATATGGCAAAAGGGCGCATGGCAGATCACGGCGGGCGGCCTGAACTGTTCGGCAAATATCCTCATTAACGCGGCGGGCGCATGGGCCGACGAAGTGGCGCAAATGGCGCAGGTGCGGCCCTTGGGCATTCAACCCTATCGCCGCACGATCGCACAATTGGTTGTGTCGCCAATTGTTCCGGCGGACTTGCCCTTGGTGATTGGGTTGGATGGCAGTTTCTATTTCAAACCCGATGCGGGCGGCCGCCTGTGGCTCAGTCCGCATGATGAAACCGCAACCCCGGCCTGTGACGCCGCGCCAGAGGAACTGGACGTCGCCACCGCCATTGATCGCCTGCAGACTGTGATGGATTGGGAGATTCAGCGCGTTGAGCATAAATGGGCCGGGCTTCGCAGCTTCGCGCCGGACCGGTTGCCCGTCATTGGTCGCGATTCGGCGAATGATGCGTTTTTCTGGTTTGCGGGGCAGGGCGGCTTTGGCATCCAGACTGCACCTGCCGCAGCGCAGCTTGCCGGGTCATTATTGGATGAAGCAATTGCCCCGCCGCACAAGGTGAATTCCGCTATCTACACGCCAGCGCGTTTTCTTTAGCGCTGCGCCGCAACCTCCGCCGCGTCGCTCGCCAGCCGGTCGGCGCGTTCGTTTTCGGGGTGGCCATTATGCCCTTTCACCCAAATCCATTCGACCTGATGACGCGCAACCGCCTCAATCAGGTCATGCCATAAATCGGCGTTGCGGACGGGCTGTTTTGAAGCATTTTTCCATCCATTGCGTTGCCAGCCGTGGATCCATTTGGTGATGCCGTCGAGGACATATTTGCTGTCCGTGTACAATTTCACATGGCACGGCTCGATCAGGATGTTGAGCGCTTTAATCGCGGCGGAAAGCTCCATCCGATTATTGGTGGTATCTGGATCGCCGCCCGAAATTTCTTTCTCATGCTTGTCATAACGGATCACAGCACCCCACCCGCCAGGCCCGGGATTGCCCTTGCAAGCGCCATCGGTGAAAATCTCAAGCTGTTTCACGAATACTGCCCCAACATATTTTCAACCTGCGTGCTGTCGCTGTAGAAATCAAGTCGGCGCAGGAACGCCAGCGGGTCTTTGCGCGTCACAAGCGCATTTGCCGGCGTGTTAATCCAGTCATAGCAGCGCGTTAACAAAAACCGCAGACATGCTCCGCGCAGCAATATGGGCAAGGCTTCCCGCGTTGCTGCGTCCAAGGGCACGCAATTGGCATAGCCCGAAAGCAAGCCCGCACTCACCTCTGCATCAAAAACGGCGCCATCATGGGAAAAGCACCATGCGCTGTGCGTGACCGCCAAGTCATAAGCGCGGATTTCAGTGCACGCGAAGTAGAAGTCGATCAAGCCACTCACATGGTCGCCAAGCATCAGGACATTGTCCGGAAACAGATCGGCATGGATCGCCGCGACGGGCAAATCGGTTGGCCAATGCGCCTCCAGATGATCGCACTCGGCAAAGACCCGCGCTGACAGGCCGTTCGCGATGGACTCAAGTCCTTCGGCCGTGCAACGCATCGCTAATGGCCGCCATGCCGAAACGCCAAGGCTATTTGGCCGCGACAAAGTGAAATCGGCCAGCGCCTTGTGCATATGCCCCAATGCCGCACCGGTCGAATGTGCCTGTGCCGCCGTCGGCTCGGTGACAGAAACGCCATCGAGAAATTCTATAAGGCACGCCGGTCGCCCCGCGACGGTTTGTAGCCATTGGCCATCACGATCCGTAATAAACTGCGGCACCTTGCAACCTGCATCATGCAAATGCTTGAGCAAAGCATAGAAAAACGGCAAATCGTCGGGATTTACGCGGTTTTCATAAAGGGTCAGGATGAAGCGGCTTTGCGTTGTTTGCACAAAGAAATTGCTGTTTTCGACGCCCTCCGCAATGCCCTTCAACGCCACAAGCTCGCCGACTTCATAATGCGCCAGCAATGCGTCAACCTGCTGCGGCCCTAACTGCGTATAAACCGCCAAATCAGATCGCCGCGCCAGCCAGTTCGCGGGGCAGTTTAAACGTGATGGTCTCTTCGGCGGTGGTGACTTGCTGCTCATCCAAGTCGAAATGCAGCGCGAGTGCGTCGATAATCTCGCGCACCAAAACTTCAGGTGCCGACGCTCCTGCGGTCAAGCCGAGCGTTTTAACGTCATCAAACCAGTTCAGGCTAATTTCTTCGGCACGCTGCACCAAATAGGCCTTCGCGCCGGAACGCGCGGCAACCTCAACCAAACGGAGCGAGTTTGAGCTGTTGGGCGCGCCGATAACGAGGACAAGGTCACATTGATGCGCAATCGCTTTCACCGATTCTTGGCGGTTCGAGGTGGCGTAACAAATATCCTCTCCCTTTGGCCCGACGATATTGGGGAAGCGTTGTTGAAGGATTCCCACGATTTCCGATGTATCATCGACCGACAATGTGGTCTGCGTCAAAAACGCGAGATTGTCGGGTTCCGCAGGCTCAATCAACCGTGCCTCGTCGGCTGTTTCCACCAGAGTCATCGCACCGGGGGGCACTTGGCCAAAGGTGCCGATGACTTCCGGATGCCCGGCATGGCCCACGAAAATGATATGACGGCCTGCTTCAACCTGCCGTTCGGCTTGCTTATGGACCTTTGATACCAATGGGCATGTCGCGTCAAAATAGGCAAGGCCACGTGCTTGCGCAGTTGCAGGAACAGATTTGGGAACGCCATGTGCGGAAAATACAACATTGCCGCCATCGGGCACTTCGTCGAGTTCTTCGACAAAAATTGCACCTTTGACCTTTAAACTGTCAACGACATAGCGGTTGTGGACGATTTCATGGCGGACATAGACCGGCGCGCCATGTTGTTCGAGCGCAAGCTCAACAATCTGGATAGCGCGGTCAACGCCTGCGCAAAAACCACGTGGCGCGGCCAAAAGTAGCCGGAGCGATTTTTTTGGGGGTGATTGTTCAGCCATACGTCATGTTCTTTAGGGTCATGACCTGTTAAATTCAACTACGAGGTTTGAGGCCATTTTGTTCAGTGCAAGGCGGCAAGGCGCAGGCTTAGTGGTTCTAAGTCTAGCTTTGCCAACGTGGCAATGGACAAAATGGGTCAAATCCGAAGGACGCCAAAATGGCTTCGATCTCAAAGTAAAATGCCCTTGCAAGCAGAATAACTGCCTGCAGCGGACATTTTACTTCGATATCTTTGCCATTTTGACGCCGCGAAGTTGATTTTAACAGGTTATGACCCCGATTAAGTCGCTGCATCCGCCAAGACCTTTCCCCTGTTGCGCGGGCCGCAATCGGGGGATAAGGACTAAATCACGTTTCGCACCCGCGACCCAAGCCTCAGAAACCCAAGGATTGCCCTTTATGAACTTCGCCGCCAAAGCCCTGACCATCGGTATTGCCGCCGCTACTTTGGCCGGTTGCTCACGCGACGGCGAACTGGATGTTGCTGCTGGCGTTGGCGTGAACGTCACGCGGTCTGGCTGCCCTACGGTTGCGGTGCCCGATGGCACGGGGGACATCACTATTTTCAACCCAATTGGCAGCACGGACGCCGAAGCCATCGACGTGGTTGCGACAATCACCAATATTCGTCCTGTTTGCGACGAAGGGGGCGAGAAGATCTTTTCGCAGGCGACATTTGATGTGCAAGCGCGGCGCAGCGACGTGCGCGGCAGCCGGTCTGTAATTATACCGTATTTCAACACGGTCGTTCAAGGCGGCAGCGCTGTGATTGCAAAGCGGGTTGGTCAAGTGACACTGCAATTTGCCGATGGCCAGCAACGCGCATCGGCGCAGGCGCAAGCGGCTGGTTATATCGACAGAAACGCAGCCAGCTTGCCCGCCGAAATCGTGCAGAAAATCACCAAGAAGCGCAAGCCGGGCGATCCCGACGCGGCGCTTGACCCGATGGCCGACCCCGAAGTGCGCGCAGCGGTTGTCCGATCAAGCTTTGAAATGCTCATCGGTTTTCAGCTGACCGAAGATCAGCTGCGTTACAATGTCACGCGTTGATCCGCGTTGATTTCAAGGCACAGTCATGACCCTTTTTGAACAATATGCAGCGCATGTCGACCATGCGTTGGACGCGCTTGTGGCGCTCGGAACCTTGCCGACGGATTTGGACCGCAGCAATGTAACGGTTGAGCCGCCGCGCGATGCGACGCATGGCGATATCTCCACCAACGCAGCAATGGTGCTTGCGAAACCCGCCGGAACCAACCCGCGCGCCTTAGCAGAGGCTTTGTCGGTTGAACTGGCGAAGGTCGCTGGTGTTACGGCGGTTGAAATTGCCGGGCCGGGGTTCCTCAACCTGCGGCTTGATGCATCGGCGTGGCTTGATGAATTGCGCGGTATCGCGGCATCGGGCGACGATTATGGGCGATCGCATGTGGGCGATGGCAAGTACGTGAATATCGAATATGTCTCCGCTAACCCGACTGGCCCTATGCATATGGGTCATTGTCGCGGCGCTGTGGTCGGTGATGCTTTGGCTAAATTGCTTGAATTTGCCGGGTACCGCGTGATCCGCGAATATTATATCAACGACGCGGGTGGCCAAGTCGATGTCCTCGCGCGGTCCGTGCATCTGCGCTATCGTGAGGCATTGGGCGAGACCATAGAAATCGCAGAAGGGCTGTATCCCGGCGATTATCTGGTTCCCGTTGGCCAGCAGCTTGCGACGCGTTTTGGTGACCAATATGTCGCCGCGCCTGAAAGCGAATGGCTTGGGCTATTCCGCAAGGCCGCAGTCGGCGAAATGATGGAGATGATCAAAGCCGACTTGGCCTTGCTTGGCATCCACCATGACCTGTTTTCGTCCGAGGCCGAGCTGCATGAAGCAGGCAAGGCTGATGTCGCAGAGAAAGAGTTGCGTGCGCGCGGGCTCGTCTATGACGGCGAGCTGGAAAAGCCAAAAGGCAAGGAAATTGAAGATTGGGAGCCTGTGACGCTCCCCTTGTTCCGCTCAACGCAATTTGGCGATGACCAAGATCGGCCTATCAAGAAATCCGACGGCAGCTGGACCTATTTCGGCGCTGACCTTGCTTATCATTTTCAGAAAAGCCAGGGCGTCGATGCCATGATCGACATTTGGGGCGCGGACCATGCGGGTACGGTCAAACGGATCAAGGCGGCGGTCAATGCGCTTACCGATGGCAAAGTCGATTTCGATGTCAAGCTGGTGCAGATGGTGCGCCTGCTGCGCGGCGGCGAACCCGTTAAAATGTCCAAAAGGTCAGGCAGTTTTGTAACCTTGGCCGAGGTGATTGAAGAGGTTGGCAAGGACGTCGTCCGCTTCACGATGCTGACACGCAAGTCCGATGCGCAAATGGATTTCGATTTCGCCAAGGTGGTGGAAGCGTCAAAGGACAATCCGGTATTCTACGTGCAATATGCCCATGCGCGCATATCATCGACCATGCGCAAGGCAGAAGTCGAAGGACTTGGCCCCGATGGCGCGCAGATCGCGTTGCTGGGCGATGCGGAGATTGGCCTCATCCGCGAAGCCGCAAATTTCCCGCGTATCGTGGAAGCCGCCGCAAAATCAGGCGAGCCGCACAGAATTGCTTTTTATCTGAATGATCTGGCAGCTGCTTTCCATGCCTATTGGAACTTAGGTAATGACCAGCCTGATAAGCGCTTTATACTCGTGCAAAATCAGGAAGTTACAGGCGCAAGGCTTTTCATGGCGGACAAAATCGGGCAAGTCCTACGCAATGGATTGCGTCTGATGGGGGTTGAAGCCGCTTACAACATGTAGGGATTGGGGACGTGACGTGATTAACCGCAACAATGATGGGCTGAATCTCGACGACAATGATCGTCTGCCTTGGCTCGAAACCGCTGATGGTTATGCCGCAGAGCCGAACGGATCGCCCATGCGGCTCGCCTACTTGGGGGTGGCTGGCTTTGCTTTGCTCGCGGCGATTGTCGGGGGCATTTATTGGCTTCAATCAGGCCAAGCGGGCGGACCAAACGGCACGGGCGAACTGATCGTCGCGCCCAAGAGTAATTACAAGGAAAAGCCTGCGGATGCTGGCGGCAAAAGCTTCGAAGGTGAAGGCGATTCCGCCTTTGCCGCAAGCGAAGGGCAGAAAACTGGCGCCGTGCTCGCGGTTCCGCCCGCTGGTCCTGTTACGGCGCAGCCAGCGACTCCAACTGCGACCGATAAAGCGCCTGCGAATGCGGTCTTGGTGCAGCTTGGCGCGTTCGGCGATTTCGCCAAGGCCGAAACGGCATGGACCGGTCTAAACAAGCGCTTTGGGTTTTTGGCGGGGATGAATCGCAAGATTGCCCAAGCCAATGTCGAAGGCGGGGGCACAGTTTTCCGCCTGCAAGCCGTCACCGCCAATTCAACCGAAGCGCAACAACTCTGCGCGAAACTGAGGGTCGCGGGTGAGAATTGCTTGATCGTGCGGTAGGCCTCTGGCGCGATGCCACGCACTCTCTCGTCATGCTGGCATTTCCTTTCTAACAAGGCGCACCGCCCCCTTTTTCACGTTGAAGCGTTTCAAATAGCAACTTAAGCAGCGCCAAACTTCCCGAGGAAAAAGAATATGCCTGCTTTATATGACGCTGCCATTCCCACTTTCATCCGCGGCTTGAAAAACCTGTCCAATATGCTCGAAAAGGGTAAGGCTTTTGCCGCTGAACAGGGCATGGATGTGTCTCAATTGCTCGATGCGCGGCTGATCGACGACATGGCCCCGCTGACGAAGCAAGTGCAGATGACCACTGATACCGCGAAGTTTGTTGCGGTCCGCGTCGGCCAAGTTGAAAACCAGCCTTGGGCCGATGATGAAGCCAGCTATGACGATGTCCAAGCCCGCGTGGCCAAGGCCATATCCTTTCTGCAAGCCGCATCGCCCGATGGTTTTGAAGCCCGCGAAGATGCAAAGGTCGTGCTGACGACGCCCAGCGGGGACATCCCGTTCACTGGCAACACCTACGTCCACGGCTTTGCCATTCCCAATTTCTTCTTTCATCTCAGCATGGCCTATGCGCTGTTGCGGATGAAGGGTGTGCCTTTGGGCAAGCTCGATTTCTTGGGCGCAATTCGGTAATTATACACAGCTAAAGCGCCACTTCCCGCCGCTCCATGCTTGCCTTGCGGCGGCGGCGGGCTTAGCGTTCACGCCATGAAGCCGGTAATATTTGGCCTATCGGGCCTGACCCTGACGGATGACGAAAAACGGCTGTTTCGCGATGTCGAGCCAGCAGGCTATATCCTGTTCAAACGCAATATCGAAGATCGGGTGCAGGTCCGCGCGCTGACCGACAGCTTGCGGGCGTTGCATGGCCGCGACAATGTGCCCATCCTGATTGACCAAGAGGGCGGCCGTGTCGCGCGGATGCGTCCGCCGGTCTGGCCTGATTTCCCCGCTGGCGGCGCGTTCGACGCGCTATATGACATCGCACCTATCACCGCGATTGAGGCGGCACGTTGTAATGCAGAGGCTATTGCGCTCTCGCTGACCGAAGTTGGCATCAATGTCGATTGCTTGCCCGTCCTTGATGTTCGCGTGCCCGACACGCATTCCGCCATTGGCGACCGCGCCTTGGGCAGCGACCCGATGCGTGTCGCGGCGTTGGGCCGCGCGATCCTTGATGGTCTTGCCTTGGGCGGCGTCATCGGCGTCGTAAAGCATATGCCGGGGCAGGGCCGCGCTACGGTCGACACCCATCACGACTTGCCACATGTGACCGCAACTGAGGCCGAGTTGGCGCAAGACCTTGCCCCCTTCCGCGCGCTCAAAACCGCCGCGATGGGCATGACGGGCCATGTTGTATATGACGTTTGGGACAAGGCGCACACCGCAACCATGTCGCGCTTTGTCATTGATAAGGTTATTCGCGATATGGTCGGTTTCGACGGCCTGTTGATGAGCGACGATCTGGATATGAATGCGTTGCAAGGCGATGTCGCGAGCCGCGCTTTGGCCTGCGTTGCGGCGGGCTGCGATCTTGCGCTCAATTGCTGGGGCCGCTTTGACGAAATGGTGGCGATAGCCAGTATTCTGCCCGAAATTACGCCTGCTGCCCGTGCCCGCCTTGATTGTGCGATGACGCTGCCGTCTGTGCCGTTTGACGCCGACCGGCTGGCGCATCTGCTGGACAAACGTGACCAGTTACTTGCCTTGGCCGACACGCAAGCCAAGCTGACAGGCGGGGCCACTGGCGCGGCATGATGGCACCAATGCTCTTTGACGCAGAGGGCGCCCTTCGCGACGAGAGCGCTACCAGTGTCGAATTTGGCCCCGATGTGCTGACCATCGATATTGACGGCTGGGAAGGACCGTTGGACCTATTGCTCACGCTCGCCCGCAATCAAAAGGTCGATTTGCGGCAATTGTCTATTCTTGCCTTGGTCGAACAATATCTGATATTCATTGATCAGGCACGCGCGCTTAAGCTTGAGATCGCTGCCGATTATCTGGTGATGGCCGCTTGGTTGGCCTATCTCAAATCGGCATTATTGCTGCCGAAGGATCCGACGATTGACCCATCGCCGGAGGAGCTTGCATTGCGCTTACAATTGCGGCTGGAGCGGCTGAACGCCATGCGTGAGAGCGGCGCGCGGTTGATGGCGCGCGACCGGATTGGCCGCGACGTGTTCTTGCGCGGCACACCCGAAGGGTTGCGCGTGGTCAAAGCGCGAGCGTGGGAATGCGATTATTTTGAGCTAATCACCGCTTATGGCCAAATCAACGCGCGCACCGCGCCTGCCATGCACATCGTCAAAAAACGCCAGGTCATGACGTTGGAGCAAGCGTTGGAGCGCGTATCGGCCATGATTGGCCGCGCGATTGACTGGACCGCGATACATGCGTTTTTGCCGCCAACGACGGACCCGGCCTTGCGTAAATCAGCCTTAGCCTCCAGCTTTGTCGCGGCCTTGGAGCTTGCCAAACGTGGACTCGCCGATTTGCAGCAAGAGGCGACCTTTGCGCCATTGATGGTGCGGAAAAAGGTAAGATGATCGAAACCGACCCCGACCTGCGCGCGGTGGAGGCGACCTTGTTCGCCAGCGACCATCCGATGACCGTTGAACAGATTCGGATCTACGTCGGCGACAGCGTCGATGTTGCGGCGGCGCTTACGCATCTATCTGAACATTATCAAGGCCGCGGCATTGAACTCGTCCGGCGCGGTAAGACCTGGCATTTTCAAACCGCCGCTGACCTTGCGCATTTGCTGCGCCGCGAACGAGAGGAAAGCCACAAGCTCAGCCGCGCTGCGGTCGAAACCTTGGCAATCATCGCTTATCATGAACCCGTCAGCCGCGCCGAAATTGAGGCCATTCGCGGCGTGCAGATTTCAAAGGGCACGCTCGATGTCTTGATGGAGGCTGGATGGGTGCGCCCTGCTGGCCGCCGCGAAGTGCCGGGGCGGCCCCTAATTTACGCGACGACGCCCGGCTTCCTGACGCATTTCGGGCTGACCAGCCGCAAGGATCTGCCGGGGATTGCGGACCTGAAAGCCGCCGGTTTGCTTGACCCGATTGATAGCGCAATGGGCGATATGCTATTTACCGGCGAAGAAAGTGACGCCGAACTGGCAATTGACGAAAACAATGCCTAAATAGGTGAAGGACATGCAACATAGGGTTCGCAACATCCGGGGTGCGCCCCGTTAGGAGTTTGAAATGGGTGGTTTTAGCATCTGGCACTGGCTGATTGTTGGCATTTTGGTGTTGCTCTTGTTTGGCAAGGGCCGTTTTTCCGACATGATGGGCGACGTCGCCAAAGGCATTAAAAGCTTTAAAAAGGGTATGAGCGAAGAGGACGAGGCGCCTAAGGCTCCGCCGCAGATTAGCGCAAATACGGTCGTTGACGCTGAAAAGCAGACTGACAAGAATCAAGGCTAAGCCATTGACAGTGCTGGATCATTCACCCTCGATGCCGGGGGACTGACGTGTTTGACATCGCGTCGTCCGAACTGTTGCTTGTCGTCCTTGTGGCGCTTTTGGTCATCGGGCCAAAGGATTTGCCAAAGGCTTTGCGCGTTGTCGGCAAATGGGTGGGCAAGGCGCGCGGTGTCGCGGCGCATTTCCGGTCGGGCTTTGACGAAATGGTGCGCCAGTCCGAAATTGAAGAGCTTGAGAAAAAATGGAAGGCCGAAAATGAGCGTATCATGGCTGCGCACCCGGCCGATCCTCGCGCAGACGTTGTCGGTGATGACCCTGATACGCATATAGCAGAAACGCCGGTCGACACTTCGCCCGCCGACACCCCGCCGATCGACACTCCGCCCACCGAAATGGCGGCCAAGACATGAACGAAATCGACGACAGCAAAATGCCCTTGCTTGATCATTTGATTGAGCTGCGCAGCCGTCTGCTCTGGAGCTTTTTGGCGCTTGCCATTGCCTTTGGTATGAGCCTCTATTTCGCGCGACAGATCTTCGGCTTTCTCGTGCAACCCTTGCTCGCGTCGGGGCAAACCAAACTGATTTACACCGCGATATTCGAGGCATTTTTTGTCGAGATTAAGGTTGCGTTTTTTGCCGCCACCTTCTTCTCTTTCCCGGTGTTCGCAACCCAATTGTGGCGCTTCGTTGCGCCAGGCTTGTACAGCAAAGAGAAACGCGCATTTCTGCCATTCTTGCTCGCAACGCCTGTGTTGTTTATCACGGGCGCGTCGATGGCATATTATATGGCGATCCCGGTCGCGCTGGAATATTTGCTTGGCTTTGGCGGCACTGTCGGCGGTGTCGAGCAAGAGGCGCTTCCGGGCGTCGATAATTACTTAAGTTTCGTGATGAAGTTCATCTTCGGCTTTGGCATTTCGTTTCTGCTACCGGTCTTGCTGATGTTGTTGGAGCGGGCAGGGATTGTGACGCTGGAACAGCTTAGGAGCTCGCGGCGCTATGCCATTGTCGGTGCCTTCGCCATCGCTGCCGTCCTCACGCCGCCCGATGTCGTGTCGCAATTGCTGCTCGCGATCCCCTTGTGCATATTGTACGAGCTTGCCCTGATTGCGATCTGGTTCACCCGCCGCCGCCGTAATAAGGCTGAGGCCACCGAAGAGGCCGTGTTGTAGGTTTGACCGCGCTGCCGTCACCCTCTGTCCTTTGTCTTCCGGCCATCTCTTCATCCCCCACGTCACCCTGAACTTGTTTCAGGGTCCATTTATCCGTTCTAGCTCTGGGCGTGCTGCACGATGGACCCTGGAACGACAGTCACCGAAGGTGAAACAAGTTCAGGGTGACGGGTATTAGATAAAGGAGGGCGCTCCTGCCCGTTCATGTCGAGCCCTTCGTGCGGCTCAGTGTTCGAGACACCCCTAAAGCACGCGCCCGACCCAAACCAAAAGGGCCAGAGGTTCCCCTCCGGCCCTCACGTTACGCCATCAAACCAGTTGTCAGATTGCGCGATCGCCCGCTTCGCCGACGGACTCAATGTCTTCGCCCACGCCCTTGACGGTGTTGCAGGCCGCTGCCAGCAATGCGGCTGAGAGCAGGATGATCGTTGCAATTTTGCGCATGATATTCTCCAAGATCTTGGCCCAAAAATAAGGCCTAGCAGGCTAACCCGGTGATCGCGCGAAGGTTCCGTTTTTCTAGCGCGCGATAGCCGGATTAGCACCTTGGGGGTGTTACATGAACAATATCGGATGATCAGAAGCTCAAGCGCGCCGTCACCCGGAAATCACGACCGGTCAAAGGCACGAAATCCTTGGTAAAGGACGCGGCACGACGGGCGGTTAGGTCGAAAATATTGTTCGCCGACGCAATCAGCGCAATGTTACGACCCCGCCCGAACGGCCGCCAGGTTGCCGAAGCATTGACCAAAGTGAAACCGTCCGTTGGCGTCTCAAATGCGGCGGTCTTTGTCTGATCGTCGCTCCATTCGACCTCACCGCGCAGGTCAAAGCTTGCATTGGTCAACTCAACACCGCCCAGCAAACGCAAGGGCGGGATACGCGGGACATTGCCGCCACCAGACGAGATTTTGGCGCGTGTATAATCCGCAACGCCATCAACCGAAAGATTTGAACTGCCAAAGCTGGCGAGGCGCTTGGACGCCTGAAATTCTACACCCCAAACCTTGGCGTCATTCTGAAAATATTGGAACACCGGCAAATCATCTTCGATGTCGCCAGTGTCAGCTTCATAAATGAAATTGTCGAAGCGGTTGGTGTATAGCGTTGCGCTGAACGCGGTTCCCGGCGTGTCATAACGCGCATAGAGCTCGCCATTCCAAGCGCGCTCGCTTTTCATATCAGGGTCGCCTATTTCAAAGGCCTGCGTTGCGATATGCGGTCCGTTGGAGAATAATTCCTCCACCGCTGGCGCGCGGCCCGTCCGCGAAATATTCGCGCCGATCTTCAAATCACCAATATTGTAACCAACGCCCAAAGCAGCAGAGACATTCTGGAATGACCGCGTGATGCCCAGCGTATCGGCGCGCAGTTCGGCGGCGTCGAACCGCACAGCGACTTCGGCGTCCAGATTGCCTTTGGTATATTCCTGCAAGGTGAACAGGCCATATTGGCGCGTTTTGTTGGGCGGGACGAAGGCTTCTGCACCAATCGCTTCGAAATCGCGGATTTGATATTGGATGCCGCTGGCCCCGCGCCAGCCGTTGCGGTCATTTTGCACCAACTCGGCCCGCGCCTCGATACCCTGACTGTTAAAGACGGTGCCGACTTCGTCGCCTTCAAATTCGGTATGGGTATAATCGGCATAGCCCGCGCGCAGGCGCAGTTTGTCGAACAAGCCCTCGCCTAAATTAAGCTCGCCGCGAAAGTCGAGGCGATATTGCCGCAAGCCAATGGTGACGGCTGCTTCCTCTGCGGTTTCTGCGGCGGCATGGGCATGCGATGTGCCGGGGCGGGCAGGTATGCCGTAATTGGTGTCATATATACTATAAGACACGCCAAGATTGCCATTATCGTCGATAAACGCAATGCCACCGCCAGCGGTCCAGCTTTTCACTGCGCTATTGGGAATGCGTCCGCGCTGATCCGCCAACTCGCGTGCTTCGGCTGCTTCTTCCAGATTGCCTTCGCTGGTTTCCTCTGCCGCGAATTCGAGCACCTCACCGCGTAAATTAGGGGACAAGACATAGCCGCCGGTTCGCAGATCATCGCTGTTGCGGTAACTGCCGTCGAGATGGACGATGACCCGGTCTGTGATCGGCATATCAATCGACGCGCCGCCGGACCAGTCGCGCGCTGCGCTGCCATATCCGGCCAGCGCATCAATGTGAATGTCTTCGTCCGGGATGGAACGCGGGATTCGCTTGTCGAGCGCGTTGACCGCGCCGCCCACGGCCTGACCGCCGAACAACAGGACGGCTGGCCCACGCAACACTTCAATCCGTTCAACCGTCAAGGTGTCGATAGTAACCGCATGGTCCGCCGAAGTGTTGGACGCGTCGATATTGCCGATACCGTCCGTTAAAACAGCGACGCGGTTTCCTTGATAACCGCGCAGCACGGGCCGCGATGCGCCGGGGGAGAAGCTCGTCGCCGAAACGCCGGGCAGGCTGGTTAAGATATCGCCCAATTGCGCGCGCGTTTTTTCGGCGAGCACCTCGCCCGAAATCGCAGACGTGCCGGAAAGAATATCGAGGCGTTCAACAAATGGCGCGGTGACGACGATGTCGTCGGACCCGTGAAAGTCGTCGGACTGAATACTGGCTTCGGTCGAAGCTGAATCACTCTGCTGCGCATAAGCGGGTGCTGCCGAAGGCAGCGATAATGCGGAAAGGCTTGCGGATATCGTAAGAAGCGCGGCGGTTTTCATAACAGAACGTCATCCATAAGAGCGAGGGTTAGAACCACATGTTACGCGTAATGATATAATATAACAACACCTGAAATGCATTTTGCGACAATATCCGCATTTGGCCTGCATATTGTCGCGCCAGCGCTCAGACCGTCTTGCGATTGGTCCTGAACGCGCCTAGCTGTCTGGGATATGAAAACGCTTGGCTCAACACTTGATTTGATTGGCAACACGCCGCTTGTCCGCCTGAAAGGGCCAAGCGCGGAAGCCGGATGCGATATTTTTGGCAAATGCGAATATGTGAACCCCGGTGCATCGGTAAAGGATCGCGCCGCGCTTTACATCGTCCGCGATGCCGAACGGCAGGGGCTATTAAAGCCCGGCGGGATAATCGTCGAGGGCACGGCTGGTAACACGGGCATTGGCCTTGCTTTGGTGTGCAATGCACTTGGGTATAAGACGATCATCGTCATGCCCGAAACGCAGAGTCAGGAGAAAAAGGACACGCTGCGCGCTTTGGGTGCAGAGCTCGTGCTTGTGCCAGCGGCCCCTTATGCCAACCCGGGGCATTTCGTGCACACATCACGCCGGCTGGCGGAGGAGACCGAAAATGCGGTTTGGGCAAACCAGTTCGACAATATCGCCAACCGCCGCGCGCATATTGAAACCACGGCCGAAGAAATCTGGACGCAGATGGATGGCAAGATTGACGGCTTCACCTGCGCGGCTGGCACGGGCGGGACGATCGCTGGCGTCGGGCTTGGGCTAAAGGCAAAGGATGAGGGCGTCACCATCGCTCTGGCCGATCCGCATGGTGCGGCGCTTTATAATTATTATGCGCATGGCGAATTAAGTGCCGAAGGCAGCTCGGTTGCTGAAGGCATTGGGCAGGGGCGCATCACCGCCAATCTCGACGGCGCGCCCATTGATACGCAATTCCGCATTTCTGATGAAGAGGGCCTTGTCTGGGTCCGGCGGCTTTTGGCGGAGGAGGGGCTTTGCCTTGGGCTGTCTTCGGGGATCAACGTGGCAGGTGCCATTGCGCTGGCAAAGCATTTGGGGCCGGGTAAGCGTATCGTGACGATATTATGTGATACCGGCTTCCGATATTTGTCCACCATTTATAACCCGGCGTGGATGCGCAGCAAAAACCTTCCGGTAATGCCGTGGCAGCAAGACAGCTAAAAGCCATATTGAGGTTTAAGGAGGACGCACATGGTCGAACAAAAGCAATCCGCAATTCAGCGTATTCAGGTAGGGCTGGTTGGGCTCGTCGTCGTGCTCTTGTTCGTGACATTGGCCAATATGGTCCTTGACCGGGTGAGCGACGGGCCACAAACAGGCGGCGCGCCTGAATCTGCGCCCCTGATAACGGATAAGGACGCAACGCCGGATGAACCGCTGGCGGAGTTGGGCGTTACACCGGTGGCTAAGGAGACGGACGCCGAAAGAGCCGCCAAGGATGCAGCGCAAACGCGGCGTTCATCCGCGCCCGCACAATAATAATTGTTTTGTGATTGATAGATGGGTCCAGTTCGGCGGCAGAAAGTGGCTGCTTATCGCTGTGTTGGCGGCATGTACGTTTTCGCTTTTGCTCGCTGGCTTTGTCACTATGCGCCCAACGGACAGCCGGCCAAAGCCGGCATTAGGACTGATGACTTCGCTGCCGCTGGTCTGGAGCGAGGGGGGCATTGAGGCGGATTTGGCCAAGGACGCCACCGCGCATCCCGCCTTTACCCGTCTGAGCGCGCATTTTGACATCACGCCCATCGACGATGTGGCGGCTTGGGTGCCAAAGCCTAACCACATGCTTCTGCTTGCGCAGCCGCGGGCCTTTGCACCACGCGAACTGGTCTGGATCGACAATTGGGTCCGGCAAGGTGGCCTTGTGTTGATACTTGCGGACCCCGCTTTGCAATGGGGAAGTCTTTACCCCTTGGGCGATAAACGGCGTCCTTTGTTTACGTCGATGCTGTCGCCCTTGTTGGCGCATTGGGGGGTGGAGCTGGTTTTGCCGTTGGAGGACGAGGAGCCTACTTCCATGCGCAAGATTGGCGTGTTCAATATCCGAACGGTAACACCCGGGGAGTGGTTGCCCAAAGAGGGCACAGCTAAAAACCGCTGCGCAATATTGGCGAAAGGCCTGTTGGCGGATTGCCGGATGGGCAAAGGGCGCGCTGTGCTTGTGGCCGATGCCGATTTTCTCGATGATGCCTTTTGGGAAGGACGGGGGATGCGGATCCTCACCGGCAAGGATGAATTTGCCAATATGGCCCTGTTGCAAGCGCTTTTGGCAGCTCTGCACGACAATAAGGGACTGGACGGGGATTTTGTGGGAAAATGAAGGACGATGGGGGAAATGGTGCCGATATTGTCGGCAAAGCTCTCGATTTTGGCGCTTTTGGTGCCATAAAATCGCGTCCATTATGCAACCTATATTTGGAGCGATGTATAAAAAGTAACGGAATTTAAGCGTTTTCACCAAAAATTAAATAATTTTCCACAAAATCCCTCTTTTCATCCATGAAATCCCTTGCTATGCACAGTCATCAAGGGGTGGATTCCTGATTCTATCGGTCGTTACGGCGTCCGCATGGCGATATGTTTCGCCATGATTAGAGGTCTGCGCCCTTTATTCGAGGGGTGTACGGTTAGTGTCAGCGTTGGTCGTCTATGCAGGTTCGGGGGTGTCAAATGTCGACGCCAAAGGCCGCACGACCATTCCTGCGGAACTGCGCGACAGCGTCCAACAATCCAGCGGCAGCAACAGCGTGTGTATATCGCGCCATTCCACTTTGCCTTGCCTAATCGGCTTTGGCGGCTCCGAACGCCTTAAGCTGCGCGCCGATATCGAGGCGCAATGGCAAAGTGCCGTTAATCGCGGTACCGAATTTGACCGCGAAATCGCAGGTGTTTCAGCATCTTCCATTTTCGAGACTGCTTTTGAAGCCAGTGGCCGCTTTGTGCTGTCGCCGATGCTCAAGCATTTCGGTCGTATTGAAGATCGCGCCTTCTTTTTTGGTGCAACAACACATTTCATGCTGTGGAACCCCGACGTCTTCCTGACAGAGGCGCCTGCAGCATTTAATCCCGTTAAGGATGAGCTGAATTATTGGCTGTCCCAGGCAAGGCGCGACAAATGAGCGCGCCAGCCCCCCATATTCCAGTCTTACTGGATGAAGTAATTCACTCTCTTGCCATCACCCCTGGCGCTGAGATCGTGGATGGTACCTTCGGTGCAGGTGGATACAGTCAGGCGATACTGGCTGGCGGTGCGCGCGTTTACGCGTTCGACCGCGATCCCGATGCCCTTAAAGAAGGTGCCGACCTTGCAGGCCGCAACGAAGGCGCTCTGCGTCTTTACGCGGCCTGCTTTTCTATTATGGACAATGTCTTGATGGCCGACGACATTTCGTCGGTCGATGGCGTTGTATTGGATATCGGCGTTTCGTCGATGCAGCTTGATCGCGCTGAGCGTGGCTTTTCTTTTCAAAAAGATGGCCCGCTTGATATGCGCATGGGTCAGGACGGCATGACCGCGGCGGACTTTGTCAACGAGGCCGAAGAAGTTGATATTGCAGATATTATTTACCGTTATGGCGAAGAGCATCGCTCACGCCGCATTGCGCGTTCGATTGTTGCTGCGCGGCCCATAGAAACCACCGCGCAATTGGCCGCCATTGTCCGCAAGGCCGTTGGTCACAAGCCCGGCGCGCCGAAAGATCCTGCTACCCGCGCCTTTCAAGCCATTCGCATTCATGTAAACCGCGAGTTGGACGAGCTGACCGACGGCCTTGAGGCTGCCGAACGCATGTTGAAGCCAGGTGGCCGCTTGGCAGTCGTCACCTTCCACAGTCTTGAAGACCGCATCGTCAAGCAATTTTTGCGTCGCCGTAGCGGCGCAGAAGCCGCAGGGTCGCGCCATGTGCCATCCGTTGGCAGCGACGGTCCGGCCCCCACCTTTGATAAAGCGGACAAGGCAGTCCGGCCATCGGACGCTGAACTGGCCCGTAATCCACGGTCACGGTCGGCAACCTTACGTTCCGCAACTCGGACACACGCCGCCGCATGGGCAACAGGAGGACTTGCAGCATGAGTCTCGCTATGAAAAAACTCCAGAATCTCGGCTGGTTGGCTTTGGTTTTCATGGTTGCCATTCTGTTGTACCCATTGTCGCTCAATGTTGCCGCGACGCATGGCGATCTTGTGTCGGTTGATCGCGAAATTCTTGAAACAAAGCGGGAAATCAGCTTTCTTCAAGCGGAAATCCGGACGCGCGCCAGCCTTCAGCAGCTGGAGGAATGGAATGAGCTTTTGTACGGTTATCAGCCACCATCGGCGCAGCAATTCGTCAACGGTGAAGCTGCACTTGCAGAACTGACCGGAGATCTGCAGCAGACGAAACCAGTGATGATGGCATCTGCGGATATCGACGTTGCGCCAAGCGCCAACCAAGCGAATCCTGCGCCAACGATTGAGGCTGTGGTGAAAAAGTCGACTGCGATTGCAACGGCTGTTGCAGCGCCGATTTTCGCCGAGCCGGTAAAGCGCGTCGCGCCAAAGCCCTTAGCGCCAAAGGTTGAACAGACCCGGACCGAGCGACTTGCGCGTATGGACGAAACGCTATTGTCCGATGATCTGTTACGGGACATTTCCGCTAAGTCCGCGAACGAACGCCGCCGGTAATGAATCCGCATATCGCCCGCACAACCACTCGGAAAAGCGGCGTCAACCCGCCACCATTTGCGGCGCACGGGTTTTGGCGGATGCTTATCCTATTGCTGGCATTTGGCATGTTTGTGGTGCTGTTGATTGGCCGCCTTACCACCTTGGCATTATTTGAAAGCACGCGGGCATATGGTGCAACGAGCACTGAATATGTGCCTGAGCGGGGTGACATTGTGGACCGCAACGGCGTTCCTTTGGCGCGCAGCATCTATGGCTATGCGATTTGGGTAAAGCCTGAAGATATTCTGGGCGATCGTAAGCAATTGGCAAGCCAATTGGCAGAAATCTTCCCGGACACACCAGCTTCTGAATTTTATGCCAAATTGACTGCAGACAAGCCCGGCTATCTGCGGAAACGCGCGCTGCCAGAGCAAGTTCGGCAGGTGCACAGCCTTGGCGAAGTCGCCATTGAGTTCCCGCGTGAGGCCACGCGATTATATCCGCAGCATGATATGGCGGCGCATGTCTTGGGTTTTGTGAATCGCGACGGCAAAGGCGCGATGGGCATGGAGCGAGTCATGAATGACTATCTGCGTGACCCGTCAAAGCGTTCCGCGCCGTTGAACCTTGCGTTGGATGTCCGTGTGCAAGCCGCACTTGAAAGCGAGCTTGCATCCGGCATGGCTGCAACCACTGCCAAGGGTGCGGCGGGCGTGATCCTGGATGTGCAAACGGGCGAAGTCATCGCCATGGCCACCCTGCCATCATTCAACCCGAACCGGCCATCTTTTGCCAACATCCCCGACCTTGGGCAAAATATAGTCGATGGCCGCTACCCGATTTCGCGGCAGACTAATAATGTTACGAACCGCGTTTATGAGCTGGGTTCCACCTTCAAGCCATTGACGGTTGCAGCGGCGATGGACGCGGGCACGGTGCGTGATCTTTCGGTGCGCTATGACGCGACAAAGCCGCTTCAGGTTGGCCAGTTCAAAATTCGGGATTCGCATCCGTCTGAACGTTGGCTCAATGCCCCAGAATCACTGATTCACAGTTCGAATATCGTGACAGCGCAAATTGCGGATAATTTGGGTGCCGCCCGCATGGACGCGATGCTGCGCACGATGCATTTCAACGCGCGGCCAGACATTGAACTCGCCGAAAAAGCGATGCCGCTCTATCCCAAAAAATGGGATCGCCTGAAAAACATGACCGTTGGCTATGGCCATGGCATTGCCGTTACGCCGTTGCATTTGGCGAGCGCTTATGCCGCGATGGTCAATGGCGGTATCTATCGGCCGGCCACGATGTTCAAGGCAAAGCCCGAGGCAAAAATCCCCGGCAAACG
Source organism: Sphingorhabdus sp. EL138 (assembly GCF_945882965.1). GTDB lineage: Bacteria > Pseudomonadota > Alphaproteobacteria > Sphingomonadales > Sphingomonadaceae > Sphingorhabdus_B. The sequence goes on from NZ_CAMCWY010000001.1 coordinate 153,892, forward strand.
CGTGTTCAAAGCTGCAACCAGCGCGCGGATGCGTCAGATGATGCGCATGATTGTGGGCGACGGCACAGGCAATCAAGCCGACGCATTGGGCTATCGCGTCGGCGGAAAAACCGGCTCGGCGGAAAAACCCAGTGTTGGTGGGTATAGCCGCAATCTTGTGGTCGCAACCTTCGCTGCGGCATTTCCTATGGACAATCCGCGTTATATTGTGATTGCGATGCTCGATGAACCAAAGGGTACCGATGCATCAAGTTTTCAGCGCACGGCGGGCTATACCGCCGCGCCAGTTGTCCGCAAAACGGTCACGCGCATTGGTCCATTATTGGGAATTATTCCGGATATGAAACGCGAAGTTGATGTATCAGAGCTAAAGCCTTTACTGTGGAAGGCGAAGGGAGAGCAATAGTGAAGCTCGGGCAATTGGTAAGCGGTGCCGACATGGCATCTGCCGACAAAATAGTGACCGGCTTTGCCATCGACCATAGGAAGATTGCGCCAGGCACCGTTTTTGGTGCGTTTGAAGGCGCTGCGTTTAACGGCGAAGATTTTATCGACGATGCGATTGCCGCTGGTGCCATTGCCGTTGTCGCACGTCCCGAAGCGTTGGTGCGCGGCGCGATGCATGTTGCCGAAGCCAACCCGCGCCGCGCTTTCGCGCATCTTGCGGCAAAATTCTTCCGACCTTTTCCAGACCATGTTGCTGCTGTCACCGGAACCAATGGTAAGACATCGACCGCAGAACTGACGCGGCAGCTTTGGCGGATGGCGGGGCATAATGCGGCGTCGATTGGCACTTTGGGTATCACCACAGCGTCGGATCAGGCCAAGACCGGACTGACTACACCCGACATCGTAACCTTCCTGTCCAATTTGTCAGGGCTAGCACGCGAAGGCGTCAGCCATGCGATATTCGAGGCATCAAGCCACGGCCTGTCCCAATATCGCAGCGAAGGCGTTCCGGTTTCGGTTGCAGCCTTTACCAATTTAAGCCGCGATCATCTTGATTATCACGGGACCATGGAAGCGTATTTTGAAGCCAAGATGCGGTTGTTTGACGAAGTCGTCGACGAAAGCGGCTGCGCCGTCATTTGGGCCGACGATGTCTGGTCCGACCAAGCGATTGCCCGCGCGCGCAAACGGGAACTCCGCCTGATTACGGTCGGCGAAAAGGGCAAGGGCATCCAATTATTGTCGCGCCAACCCACGCAGCTTGGGCAGACCCTTGAACTGCGTATTCAGGGCGATGTGCACAAATTGAAGTTGCCGCTGATTGGCGCGTATCAGGCCGCTAATGCTTTGGTTGCGGCAGGCGTGGTAATGGCAAGCGGTGGAGAGGTCGAAAGCCTGCTGTCGCATCTGGCGCGGTTGCAACCCGTGCGCGGACGTTTGGAACGCGCGGTGATTACCAAAAGCGGCGCGCCCGTTTACGTTGATTATGCGCATACAGCTGATGGCTTGCGCGCGGCAATCGCGGCCTTGCGTCCCCATACCAAGGGCAAGCTCATCACCGTATTTGGTGCTGGCGGCGACCGGGATACGGGCAAACGTCCGGAAATGGGCGCGGTGGCCGTGGCGGATTCCGACATTGTGATTGTCACTGACGACAACCCAAGAAGCGAAGATCCCTCGCTCATCCGTGCGGATGTCATGGCAGGTGCAAAGGGCGCGCATGAAATTGGCGATAGGCGTTACGCCATTGCCTTTGCCATCGAACATGCCGAGCCGGACGACATTGTCTTGATCGCGGGCAAGGGGCATGAACAGGGACAGATCATCATGGGCCGTGTTTTGCCCTTTGACGATGTCGAAGTCGCACGGGAATGCGCGGTATGAACTTATTGTGGACCTTTGACGAACTGCTGGCGGCGACGGGCGGTATAGCGTCGGGGCATTTTGATGCCACTGGCGTTGCCTTTGACTCGCGTGAAATCGGCACAGGCGACTTGTTTCTGGCGTTGAAAGGCGCAGAGACTGACGGGCATTTGTTCGTCGACACGGCATTTGCCAATGGCGCAGCGGGCGCAATTGTGTCGCAGCCAGTGCCGCACCCGCACATCCTTGTTACCGATACGATGCAGGCGTTGGAGGCATTGGGCCATGCGTCGCGCGCGCGGACCAAGGCAAAGATTATTGGCGTGACTGGCTCTGCGGGTAAAACAGGGACGAAGGAGGCGTTGTTTGCCGCGTTGGACCGATGTTCACGCGGCCGCGCGCACCGTTCGGTGAAAAGCTACAACAACCATGTCGGCGTGCCCTTAAGCCTGGCGCGGATGCCCGCAGATTGCGATTTTGGCATCTTCGAAATGGGTATGAACCATGCAGGCGAAATGCGCGCGTTGAGCCATATTGTCCGCCCTGATGTTGCCATCATCACCACCATCGCCCCTGCGCATATTGAATTTTTCAAGGATGAAAGCGGCATTGCCGATGCCAAGGCGGAGATATTCGAAGGCTTAGTCGAAGGCGGCACGGCGATCCTGCCCGCAGACAATGTGCATTATCCGCGTTTGCGCGCTGCGGCAGAACATTACACCAAAACGATATTGTCCTTTGGTTTCAGCCCCGACGCGGATGTTCGTGTTATCGACCATCTCAACACGGCCCAAAATGGCACGCTGATCACAGCAAAAGTGTGCGACGCGATGTTGTCCTTCAATTTGTCGCAACCCGGTCCGCATTGGATTGCCAACAGCATGGCTGTATTGGCGGCTGTGCTCGCCGCGGGCGGTGATCTGGCGTCTGCGGGTCTGGCGATGGCCGAAATGGACGGCCTATCCGGACGCGGCGCGCGGCATGATGTGGCGATTGCTGGCGGCAATGTGCATGTGATCGATGAAAGCTACAACGCCAACCCAGCGTCCATGGCGGCAACAATTGGCCAGTTGGGACTGTCGAGCGGCGGACGGCGTATAGCTGTTTTAGGTTCGATGAAGGAATTGGGCGACAAGGGTGATCATTATCACCGCGCGCTTGCCGTGCCCTTGGCCGCCGCAAAGGTGGATTTTGCGATCCTTGTCGGTAAAGAGATGGAAATTCTCGCCGAAGAGTTGAAAGCAGGGGTTGAGGGACCGAGGGAATTCGCGCATTGCGCGACCGCGCAGGAGGCACTTGGCGTCTTGCAACAATATCTTTGCGCATCAGACACGGTTTTGGTCAAAGGTTCCAATAGTATGGGACTCTCCAATATCGTGAACGCGCTGACGGGTGGGAAAAACTGATGCTATATGTTTTGGCCGAATATCTTGGATTTCCGGGTATTTTCAACCTTATCCGCTATCTCAGCTTCCGGTCTGGCGCGGCGATTGCAACCGCATTAATCATTGGCCTGCTGATTGGACCACGCTTTATCAGCATGCTGCGCGTGCGTCAGGGCAAGGGGCAACCCATTCGCAGTCTCGGGCCACAATCGCATCTGGCCAAGGTCGGTACGCCAACGATGGGCGGGCTTATGATGTTGGTGTCGATCGGTATTTCGATGCTTTTGTGGATGGACCTGACAAACATATATGTATGGGCCTGTTTATTGGTGACGGCTGGCTTTGGCATGGTCGGTTTTCTCGACGATTATGACAAGGTCAAGAAACGCAGCCACAAGGGCGTGTCCGGCAAAGTCCGGTTGTTGTGGGAATTTGCCATTGCCGGTGTCGCGGTATCGTTGATCGTCTGGCAATCGGGCGGCAATTTATATCTGCCCTTCGTCAACGGTCCCGTTATCGACTTGGGCTGGTGGTATGTGCCTTTTGGCGCGTTTGTGATCGTATCCTTTGGCAATGCTGTGAACTTGACCGACGGCCTTGATGGGCTTGCGACCATGCCCGTCATCATTGCCTCTATTGCATTTATGTTGATCGTCTACATGGTCGGCAACGCCAAATATGCCGAATATCTCGGTATTCCCTTCTTTTTGGGGGCAGGGGACTTGGCCATGTTGTGCGGCGCGATTGTGGGCGCTGGCCTTGCCTTTTTGTGGTTCAACGCGCCGCCCGCAGCGGTGTTCATGGGCGACACTGGAAGCCTTGCCTTGGGCGGCACGCTTGGCGCAATTGCGGTTGTCGCGCATCATGAATTTGTGCTCGTCATCATCGGCGGGCTTTTTGTGCTGGAAGCGCTTTCTGTTATAATTCAGGTGTTTTGGTTCAAGCGCACGGGCAAGCGCATTTTTCGCATGGCACCGATCCACCACCATTTTGAGCAGCTTGGCTGGTCCGAGCCAACCGTTGTCATCCGTTTCTGGATTGTGGCTTTCGTATTGGCACTTGCAGGGCTATCAACCCTCAAACTCAGATGATCACTACCCCTGCCTTTAAAGACCGAAAGTTCGCAATATTGGGACTTGCGCGCTCCGGCCTTTCGACTGCACGCGCGCTTGTCGCGGGCGGGGCCGAAGTTTTGGCATGGGACAATGACGAAGGGGCGCGCTTTAAGGTTGCGGATATCGCGACGATTGCCGATCCGTTGCTGGGCGACTTGACGGGCTATGAGGCGATTGTCGTTTCGCCCGGCGTTCCCATCAACCGCCACCCTATCGCGGATAAGGCAAAGGCGGCAGGAATCCCGTTGATTGGCGATATAGAATTGTTCGCGATGGCGCGGCCGAACCTGCCGCCGCATCGTGTCGTGGGAATTACAGGGACCAATGGCAAATCCACCACGACGGCATTGGTGCATCATGTGCTGGAGAGCGCGTTAATTCCGGTCTGCATGGGGGGCAATATTGGCTTGCCAATATTATCGCAAGTGCCGTTGCCCGCAGGCGGCGTTTATGTGCTTGAGCTTTCAAGCTACCAAATTGACATCACGCATAGCCTTGCTTGCGATGCCGCTGCGCTCATTAACCTCTCACCAGATCATCTCGACCGCTATGATGGTTATGACGGCTATATGGCGTCGAAAGCGCGGCTGTTTGAAATGCAGACGGGCCAAGAGTTTTCTGTGTTTGGTAAAGGCGACGCTGATACCGAACGCGTTTACACGCAAGTGCTTGCGCGGCGTGGGACGGAATATGTGCATCTCGCCAATCCGCAATCGGTAACTGGTCAGGCCGAATGGCCTTCGCTTCAAGGACCCCATAATTTGCAGAATATCGCGGTGGCCATTGCCATCGTCGAATCGCTTGGCGTGACTGAGGCCCAATGGCGGCCAGCGATGCGCAGCTTCAAAGGGCTTGCCCATCGGATGGAAGTTGTTGCCGAACGTAATGGCATATTGTTCATCAACGACAGCAAGGCAACGAATGCGGCGTCCACTGCGCCCGCCTTGGCCGCGTATCCGCGCGTGCATTGGATCGTTGGCGGATTGCCAAAAACCGACAATCTTGACGAATGCATCCCTAATTTCGGCCATGTTGTAAAGGCTTACACCATTGGCGAAGCCGGTCCGTTGTTCCATGCATTATTGTCGCCGCACATGCCTGTGGAACGCAGCGAGATGATGGGCGCGGCGGTGCATTCAGCAGCAGCCCAAGCACAGCCGGGCGACGTTATCATGCTCTCGCCCGCGTGCGCGTCCTTTGACCAGTTCAAAGACTTTGAAGCCCGCGGCGATGCGTTCCGCGCGATTGTGGAAGCATTATGAGGGATCCAAAAGAGGCTCCCTGGGTGCTTGCGGCTAAAACCGGCAAAATCGGCTTTGCCAACCGCTTGGGCCGTGGCGACCGTTCGCCCTTGGGCGTGTGGTTTTGGGAACTTGATCGCGTATTGTTATCGCTGATGATGGTGTTGATCGCCATTGGGTTGCTTGCCGTTGCCGCTGCGTCTCCAGCGGGTGCGCAGCGGCTGTCGTCTTCAACGACGCAGCTTTCTTCGCTCTATTTCTTTTATCGGCAGTTGATGTGGGTCTTGGTTGGTGTCCCGCTCATGCTTCTTGTGTCGATGTATCCGCGCGCACAGGCGCAGCGCTTTGCGGTCTACGGTTTTTGCGTCTTTTTTGTTCTGCTTGCTTTGGTGCCCCTATTGGGACGCGAGGTGAATGGGTCACAAAGATGGATTGGCGCTGGTTTTGCAGGGCTTCAGCCGTCTGAGTTTCTGAAGCCCTTTTACGCGGTCATGATGGCGTGGATTATTAGCTGGCGGTTAAAAGACCCAAGCTTACCCGTTCTTATTCTTACCAGCATCGCCACTGGCTGTGTGTGTTTTTTCCTGTTGCTTCAACCGGACCTTGGGCAAACTATCTTGTTCATGGGGACGTGGTTTGCTCTGATGATGGTCGCTGGCGTGCCTGCAGGCCGGCTTTGGTTCCTCGTGATCAGCGGCGTATTGTTCATCCTCCTCGCCTACAACTTCTACCCCGTCGCAACCCAGCGGATCGACGCGTGGATTTTTGGTACAGAGGGGCTGACGCATGACAAGATGGCGCTGGCGACCTTAACTAACGGGGGCTTCATTGGCCTTGGCCCCGGGCTTGGCGTGAAGAAATACTCGCTGCCTGAGGGGCATACCGATTATATCTTCTCGGTCATCGGCGAAGAATTCGGCCTTTTGGCCTGCATGGTCATTGCCCTTTTATACTTCGCGATTCTGGTCCGCATCATCATCCGCCTGTTGGATGAGAAGGACCAGTTTGTGGTCATGGCGGTCACGGGCCTTGGCGCACAATTTTGCGGACAGGCGATGATTAATATTGCCGTGAATTTGGGCGTTTTCCCATCAAAGGGGATGACTTTGCCCTTCATCAGCTATGGCGGATCGTCTATTTTAGCGCTCTCGATTACCTGCGGCCTGATACTCGCATTGACGAAGCGAAACCCATATCTTGACCGGTCGCTTTATATGGTGAAGGGACACAGGCCATGACCATTACTCGGCATTATGTGTTGGCCGCTGGCGGAACTGGAGGGCATTTGATTCCTGCCTTTGCGCTGGGGCAGGAGCTGATCAATCGAGGCCATCATGTGGCGCTGATTACGGACGAGCGCGGGGCGAAAATTCCGGGCTGCCCTGATAAGATCGCCACGCATATCTTGCCTGCTGGACGTATTACCAAAAATCCGGCGAGCTGGCTTCGGGGCATAAAGGCAATTGCAGAGGGCCGCGCTATGGCGCGCCGCCTGTACGAAAATTTTGCACCCAGCGCCGTAGTCGGCTTTGGCGGTTATCCCGCGTTTCCCGCATTGCTGGGTGCCTTTGCCGAGAAGATACCGGCGATTATTCATGAACAAAATGCCGTGCTTGGCCGCGTGAATCGTTTCACCGCGCGGCAAGTGAATGCCATCGCCACTTCTTATCCCGATGTGCTCCGCCTGTCGCCGCGTCATGCCAGCAAGGTGCATCTGGTCGGCAACCCGGTCCGCGAAGAGGTGCTTGATTTGCGCGACCAGCCTTATCCAATGCTATTGGCCGATGGCATATTCCGCGTGTTGGTGACCGGCGGAAGCCAGGGCGCGACGGTGCTTTCCGATGTTGTGCCTGATGGCTTGTCGATGTTGCCGCTTAGTTTACGGCAGCTTTTGCAGGTTACGCAGCAATGCCGCGCTGAGGATATTGACGCGGTGCGGTCCGCTTATGCCACCCATGACATTCCAGCTGAGCTGGCGACCTATATGCCTGACTTGCCGCAACGACTTGGCTGGGCGCATATGGTGATATCGCGGGCCGGGGCATCGACGATTGCAGAGCTGACATGCGCTGGACGGCCTGCGATCCTCGTTCCGCTGCCCAGCGCGACCGACGATCATCAAAGCTATAACGTTAAGGAAATGGTCCACGCAGGCGGCGCGCGCGCAATCGCGCAACCCGCCTTCACGGCGGTTGAACTCGCCAAGCAAATCCAGAAGATAGCGTTGGAACCCGGTGCGCTGGAAAATGCAGCGAAGGCCGCCAAAAGCTGCGGCCGACCAAATGCGGTTGCCGATCTTGCCGACCTGGTTGAATCCTTTGGTCGCGCCCCAATCATGCATGGCATTAAATCGCAACCCCAACCCAGTGGCGCTTTCAGCCCATCGCCCGCACTTGCTAAAGAGAATGCGGCATGAGAGGCGTTCCAACCGATATCGGCATTGTGCATTTCGTCGGTATTGGCGGCATCGGCATGTCGGGCATTGCGGAGGTCATGCACAATTTGGGTTACCGCGTGCAAGGCAGCGACATCGCCGACAGCTATGTCCTCGATGGCCTGCGCCAACGCGGTATCAAGGTGATGATTGGCCATAGCGCCGAAAATCTGGGCGAGGCAGCGGTGGTCGTGACCTCGACTGCCGTAAAGGCGGGCAATCCTGAACGCGACGCCGCTTTGGAACGGCGCATACCCTTGGTTCGGCGGGCCGAAATGCTGGCCGAATTGATGCGGTTGAAGAACACGGTCGCTGTGGCTGGTACACATGGCAAGACGACGACGACATCTATGATTGCTGCGATGCTTGACCATGGCGGCATTGATCCGACGGTCATCAACGGCGGTATCATCAACAGCTACGGTTCCAACGCGCGCCTTGGTGCAAGCGACTGGATGGTAGTTGAGGCGGACGAAAGCGACGGCAGCTTCCTGCGGCTTGATGGCACGATTGCGGTGGTAACCAACATCGATCCTGAACATCTTGACCATTATGGCGGCTTTGACGCGATCAAAAACGCATTTGTCGAGTTCGTCGAAAACGTGCCATTTTACGGCGCGGCGATCATGTGTCTCGACCATCCCGAAGTGCAGGCGATTTTGCCTAAGATTCGCGACCGCCGGATCATTACCTATGGCTTTTCGGCGCAGGCCGACATTCGCGGTGAAAATGTTACCCCGCACCCCGGCGGGAACAGCTTCGACGTCGTTATTCGCGCCCGCGACGGGTCGCAACGGACGATAACGGGCATCGACCTTCCCATGCCCGGCCGCCACAATGTGCAAAATGCGCTGGCTGCTATCGCGGTTGGCCTTGAAATGGGGATGAGCGATGCGGCCGTTGCCCATGGCTTTGACAAATTCGGCGGGGTTAAACGGCGCTTTACTAAGGTCGGCGAAATAGCCCTTGCTGATGGGTCGGTCACGATAATCGACGATTATGGCCACCATCCCGTCGAAATCCGCGCCGTGCTCTCTGCTGCCCGCGAAGGCGCGCAGGGTCGTGTGATTGCCGTGGCACAGCCGCACCGATTCACGCGATTGCGCGACCATATGGATGATTTCCAACAGGCGTTTAATGATGCTGACATGGTATTCATATCGCCAGTCTACGCCGCAGGTGAGGGTCCGATAGACGGCATAGATGCAGACGCGCTGGTGCGTGGCATTAAGGCGCGTGGGCATCCTTCCGCCGTGACCGTGGCGGACGCAAGCGACTTGGCGCGCAAGCTAGCTGAGGTGTTGCAGCACCATGATATTGTCGTGTGTTTAGGCGCTGGCGACATCACCAAATGGGCCGCTGGCCTCGCCGACGCCATAAAGGCAGCGCGTGCATGACGACGCAGATTTTGCCGCATGTAGAAGGTCGCTTGACCCAAGACGCACCGTTGGCGCCGTTGGTCTGGTTCAAATCAGGCGGCTGCGCGGAGATATTGTTTGAACCAAAGGACGTTGCCGACCTGCAATCGTTTTTGCGCGAACTTGACTCCAGCACGCCTGTCATGGCGCTTGGTTTGGGTTCGAACCTCATCGTCCGCGATGGTGGTGTCAGGGGCGTTGTCATCCGTTTGGGTAAGGCCTTTGCCAAGGTCACTTGCACAGATGCGGTGACGCTGGCGTGTGGCGCGGGTGCGTCAGGCATATTGGTTTCATCCACCGCGCGCGACAAGGGCATCGCTGGCTTAGAATTTTTGCGCTCAATCCCCGGCACGGTCGGCGGCTTTGTCCGTATGAATGGGGGCGCTTATGGCGGCGAGGTGAAAGACATATTGCTTAATTGCGATGTAGTGATACGCGACGGAACGCTGGCGACCTTGTCGGTGGAAGATTTGCATTATTGCTATCGGCATTCCGAACTGCCCGATGGCGCAATTGTTGTGGCCGCGCGCTTTCAGGGGCATCCGGGCGAACCTGAAGCAATCCAAGCCGAGATGGACCGGATTAGCGCATCGCGCGAAGCATCGCAGCCGCTGCGCTCCAAAACGGGCGGTTCTACCTTTAGGAACCCTGATGGACATAAGGCGTGGCAACTCGTCGATGCGGCTGGCTGCCGTGGGCTTCAGATTGGCGGCGCGCAGGTGTCCGAAAAACATACCAATTTCTTGATAAATACCGGCGATGCGAGCAGCGCAGATATTGAGGCGCTTGGCGAGGAAGTCCGTGCCCGCGTCATGGCGCAGTCTGGCGTGGAACTAATATGGGAAATTCAGCGCGTGGGTGATGAAAATGAGTAAGCAAATGCACGTCGTGGTGTTGATGGGCGGATGGTCGAACGAACGGCCTGTGTCCTTGATGAGCGGCAATAATGTAGCTGATGCGCTTGAAAAGCTTGGCTATCAGGTCAGCCGCGTCGACATGGACCGCAATGTGGCACAAGTCCTTGCGGGCCTTCGCCCCGATGTTGTGTTCAACGCCTTGCACGGGGTTCCGGGCGAAGATGGGTCGGTGCAGGGCATGCTGGACCTAATGGGCATAGCGTACACGCATAGCGGCATGGTGACCTCAGTCATCGCCATTGACAAGGAACTGACGAAACAGTGCCTCGTACCCGACGGAATCCCGATGCCAAAGGGCACGATGGTCGACAGCGAAAGCCTATATGCGGCTGACCCGCTGCCGCGCCCTTATGTCCTGAAACCTTTAAACGAGGGCAGCTCGGTCGGGGTGGCAATCGTCACAGAAGGCAGCAATTACGGCAACCCGATTGGGCGCGACGCCAAAGGGCCGTGGCAGGAATTTGACCGGTTGCTGGCTGAACCCTTCATTAAGGGCCGCGAGTTGACCGTGGCCGTGCTGGGCGACAAAGCGTTGTGCGTAACCGAGTTGAAGCCCAAGAGCGGCTTTTACGATTTTGATGCGAAATATACAGACGGGCTGACGGAACATATCTGCCCTGCGGAAATTCCTGCGGATATTGCCCAATATATGTTGGACACGGCCCTGCGCGCGCACCAATTGCTTGGCTGCAAGGGCGCCTCTCGCACCGATTTTCGTTGGGATGACGAAGCAGGCATGGACGGCGTTTTCGTTCTCGAAATCAATACCCAGCCTGGCATGACTCCGTTGAGCCTTGTGCCCGAACAAGCGCGTTATGTCGGGATTAGCTACGAACAGCTTGTGGACATCATCGTTAAAGAGGCGCTGATTGTTAAAGGGGCAGTGGCATAATGGCTGGTGCCGCACGCAAAGCGCCTGCAAAACGCAAGGCAAAAAGCCCAGGCTCACGGCAAAAGGTGCTGCAAGCTTCGCGTGTCGATATGTTGCTGCGCATGCTGCCTTTGACCGAACAGGAGGTGCAGCGCATTGTTACCTGGATCATATTGGCGGCGCTCACGCTACTTGCCTTGGTCGCTGCGCAATATGCCGGGCTGCTGGCAGCCGGTTACCAACAATATACCGCGCTTGCCGCCAAGGCTGGCTTTCAGGTGCAGCGCGTCGAGGTCACGGGCATGGAACGGGTGGACCAATTAAAAGTCTATCAGTTGGTGTTCGCCGAAAAAGATCGTGCGATGCCTTTGGTGGATATCGACAAGGTACGCGCGGACCTGCTGCAATATGGGTGGATTAAGGACGCACGTATTGCGCGGCGCTTGCCCGATACGCTGGCGGTAGAGATCATTGAACGCAAGCCAGCGGCGCTATGGCAACGGGACGGGAAATACTCGCTGATCGACGCGAACGGGATCGTCCTGGCAAATGTCCGCGCGGGTGCGGGCGGCGAGTTACCGACGTTGAACGGCAGGCAAGCCAATGCACATATCGTCGCCTTAAACGCCTTGCTCGACAAAGCTTCGGCTTTGAAATCGCACGTTTCAGGCGCAACTTGGATAGGTAACCGTCGCTGGGACTTGCAGTTCCAGACGGGCGAAACGCTGGCTTTACCAGAGGGTGAGGCGGAAGCGGCTAAAGCACTGCTGAACTTTGCACGCTTGGATGGTGTCCACCGTTTGCTTGGCCGCGACCTCATCCATTTTGACCTGCGCGACCCCGATCGCGCCTATTTCCGCAAAGCACCAAAGGCACAGCCTGATCAAGTGGAAAATAACGATGACACCGAAAGTAACGAAATCACGATAACAAACAATGGACTAACGGCATGAAGACGACGCGTGCCGAACGGCTGATTTCGGCGATTGATATCGGTTCATCCAAAGTGTCCGCGTTAATCGCACGGCAAACCGAAAATGGCGATCTGCTGGTGCTGGGCACGGGTCAGCGCGAAAGTCGCGGTGTGACCCGTGGCTGTATTGCGGACATCGAACAGGCCGAACTGTCTGTCCGCCACGCGGTGGAGCAAGCCGAACGCATTGCTGGCCTTAACATTGACAGAGCTTGGGTCGGCATGTCGTCGGGCGGGCTCGATAGCATGTTGGCGCCCGTTGAAATTGAACTGGGCGGCGACCGCATCACGCAAGACGATGTCGACGAACTGTTGCAGGCCGGACGCGCTAATATCCAGACGGGCGGCAAAATTGCGCTGCATATTCAACCGACGCTATATTCGCTCGATGGTGTTGGCGGTGTGACAAATCCGGTTGGGTTGCACGCAGATAGGCTTGGCGTGGACGTGCATGTCGTCCTTGCCGACCCGTCACCCGTCCGCAACATGGATATGACGGTGCGCTCCGCGCATCTGGATGTTGATTCGCTTGTTGTCGGACCAGTTGCAACAGGTCTTGCCTGTTTGACGGACGAAGAGCGTGAGCTTGGCGTTGCGCTTGTCGAATTTGGGGCAGCAGTCACCAACGTGTCGGTATTCATTGGTGGCATGCTGGTCGGACTTGAAACCATTCAAAAAGGCGGCTCGGACATCACCGACGATATCGCGTCGGTCTTTGGTATTCGCCGGGCGCAAGCGGAGCGGCTGAAATGTTTTCATGGTTCGGCATTGACCAGCCCACGCGACCATCAGGATGTGCTTGATATCGGCCCGGACGAAAATGGCGTTGAACACGGCAATCAAGCGCCACGCATCACCAAGGCGCAGTTGAACGCGGTCGTGTGCCAGCGCGTTGACGGAATTGTGACTGAAGTTGCGCGCGCTTTGAAAACGCTGGGCTTTACAGGGCCGTCCGGGCATCAGGTTGTCCTGACCGGCGGCGGCGCAGAATTAAAGGGTGCAGCCGAACATATGCAGAGCGCATTAGGCCGCACTGTCCGCATCGGGCGTCCCACCGGGCTTATCAGCATTCCCGACGCGCATTCCGGGCCGGCATTCTCAACGCTTGTCGGGTTGATTCATTATGCGGCATCGGAGCGGATCGAACTGCAATCGGGCTATGATTTGCGCACCGAACATTTGGGCGGATCGATGCCAAGTTTGATTGAACGGCTAAAACGGGCCGTTCGTGAGAACTTCTGACAGAAACCTGTGCAAAAAGGGTAATTTTCTGGTGTGCGCATTACGCTTTTGTGTCAAAGGCATGTAAATATCGAACAAGCCAAAGAGGCTAAGGGGATAAAATTATGAGCATCAATATCGGACCACCTATGGTTGACGAATTGAAGCCGAAAATTGCAGTGATTGGCATTGGCGGTGCCGGCGGAAATGCCGTTGCCAATATGATAAAAGCGAAGGTTGAAGGCGTAGATTTCCTTGTGGCCAACACCGATGCGCAGGCACTGAACGCCTCGCCTGCGGATTATCGCATTCAGCTTGGACCCGAGATTACGCAGGGTCTTGGCGCTGGTTCGCGCCCAGAGGTCGGACGGGCCGCTGCTGAAGAGACAATTGAGCAAGTAAAGTCCGCTTTGGCTGGTTGTCACATGTGCTTCATCGCGGCTGGCATGGGCGGTGGAACCGGAACAGGCGCCGCTCCAGTCATTGCGCAGGCTGCGCGTGAAATGAACATACTAACCGTTGGCGTCGTGACTAAGCCATTCCTTTTTGAAGGATCGCGCCGGATGCGCTCTGCAGATTCAGGCATTGCCGAACTGCAACAGCATGTTGACACCCTGATCGTTATTCCCAACCAGAACCTGTTTTTGGTCGCCAACCCGAACACGACGTTTAAAGAGGCATTCTTGCTTGCCGACGAAGTTCTGCAACAGGGCGTTCGCGGTATCACTGACCTTATGGTTATGCCTGGCCTCATCAACCTCGATTTTGCCGATGTGCGTTCTGTCATGCACGAAATGGGCAAGGCGATGATGGGCACTGGCGAAGCCGAAGGCGATGGCCGCGCGCTTGAAGCGGCGGAGAGGGCGATTGCCAACCCGCTGCTCGACGGCGTTTCGATGCAAGGCGCAAAGGGCGTTATCGTGTCGATTACTGGCGGCGAAGACATGCGCCTGATGGAAGTTGACGAGGCTGCGAACTATATTCGTGAGCTTGTTGACCCCGATGCAAACATCATCTGGGGTTCAGCGTTCAATGAAAATCTGAACGGCAAAATCCGCGTTTCGGTTGTTGCAACCGGTATCGATAATGAAGGCCTGAGCACATCACCAGCAACGCAATCGCGGACGCCATTTTCGTTCAACCGTCCGGCACCAGAGCCAGTTGTGGTGGCGCCTGCGCCAATACCGCCTTTATTTGTATCCACCAATTCCGCGCCAGTTGAAGAACCAAACCTGGTTGCGGAACCAGAAGAAGACGACAGCTTGGTCCTTGGCAGTGATTTCGAAGCTCCAGAAGCGGATGAAGACGCCACTGCGGACGGCCAAGAGCAGTCGCCCGGGTCGAGCACCTTTTCCTCTGCATCTTGGGCAGGCGCAGATGCGCTTGAACTGAACACGCCTGCGGATGCAAATGTACCATCGCCTGCACCTGTCGACGTAACACAGGCGCCTGAACGTGCGGCACCCCGCATTTCCACAGGGGGTACGTTGTTCGAACGTATGTCGAACCTGTCACGCGGTCTTTCCCGGTCCGACGATGCAGATGACAAGAGCCGTGATGATGCGAGCAGTGTGAACGTTCCGCGCTTCCTCGATAGGCAGAACAACTCTTAGGGTCCTGACCCTAAGCTGCGTCAGCAGCGCCGCGTCATTTCGTCCGGTTTAGGCAACCATTTGTCGGAGCATTTTGTAAGCAGGCTTTGCGTCCGGCAATCTGCGTTCAAATAAGGGCGAATGAATGTGACAATGTTACGTGATGCAGGGATATTGTGTGCGCTCGCTTTATCATCGGGCGTGCTCGCGCAAGCCGTTGATGAAAGCGCGCTTGAGGCACTTGACCAGGTAGCGCCTGCTGCACCGATACGTTCGGAACCTGCTGGCGCGGCCGAGTTGCGTGCAGCCATGCGCCGGATATCTCTTAATCCTTCCGATGCGGACGCCATGGCCGATGCGGGCAACGCCTCGCTTGCCTTGGGCGACGCCAACGCCGCTTTGAACTTCTTCACGCGTGCCAATGCGCTTCGTCCCAGCAGCAGCCGTATCGTGTCAGGTCTGGCGACGGCGACCGTGCGCACGGAAAACCCGTTTGAAGCACTGCGGTTGTTTGATCAAGCCGTCCGCCTCGGCGCGAATGAGCGTTCGATTGCGCTGGACCGTGCATTGGCGTTTGACCTGTTGGGTAATTTTGCCCGCGCGCAGCAGGATTATAAGTTGGCGCGGACAGCGTCAGCCTCGGATGACCTGATTATCCGCCAGGCGGTTTCCTTGTCTCTGGCGGGGCAAAAAGAAGCCGCCGACGCGATGCTGGTTCCGCTGCTGCAACGCAACAGTGCCACGGCATGGCGTGCCCGGGCTTTCATGCTGGCGGCCCGAGGGGACCTTATTGAAGCAACGAAAGTCGCGCAAGGGTTCATGGATGCTAGCTCGGCCCAGCGAATGGAGCGGTTTTTCCGGCTGATGCCTTCCCTGACGGCTGCGCAGAAGGCAGCGGCAATACATTTGGGCCATTTCCCGACGGGCCAAGCGGTCGGACGTGACAGTGAACAGGTCCGCCGAATTGCATCGAGGCAACCACAGGCGCCCGTCGTGTCCGGCAATAATCGCCTTATTCCGTCGGGCGCTGCGCTTGGACCAATAGCTACGCCAAAGCGCGACGGCAAAACCACCTCGAATCCACATCGTAAACGCGACCAAAAGGCCGAGGAGCGGGCGGAAATTCAGGCGGTGGTTGCCAATATTCCCGAAGCACAGAAGCTGCCCAAGACAGACACGTCTCGCCTTAGCACTGCCGCGCGTGCCCAGATCGAGGAAGCGCAAACCGCCCGAATTGCCAGCGTCAGCAATAATGCGCTGCCAGTGCCCGAAACTGCGCGCCCATTGGTCAGTGCAGCCTTGCCAAGGCCGGTAAGCACGCCAACGCCTGCTTTGCCCGCTGCCATTACGCCAGCACCAACCCAAAGCCGTGGGTCAATACAGGAGGCAGTCCCGATATCGCAGGCCCCAAATGCTGCTGGGCAAGCGCCTGAACCCGCGCCTGCGGTGCCGGTTGCGTCCTCCGGCTTTGATCTGGGCGCAATTGTGGAGGCCATTGATATTCCGGAAAGCGATCAACAGCCTTCGCAAGTTCCCGTTGATTTGAAAAAATTGAAACCACTGGCACCCAAGGCGACGGCAGAGCCAGTCAAGGTTGCCAAGTTTGATCCTAAGATTGCGGCGAAGGCCAAAGCCGAAAAGGACCATCCCGCCCGCTATTGGGTGCAGATTGCGACCGGAAACGCCAATGCCCTTGGCTTTGATTATCGCAAACTCATCAAGACCTATGCGGCCTTGCTTAAAGACCGGAACCCATACACGTCCGAATGGGGCCGAACAGACCGTCTGTTGGTTGGTCCGTTTGCCGACCTGAAAGCGGCGAAGAAATGGGAAGGCGACTATAAAAAGGCGGGCGGTGACGCCTTTATGTGGAAAAGCGAGATTGGCGAGGTCGTTAGTCCGTTGAAAACAAAATAGTGGCTTCCGGTCGGTGGCACTTGGCGGCATAAGCGCGCCATGTCGCATCTTGCCCCTTATGCCTCCTTTCCTGAACATAGCCGAGGTCGGCTGCATGCCGAACCGTCCAGCGATATACGCGGACCACGGGATATTTTTCAGCGTGACCGCGACCGTATCATCCATTCGATTGCGTTTCGCCGCCTGCGCCACAAGACGCAGGTTTTTATTTCCCCCGATGGCGATCATTTTCGTGTCCGCCTGACACATAGTCTTGAGGTCGCGCAAATTGGCCGGACGATTGCCCGCGCGCTGGGCTTGAATGAGGATCTGACCGAGGCCTTGTGTCTGGCCCACGATATTGGCCATCCGCCCTTCGGTCATGCGGGCGAGGATGCGCTTGAAGAAGCGATGAAGCCGTTTGGCGGGTTCGACCACAATGCGCAGACGCTGCGTACGCTGACGCTGCTTGAATCGCCCTATCCGTCATGGCCTGGATTAAACTTAAGCTGGGAACTGCTTGAGGGGCTGGCCAAACATAATGGCCCGGTTGCCAACCCCGGTTGGGCCTTGGCCGAAGTGCATGCAGGCTTTGACCTAAGCCTGACCGATTGGCCTTCGTTGGAGGCGCAAGTTGCGGCGATCAGCGACGATATCGCTTACGACAATCACGATATTGACGATGGCATCCGGGCAGGGTTGCTCGACATGGACCAATTGCTTGAGCTGCCGTTCGTGGCGGAGCGCTGGCAGGCTATCTTGGCCCGCTACCCCGACGTCCGCCCGCGCCGCTTGATCGGCGAGCTTACGCGTGAACAGATTGGCGTGATGGTCAATGATGTGATTGAATCCACGCGCACGCGCATAGACGAACTCGGTATCAGAACTGCCGATGATGTGCGCAAGGCTGGCGTCATGATTGGTGGGTTTTCCTCTGAAATGGCAGCGCGTGAGCGGCGGCTCAAGAAATTCATGTATCAAAAGCTCTATCATCACCCCACGCAGACTGCGGCGGCGATGGAGGCATCGAAGGTCGTGCGCGAACTGTTTGTGCTCTATCACAACGATGTTGGCCTGCTGCCACCCGAATGGCGCGAAAATCTTCCCCAGCAAGACCCGGAGCGTAGCCGCCATATCGGCGACTTTTTGGCCGGGATGACGGATCGTTACGCCACTGACCGGCACCGCGAACTTTGCGGGATCGGCGCGTGAACCCGAAAATCGTCATTGCCGGTGGCTCGGGCTTGGTCGGAAAAGAGGTGGCGGATCTACTGGCCCGTAACGGAGTTGAGGTCCATTTGGTGTCGCGTCGACCTACCGCGCAATCAACACGCAATGTGCAGGAGCATGTCGCCTTAAGCGATGAATGGCCAGCGATTGTGGCGCGAATTAAGCCGGACGTCGCCATTTCATGTTTGGGAACCACGATACGCACCGCAGGGTCGCAGGACGCTTTCAAGGCTATCGACCACGCGCTGGTGCTTGCCTTTGCACAGGCCAGCCATGCAGCCGGAACACAGCATTTCATCACTGTCTCATCGGTGGGCGCGATGCCAGCGAGCAGCAATTTCTACCTGAGAACAAAGGCTGAGATGGAACAGGGGCTGTGCAACATTGGCTTTCAACGCCTTGATATCATGCGCCCAAGCCTGCTGACGGGTGGCAAGCGCGAGGGGAATCGTCCGGGCGAGGCATTGGGGATTTTATTGTCACCGTTCGTCGACAGGTTGATGGTTGGACCGATGCGGAAATATGCCTCCACGCCATCTCATATATTGGCGCAGGCCATCGCGGGCTTGGCAGATAGGCGCGAACATGGCGTTTTTATCCACGAAAATGATTCCATCCGCGCGCTCGCCGGTTGACTCTGCAATAGGCTAACGCCAATATAGGACTGTCGCTGACGAAGCGGGAGAGCATCCCTTTAAGGGATCGCCGAAGGAGCAACCGCCCCGGAATCTCTCAGGCAAAAGGACCGCTTCGGCTTTTGCGACACTCTGGAAAGCGCTTATCTTGGCCGTTTGCTGAGATACGCCACCGAAGGTGTAACCTGCCATATGCGCCATTCATGGCACCTATCGTGGATAAAGCTCTCAGGTACCCGTGACAGAGGGGGCAGCAGACTTTGCGCCAACCGGCGTCGGTCGCTGCGACTCTTGAACGGACTGATATGCGCGAAGAAGACGAATTCGAACTCGAACCCATCGAAATATTAGAGCTGCCGCTCGATGCCTGGCATCGTGACAAGGGCGCGCGCATGGTTGAATTTGCGGGCTACCACATGCCGATCCAATATGAAGGCATCATGGCCGAACATATCTGGACGCGCGAAAATGCCGGGCTGTTCGATGTAAGCCATATGGGTCAGTTGATGCTGACCGGCGACGGTGCCGCCGAAGCGCTTGAAGCCCTCGTCCCCGGCGACATTTCGGCACTGAAAGAGGGCAAGATGCGCTATTCGCTTTTGCTGGCCGAAGACGGTGGCGTGCTCGACGACATGATGATTACGGCGGCGCCAATGGGCCTGTATGTCGTCGTCAATGGCGCGGTGAAATGGGATGATATGGGCTATCTGCGCGAATATCTGCCCGACGAAATCACCATCAACAATATGGAAGACCGCGCGTTGTTGGCGCTGCAAGGGCCCAAGGCGGTCGATGCGTTGAAACGTGTCGTGCCGGGCGTGGACGCGCTGTATTTCATGGAGGCGGGTTCATTCTTCTGGGGTCCCAAGACCGACCCTGAGCCGCTTTGGATTAGCCGTTCGGGCTATACGGGCGAGGATGGCTTTGAAATCTCTGTTCCGGCCACGCATGCACAAAAACTGGCGGACCAATTATGTGCGCAGCCAGAGGTCAAGCCGATTGGCCTTGGCGCACGCGATTCGCTCCGGCTTGAGGCTGGCTTGCCGCTCTATGGTCATGATATGAACCCTGAACTGGAGCCTGTCGAAGCCAACGCCGCCTTTGCCATCTCCAAACGCCGCCGGGCGCAAGGTGGCTTTGCTGGGTCCGAGCGTATCCTAGAAGCGCTTGCCAACGGCCCTGCACGCAAGTTGGTTGGCCTTTCGGTCGATGGCAAAATGCCCGTCCGTGAGGGCGCACCGATTTTTGCAGGCGACATGCAAGTTGGTGTCATTACCTCTGGCGGCTTTGGCCCAAGCGTCGGCGCGCCCATTGCCATGGGCTATGTTGATGCTGGCCATAACGCGGTCGGCACCGCGCTTGCAGCCGAAGTGCGCGGCAAGCGCGTGTCCATCACTGTCGCAAATCTACCTTTCGTCCCACATCATTATCATCGCAAAGGAGTGAACGCATGACCCGTTATTTCACCGAAGATCATGAGTGGATCGACGTAGACGGCGACAGCGCAACAGTCGGCATCACGCAATATGCGCAAGGCCAATTGGGCGACATTGTGTTTGCGGAGGTTCCTGCGGCAGGTGCGACGTTAAAAAAAGGCGGCGATGCAGCGGTTGTGGAATCGGTGAAGGCCGCATCCGACGTTTACGCGCCCGTGAGCGGTACAGTCATCGACAGCAATGCCGCGCTTGAGGGCGACCCTGCTTTGGTCAACAGCGACCCCGAAGGCGAAGGCTGGTTCTTCAAGCTCACTTTAAGCGACATCAGCGAACTTAACAGCCTGATGGATGCTGCCGCGTATAAGGCATTTGTTGACGGGCTTTAAGATAATCCGCTCGCGATGCGGGTTATGGAGATTGAAATGCGTTATTTACCGTTAACCCCATCTGACCGGCAAGCGATGCTTGCTGTCATCGGGGCAAAGTCGATTGACGATTTGTTTTGTGATGTGCCTGCCGAAGCGCGACTGGATGGGCCGATCCTTGGCCTGCCCAATCACGCCAGTGAAATGGCGGTGGAGCGGCATTTTTCTGAGCTCGCGCGCCAAAATATGACCTCGTCGCATCATCCATTCTTCTTGGGCGCAGGCGCATATAAGCATCATGTGCCCGCAAGCGTGGATCACATCATCCAGCGCGGTGAGTTCCTGACCGCGTACACGCCCTATCAGCCCGAAATCGCGCAGGGCACGTTGCAAATGCTGTTTGAATTCCAGACTCAGGTTGCGCGATTGTTCGGTTGCGATGTCGCCAATGCGTCGATGTATGACGGCTCGACCGCTTGTTGGGAAGCCATTGGCATGGCTGGCCGCATTACCAAGCGGACAAAGGCACTGCTGTCTTCAGGGTTGCACCCGCATTATGTCAGCGTGGCCAAGACGATGGCGCAATATACGGGCGATACCTTGCACACCGCATTGCCGGAGCTTTCTGCCCAGACCGACAGCGCGCGTTTGCTCGCCGCTATTGACGGCGAGACAAGCTGCGTCGTTGTGCAATATCCCGACATATTGGGACGGATCGAAGACCTGTCTGCCATCGCCGCTAAGGCGCATGCGCATGGGGCGTTGTTGATTGCGGTCGTGACGGAGCCCGTTGCCTTGGGCGCGATTAAAGCGCCCGGTGAAATGGGCGCGGACATCGTGGTGGGTGAGGGGCAGTCGCTTGGCGTCGGCTTGCAATTTGGCGGGCCTTATGTAGGCCTATTCGCGTGCAAGGAAAAATTCGTCCGCCAAATGCCTGGTCGCTTATGCGGTGAGACTGTGGATGCCGAAGGAAAGCGCGGCTTTGTCCTTACCCTGTCCACACGTGAGCAGCATATCCGCCGTGAAAAGGCGATGTCAAATATCTGCACCAATTCCGGTCTTTGTGCGCTGGCTTTCAGTGTGCATCTAACCCTGTTGGGTGAAAAAGGATTGCGCGGATTAGCCCAGTTGAACCACGCGCTTGCGGTGCAAGCGGCGGATCGGCTGTCAAAAATTCCGGGCGTCGCATTGGTCAATGACAGCTTCTTCAACGAATTTACGTTAAAGCTACCCAAAGAAGCGCGACCCGTTGTGCGTGCGCTTGCCGACCGCAAGATACTTGGCGGCGTGTCGCTTGGGCGTCTTTACCCCAATGCAGACGCGCTTTCAAATGGCCTGCTTGTGGCCGTTACGGAGACCGCCACCAGCGCGGATGTCGAAACATTTGCCGCCGCTTTGCAGCAGATTTTGGCATGAACAGCATCAAACAGAGCGGATGGAAGCCCGAAATGGGCGGTGTAGGCGAAAGCGTTCCTGCAACCTATACCGGCAACAAGGCATTGATGCTGGAAGAGGCATTGATTTTCGAGATTGGCACCACTGAAACAACAGGCGTTGATCTCGCCGATGCGCCGCAGGTCGCCACGCGCCTGGGCAATCTGGAACGGCACAGCGACATTGGCCTGCCCGGCCTGTCGGAGCCTGAGACGGTACGCCATTATACGCGCCTCAGCCGTCAGAATTACGCGATTGATCTCGGTTTCTTCCCGCTCGGCAGCTGCACAATGAAGCACAATCCGCGCCTGAATGAAAAAGTCGCGCGCATGGCGGGCTTTGCCGATGTCCATCCGTTGCAACCTGTCGAGACGGTCCAAGGCGCATTGGCGGTTATCAATGAACTTGCGGTGTGGCTGATCCAGCTCACCGGAATGTATGGGGTCGCTATGACGCCCAAGGCTGGCGCGCACGGGGAGCTGTGCGGAATATTGTGTATCAAGGCGGCACTCGAAGCACGGGGTGACCCGCGCAGCGTTATCTTGGTTCCCGAAAGTGCGCATGGGACCAACCCTGCCACTGCGGCTTTTGCCGGTTTCTTGGTCGAAAATATCCCGGCAACCTCGGAAGGCAGGGTTGACTTGGCGGTGCTTAAAGCAAGGCTTGGTCCGGATGTGGCCGGGGTGATGATCACTAATCCCAACACCTGCGGTCTATTCGAGCGGGATATGCGCGCAATTTCTGACGCGGTCCATGCGGCGGGTGGCTATGTCTATTGCGACGGCGCGAACTTCAATGCGATTGTTGGCCGCGTCCGCCCCGGCGATTTGGGCATCGATGCGATGCACATCAACCTGCACAAGACGTTTTCTACCCCGCATGGCGGCGGTGGGCCGGGTTCCGGGCCAGTGGTGTTGTCACAAGCGCTGTCGCCTTATGGTCCCTTGCCCTTTACCGAACGACATGCTGACGGCAATTACACACTCGTTGAAGAAGAAACAGCCGGTGAACGCCATCCGCGCAGCTTTGGACGCATGACTGCCTTCCACGGGCAAATGGGCATGTTCACCCGCGCGTTGGCTTACATCATGTCGCATGGCGCAAATGGCCTACGCCAAGTGGCGGAAGATGCCGTGCTGAACGCCAACTACATCCTGCGCAGCTTGGAGGACGTTCTTGAGGCACCTTTCGCCCATAGCGGTCCTTGCATGCATGAGGCATTGTTCAACGACAATGGGCTGGCCGAAGGCTTCTCCACGCTCGACATTGCCAAGGGCCTGATTGATGAGGGCTATCACCCGATGACGGTATATTTCCCGCTCGTGGTGCATGGCGCAATGCTGATCGAGCCGACCGAGACCGAGAGCAAGGCAACGCTGGATCAGTTCATTGGCGCGCTGGGTCGCGTGGCGGAGCGGGCCAAGGCGGGTGACCCGTCGCTAAAGTCCGCGCCGCATCATGCGCCGCGTCGCCGCCTCGATGAAACCCAAGCTGCGCGTAAGCCCGTGTTGGTCTGGCGCGAACCCGAACAGGCCGTTGCGGCAGAATGAGTGGACCGCAGCCATTCATCTTCGAAAGCGGCCCAGACGTAAAACGCTACGCGCCAGCGACCGAGCGCAACCGTGATGTGATTGCGGAAACATTGGCGCGCTTGCTTCCGGCAGAAGGCCTCGTGTTGGAAGTGGCGAGCGGGACCGGCGAACATGCTGTGCACTTTTCAAGGCTGTTCCCCGCGCTGACATGGCAGCCAAGCGACCCGGACCCAATCGCCCTTGCGTCGATCAACGCGTGGCGTGCGGATTCCAACGTGCCGAACATGCGGCCTGCGATGCTGCTCGACGCAACGGCAGATTGGCCGATAGCGCAGGCTGACGCGGTCGTCTGCATCAACATGACGCATATCAGCCCTTGGGCTGCCACCGTTGGTCTACTACGCAACGTCTCGCGTCTTTTGCCGCCGTCTGCCGTGCTTTTCATTTACGGACCCTTCAACCAACGCGACGTCCCGCTGGTCCCAAGCAATGCCGCCTTTGATGCTTCGCTGCGGCAACAAAATGCCGAATGGGGCCTGCGCTATGTCGAGGATATTGCGGCAGAAGCCTATAAATCAGGGCTCCACTTGGACTCAGTCATCGATATGCCCGCGAACAATCTATCGTTGATCTTCCGCGCTTAGGCGGCTGCAAATCACAATATTGACATGTCGCGATAATCTCTCAACACATTGCATCAGGCCTTTGCGAAAAAATGGCCGGTGCTAGGGGAGAATGATATGGCCGTTGCCAGCTACGACATACTGAGCTTTGATGGTTTTTTAACGCACTGGGCGGTGGAACGGCCGGAATGGGCCGCGCTTTTGCAAGATGACCGCCATTTCACATATGGCGAGTTGGAGGAGCGCACCGCGAAGATCGTCGCGATGCTGCTTGGGTTAGGCCTGAAAAAGGGCGACCGGATTGCCTGGATTGGCAAAAACAGCGATCTATATTTTGCGTTGTTCTACGGCGCGGCGCGGATTGGTGTCGTGATGGTGCCCGTCGGATGGCGTCTTGCGCCTGCCGAATGGGCCTATATCGCCAACGATACTGGCGCACGCATACTCTTTGCGGGGCAGGGGTTTGAGGCGGGTGTGCACGCCTTGGCCAGCGGGATAGCTGGTGTTGATCGGGTCATACCCGAAGAAGAAGCGCGCGATATGATTGAGGCGACGGCGCGCACTGCGTTTGCGCCGGCTGGCCCTGATGACGCCGTGCTGCAACTCTACACCTCCGGCACGACTGGTAATCCCAAAGGCGCGGTGCTTTCCAACCGGAACCTGTTCGCGCTGCGCAAAAATGCTGCCGAAGAGGGGAATGCCTATAGTAAATGGGAAGATGATGAGGTCGTCCTCATCGCCATGCCCTGCGCGCATATTGGCGGAACCGGGCTTGGCATCATGGCTATGGCGTCAGGTCTGCCGGCGCTCGTAGAGGCGGAGTTCTCGCCAGACTCCGTCTTTGATGCTATCGAAAAGGGCGGGGCAACGCGGCTTTTCATCGTCCCTGCCGCTTTGCAGATGATGGTCAACCACCCGCGTTGCCGCAGCGTAGATTATAGCCGTCTTAAATATATCCTCTATGGCGCAGCGCCCATTCCGCTTGAGCTGTTACGCCAGTGTATGGATGTGTTCAGCGCCGAATTTATCCAGGTCTATGGTATGACAGAAACGACAGGCACGATCTGCATGTTGCCGCCCGAGGACCATGATCCCAATGGCAATACACGAATGCGTTCGGCTGGTAAGCCGATTCCCGGCGTCGAATTGCGCGTGGTGGATGCTGCAGGGAACGATGTTCCGGTGGGCGAAGTGGGTGAGATTTGGACGCGGTCGTCCAACAATATGATTGGCTATTGGAACTTACCCGAAGCCACGAAAGGCACCGTTGCCGACGGTGGCTGGATTAAAACCGGTGATGCTGGATATCTGGATGCGAATGGATATATGTATATCCACGACCGCGTGAAAGACATGATCATCACTGGCGGTGAAAATGTCTATCCCGCTGAAGTGGAAAGCGCGATTTACGGACATCCCGATATATTGGAGGTCGCGGTGATTGGCGTGCCGGACGCCAAATGGGGCGAAGCGGTGAAGGCGATATGCGTCCCCAAACCGGGCGCACAAATTGATCCCGATAGCGTCATTGGGTGGGCACGCGAACGCATTGCAGGCTTTAAGGTGCCACGTTCGGTCGACATCATTGCGGCATTGCCGCGCAATGCATCGGGCAAAATCCTGCGCAAGGACCTACGCGCCCCATATTGGGCTGGTTTTGAGCGGCAGGTAAACTGAAGCCGCTGAGAATCGAAATCAGCGGCCCACGCTGACATAATTAAACCCTGCTGCGGCGGTATCGTCAGGGCGGTAGATGTTGCGCAAATCCACAAGGACATCGCCCGCCATCGCCGCGTGTAGTTTTTTGAGGTCAAGCGCGCGATAGGCATCCCACTCGGTAATCAACGCCACGGCGTGCGCGCCTTGTGCGGCATCATAAGCGCTGTCGGCCATGATGACATCGGGCAGGATCTTTGCTGCTTCTTCCATACCCTCTGGATCGTGGGCGTGCACGATTGCACCAGCGTCTAACAAGGTCTGGACGATCGCAATCGACGGCGCATCGCGCATATCATCGGTGTTGGGCTTAAACGTCAGGCCAAGCAGGCCAATCTTTAGGCCGCGTACATCGCCGCCCAGCGCCGTGATAATCTTGCGGCCCATAGCGCGCTTTCTAAGGTCATTTGCCTGCACCACGGCCTCAACGACCCGAACGGGTGTTTCATGGTCCTGCGCGGTCTTGAGGAGCGCGAGAGTGTCCTTTGGAAAGCAACTGCCGCCATAGCCGGGGCCGGCATGCAGAAACTTTGACCCGATACGGTTGTCGAGGCCAATACCGCGCGACACATCTTGCACGTTCGCCCCTAGTTTTTCGCAGAGATCTGCCATTTCATTGATGAAGGTGATCTTCGTCGCCAAAAATGCGTTGGCGGCATATTTGATGAGTTCCGACGAACGGCGGCTGGTGAATAATAAGGGCGATTCGTTGAGGAAGAGCGGGCGGTACACAGCGCGCATGACATCGCGGGCCCATTCGACATCGCTGCCAACGACAATGCGGTCTGGGCGCTTAAAGTCGCCAATGGCAGCGCCTTCGCGCAAGAATTCGGGGTTGGATACCACCGCAAAGTCCAGCTCGGGGCTGGTTTCGCGGATGATCCGCTCGACTTCGTCGCCAGTGCCGACTGGAACGGTCGATTTCGTAACAACAACGGTGTGCGGATCGATCGCGCGCGCCAATTCCTCGGCAGCGGCGTAGACATAGCTTAAGTCCGCATGGCCATCACCACGACGCGAAGGCGTGCCCACGGCGATGAAAACCGCATCGCACCCTTTGACCGCTTCGGTAACATCCGTTGAAAAGCTTAACCGGCCCGCATCGACATTGGTTTTGACAAGCGCGTCAAGGCCAGGCTCGTAAATCGGCATGATATTGGCGTGCAGACGGGTGATTTTGGACCCGTCCTTATCCACGCAGACAACTTCATGACCGAAATCGGCAAAGCACGCACCAGACACAAGGCCTACATAGCCTGAACCAATCATAGCAATTTTCATTAATTGTCCCTCTTAAAGGCGGCATCCGAACGTGTACGCCTTATGACGTTATACGCGCGGCAACAAGTCTTGGGACAATCGGTTCTTAGGCCAAGCCAAAAAAATTGATCGAGGCGACGCGTTGGCTCGAAAATTTGGGCGTAATGTCAACGCGCGTTCGAGATAATTTCTGCTATTCGCTGGCTCGCATGTCCATCGCCAAAGGAATATCGCCCACGGGCCATTGCGGCATAAGCGGCATCATCCTCCAAAAGAGTCGAAATTTCACAAATGATCCGCTGCGTATCTGTCCCAATGAGCTTTGCTATTCCCGTTGTGACGCTTTCTGGCCGTTCGGTGGTCTCGCGCAGGACCAATACAGGTTTGTCGAGCGCGGGCGCCTCCTCCTGAACACCGCCGCTGTCGGTCAGCATGATATGGCTGATGGAAAACAGCCGCGCAAAGTATGGATAATCCAGCGGCTCAATCATCGCGATATTGGGTAAGTCCCCCAAAGCGGCATTCATGACCGCACGGACTTTCGGGTTCATATGGACAGGAAAGATACAGGCCACATCGTCACGCGCGTCAATGGCTTTTATCGCAGCGGCGATGTTCACCATGCCCGCACCAAAATTCTCCCGGCGGTGGGCGGTAATCCCGATAATTTTACGACCGCGAAACCTGGCCTCCAACGGCGCGAGGCCAATGATGAGCGACGGGTCGTGTTCAATTCGTTTTAAGACCCAATGCAGCGCATCAATCACGGCTTTGCCGGTCACAAAGACTTGATCGGCGGGAATGGATTCTGCGCAGAGAGCGGCAGCGGATATCTCCGTTGCGGCGAAATGCTGATTGGCGATATTGCTGATAATCTTGCGATTTATCTCTTCGGGCCATGGCTGATAAATATCATGGCTGCGCAATCCCGCTTCGATGTGGCTAACTGGAATCTTGCGATAATAAGCGGCAAGCGCGCCGACCATAGCTGTTACGGTGTCACCCTGAACGATGACGCGATCCGGCTTCGCGCT
This sequence comes from Sphingorhabdus sp. EL138, assembly GCF_945882965.1. Classification (GTDB taxonomy): domain Bacteria; phylum Pseudomonadota; class Alphaproteobacteria; order Sphingomonadales; family Sphingomonadaceae; genus Sphingorhabdus_B. Next base: position 182,032 of record NZ_CAMCWY010000001.1, read on the forward strand.
GTCCATTACCACCCCAATTGTTTGCAGCAGGCGCGCCGTGAGCGTGTCGAGTGATTGTCCCGGACGCATGAGGTTGAGGTCATAATCGGGCACGATGCCGCTGATCGACAGCACTTGGTCCAACATATGCCGATGTTGCCCGCTGACCAGGACTTCACTGTGCATATCCGGATATTGCGACAGCGCGTTTATAACCGGGAACAACTTAACCGCGTCGGGCCGCGTGCCGAAAATCACCAAATTCTTGTACATCTACGGTCCCTGCATTCTCGGCCTGCGCCAAGATCGTAGATAACAATAAAATATTGAAAAGAAACGAAATTATTTGTAAATAATTTTTATTGCAACATGCGCTAAGACAACGGCGTTGCGTGCGTTTTCATTTCCTGTTCCAAGCGGCGCGATACCGCCTCAGGAGAGCCTGTATATTTGGCAAGCCGCGCATAAATGAGCGGGATGAGTATGAGTGTGATGAACGTTGCCAGTGTCACACCGAAAACAATCACCACACCAATGGCTGACCGCGCACCGCCACCGGCACCACTTGCAATAGCCAAGGGAATTGCCCCGAATACCGTGGCAATAGATGTCATCAAAATGGGTCGCAAGCGACGGCTAGCGGCTTGTTGAACCGCCTCCAATATTTCCATCCCGTCGTCACGTAACTGGTTTGCAAATTCGACGATCAGAATACCGTTCTTCGCAGCGAGGCCGACGAGCATCACAATGCCAATCTGGCTATAAAGGTTCAACGTCATGCCCGTGAGCGCAAGACCAATGATGCCACCCCCGACGGCCAATGGTACTGTCATAATGATAGTCACCGGGTGAACGAAGCTTTCAAACTGTGCGGCGAGCACGAGATATACCAGAAGAATCGTCAGCAAGAACACAAGCATGATTGAGCCGCCGGTTTCCTTGAAAGCCTGACTTTCACCGCGATACCCAACCGCCAATACTTCTGGGGATGCAGCGGCTTGCTCTTCCAAAAAGGCCAAAGCCTCCCCCATCGTATAACCCGGTGCCAGCCCACCTTGAAGCGTGATTGCGCGCAGCTTGTTAAAGCGACCCAAATCGCGGGCGCCTGCGGTCTCGGTGTATTTTACAAGGTTGGCGAGCGACACCAATGATCCGTCACGCGTCCGAAGCTGGATCGCAGCGAGATTTTCGGCAGTGGCGCGATCCGCTGCATCCGCTTGTACGATGACGCGATATTCTTCGCCGCGATCCAAATAGGTCGATACCCGGCGCGACCCCAAGAGCGTTTGTAGCGCCTGGCTAACCTCTGCCACTGAGATGCCGAGGTCGCCCGCGCGGGCGGTATCGACCTGAATCTCCATTTGGGGTTTGGTTTCCTTATAATCGGAATCCATGTTTACGATGCCGGGATTTTCACTTACCGCGCCCAATATGCGGTCACGCGCAATGCTAAGCGATTCATATGTTGAACCAGCAATCACGAAATTTATGGGCTGACCACGCCCGCGCCCGATGGACGACCGCACCGACGCATTGCCGCGAACAGCAGGCAGCTCGGCGAGGATTTTGTTGACCTGCGCAACCACATCTTCGGTTTTCTCGGTCCGTTCGTCCCATGGTTTTAGAAAGACGATAAACGTCCCGCTGTTGAAATCGTCGCTGGGTCCAAATCCGCCGGGCGTGCGCTGAATGATTGACCTTACGGTGCCCTTTTCGATCAGCTTCACGATCGGTTCCGACGCCTGAAGCATATACTTGTCCATGGCTTCAAAGCTAGTGCCCTCAGGCGCGGAAATGCTGGCGTTCAATATGCCGACATCTTCGGCCGGCGCGAGTTCGGATTGCAATGTAGTGAACAGGAATCCGGCACATAAAAGGAAACCGAGCACGCCAAGTGATGTGCCCAATGGCTTTGCGATCACAACTGACAGCAGGTGGGCATAACGACGCTCAAGCCGCTGGAACTTGTCATCCACCCATTTGGCCACGCGCCCGCGTTCTTCTTGCTTTAGCAGCTTGGAACACAGCATCGGGACAAGGCTGAGTGCGACGAAACCCGAAAAGGCAATGGCCGCAATCATCGCGCCTGCCAGTTCGCGGAAAAGCAAGCCCGTCTGGCCAACCAGAAACATCACCGGCACAAATACGGCGCAAACGACGACGGTGGTAGAGACAACGGCAAACGCCACTTGCCGCGTTCCGGTTACCGCCGCGACCAAGGGCGGCTCGCCCTGTTCAATGCGGTGATAGACGTTTTCAAGCACAACAATTGCGTCATCGACAACAAGGCCAATGGCCAGCACCATTGCCAATAGCGTCAGCAAGTTAATCGAAAAGCCAAGCAACCAGAGGACAGCAAAAGTTGCGAGCACGCAAATGGGCACGGTAACAGCGGGGATGATCGTCGCGCGCCAACTGCCCAAAAACAGGAAAATGACTAAGACAACCAGCGCTGCTGCTTCTGCCAGGGTGACCCACACGCTGCTGATTGCCTTGCTTATGAACAGCGAGTCATCGGAACCAACGGTAATTGTCATGCCTTGTGGCAAAGTGGGTTTGATTTGCTCGGCAAGTTGTTTCGCGCGCTCTGCCACAGCCAGTGTGTTCGCACCCGATTGGCGTACAATGCCCATGCCTAACGCAGATTCCCCGTTGAGGCGAAACGCGGCGTAAGGATTTTCGGGCCCAGTTTCGATTCGCGCAACATCACCCAGGCGCGTCAATGATCCATCTGTGCCACGCGCGACGATCAACTGGCGAAATTCGGCTTCCGTGCCAAAAGGGCGGGTCACCCGCAGCGTGACATTTTGATCGGTTGATTCAAGCCGCCCAGCGGGAAGCTCAACATTCTGGCTGCGCAAGGCATTTTCAATGTCTATCGGCGTCAGGCCCAAGGCCGCCAAGCGATCCGGCTGAAGCCATATCCGCATGGACGGCCTTGCTTCGCCGCCTACATATATACGGGCGACGCCGTCGATGGACGAAAAGCGGTCAACAAGATTGCGGTCGACATAATCGCTAAGCTCAAGCCGCGACCAACCGGGCTTCGAAACGACGAGAAACAGGATTGGCGACGCGTCCGCATCGACCTTGCGCACTTCGGGCGGCAGCACTTCTTCGGGCAAATCGTCCGCAGCCCCGCCGACACGATCACGGACATCATTGGCGGCGCTGTCTACCGAACGGCCAGGCGCAAATTCGATGGTAATGTCCGACTGCCCGTCGCGTGAACGCGATGTGATGGTCTGAATCCCCTCAATACCGGCAAGCGAATTTTCGAGGACTTGAGTGACGCGGGATTCAACGACTGTCGCGGCTGCGCCAGTGTAGGTTGTCCCGACAGATACGATTGGCGGTTCAGTATCTGGATACTCGCGGACGGGCAGACTTAAAAACCCTACAACACCGACGAGCACCATTAGAATCGCAATAACGGCTGCGAATACGGGTCTACGGACGGAGGTGTCGGAGAGTTTCATGTCAGACTTGCATCAGCGCGATTTGGCTGGTGCGCCGCTTGCCTTGGCGGGGCCAGTCCGCACCGTGGTGCCATCGGAAAGTTTTACCACGCCTTCGGTGACGATTTTGTCACCCACTTTCATGCCCTGAATAATTTCGACCAAATTGCCGTCCCGTGTCCCGGTTATCACAGGCGTGCGCTTCGCCTTAAGGTCGGACCCAACCGTATAGACAAAGCTAGTATCGCCTTCGCGGACCAATGACAGTTCGGGTACGGCAGGAGCAGTGCGATTTTTTGACGCTATTGTTACGGATAGCAGCATGCCGGGTTTCAAGTTGGCATTGCGGTTGGGCAAAACTGCACGCAATGTTAGTGTGCGGGTTTGTGGATTAACAACAGGGTCAATGGCGGTAATGCTGCCCGACGCGACATAGTCTGGAAAGGCGGCGGCCTTTGCCGTTATGACCTGTCCCACCCGGACATTGGCAAGCATTGTTTCTGGCACGGTGAAGTCGAGCTTAATTGAACTAAGATCGCTCACTGCGGCAATTTCGTCGCCAGCGCTTACAACGGCGCCAACGGAAATTCGCCGCAACGATACGTAGCCGGAAAAAGGCGCACGCACGACACGGTCGCCAACCGACGCACGCGCCTCATTTGCCAGCGCCTTTGCAGCAGTTGCAGATGCGGTTTGCGCGTCCAAACTTGCGTTGGTTGCAAAGCCGCGGCGGTGAAGTTCGCTGATACGCTTTAGCTGTTGCTCGGCTTCGCGTGCGCGGGCTTGCGCACTGGCAAGGGATGCCGTCTCCTGACCCTGCGCAAGAACCGCAAGCATTTGTCCCTTTTGCACATAATCGCCGTCGGAAAAGCCAAGTTGCGTTATCCGTTCGGTGACCGGCGCGCGGACCGAAACTTGCTCATTTGCATTAGCCGTTCCCACAGCGACATAGACATCCGAAAATGCGTGTGAGGATACCGCGTCAATGGTAACTAGCGGGGTAGGGCGCTCGCGCTTTTCTTCGCTGCCACCACATGCGGCCACACAGAGCATCAATGACAGAATGATTGGCTTACGCATTTTCTCACCAGTTTGGGATTCAGGAAGGGGACAACCTCAAACGTGCTGTTGGCGGAACTTACTCCAATCGACCAGTAATTTTATGACACATGAAGCTTTTTTGTGCGGAAACCCTTTTGGGCAGCAAGCTGGTCGCGCTTGGCTGCCTTGTCTTATCTTGCCATCAATGCCGAATGATATGGTCAAATGCCGACAATCCGGCCTTCGTCCCTTCGCCCATCGCAACGATAATCTGCTTATACGGCACAGTGGTGACATCACCTGCTGCAAACACGCCGGGAATATTGGTCGCGTTATGTGCATCGATTTCAATTTCCCCGCGCGGCGACAATGTTAGCGGGCCTTTGAGCCATTCGGTATTGGGCACCAAGCCAATCTGCACAAAGATGCCGTCCAGATCGATGCGATGGGACTCGTCGGTTTTTCTGTCGGTGTAGACCAAAGCCTGAACCTTCTCGCCGTCGCCAATGACTTCAGTGCTGAGTGCGGAGGTGATGATATCTACGTTGGGCAGGCTGCGGAGTTTCTTCTGCAACACAGCATCGGCGCGCAACTGTGAGTCAAATTCTATCAATGTGACATGCGCGACAATACCGGCAAGGTCGATCGCGGCCTCAACACCAGAGTTCCCGCCGCCAATGACTGCGGTGCGCTTTCCCTTATACAAAGGACCATCGCAATGTGGACAATAAGCGACGCCTTTGTTGCGATATTCTTCTTCGCCCGGGACGTTCATCTGCCGCCAGCGCGCGCCGGTGGACAGGATCAGCGTCTTCGCCTTTAACGAGGCACCGCTTGCGAGTTTGACTTCGTGCAGACCATCGGCGCCAGCGGGGATGAGTTCAGCGGCCGTCTGCAAGTTCAGAATGTCGACGTCATATTCGCGGACATGCTGCTCCAACTGGGCTACGAGCTTTGGACCTTCTGTGTGTTGGATCGAAATGAAGTTTTCGATACCCATAGTATCAAGCACTTGGCCGCCGAAGCGTTCGGCGACAACACCGGTACGAAAGCCCTTGCGCGCGGCGTAAATCGCTGCCGCAGCGCCAGCAGGTCCGCCACCGACAACCAGAACCTCAAACGGCTCCATCGCCGCGATCTTTTCGGCGGCACGCGTAATTGTGCCGGTATCAAGCTTTGCCATGATCTGCGACAGGTCCATGCGGCCTTGGCCAAATGGTTCGCCGTTTAAGTAAACCGCTGGCACGGCCATGACCTTGCGTGTTTCGACCTCCTCACGGAACATCGCGCCGTCAATGGCGACATGGCTTACGCCGGGGTTGAGCGCAGCCATGATGTTAATCGCCTGAATAACATCGGGGCAATTCTGGCAGGACAAAGAGAAGAATGTATCGAATTTGAAACTGCCCTCAAGCGCCTTGACGGATTCGAGCAGTTCAGCCTCTTCCTTTGGCGGGTGACCACCCATGTGCAACAATGCGAGCACCAATGAAGTGAACTCGTGCCCAAGCGGTAGGCCAGCAAATTGCGTTTCGGCTGTGCCATCGGCTCGGCGAATGGCAAAGGAGGGCACGCGGTCGGCGTGACCATCATAACGTGCCGACAGCAAAGGCGATTGTTCGACTACATTTTCTACCAGGGTGCGCATTTCCGCAGACTTTGGGCTGTCGTCCAACGTCGCGACCAGTTCAACGGGCGTGCGCAGATTTGCCAGATAAGTTTTTAGCTGGGCAGTTGTAGCAGCATCAAGCATCGGGGAGGCCTTTTTTAAGCGAGCGGAGACAAGCCGCGCAACAACGCGGTCGAAATTCTTGTAAAAAACGGTAGGTTGGGTGCCGCGCCATTTACGCGGCACCCGATATATATTTAGATCTTGCCGACGAGGTCGATCGAAGGTGCAAGCGTTTCGCCGCCTTCTTCCCACTTCGCAGGGCAAACCTGACCTGGGTGCTCACGCACGTAAATGGCGGCCTTGATCTTGCGGACGAGTTCAACCGCGTTACGGCCAACGCCTTCGCAGGTGATTTCCATAACCTGAATAACGCCGTCTGGATCGACGACGAAGGTCGCGCGGTCTGCGAGGCCCTGGCCTTCGCGCAACACGCCGAAATTGTTGCTAATTACATGGTTCTGGTCGCCCAGCATGTGGAAGTTGATCTTGCTGATCGCTGGCGAACTATCATGCCATGACTTGTGGCTGAAATGCGTGTCGGTCGATACCGAATACACTTCAACGCCCATGCCTTGCAGGTCTGTATATTGGTCGGCGAGATCTTCCAGTTCGGTTGGGCAGACGAAGGTCCAGTCCGCTGGATAGAAGAAAAATACGGCCCATTTGCCAACAACGTCGGTGTCCGACACTTCGACAAACTTGCCCGATTTATACGATTGCGCAGTGAATGGCTTAAGGCTTGAACCAATGATACCCATGTAATTACCCTTTTTGTTGAGGAGAGGTTGGTGTGGACTGACGTGGCTAAACACGATTTTCCTGATTTAGTCTAGCAACGCTTTTTGCAATGACTAATCGTTTTTGTCGATAATTAATGTTTTAAAGCGCCGCTGTTCAAGGCGCAAATAATTCACAAATAGCGGGCAAGGATGCGGTTTACATCGACACGCGCCTTTAACCGACTGGCTAATAAGAATACGCCGCCCAGTTTACGCTGCACAAACAACGTGTCAGACGGCGGAATATGCCAGTTGCGCCGATCAGCCGCGATTGTCATGCCTTCATCGCGCATGTCGGTGATAAAATCGGTCCGGGCAAAATCAAACGGGCCTGGCCGCTGGATCATATCAATCGCGGCTGCTATCAGCTTATCGATTTCGGGCTTATTCTGCTGCACGGTTTGTGCATTCATAAAGCCGATGTCGAGCACAGCAGCCAGAACACCTTCTTTATCGCCCGCAACGCCCATGTTCAGCAAGCTTTGATATTGCGCGACCATGGCTTTCGGCAGAGCCCGGGTCGCACCAAAGTCGAGCAAGACGACTTGCCGCGTTTCAGGGGCATATCGGTAATTCGCGAAATTGGGGTCTGTCTGCATCAAGCGGAATTCAAACAATTCCCGCACCACCAGCTCAATCAGCAGCGTCATGATTCCGTCACGGTCCGCTTGCGGCGCGCTGATCATCGATTCGATCGGGACGCTGTCGATAAAGGACATTGCCAACACATTTTTACTGCTCAGCGGCGCATAAAAAGCCGGTACCGCATATTCGGGCGCATCCATCAGCAGTGCGCCAAATTGCATAAGATATGCGCCCTCACGCGCATAATCCGCCTCTTCATGTAACTGACGTTTTGCCTCCGCCAACAATGGCGTGATATCTAACGTCTTTGGCAGCACGTTCGATAAGCGCAACAACGCAGCGACGTTATCGACATCGCTATCGATGCTGCGGCGTACCCCGAGATATTGGATTTTAACGGCCACGTCCTGTTGATCGACAGTCAGCGCGCGATGCACTTGCCCGATAGAGGCCGCCGCAATGGGCTGGTCATCAAAACGTATGAACTGCGCGCGCCAATCCTTTCCCCAATGGCGTGTCATAACCATGTTCAGCTGCGCTGGCGGCATATGTTGGGCATCGGCACGAAGTCTTGCAAAAATGTCCGTCAATTTAGGCGGCAGGAAATCGCCGGTGTCCATGGATATAAGCTGCCCTAGTTTCATAGCTGCGCCGCGCATTTTGCCCAATTGCAGCGTGACCCGCATCGCATTTGCTGGTGTCATCAGCAGTTCGCCAACGGTTGGGCGGCGGCCACTGGCCAGTTGTCGCGCGCCATCCAGCAACATGCTTCCAGCGATACCCGTCGCTATGTTGCCGAAGCGGGCGATGCGGGAGAGCCGTCCGCTTGGGACGCGCAGTCCCTTGGACACAAATTGATCAGGGGGCATGAAATCGCTGCTCTAAGAATGGGGCAACCTCTAGATGAGATGCCCCACGCCGTTCGGCAAGGTAAAGCGCTAAAAGAATTTACAATAACGAGCCGTTAATCTGAAGTTTGAGGCACAAATGCCACTTGTGAATAGGTCGCAACCCGTGCACCTATGTGGCATTGGGATAGTGCAAAAATTGCAGGAACAGGTTATGAAAAAACCTCCGTTAAACAGCATCATACTGATACTGGCTGTAGGCGTTTCGGCATGTGGTGGCAGTGGAAGCGATTCAGGGGGCGGTACAATCACCGTTGCCCCCACCAGCGTGACGCCTCCGCCACCTCAGCCGCCCACTACGACCTGTAGTTTGCTCAATCGGCAGAATTTTGCGGGGTCCGTCCTGAACGAATGGTACCTGTTTCCAGAAACGCTGCCGACAGCACTCAGCCCTTCGGCTTACACCACCGTGGGCGACTATATTGATGCCTTAACCGCGACTGCACGTGGTCAAGGGCGGGACCGGTATTTCACCTACGTTACCTCTATCCAAGAGGAAAACGCCTATTTTTCCTCAGGTGCGACGGCCGGGTTCGGCGTGCGTCTTTCTTATCAACCCACACGAGTATTCGTAATAGAAGCCTTTGAGGGCGCGCCAGCGCTTGCCGCTGGCATTGACCGTGGCACGGAAATTGTGGGAATCGGTATCAATTCTTCGAACATCCGGTCGGTATCTGATGTTTTGGCAGCGGAAGGATCTGCGGGTGTATCGAACGCTTTGGGTCCAAGCACCGTGGGGACCTCACGCGTATTTCGCATTACGGACGCAGGGGGAACGCGCAATGTCACAGTGACCAAAGCGGAATATGACATTAGCCCGCTCTCATCGCGTTATGGCGTGAAAGTCATCGACAATGGCGGCGGCCAGCGTGTCGGTTATATCAATATGCGCACATTCATTTCGACCGCTGACAACCAATTGCGCACCGCGTTTTCCGATTTCCGTGCGCAAGGTATCACAAATTTTGTTATCGACTTCCGCTATAATGGTGGCGGGCTTGTCTCAACGGCGGAGGTGATGGGCGACTTGCTTGGCGGCAACCGCTATAGCAGCGACATTTTCTCATTGACGCGTTTCCGCGCGTCTAAGTCAGCAGAAAATGCAACGCGTCGCTTTGCCCCGCAACCGCAGTCGGTTTCTCCAGTGAAAATTGCCTTCATCTCTACAGGTTCGACGGCCTCTGCGAGTGAATTGGTAGCGGCGGCCTTCGTGCCGTTTCTTGGTGCTAACGCCGCTTTGGTCGGCAGTAACAGTTTCGGTAAGCCCGTCGGGCAGATCGGGCTTGATCTGGCAGCTTGTGATGATCGCATTCGCGTTGTTGCTTTTGCGAAAGAAAATCAGGATGGGCAGGGTGATTATTTCTCCGGCCTTGCAGGCACCATGCGCACCACCTGTGCTGCGGCTGACGATATCACCCGGCCTTTAGGCGACCCGCAAGAGGCTTCGCTGCGCACGGCGCTGGATTTCGTGGCGGGGCGCAGTTGCACGCCAATCGCGCTCGCCCAAAGCGCCCAGAGCGTAGCTTCAGGAAACGAACGTCGTGTTTTGCCTGCGCCGAAAAACGCCAGCATAGCCCAGCGTGAGGTTCCAGGATTGTTCTAAAAACATTGTGTTGGATGCGCTCAGGTCGCCGCCGTCGCCGCCTTTAGCGCGTCCAATACGCTCTGGGCATGCTGTTTGCGACAAATGAGTAGATCCGGGATATATGTATCCGCCTGATTATAGACTAAAGGGCTACCATCAATTCGGCTGACGTGCAGGCCAAAGGCAATCGCGACGGCCGCTGGCGCGCAATTGTCCCATTCATACTGCCCGCCATTATGCAGGTAAATATCGGCCTCACCGCGCACGACCGCCATGGCCTTTGCGCCTGCGGAACCCATCGGGATGCATTCCGCGCCTAACGCGTTTGCTACCGTCAAGGCTTCTGCTGCGGGCCTAGTTCGGCTGACCACCATGCGCAGTTTTTCGGGGGCGGCAGGGATGGCTGTCGGCTGATCGCTCCTTAGCACAATGCCCAACCCGGGAAGTGCGACCGCGCCAATTACCGGGGCACCATGTATCGCAAGCGCGACGTGGACGGCCCAATCGGTGCGGCCTTCCCCATATTCGCGGGTGCCATCAACCGGATCGATAATCCACACGCGTGATTTTGAAAGGCGCGCGTCGGTGTCCTTGCTTTCTTCCGACAACAACCCGTCATCAGGACGTTGTTCGGCGAGGGCATGAATCAAAAACTGATTGGCGGTTTGATCACCAGCCTTGCCAAGCGCATGCAATGATAGCAGCCCGCTGTCGCGCACTTGCAAAAGCAATTTGCCAGCGGTTTCGGCCAAATGCGCGGCTAAGGCGCAATCGTCTGCGATAATGCTCATTTTAACGGCATCAGCTGGCGAACGATATGCTCAGCGGCTTCTGCAGGGCTCATTTCGACCGTGTTCACACAGATGTCCGGGTTTTCGGGTGGTTCATAGGGACTGTCGATTCCTGTAAAATTCTTTAATTGTCCGGCACGGGCCTTTTTATACAACCCCTTCACATCGCGCGCCTCGGCGACCTCAAGTGGCGTGTCGACGAATATCTCGACAAACTCACCCTCCGGCATCAATGCGCGCACCATATCGCGTTCCGCGCGGAATGGCGAAATAAACGCAGTCAGGACAATGAGACCTGCATCTGCCATCAGCTTTGCAACTTCGCCCACGCGGCGAATGTTTTCAATCCGGTCGGTTTCGGTAAAGCCCAAATCCTTATTGAGGCCGTGGCGGACATTGTCGCCATCAAGCAAAAATGTATGCCTGTTCAGCAGATTGAGTATCTTTTCCACTTCATTGGCAATCGTCGATTTGCCCGAACCGGAAAGGCCCGTGAACCATAAAATCTTCGGCTTTTGGTTTTTGAGCGCAGCATGCGTTTCGCGGCCAATGTCAGTCGCTTGCCAATGGACATTTTGTGCGCGACGCAAAGAAAAGTGCAGCATGCCGGCAGCGACGGTCGCATTGGTGATCTTGTCGATCAGAATATATCCGCCCAAAACATGGTTGTTCGTATATGGTTCGAACACAATAGGTTTGTCGGTTAATATCTCCGCAACCCCAATGGCGTTGAGTTCCAACGTCTTGGCGGCCATATTCTCCATGTTGTTTACATTGATGGAGAATTTGGGCGATTGTACCGTGGCCGATACCGTCTGCGTCCCAAGCTTCAACCAATAGGCCCGCCCTGGTATCAAAGGCTCGTCCGCCATCCAGACAATGGTGCTTTCAAACTGGTCGGATACCTCGGGCGGATTATCTGCAGCGGCAATCACGTCGCCGCGCGAACAGTCAATTTCGTCTGCAAGGCACAGCGTAACCGACTGGCCTGCAACAGCTTCGTTCAGCTCGCCGTCAAATGTGACGATCTTGCTGATCGTTGAAGTCTTACCTGAAGGCAGCACGCGAATATTATCGCCCAGACGCAATATGCCCGTTGCGATCTGGCCGGAAAATCCCCGGAAATCGAGATTGGGCCGGTTGACCCATTGTACCGGCATACGCAATGGCTTGGCTTGGTCCACGTCGTTATCAAGCGCCACGGTCTCCAAATGCGCGATAAGCGGCTGACCTGTATAAAATGGCATATGGACGGAACGCTCGGTGATATTGTCGCCTTTGAAGCCGGAAATCGGCATGGCGGTAAAATCGCTTATTCCGATGCTGCGCGCAAAGGCGGCATATTCGGCGACGATTGCATCATATGTCGCCTGATCATAGTCGATCAGGTCCATCTTGTTCACGGCAAGGACGATGTTTCTTATGCCCAATAAGTGGACAAGATAGCTATGGCGCCGCGTCTGGACGAGAACACCTTTACGCGCGTCGACCAAGATTACCGCAAGATCCGCCGTTGATGCGCCGGTTACCATATTGCGTGTATATTGTTCATGACCAGGGCAATCGGCGACGATGAATTTCCGCTTCTCGGTCGCAAAAAACCGGTAGGCGACGTCGATGGTGATGCCTTGCTCTCGCTCGGCTGCAAGGCCGTCGACAAGCAAGGCAAAGTCGATTTCTTGGCCCTGTGTACCTAACCTTTTTGAATCGGATTCCAATGCCGCAAGCTGATCTTCAAAGATCATTTTGGAATCGTATAGTAAGCGACCGATAAGCGTCGATTTGCCGTCATCTACGGAACCGCAAGTGATGAACCGCAACAGCGACTTATGCTGGTGGACATTCAGATAGGATTCAATGTCCGAAGCAATAAGGTCATCGGTTTTGTAGATGCCATTTTGAGGCGTTGCATCTGACATCAGAAATAGCCCTCCTGCTTCTTCTTTTCCATGCTGGCGGCCTGATCATGGTCAATAGCGCGCCCTTGGCGTTCGGAGGTGGTGGTTAGCAGCATTTCCTGAATAATCTCGGGCAAGGTTGCGGCATGGCTTTCAACCGCGCCCGTCAGCGGATAGCATCCAAGCGTCCTGAAACGGATGGATCGTTCAACCGGAACCTCGCCGTCTTTTAACGGGAAGCGATCATCATCTAGCATCAGCAACATGCCGTCGCGGGTCACTGTGGGGCGCGGCGCGCTGAAATATAAAGGCACAATCTCGATATTCTCAAGGTGGATATACTGCCAGATGTCCAGCTCGGTCCAGTTGGAGATCGGGAATACCCTGATGCTCTCTGCTTTCGCCTTGCGTGCATTATACAGGTTCCACAATTCGGGTCGTTGGTTCTTTGGATCCCAAATATGCGTCGCGGTGCGGAAAGAGAATATGCGTTCCTTGGCCCGGCTCTTTTCCTCGTCACGCCGCGCCCCGCCAAAGGCGACGTCGAAACCATATTGGTCGAGTGCTTGCTTCAGCCCTTCGGTTTTCCACATATCGGTGTGCAGCGACCCATGATCAAAAGGGTTGATGCCGCGCGCAATTGCCTCTGGATTTTGGTATACCAATAATTCCATGCCTGCATCGCGCGCCGCCTGCTCGCGCAACGCGTACATCGCGGTGAACTTCCAGGTGGTATCGATATGCAACAACGGAAAGGGCGGCGGCGATGGGTAAAACGCCTTGCGCGCCAAATGCAGCATCACGGCGCTGTCTTTGCCGACGCTATATAGCATCACCGGCTTTTCCGCTTCGGCGACAACCTCCCGCATAATATGGATGGCTTCAGCCTCAAGGCGCTCAAGATGGGTAAGGGTTTTGGTCATAGTCTGTTTCGCTTCCTATGATCCCCATAGTCAGAACTACATGCATCCCGCAAACAAGACATTCTTGTTAGGGCAAATAGCACAGTTTTAGCGAAGGTGACGAGAACCGAGTGCGTAGCGTCGGAAATATCCGCAATATGCGCGCAACCTAGATGTGGTGAGCCCTGCTGGGTTCGAACCAGCGACCTACTGATTAAAAGT
>NZ_CAMCWY010000002.1 GCF_945882965.1 Sphingorhabdus sp. EL138
CTTGAGACCAGCGCACTGACACCAGAGAAGGGCGAAATAATTCACTTCTACGCTGTCAATCGTTGGGATGAAGACGATGAGTTTGATGAGTGGGCTAAACCATCTGTAGCATTGTCAGCGGAAGCTGAAGCAATAATTGGCGTGACTAATGCTCAGCTTGCTCAATGCCGACCAACGGATGTGGTGCTGGGAGATTTTTTAAAATTCATTGGGGATTACTATGACACGGAACAGAAACCGATATGGAAATAAAATTGGCTAACTGCAAACGTCGTTGAAAGGTGAGCTGGGAGTGTGATCAAATGGATACTCATTTGTCATGAGTGATTGGAGCCTTGAAAAAACAATATTATAATCAAGAATTTTATCTTGGTTCGCATAGCGCGCAAAAAAATCTAACTTTCTAATATCTCCTTTAAAATAATCTACAAGATTTACAAATTGGGTCTTCTTTTCACAGTTAACAACAACCCACCTTATATATGCATCAGCGTTCTTTGTATAACCTCTTCTTTTATCGTAATTATAAAATGGTACTTGAAAAGAATTTGGACTGTTCCCAATATAAGCAAATGGAATCCATAATAGCTCTTCATCATAGGGGCGAGCTTTTCCTATATAAACTGTGCCGTTCACTTCAGAATCTTGGAACCATTCATTATATATTTTGTATTCTCCCGAAGCCTCGGAATCACCAGGTATTATTAATGTTTTTTCTCCTTTGAATTCACGCAAAAATTCATGCCTGCCAATTTCATTTAGGATTGCAAAGTTCCAGTTTTGGCGCCTTTTCCTCTCAATTCGGCACGTGCCTTCGATTTTATGCCTGTCACAAAACGCTCCGTTTTCTAGATAAAATTCTCCGTCGTCTTTGATCAATTTTGAATTGTATTCAGAAATCAACTCTGATGACAACTCGGGTACTGCTGCGTCGTCATGAGTTTCGCTATCAAGCGCTTTATCATTTGGGTCGGGAGCACGGCCCGTCCGTTCAATTGTATTTTGAGTAATTTCTTGTGCAGACGTCTGATCTCGATCTTTTGTGATCCAATCACATCCGCCAAGCAGCACCGCGTTTGCAACCATTAACAACCCCAGAAAGCTTCTCATTTTTAGCCCCAATCTCATGCTTCTATTCAACATAGCTGGGACAATATTGAATGCGCAATCAGTTTTAGCCTGCAAGAAGTGGAGCGCAGCTTGGGCGTGAGGAACTGGACAAGGTTTGGGCGTTTCTTGAGGAGCAATGATTCTGAATTGACGGACGCGTTTTGGTGTGTAGCCTCGCCGCACATTTGAAACTGACGGGGGTGAGCGAGATGAAACTGCGGGGTTGGATGGCTGCGGCTGGCGCTGCGGCGTTGATGCTTAGCGGATGCGGCGAAGGCTCATTACTGTCAGGAGGGTCAAGGTTAACTGCAGGCGAATACACTAAAGGCTCAGTCACTAAGGATGAATGGCGGCAATTATGTCAACATGCATCTGGCGGCACTCAAGGGCTTGCCTCAAGTATGACGATAACTGCAAGACCAGAGGAGTCTCACTTCATCAACAATGGCGGGATTGATGAAATAAATTTTAGGTGGGTAGAAAGTTTACCTTTAAAAAGTGACAAAGGTCACGGATGCGTGGTGGCTTTTAAATTGAGCGGAACTTACGAGGGGCGGAGTTACAACGTTTCTTTAGATAGAGAGGTTGCTGAGTTCATAGTTAATGACGAAAACGAGATCTTGGCGTCTTCTTCATGGATGACGGATATGGAGGGGGCTACATGAAAAAGCAGGCTTGGATAGCGGCAGCTGGCGCCGTCGCGTTGCTGGTGGCGAGTTGCGGATCTCCAGAAGCAACCAACCCATTACAAAAATATGCTGGAAATCCTGACTATGTTATTGGCAAGTCAGCGGTAAGATGCATTTACTTTTTCGATATGGTGCGGGCTGGAACAAAATATAGCTATGAAAATCATCAATTTTTAGCACCACAGATGATTACTGATGAATACTTAATGATAATGCAATCAACATACGAAAGGGAATATCGAAATCAGTTAGAGTCTCATCGAAAAGGAATGAACGACAAAACTTATTCCAATTTGTTTAAATCAATTTCTAATTTTTATTTTCAAAAAATTGGCGCTTCGAAACCAGATATAAATCTTTATTTGGAAAACGTTGGCCCAAGCGAAAATTCTGATATGATCCGCATCATTACTGCTTTTGGGCGAGGCAATCTCAATTTTGAGGAATATAAAGACCTATATAAAGAAATAAATCAGATTGGTGAAAATATTGATTGCGCACTTTTGCAAGACGGAACGTATAAAGAATTCCTAAGGAAGGCCACATCTACCTCAGGTGAAGTGGCAAATGACGTGGATATTGACAGTGCTTCTGAGCGGACCGCCGAGCCTGGAATTACAGCGACTTCTTCAATGGCTGACGGGCGGGAGACTCAAATGCCACGTAGGCAGGGCTTTCCCGCTGAAGAAACTGAAGCCACCGCCCCATCGCCTTCGCCAAATCGCAACTCCGCCATTGCTTCTCAAGCAAGGGGACCAGAGCCAATAGGGCAGTCTCGTTGGGCTAGTCGGATTATCGGGAGCTATCCTAGTCGCGCATTACGAGATCAGATCGAGGGCGTGGTAACCGTAAGCTTGTCTGTCGGCGAGAGCGGAAGAGTAGTGTCTTGCGAGGTGAGCAGCTCCAGTGGCTCCGCAATACTTGATCAAGCTGCTTGCGAAGGTATGCAGCGCCTCGCTCGCTTTAAGCCAGCCCTTGACCGCAGCGGAAACTCAATCGTCTCCAGCTGGTCTACTCGCGTAGTTTTTAAGCTTAACTGACGAACAAGCTGTCCACCGCTGGCATCATGCTGGCGAAGCACCTTCAGAAATCAGCAGCTTCCCGTAAAGTGCCTTAGCCATTTGAATTGCCTCGTAAGCGTTCGTTGCGGTGACATACTGCTGCCCAAAGCCTGCAGCCAAACTAGGGTAATCACCCGTCATTCGCCCCAATCACCATTCGGCTCTCGATCTTGACTCGCTGAACCGTAGATAGCGAGATGCCGAGTTCTCTCGCAGCATTTCGCATCGATGCGCCACCTTGCAGTAGGGTTACTATTGCGTCGCGGCTGACCGACTTCGGGCGACCTTTGTATTTCCCTTTCGCCTTGGCGATGGCGATCCCTTCTTTCTGACGTTCCAGCATGACCGTTCGCTCAAACTGATACACCGCGCCCAGCATCGCCAGCAGCAGCTGTGAGATCGCGTCGCTCTTGTCGTTGGTGAAGGTCAGGCTCTCTTTCTGAAACCGCAGCACGCATCCTTTGTGCGTAATCTGCCGAACCAGCCCGTGCAGGTCTTCAATGTTGCGGGCTAGGCGAGAAATGTCGTGAACGATCACCTCGTCACCCTCGCGGATGTAATCCAGCAGCTCAACTAGCTTGGGTCGGGACACGTTTCGCGCCGACGCTTTCTCCTCGAATACCTTGTCGAGCTGGATTCCGTCCAGCTGGCGCTCCGTATTCTGATCGACTGTTGATACCCGAACGTAACCCACCTTTGCCATTATCGTATTCCTTTAAGTCTATGGTATCATTGGAGATACCGTAGTCGGAATGCGCGACAACATAAAAGAATACGGGATTCGTATTCGGCGGGTCGTAGTCGTTAGGGCGTGGTCAAAAAGGTCGGGTTAGCGAGTGATTAAGGGTGAACCATTCTATGGTATTCATTTATCGTCAGCACTTGCCCTTGCTCGCCCCAAAAATCTTGCGCGGCATCTTGAGTGATATTCGGGCAATAACCGACAGCGTTGTGATCGTACCCAGCGATTTTGCGGGGAACTGCATCCAGGTTATCGGCATGGCAATATACGAAAAATGCCCGACCTTTCTTTATGGCGCGCTCAATATGCCACTTTCTCTCCTCGTACCCCCTGCTCGCAAGCGGATCCATAACCTCCCATTTTTTATGCAGCGTCAGGCGGCAGTAGGGCTTGCCATTAATCATTTCTATTTCGTCCAGCCACACGCGGAAAACTACATCTTGCGAATGGGTAGTGATGGCACCCCATGACCATGAGGGATTTCGCAGGGGCGCGTCCAACAGTAGGAAGAATTTTTTGATTGTTAACTTTGCCATTTACCTACCCCTTCTCAGGGCAGGTTAGCGGTTCAATCGCTGATTGGAAGTCCTAGTTTAGCATATTCCACGGAGGGCGGGCATGAAGATAGAGAAAGCGAAGGTACGTGCATTGGAGCTGCTGAATGCGAATGGCTATCGGACATTTTTCGAGAAGCTGACGGACGAGTGCGCATTTTGGGATCGGGATTGGGGTAAGGAGGACGATCCGTATTGGTCCGTTAAGCTAGTCAATCTGCATGACAGTCACGCCCGACAAGTTACGGTCGTGAACGAACAGATTGAACTGCTCTGTCACCACATTCAGGTCGGTCCGACTGATTGCATCTTGGGAACAGGGATACGTCCATTAGGTCACAACGCGCATCTCATCATCACTCTATTCCTCAACGACCTTAACGTGCTGACGTTAGAATATAGTACCCGCAATTATGAGCTAATGAACGTAGAAAAAGAGGGCAGGGTCGAGGACATCCACGCCTACCATCACAAAACTCAGCTATATCGGCTACTGGATGATTATCGTGTTTTGGTAAGGGACCGAAGAAAGCGAGTTAAAGAGGCGAAGGAAAAGGAGCTTCAGAAGGTTTACAAGGGCTGCTTCTCTTTCGATGGGTTACACTAGAACGATTACCGTCGCTTTCTTGCTTTCCAAAAGGTAGCGCGGCGGTAAGTCTTTCAGGGTTTCCGCCTCGAAGATTTCGACCTTGGTTTGAGTAGATAACCCCGCCAGCGCTTTGATGAGGTCGCGTAGGGTTTTGGGTGCAGAACGAGAACTAAGCATTCGCCGTTGTCCCCGAGCTGACGAGTTTGGCTAACTCGCGTCTGATGGTTTGGGAAACGGTGAGATCATTTTCTTCACAGTAGCGGATGACCTCTGTCTTTAGCCATCCTGGCACTGCAGCAGTTAGGTAGATGGTCGAGCGATTGGGTTTCTTCGGGTTCATATAATCTCCTTGTTTTTATTTATTTAGGTTTGGTGGATCGGCTAGCAGTCGGCTGTTCAAGCTTGCATTCGCTCGCTTGTTCGCCCTCGCGTTGCTCGGACGAAGTCGGCAGATTTGATGATTGATGAAAACCTGAAGGGTCGTTTGGCGAGTTGTCGGGCTCTGTCCGAGCCTGTCAGGATTTTGGACGTATTAAGAGACGGGACGGCGATCACATTCGATCCACATCCCCTCTTAACCCAACGGTACGCACCAGCGCCGAACAGCGGACCCAGCACACAAATTCCGTGGTTTATGTTTCGTTCAACCCAATGATGAAGGCATCGGAGTTGCGAGCGCTCCAATCCTTCAGATTGTAGCGAACAGACGCTTCGACATTCTGACAGCGTTCAACCCGTAACAACGGCACATTGTCTAGCTCGTCACAGGGGACGTGACCCCATCCTTTGGTCTGGACCCAAGTAGGGTATGGACGGGCATTAGCATCCTTCCGAAGCCGCAATTTAGTCCATGGCAACAGAATATCGTTGATCCAGTCAATTCGCTCGACGGGGCAGTGAAGCAGAAGATGATAGTGGACGCCCTTGGAAAGGTTGTCGCCCTCTTTGACACACGCCGCCCAGAACTTTCGCTCGGGTGGAAAGTGCCCAAATTTGCGGACACCGAGGTACTTGCGGTTCAGCCCAAATAATATCGAGCGCATCGCTTGTGTAAGCGCATCCGCTGCAATTTCACCCTGAGGCTGAACGTCAATTCTATATTTGAAATCAGTCTGTTGTAATAACTCTACATACACTTCTCGTCGCCTCCCACCTAATCTATTTATAAACTATTGGACCCCGAATCCCCATAGTTTTTTGGCAGATTTTCGGATTTGAAGCCGATTTATTCCCGCCAGAACACTCGCTCGAGGGCAGCATTCAAGGCACCGTATTCAAGAACAGTATAACGGAGGGAAAGTCAGTGACTGAGATCGTCACAGCGCTACAGCATGGCGGTCAGGTTTACGTTAAGGAGGCCAGATTTCCAGCGTGTTTGATGGGAAGTGATAGTAAGCGCGAGAGTGCTGGGCACCGTCAAAGCAAAAAAGGCGCATTTTCATATATGGGAATAAACTTGATAACGATAACGCAAAGGCTCACGCTCTTGGCAACATAAACGTCGATGATCCTAGCAGGTTGTCGGACATTCAGTCCTGAGGGGAACCTGAAATGACAATCAACCGCTTTGTAGCGCTTACTGTATGTGCCACGCTTACTGCTTGTGGCGGCGGAGGCAGTACATCCTCCAGTTCTCCGATCGTGCAGATACCCACCACCACGGCACCTCCAACTACGCCGACACCTCCGCCCCCGCCTCCAACCACCTATTTCAAATCAATTATGTCGCCTGCGAACGTTGGACTGCAGTTGCAACTCAAAAGAGAAGCGTTTGCCGTGGAAGACGTGAACGGCGATGGCATCAAGGATCTGCTGCTTGCCAACTCAGGTGATGCAGGATCTGCCGTTAAAGATACGGACCCAAGGATGGTGGTCTTTTTTGGCAAAGCAGACGGCACATATTCCAAAGTTGATACAAGCAATCTGAACCCACTCGGATGGGCGAACGATTTCATTTTTCTCGATTCAGACAACGATGGCATTAAAGAAATCCTTGTGATTGATCATAATAGAGAAGTTACAGGACGACCGCTGGGTGTATCCAAAATCTTTGTATATGAGTGGGATGGAAGCAAATTTCAGAACCTCACTTCTTCTATTCCTGATAATACCGAAGCATTCTGGCACAACGGGAGTGTCGGTGATTTGAACGGGGACGGGTTGCTCGATTTTTCAGCGGTTACGATTTCTGGCGAGAGCAAGATTTTTTCGGGATCGAAGAGCAACCAATTTACACTCTCAAAATCATTTAGTCAGAATGAGGTTGGGTCCACGGGTGCAACCGTTGTCCTCGCAAAGGAGAAACTTGCCGTTTTCCTTCCATTTGACAGTTGGGACGGACCTATAGATTTTAAGAATATGGAAGTCGTCAGAGACGGCAAAATAATTCAAAAACAGGATGCACGTACAGGCGTGTTGCCACCAGAGTGGGGATACTCATTCGCGCTTACCAAGGATTTGAATGGCGATGGTCGAACCGACTTCATTGCCATCGCCGAAGACCCAGGGACTGGCGCAACTGGGATCCGTATCTTTGTCACTTTTATGCAAAGGGCGGACGGGACGTTTGATATTTTTAACAGTTTCCCGAGCGAGAGTCAGTTAACCGATCCTAAACGAGCAGCAAAATTTGATTGGATTTGGTCCGACTATAAATTTCAGTTGGCGGATATGGATGGTGATGGGAAAACGGATCTCTTTTGGGGGTCGTGGGATCACGCGACGCCGTCTGAATTGCCGAGCAGTCTATTTTTTGGCGACGGGACAGGGCGCTTTTTCCGCAATGCAGAGAAATCTAAAACGCTATTTAAAGATGTAGTCTGGACAGGTGATGCCAGGACCTTCGTTGATGATGTGAACGGCGATGGGTTGGGTGATCTCGTCGTCGTGACCAATGTCTTTACTTCGAACACCTCCCAAACCGTTACCCCAATGGTTTTCTTAAACCAAGGTACGTTTCGTTAACTACTAACCGATCGAACTTGTCTTACGCACCCTAAGCGCCACCCCAACCTTGCCTATAGGAAACTCGGCGAAACTGGATTTCGATGCTCGGGAACGCTAGGTTTCCAGCGTGTTTGCGGGCCAATTTAAACCTCTTGCATCGCGCTAAAAATAAACGGATTTGATAAACGTAACATAATCGGATTTAGAAAACGTGTATATTAATTTGCTAAATCAATAATATGCTATCGATCCATCACTTGCCAAGGTTGGGGTCGAGGGTTCGAATCCCTTCGCCCGCTCCAGTTTTCCTAGGAAAATCTAGGACTTATAAAATAGTCCTTTTCGAGATTCCCCCAAAAAACCTATAAACGGATCATAAACGGATTTAGTCGTTTTTGAGGGGGCGTTTATGGACTCTGCTGGATTACCACCAAAAACTGGGAATCGGGCGACGCCAACGGTTCGTCCGAATAAGATCTAAGAAGCATCAAATCAGACCTTGCGAGACATTGAGTTCGCGAAGTGGCGCCGACCTAATCTAATCGCTATCCCCACGAGTAGAACTAGCACAGGAACTTCAACCAATGGTCCGATCACCGCTGCAAACGCAATAGGCGAGGCAAGACCAAATGCGGAGATTGCAACAGCAATCGCGAGTTCGAAATTGTTGGATGCTGCGGTGAATGCCAGCGAGACCGTCCTCGGATAATCCAAGTCAATCATCTTCCCCATGAAGAAACTGACAGTAAACATGATCAGGAAGTAGATCCCCAGCGGTACCGCGATGCGAAGTGCATCCAACGGCAATGCGAGCACGTCGCCACCCTTTAGACTGAACATGGCGACGATCGTGAACAACAAGGCAATAAGCGTAATCGGAGCGATTTTCGGCAGGAAATTTGTCACGAACCAGTCCTCGCCACGCTGACGAATGAGAATTGCTCGCGTCAAAAATCCAGCAGCAAATGGAATGCCAAGGTAAATCAGCACTGCCTGAGCAATGGTCCAGAAACTTACGTCAACAACCTGCGCTTCCAGTCCAAATGCGGATGGCAGGAACGTAAGATAGAACCATGCAAAAGGGGCAAAGAATAGAATTTGGAAGACTGAGTTGAAGGCGACGAGACCTGCCACATACTGACTGCTACCGCCAGCAAGTTGGTTCCAGACGAGCACCATTGCGATGCACCGAGCAAGTCCAATCAGTATCACGCCAGTCATATATTCTGGTTGATCGCGCAGGAAGATCACCGCCAGGGCAAACATCAATGCTGGTCCGATCAACCAGTTCTGAACCAACGAAAGCACGAGAACACGCTTATCCTGGAACACTTCACCCAGACGCTCATATTTCACCTTCGCGAGAGGGGGATACATCATCAGGATTAGACCTACCGCAATGGGTAGGTTGGTCCCATCAACGGACAGCGCATCCAGCGATTGCGGAAGCGCAGGAAATGCAGCGCCAAGTGCAACTCCCAGCGCCATTGCCGCAAAAATCCAGAAGGTCAGATATCGATCAAGGAACGACAGACGAGACGTCGTTCTGTTCATGCTTCTTGCTCCGACGGATATTCGCGTGTGCCGATTTCCTTGAGTTGGTTTTTCAAACTCATTGAGTCGAGTGAGGACAAAGGAAGACTTGCAAAAAGCGAAATCCGATTAAGCATCATGCGATAGGCAGACTGAAATGCGGCGTATTGCTCTGCCCTGTTTCCTTCAACGGCAGCAGGGTCGGGTATACCCCAGTGTGCTGTCATAGGATGACCGACCCATACGGGGCAGGTCTCATTAGATGCATTATCGCACACGGTGAAAACGAAATCGAGTTGGGGAGTATTAGAACCCGAAAATTCATCCCAACTTTTTGACCTGAAATAGGACGTATCGTGTCCCAACGAGTCCAGCAGATCTAAAGCGACAGGGTGAACCCGTCCCATAGGAAAACTGCCAGCGCTGTATCCCTTAAAGCGACCATCAAACTCATGATTGAGGATGGATTCAGCAAGTATTGAACGTGCAGAATTTCCTGTGCAAAGAAACAGAACATTATAAATTCGTTCGGACATTATATCTCTCAATTCAGCAGCAAGCGAGTTCGGCGACGAGTGGAGCGCAAAGAGTTTCGTGACTGCCACAGCAGTCTTTTGCGAGGAACAGCATCAGTTCTCGCAAGGTTGAAATTTGCGCACGGTAGATGATAGAACGACCCTGTCTTTCGGAAACCACTAGGTTCGCGTTTTGCAGGATACTTAAGTGCGTTGAAACTGTATTCTGAGGCGCAACTAGCAATCTGGCAATTTCTCCTGCTGGTAGACCATCAGGTTCGTTTTGAACCAACAGGCGAAAAGCATCCAAGCGACTGGATTGAGCGAGTGCAGATAAAGCAGCGATTGCTTGATTTGATTCCATGTATCCAGATTTACAGATATATAAGAAATGAGCAATCCTCAAATCGCGTAAGCGCAACCTCAAAAACGGGTCCCATATTCACCTTGCTTAAAACGGGGTTTAGCGGGGACTTGTTTTCATTAAGATCGCCGAGGAAACTCTGAAAAGTTTCCAACCAAAATCCGTCAAAAATTCTGCGCTGCAAAATTGGAATTTGCTAGGGTTGCAACATCAAATTTGATAAACGTAACATAAACGGATTTGCAGAAGTCCATAATTATTGTTTAATATCAGAATATTGCTGTCGACCGGTCACTTGCCAAGGTTGGGGTCGAGGGTTCGAATCCCTTCGCCCGCTCCAGTGATTTCAATGACTTAGGTGATACCGCCTTTGCTGCTCAAAGCGGGCTTGCAGCCTGCGTTTTAATCAGCGTTCTGATTGGAACGCCCGCGTAAAAATCTTGGAAATTCAGCGTTTAAGTCGGCCTGGGATGCGGCATGGCCGGTATACGCAATTGGTATTGCGTCAATCATTGTGTTCAGCTCGTTCCTAAAAACGGATGAGCGAACTCATCCGTAACGCTTTGGGACCGGTCCGCGCAATCCCAAACCCCACAAAAGCCAAATTTATCCGGGAATAGCCGTTGGCGTCCAACACCGTTCGCCAGCGTTCCAATGGGAACAGTTTGCCCTGACGGAAAGCTTAAGCGGCCATCGTGCTTGATCGGTTATCATGGCAGCTTCTGGGCCGGGAGCGGACTGTCGGCTTTGCGGTTTGGAGCTAGGCAATGCAGAAGTCAGTCCGACACACGATACGGTGGTAACGGATACTTCCTATGTCCGCACCCTCATTTCTGAAGCCTCATGCAAAGACTTCGCCCCACATTACGCGAGGCTAGTGATACTTTTCGATATCGATATGGGGGTGGTCTTGGCAGGCGTGGTGCTCATCACACATTGCCCGCAAGCATATGTAAAGGCCGCCGGCCGCTGAACGGGGGTAAAGCGACCGGCACCGAAGCTACCAATTAAGGCAGCAATACCGAATCAATGACGTGGACAACGCCGTTTGACTGCATAAGGTCAACGGCGGTGACGGTAGACTGTCCGCCCTTGCCATCGGTGATGACGACGCTGTTACCCGACAAACGCGCGGCCAGCTTTTCGCCTGCGACTGTTGTAAGCATAGCGTTGCCTTCGCCCGCCTTGATGGCAGCGACGATGTCAGTAGAAGTCAATTTACCAGCAACTACATGATAGGTCAGGATCTTGGTCAAGGTTGCCTTGTTCTCTGGCTTCACGAGCGTACCAACTGTACCTTCAGGAAGTTTTTCAAAGGCGGCGTTGGTTGGCGCAAACACTGTAAATGGACCTGGGCTTGCGAGCGTGTCGATAAGGCCAGCGGCCGTCACAGCGGCGACCAATGTGCTCAGATCTGGCACGGCTGACGCGGTTTCAACGATATTTTTCATTGCGACCATTTTGTGGTTGTCAGCCATTACTGCTGTGCCGGCGAGGGATGAAGTTGCCAATGCGATGGCGGTGATTAAACGGCTAGTAAGCTTCATGATTGAGTGTTCCTGTTCCAAGGCGCTTTACCCTATAGTTAAAAGCGCTCTTAGATGGTAGTTCTGCGAAAAGACTTAATCAATGCGGAAATATTCCACATTTCGGGAGGCTTTCCTTATTTGGGCGTAAACCGACATGGTAAAGGATTCGAGCAACAACTCTGAATGGTCACAAGATCTGCTTCAAAACACCAGTTGTGCCGGCTTGTCGATGTCCATTTCGACAAACACCTATCGCTCGATCAGCCGGTTCACTAACCGTTTGCGCGTCAGTGTGTGGGTGTAACTCGACAGCCCGTGCAGTTGCGTCAAAGCCTTATTGACCTCTGTATATCGGACACTCTCGCTGTGAGTTGTAAGGCACGTTCCAACCCTTCACAGGGGTCAGCGATACCGACGGGGATACCGTTGGCAAATCGTCATAAAAGGTGCATAATACTTCAGCATCTCGGTGGCTGAGGGAGAGACAAATGAAAAAATTAGTTGTTCATGCTTGGAATTTCATATTTAACAGCGATGTTAGTCCGCTCAGGCACATTCCGGACATCTCAACGCGGCACTATGTACTGCAAGCGTTAGGCGCCATGTGGGTTCTAGCATTTAGCCTTGCAATCGGAAGCTATACATTCTTTGCTTTCAATCTGATCGGGCATGTCGTTTTGATCGGTGCGGCAGCGATTACGATTGCGACTTACACAACCGCAACTATCAGGCCAAGCGTCTTTGGCAAAGGATCGGGACGCAGGGCCGATGGGGAACACGAGTAGATCTGGGCGCAAAGCGGAAGGTCATTAATTGGGCCGGAAACGGACTGTCAGGTTTAAGCCCTAAACGCTTCAATAAGCCCAGCCTGCCAAACCATTGCAGCAGCGGGTTCTGGAAATCACATAGCAATAACGTTGCAAATCTATCCATCAGCCCGCGTGTACAGAGAAATATCTGCGTTAGCGTATCGCCGACTGGAACAGGGCGATCCAGATTTGGGATCGGCTTGAGGCGTTGCGTGCCCGCGGGAGCCCAACATTTATACATCGACGCAGTTAAGCAAGAGTGCAGCAAAGCTTCAAAAAATGTTTTGGAAAAAATGTTGTAAAACGGAAGTGACTAGTATACCACAAACATAGACTAGGAGCACAAAATAATGAAGATCCACAATCTTGATAAATCCAAACTTCTCGGGTTCAACCTAGTCGGGGATCCTCTTTTTGACGTCGTGACCCACACAAATAAGTCACAGCAATCGCACGACGTGGCCACAGGTAAAGCTGTGGGCGGTGGTGGCAAGCCTGTTGGAACCAGCAAGGTTATTGGAGCCAGCAAGGTTATTGGAATCAGCAAGGCTGAAGGCAGCTTCAAGGTCTAGTCCACCCCCTGAGCGAAGATAATTGCCGTCCCTTCCCGAGTTTGGCAGCAGAACTGCAATGATCACAGCCGGTTCGACAGCTGTCTGTAGGCCCGTTGAACAAACGTTAGAGGCTCCGCGTGAGCCATTCCCCATTAATATTCGAATGGCACAAAGTTTGCGAGAACTCGAACGGGTCATCCCCAAGTGTGAGACGCATCAAAGCTTCGTTCCCGTTGCCGAACATCTCGAAGCAAGTGGCACCGTGGAACCCGAGGCGTTCGCGGCCTACTTTTCGATTATACGGTCTCTGCTTGGCAACCGCAATGTCGATTTAGCGCCATTGTGTTCTCTTATTTACCGAGGGAGAAGGCCGATCACAGCGCAAATTGCAGTGAGAGTTCTAAATTCCCGAGAATTTGGTAACTCAGGAATTCATAGTGTGCGAAAGAATTTTGCC
Source organism: Sphingorhabdus sp. EL138 (assembly GCF_945882965.1). GTDB lineage: Bacteria > Pseudomonadota > Alphaproteobacteria > Sphingomonadales > Sphingomonadaceae > Sphingorhabdus_B. The sequence continues at coordinate 13,453 of NZ_CAMCWY010000002.1, forward strand.
TCAACATCACTGACAGCAAGGCAAATGGCGCTGATCTCGAAGGTTGCAGAGCCAGAGATTAAGCGAAAGATTTCAGCTGCGCTGTGCTTGATCCAGGTAAAAGCTCCCCACGCATCTTCTGCGCTATTTCCCATTACCGCCGAGATTGTTGCAACGGTAGGGGTACCACGCAATGGCATGGACTTCGACGGCTGCAGCAGTATCGAACGTTATGGTTCGATCCTTCTTAACATGCGCCGCAAGCGTACACGGCTCGTGCTGGCTGAAACCATAATCCACGAGAGCGCTCATTCGTTGCTCTTCGCACTTAGTTGCAATGATCACCGAGTCCTCAACTCAGCGTCGGAGACCTACAGGAGTCCGCTAAGGATTGATCCACGGCCTCTAGACGGCATCTACCATGCGGTGTTCGTGATCGCGCGTATGTATAGCTTTCTTGCTGAAATAGCTTTAAATCCAGCAACAAGTTCACGAATGCGGGCCGAGGCCTGCAAACTTCTGCCAGTACGCCACCGCAATTTTCAAGACGGCTTATCGGTGTTGGTCGCGCATGCGCGCTTGACGCCAATTGGACGTGAACTGCTCGATGACGCTGTAGAACGGGTCGAACGTGCGGCTGATCAAGTGTGTGCGGTCTTCCCAGAGTTCAAACCCCGCCAAGTAGTCTAATCATTTTTGACAAGACCATTGGTGGCAGTACTTCCTTCAGATTTCTATGGTTGCGCAAGACTGAACCGACCCGAAATATCTGGGCGCTAGCCTTAAAGGGCAAGCCTGTTATCAAAAATTCGTCTGTCTGAACCACCACGATAAGCACCTCGATATCGGTATCGCGGAGCAAAGCGGTACATCGCTGCGTAAGTGTTGCCATCTCAGCAAAACGATATTCGGTGCCACAGTGACCAAGCGACAGAGCGTGGGTGGTTAGCGCTGCCCTAGTTCCGGCATTGGTAAGTTCATTCAGTCTTCGACGTGCCGCTTGCAAGGCCTGGGCGCCACCCACGAAACACTCGACAGGAATGCACCCGCTCGTTTCATTGGGAAACATCGCATCAATATTCGCTCTGGCTGTATTCTCACCAATCTGTGGTTCGAAGTTAATCTCGCTAATAGCCGCACCATTCTCATACCAAGGCTTTGTTGGGTCTGGCGAGACAAGGTCAGCACCTAAGCTTTCCAAGCGAAAAAGTCTGGATAGCCGTTCGACAAGCGCGATGTTTTCCGGATGAACTTTATCCGTTATTACTTCGTTATGGCCGGCATATTCTTTCAGGTTCGCGGCCCGAAGAAAAGCCAGTTGGTCAACTGCTAAGACATCATCAGGTGTGAACCCCTGTGAGGACAAGCAATCTAGCGCTTCGTCGTCGAAGGGAAGAGGTGCGGTCTGCAAATGCTTGGCCTTACAGTTATGCGCATTGTTAAACGCGTTCAACAAATCGCGAATGGATTTGAAGCCGTCACCCTTCACGGCTGACGGTAAACGCGAATACGCGAAAACAAACCGCCCGCCAAAAGTCACTAGGCGGTGGCAGTGTCCGGGAATACGGCTTTGAACCATAATACGTGGAGACAGTTTTCGGGCCGCCTCGAAGGCAGATTGAACCGCCATATCTGACCTCAGATCCAAGAAGACCCCTTCACTGCGTTCCAAATTTGCAGGCTTCAATACGACAGGAAACCCGATCTTGTTTGCAGCTTCCACGGCCGCGTTGCTGTCTTGAACCTTGATACTCTGAGGGACCGGCGCGCCCACGCCTTTGAAAAATACTTCGGATAAATCTTTTCTGTTAGAGATATTTGCGCCCAATACAGAGTCGCGGTCAGTTGAGCTTTTCCTGATCAGTCGTGCGTGTTTGCCTGTGCCAAGCTGAAATACGCCTGATCCAAGATGGGATATTTGAATGCCGCGTTTATGGGCTTCCCTCAGCACCGGTATGGTCGACACCCCGCGCATCAGCACCTGTTGCATGGAAATCAAAAATTTGCCGAGTAAGGCATCCGCCGCCTCTTTGAATGCAGCTTGATCTGGGTTTGCAAGCAATTTGAGGAGGATTACACTGTAGCCATAAGCTCGGGCAATTTGCTTTTCATCGTAATTCTCAATCGCAGGGACATTTGCTTTGATAGAGTAAGTATTTTTAGTAGCATCGGCAACCTGAATGCTTTGAACAAATTCGGTGGAAAAGGAGGGACAGCCTCCATCTCGCAAAATGCTGCGTGCTAACGCAAACGCGCATTGTATATATTGCTCGACATGCAAAGGTATACCGAAAGATTTTGGAATTTGGAGCGCGTTGACTTCCTCCAGGTTCATTAGGAAGATGTTGGACAACACCGTTGTTGCAGTATCAATAACAAATTCAGTTGGAGCAGTGAAAGTCATCACGATAGAGACCGATTGCTGCTCTATTCCAAACCCGTAACCCAACAGCTGGGCCGAAGCGTTAACCTTCAAATTCTTATCAGATATTTGATCCATAAAACGCCAGCATGTCTTCCTGATGTGTCTGAAATTGTGTTAATGCATTTTCATTCTGCAAACAGCCCTAAAGATTAGATAGGGACGCAACCGCCGGACGTGGCATCATAAACCCGCAGCAGGAGCCCGAGCGGTTATGCACCTCCTAAGAACGAGCGCTTTCAGTCGAAAGAGAGATACTGCTAAATCGAGTTACAATGCCAGCTGGTTTCTGACAAGGCCAGCCCGTCGAAGATTGCATATCGGACCAGACATTGCTCTACTCCCAACGATTTGCTCCGTGGTCGGGTTTAGGTCGCGTTGACAAAAGGGATACCCGCGGCATTCGCACTTTAGAACTCTGCAAATGGCAGCTTACCCTATGCGCTGCGCCATAAACTGCCGTTCCGAATCGTCCAACAAGCTAGCCGTATCAACGTTGCTGATGCAATGTCCGCTAATGATGAAACCATCTGGCGTCTATAATGACTGCATTTGGGCGCAAAGCTGCCGCTCTGCATTTGTCTGGAAACCTGAACACAAAGCCTTCTGAGAAAATGCCGCTGAAAATGTTCGGATCGTGTTCGGATTTTGCACGGTCATTATAAAAATCTGATTTATAATGGAATTTTCATCGAACTGAATCTTGCCAAGGTTGGGGTCGAGGGTTCGAATCCCTTCGCCCGCTCCAATGATTTCAATGCTTTAGGCTAGAGAGTCTTGGCTGCAAAAAGCAGTGTTATAGACTGCGTTTTTATCAGCGTTCTGATTAGAACGCCCGCGTAAAAATCTTGTAAATTCAGCGTTTAAGTCGGCCTCGGATGCGGCATGGCCGGTATACGCAATTGTTATTGCACCAATCATTGTGTTCAGCTTGCCCCTAAAAACGGATGAGCAAGCTCATCCGTAATGCTTTGGGACCGGTCCGCGCAATTCCAAAAGCCACAAAAGTCACATCTGCCCGGGAAGAGCCGTTGGCGTCCAACACCGTTCGCCAGCGTTCCAATTGGAATAGTCTATTTTGACGGGAAGCCTAATGGCTCTCGTCCTTGAGCTGTTGTGATAGCAGCATTTGGGCCGAGAGCGGACTGTCCGCATTTAAAAAGGCAAACGATGATGCAGACATTCGACCGGAGCGGCTTGATTATGGGTTTTGCTGATATTCCGGACATTGAGATGGAGTATTGGCGAAACGCCTATCTAGCTCCCCCAATCATCCGCCAATACGCTGCATGCCCGCCGAAACTTGCGTTAATATATGATCCTCGAACGGTTTCCTTAAGCAGAGCCGTCCATAATAGCTTCGTACATTGGTCGGGATGCCGAGTTCGAGCTCTTCTGGGCACCGCATCAGTCGGTGGAGCCAGCCGCCCAGCGCGAAGTCGGCGATGCCCAAATTTTGTCCGCCAAGGAAGTTTTTATCGCCCAATAAAAGCTCTAGCATGCCAAGTTGTGGTTTTAGCAAAGAGATAGCTACCGAACAGCTTTCCAACGTGGCGTCAGAATTCTTATAGGCGGCTCGAACCGCACTGACGGCGCGGGCAAAGGCCGGGCCCCAATCCATAATCGCTTCAGCCTGAGCGCGTTCAAAAGGGTCCAAGGGAATCATATCGCCTTTGGCGTATACCGCGCATAGATAGCGAACGATGGCTTGCGATTCCCAAAGAGTCCGGCCATCGGGCAACTCTACCGCCGGGATGGTGCCAGCCGGATTGCGCGCGCGGTGTGCCGGATCGTCGTTGCCCCCAAAGGCTCCGCCCCAGTCGACTCTTCGATAAGGCAAATTGAGCTCGCCGATGGTCCACATCACCCGTGAAACAGCTGAACTGTCGGGCCGTCCCCAGACAATGATGGGCGAGCTATCGTTCAAGTCTGCTTGTGGGTCAGGCACAGATCAACGCGTCCGGGCGGTGGCTGGCGATCTCGAAAAGCTGGCGATAGCGGCCATTTCGGCGTTGCATGAGCAGCTTGTGGTTTCCTTCCTCAACAATCGCACCGTCGTCGAAAACCAATATGCGATCAACCTGTTCAACCGTCGATAGCCGGTGCGCGATAACGATCGTTGTTCGTCCATAAGCAAGCTCACGGACGGCCTCCTGCACCAACCGTTCGGTTTCTGTGTCTAGGCTAGACGTCGCCTCGTCAAGGAGCAGGATGGGACGATCTGCCAATATCGCCCGGGCGATGGCAATACGTTGCCTTTCTCCGCCAGACAATTTTGCCCCGCGTTCGCCTACGACCATGTCATAGCCTTTTTCAAGTCGAACGATAAAATCGTGCGCGCGTGCGCGCTTCGCGGCATCAATGATGTCCTCAAGACTCGCGTCAGGTCGCCCATAGGCAATGTTTTCAGCTAGGCTGCGGTGAAAGAGCACAGGTTCTTGGGGGACAACCGATGTAATGCTCCGCAATTGTTCAAGCCGCATGGAAGCGACATCATTGCCGTCGATCAGGATTTTACCCTGCTGGGGTTCATAAAGTCGCTGAATCATTTTGACGATCGTCGACTTTCCCGAACCCGATGGACCGACCAGTGCCACCTGCTCGCCGGCATCAATCGTGAAGCTCAGACTGCGATACACAGCGCCGCCATTGGGATATGCAAAACTAACTTGTTCGAAACGGATTGCACCGTCCACCGCTATTTTGGCGGGTTCACCGCTCGGCGCCAATTCTACTGGATCGGACAATAGAAACTCTGCCGCATCCTCCAGCTCAGCATAAGCACGTTGAAAAACTCTGATGTCTTGTCCCAATGTCCGCAACTGGCCCGAGAGCATGAGCAGCGCAGAAATGGCAAAGGCCAGTTCTGCCGTGCCTGCCTTTTGCAGCGTCGCCTGCCACGCAATGGCTCCAAGAACGCTCATTTGAGTGATGGTCCATAAAAGCATCTGGATGGCGTTTGTGTCGGTGGCTCGGTTGAACGAGGGCGCCGCTGCGGCGAGCCATTCGTTCGAAACGGCCTGCAGTCTTTTGTCTTCGCGCGCTTCGGCGGCAAAGGCCTTAACCGTTGCATTATTTGTGACCGCGTCGGCCAAAGCCCCTGTCAACCGACTGTCACGCGATGCTGAGATTACACCGAGCGGTCTCACCCATTTTGCAGACAAGAACCAGCTCACCGTCAGATAGAAACCAGTGCAGATAAAGAATGCAATACCCGCATAGGGCACAGCAACATACATCATTCCGCCAAGCACGAGCATGAGAAGCAGCGGCTGCAGCAGCCGAAGTATTATGATATTGCTGATCATGTCCAGCGCCCATCGGGCGCGTGAGATGCGGTGGACCGTGGCGCCGGAAAATGCGTTGCTGTGCCAATCGGCCGACATTCGCTGCACGCGGGCAAAGAGGTCCATCTGCAGGCGTTGCATCGACCGAGCCGTGAGCCCGTTCCATAACCTGTCCAATAGCTGCTTCAATATGATGGCAACGGTCATGGCTCCGCCTGCAAATGCGAAATGGTGCCATAGTTCATTTGCCGGGTCGGCGCGGCCAGGGTTACTGACCGCATCGACCAATCGGCCAAGCGCAACCGGGGTAAGCGACTCTGCCCCGATCATCGCAAAAAGCAAGACGAAAACGAGCACAATAGTCCCACGTTCAATCAGCCAATAGCGTGCAAAGGCAGCCAACGTCTGCCGCCAGTCTAGTGTTGTCGTTCGCCGCGGAACATAGCCCGGATTTCCACCGCCGCCACTCATGCCCGCACCAGATCGGCGAGGATGGCCGGATGATCGCTTGGTCCTGCATCGGGGTCATCATCATGGGGGGCGAGAACGACGTCCCGGCTGACCGTCCATTGCTCGTTGTAGGAGGAGTATAGAAGAATGTGATCGAGCGATCCATCGGCGGGAGAAATTGCACATTGTGCCTTTACGGCAAGTGCAGCGCTGACCGGATGTAGCCGACGGCGCGCCATAATCGGGTCTAAATCCACATCGCCCGCGCGGGCATTTAAATCCCCGAGCAATATGGTTGTTGAGGGCTGGCGACTGGACAACATATCGGCAAGGGCATTGGCCTGCGCCATGCGCGTCCGTTGCCCCGCCGCATCGCGCAAATGGGTGAGATGCGTGCAACCGATGTGGAGCAGCTCGTTTGCAAATGGAAGTGAGATGAGCAGCAGCGCCCGTTCGCCGTCTCTGCTATCAACGGGTAAATGGATGAGTTCGATTGTCTCAGGTGCAGCGCGGCTCAAGATCGCCATGTCTGATCGTGACAGCGTGTCTTGCTTATTGTGAACGCGCGTTTTTTCGCGAAGCTCACCCCGCGTTAGATGCAGCCCGCACGCGCGGGCGATAGACGCAGCGACATCGATCTTCAAATCGGGCGCAACAAAACATTCCTGCAGCGCGATGACATCTGCATCGATTTCGGGCAAAAGCTTAAGCAGCTTCTCCAGCCGTTCTTCGAAACGGCCCTCATTTTTCCAGAGATTAAACGACAGACATCGAAGGCGTTCCATGCTTAAGCTACACGCTGGCCGGCGACCCAGACCGAACGAACAACAGGGAAGCTTGCATCTTTGCTGACGCGCAGAATATCCGCGCGCTGCCCTACTGCGATTTCGCCGCGGTCCTCAAGTCCAACCGCGCGCGCAGGAACGCGAGTGACGGTTGCAACCGCGTCCGGCAAGGACCAGCCATGGGGTTCCTCGGGCAAACGAAAAGCACATTCGATAAGGCTGCGTGGAACATAGTCCGATGCAAATCCATCGAGCAGATTGTCGTTAGCTAAATCATGCGCACTGACGTTGCCTGAATAAGATCCACCCCGGATAAGGTTGGGGCCCCCCATGATGTTCAACATTCCCAATCGGCGCGCTTCCTCTGCGGCTTCTGCAGTAACAGGAAATTCAGAGATGACTGCGCCTGCGGCGTGCGCGGCTTGGACATGCTCCACCGTTTGGTCATCATGTGCAGCAAGGATCAGACCAAATTGCTTGGCCATCTCCGACATATAAGCGCGGTTGCTTTCCACATTGGCCGCCTGATCGTCGAGGCGCTGTGCAAGCCGCGATTGGACTTCGGCTTCGTTCATCTCTTTGCGCCATGTGCGATCTAGAAAGAAATCAAGATGCATATACTGGCGCTGCCCCGGCGTATGATCCATCAACGAGGCAAGTTTCGTCATGGGGTGCGGTACAAATTCGTCAAGCAAGCGCGGCAAAGAACTGATTGGCAATTCGCACCGCCAGTGCATGAAATGGGTGGCACGCAAAGCGCCGCCGTTTTGCGCGGTCGATACGCCTTTGACGAGATGCCGAAGATTGTCGAGACCGCGCGCTTCACCTCTGTCCCATGCGCCCAAGGCGAGGCTATCCAAAACTGTGGTAACGCCGCTGGCGATACAGACCCCGTCATGCGCGATTGCCGCTGAAACAGGATTCCAGTCAATATTAGGCCGCGGGAAGTAATGGCGCTCCAGATTGTCTGTGTGAATGTCAATAATCCCAGGGATTAAATAATCACCGCCAAAATCAATCGCATTATTATTAGTGATGCCGTCGTCAATTTGCGTGATTACGTCATCTTCCATTATAAGCGTGCCATGAACGACCTTGTCGGCGAGAACTATCTGGGCATTTGAAATTGTCGTTTGCACTGGTAATTCCTGATTTTGTTTAATGGGAAATTTCGTCGGGTGTAATCATCAGCTCGACCCGGTCAGACGCCATGCGCGCCTCTCCATATTCAAGCACGATACCATCGGTGTCATGATTAACCGCTTGTGTAACAATCAACGGAACATGCCGGGGCATGTCCAGAAGTTCACAGTCTTCAGCGCTGGGCGGGCGGGCAGTGATACGCGTTTGCGCTCTGACATAATCATGCACGCCCTGCGCTTTCAGTGCGGCTGTTATCGATTCAACTTTCTCATATTCAACGATAAAATTGGCGAAACGGCTCGCTAGAAAATAGTGTGTTCCAATTCCGGTGGGTTGCCCGTTGACGATGGATATCCGTTCGAGACAGATTACCGGTGTTGTCCGGTTGATGCCGAACGCGCGCGCGGCATCTGGCGGAATCGGAACGATCTCCAGTCGCCTTGTACGGTGAATGTGGCTGGCATGGGCCTGTTGAACCATTTCGCCAAAACGCGTGCGGCGCTGGATTTTGATTGGAAGTGTCGGGCGACGGACAAAGCTTCCGCGCCCCTGATGGCTATCTATCAAGCCTCGGTCTGCAAGATGTTTCAGGGCATGTCGCACCATGTGCCGGGTCACGTAATATTTTTGTTCCAAGTCATGCTCGGTGGGTAACTTATCCCCCGGGCCAAGAATACGATCCTGAATGGAACGTTCCAGCTCGTCGGCGATAATTTTCCACATAAATACAGGCCTTCGAGCAACGAAACGTCCATCGCAGATAAAAATGTCAATATAGTGACAGAAGTTGATAGAAGGTGACAGTATTCAACAAGTTTTAGTTGATTAACATTATTGTAACAAATTTATATTTGCATTTTTCGGTATGGATAAAGTATTGTCACAATATACAAATCTTCAATTTGTTGAGTATGCTATGAAAAATGATGTTTCTGTTGAAGTTGAATCCAGCGCGATAGCAGTGCGCCAGCGAGCGCACGGGCTGATTGCCAAGTCGCCGCATGAAATGGTTCGGGACCTTTTTGACCGGATTGAAAATCTGCCGAACATCAAGCAAGTGCGTCCCACCGATACGGGACTCATCATGGTGCGTGGCAAGGTTGGGGGCGATGGTGCGCGTTTCAACTTGGGTGAATTGCCCCTGACGAGAGCGGCGTTGCGTATAGACGGTGGGCAGGTTGGCATCGGCTATGTTGCCGGACGAAACAGCGATCATGCCGAACTAGCAGCGCTGGCGGATGCAATGGTCCAGAGCGAAACATGGGGCGGTGTTCTTGAAGAAAAGGTGTTGGTGCCGCTCGCCGATGCAGTTCGCGACAAGAAAACCGAAAACGGACGCAAAGCGGCCGCGACCAAAGTCGATTTTTTCACCATGGTTCGGACAAGGAAAGAAAAATGACCGCTGCATTATCGCTTCAGGATATTCAGCCCGGATTTGCCGATCCGGTCTATGATGCCCAGCGGATTTTTAGGCGGCTGATGGACGCGATGGCGCGGCCGGGTCGGATAGTTGATATCGATGCTGACATTGTGCCGCCCGTTCCGGGGCTTGAAGGGTTAAGCGCCATTGCATTGACGCTGCTCGACTTTGAAACACCCGTTTATTTGCCGCGCGGTGAAATAGGCGAGGCTTTATCAGGATGGCTGCGTTTTCACTGCGGCTGCCCGGTCACAACTGACCCGCAAGAAGCGGTTTTCGCAATTTTATCGGTGACAGAGTTGCTGCCAATTTCGGCATTCAACTCGGGCGATCCAAAATATCCTGATCGCTCGACCACATTATTACTGGCTTGCCCCGCGCTAGAAGGCGGCAAACATGTCAGCCTGACGGGTCCGGGCATCAAGGAAGCCGCGCATATTGCCCCGTCCGGTATACCCGATAGCTTTTGGAACGAAGTCATGGGTGATCGTTCGCAATTCCAACTGGGCGTCGACATCATCATGGGCACAAGCAACGCCGTCATCGGCCTACCACGGACCACCCGCATCAACGAGGAGAGCTAGATATGGCTTATGTTTCGGTCAAAGGCGGAGAACGCGCCATTAGTAATGCCCATGCTTGGCTTGATGAAGCCCGGCGCGGCGACACAAATGTGCCAGAACTTGGGGTCGCGCAGATCCGTGAACAATTGTCGCTGGCCGTCGACCGGGTGATGATGGAAGGAAGCTGCTACGATCCCGATCTTGCCGCACTTGCGATCAAACAGGCGCGTGGCGACGTGACCGAAGCAATCTTTTTGTTGCGCGCCTATCGCACCACACTCTCACGTTTTGGTGCATCGGAACCAATCAATACGACAAAAATGTCCGTCGCACGCCGCGTTTCGGCAGCGTTTAAGGATATCCCCGGCGGGCAAATCCTGGGGCCAACCTTTGACTATACGCATCGGCTGATCGACTTCGGCTTGAGCGATGACAAAACAGTACCCGCAGCCCCGCTTGGCGACACGCCGGTTGCCGAGCACATCCCGGCAATTGCGTCTGTGTTTGCCCATGAAGCGTTACTGGAACCTGCCCCGACCGATGCAGACGATGGCGCCGAGCCCTATGATTTAACGCGTCAGCCAATGGCATTTCCGGCTGGGCGCGACCAACGACTTCAAGCGCTCGCCCGTGGTGATGAAGGTTTCCTTCTAAGCCTCGCGTATGCCTCGCAACGCGGATGGGGTAATACACACCCTCTATGCGGAGAAATTCGCATGGGCGAAGTGGCAGTCGAATTTACGCCGGAGGAACTCGGGTTCCCAATCGAAGTTGGCGAAATAACGGTCACTGAATGTCAGATGATTTCAAATTTCGAAGGATCGGCAGAAAGCCCCCCGCAATTCACGCGCGGCTATGGTCTGACCTTTGGTCATAATGAACGCAAAGCGATGAGCATGGCGATCGTTGACCGCGCACTGCGCCATGCCGAAGTTGGCGAAGCGGGCGTGCATGCCGTTCAGGATGAAGAATTTGTGCTTTATCATAGCGACAATGTCGAAGCGTCGGGCTTCGTCCAGCATTTAAAGCTGCCGCACTATGTCGACTTTCAAGCCGAATTACAGTTCGTACGTCGGCTTAAAAAGGAATGGGAAGAAGCGCGTGCCAATTCCGATACCAGTGAATTTGCCGAGGCAGCGGAATGAACGCGCCATCAAACTTGCCTGCCAACAGGGTCTACAACTACGCCTATCTTGACGAGCAGACAAAGCGGATGATCCGCCGGTCGATACTGAAGGCCATCGCCATTCCGGGCTACCAAGTGCCATTCGGGTCACGTGAAATGCCGGTGCCTTATGGCTGGGGAACCGGGGGTATTCAGGTGACTGCATCCATTATCGGTCCGGACGATGTGTATAAATGCATCGACCAAGGCGCCGATGACACGACTAACGCTGTGTCCATCCGGCGTTTTTTCGCGCGCGTTGCCGATGTGGCGACGACCGAGCAAACCGAAGAGGCGACGATCATCCAGACGCGCCACCGAATCCCGGAAGCGCCGCTGCAGGAAGGCCAAATTATGGTCTACCAAGTGCCGCAGCCTGAGCCGTTACGCGGGCTGGAGCCACGTGAGACTGAAACCCGCGCGATGCATGCCTATGAAGAATATGGGCTCCAATATCTGTCGCTTTACGAAAGTGTCGCTGCTTATGGCCGTATCGCTGGCGGCGCTGGCTATCCGGTGCTGGTGGACGAGCGGTATCTGATGTCGCCCTCGCCAATCCCAAAATTCGACAACCCGAAGCTGCACCAAAGCGAGGCGCTTCACCTGTTTGGCGCGGGACGCGAAAAGCGCATTTATGCTGTGCCGCCGCATACCGATGTGCGCAGTCTGGATTTTGAGGATTACCCTTTCGAAATCCAAAGCTGGGACGAAGTATGCGCGCTGTGCAATTGCGACAGCAGCTACAAGGACGAAGTGATCCTTGACGATGACGGCAACCGCATGTTCGTCTGTTCGGACAGTGCGTATTGCGGTGAGCGCCGAAAGCAAGGCCATAGCGGCCCATTGGCTGGCCATGCGCTGGATCAGTTAGATCAGCCGGAGGACGCCGAATGAGCATGATCACACCTATCGAACGTGATGAACAGCTGCTTGTTGTCGAAGGCTTAGACAAATCCTTCGGTCCGATTGGCGCCTGCCGCGATGTCAGTTTTGAACTACGCCGGGGAGAGATTTTAGGCATTGTTGGAGAGAGCGGATCGGGCAAGACAACATTGTTGCGGTGCATTTCGGGTCAGCTTGAACCAACTGGAGGCCAAGTCCTATTCAACAGCCGCCGTCATGGAATGCACGACATTTTCGCGCTGTCCGAACAGGACCGTCGCCGAATCGCACGTGAGGAATGGGGTTATGTCCACCAAAATCCGCGCGATGGTTTACGCATGCGCGTATCGGGGGGCGCAAATGTCGCTGAACCGCTCATGATGAACGGCCGCCGCCATTATGGCGAAATGCGCGAACAGTCCTTGAACTGGTTTGAGCGGGTGGAACTGGATCTTGGCCGCATTGACAATAAGCCGCGCACCTTTTCGGGCGGTATGCAACAGCGTCTGCAAATCGCCCGCAATCTCATCCACAATCCAAGCCTGGTGTTCATGGACGAGCCCACTGGCGGCCTTGACGTGTCGGTTCAGGCGCGGCTTCTTGATCTCATGCGCGTCTTGGTGCGTGAAATGGGTCTGGCTGCCATTATCGTGACCCATGACATTGGCGTCGCGAGACTGCTGGCCGACCGGCTGCTGGTCATGAAATCCGGCTTCGTGGTCGAACAAGGCCTGACTGATCAGGTGCTTGACGATCCGCAGCATGGCTACACCCAGCTGCTCGTTTCCTCCGTACTTCAGATTTGAGCAAAGATATGACCATGATGGAAGATCAAGCTGCCGCCATCCGTATTGAGGCTATTGCAAAGACATTCACGCTGCACAATCAGGGCAGTACATTGGTGCCGGTTTTTGCAAATGTTTCGCTTGAAGTTGCCGCTGGCGAATGCGTGGTGTTGAGCGGCGTATCAGGGGTAGGCAAATCGACGATGCTGCGCGCTATTTATGGCAATTATGTGCCAAGCGATGGCTCAGTGAAGTTATTTCATGACGGTGAATATGTGGATATCACTAATGCGCCACCACATGTCGTTCTCGACATTCGGCGGCGGACAATGGGCTATGTCAGCCAGTTCCTGCGGGTCATTCCACGGATACAGACACTGCAATTGGTGATGGAACCCTTGCTGGAAAACAGCGTCGATGCAGGGGAGGCGAAGGACCGGGCCGAAGCTATTCTTGCGATGCTTAACCTTCCCAAGGCATTATGGGGTCTGCCACCTGCAACATTTTCGGGTGGTGAGCAGCAGCGCGTGAACATCGCGCGTGTGATGGTGCGTGAATATCCGGTGTTGCTGCTCGACGAGCCAACGGCATCGCTTGATGCGGCCAATAGGCAGACGGTCATCAAGCTAATGAATGCAGCACGTGATCGCGGCACCGCCATGGTAGGCATCTTTCACGATGAAGCCGTGCGCAACGCAGTTGCAACGCGCTTTTTCGATGTAACCGAATATCGACTGGCGGCCTGATTTATGCGCGAAACACGTATCTTCAGCAATTATGTTGTAACATCCGACGCGGTCATATCGGCAGAAATTTTGGTCCGTGACGGTGTGATCGAAGCGATTGAACCACGCACGTCTGCGTCGGCTGGAGCAGACGACTGGGGCGACGATTACATCATTCCGGGCCTGGTCGATATCCATACAGACAATCTCGAAAAGCATTACCAGCCGCGTCCGGGTGCCACATGGGATTCTGTCGGCGCGGTTATGGCGCATGATGCCCAGTGCATATCGGCAGGGATTACGACCGTCTTTGACTCGCTGTGCCTGCACGGTGAGCGCAACGGTCTTAACCGAGCCGAAGCCTTTCCGGTATTGATCGACGCGATCGAATCTGCCGCGAGCCAAGGTTTTTTGAAAGCAGAGCATATCCTGCACATCCGTTGCGAAGTTACAAATCCTGCCTTAATGGACGGGCTGGAACCGCAGCTTGATAATCCGCGGGTGAAAATGCTTTCGCTGATGGATCACAGGCCGGGTCAGCGGCAATTGAGAAGTAGGACCGTCAACGAAGCGGTTGATGCCGAAGCCGAGAGCCTCGCCGAATTATGCGCCAGCCATCGCGCGAAGATTGCCGGCATTTCTGCCCATTATGGCTTTACCCTCGCCGCGCATGATGACGCGACCGTCGAACAGGTGCGGGAAGCTAGTGCATTTGGATGCACCATGGCGGAATTTCCCGTGACAATCGAGGCCGCGCAAGAGGCACGCGCGTCGGAAATGGTGATCGCGATGGGAGCGCCCAACTTGGTGCGCGGCGGATCGCACTCTGGCAATTTATCGGCAGGTGCGGCGGCAAAAGCGGATCTGCTGGACATTATTACGTCGGACTATATTCCCTTTTCAATGCTGCGAGCCGCTTTCCTGCTGACTGAGGAACCCTATGGCTGGTCGTTACCGCGCGCAATCGCGACGGTGACTCACGCGCCCGCCAAGGCAACTGCGCTCACTGACCGTGGTAGAGTTGCTAAGGGGTTTAACGCGGATCTCGTTCGCGTCGCCTGGCAAGCTGGCAAATGGCCGCGCCCGGTTTCAGTCTGGCGCGGCGGTGAACGGGTAGCCTGACGAGACATGACAGGCCGCTATGCCATTTATTACGCGCCCGACTCAGACAGTCCATTATGGCTGCGCGCATCCCAGTGGTTGGGTCGCGATGCCGCATCTAGACAGGATGTTCCACAATATGTCCCTATAGGCTCTGATGCCGCAGCGTTTTCGGCGCTGACAGCGGACGCCCGTCATTATGGCTTCCACGCCACATTGAAAGCACCATTCGCGCTCGCCGACGATGCTTGCGAAGAAGAACTCATTGCGGCGGTTGAGGAATTCGCAACCCAACGCGCCGCTTTTTCAGTGGAAATTGCGCCTCAGATACTTGGGCATTTCATCGCCTTTCGGTTAGCCGAAAAATCTGCGGAAATGCTGGCCTTGCATGAAGACTGCGTTTGCGAATTCGACAACTTCCGGGCGCTTCCGACCCATGCAGAATTGGAGCGAAGGCGCAAAGCGAAGCTGAGCGAACAACAGGACCGGCAGCTGGTGGAATGGGGTTACCCCTATATCTTTGACGATTTCAGGTTTCATATGACGCTGTCGGGTCGAATCGAAGATGCCGCGATGCGCCAAGCATTTCTGGACGCAGCGATGGCATTTTTTGCCGACGATATCGGTGCGCATCGGTTCGGATCTCTGTGCGTCTTCCATCAGCCAGACCGTGAAAGTAACTTTAATGTCAAAGCCCGCTTCCCGTTCTTGGGCTGATGATTTTTAAGTTTTGCACGGCCGATGTTCGATCCCTCGCATTTGTTTCACGCGTCGCATGAATCCGGTATCAAAGCGTTTTATCCAAGGATTCCGCCAGCTCCGGAAGTGGGACAGAACAACCCATGTGTCTGGACAACAAGCTATCCGTTTTTATCAAACTACCTTGCCCCACGTGATTGCCCCAGAATCATTTTTGGAAGAGGGCCGGCCACGACCAAAGCAGACGCCGACCGATTTATCGGCAAAAGCAAAGCGTCACGTATCGTTGTTATTGAAAAGGACTGGCGCAGCCGGATGGCGGAAATGCCCATGTGGATCTATGCATTTGAGGCCGGACCGCACTGGAATTTATTTGACCCCAATAGTGGGGTTTATGTCAGTGAGATATCCGTGATGCCCCTGCAACGGCACAGAATTCAAAGCCCCGCCGAAGCGCTGGCCGAACATGGCGCGGAATTACGCGAAGTCGACAATCTCTGGCCGATGATTGAAGCCGTAAGTCGATCCACGCTTTCGTTTTCTATTATCCGTAAACGTAATGCGCAGTTGGGTTAGAGTTTTCATGCGCATCAGATTAGCGTCGGTCAGTGAGGGCCTGCCGCGCAACTTTCCACGATTATCGGTCGTTTTTCAACGGGCCCACTTTTACAAGGGATGCGCTTCATGCGTGTGATGGTCGTCGGTATATCGGGAGCAGGTAAATCCACATTTGCGGCGCGGCTGGCCGAGGCGGCCGGACTGCGCGTGGTCGAACTTGATCTGCTGAACTGGGGGCCGGGCTGGTACAATCGAAGTGCGGAAGAACCAGAAGCTCTGATCAATGCTATCGATGCGGCAACGCAGGGGGACAACTGGGTAGTTGCGGGTGGATATTCGCAGGTATGGCCGATTGTCTGGCCACGCATGAAGCATCTGGTATGGCTAGACCTGCCCCGCATGCAGGTGATGCGCCAGGTAATCCCTCGGTCGCTGGCGCGGGCGGCGTCGGGCACCGATGTGTTTCCTGGATGCCGCGAGGATTTCTTCCGGCTGTTCCGCGCCGAACACCCGATCCGTTGGGCTTGGAACAGGCATCATAGTCGCCGCGAAAGCATTGCCCGTGCATTAGCTGAACCCGCCTATGCCCATCTTGAAGTTCATCGCTGCCATTCGCGCAAGGACGCCGATGCAGCGCTGGCGCGGCTGTCGACGTGATAAATCGATCCGCGCTCTTGTCTTCCATTATCCGCAAACGCACTGCGCAACTGGTTAGGCATTCGATAAATAACTGCGCAAGATCGCCTAGTTGCCGCGCCTACCCGCGCTGCACGCCTAAATTGTTACATCGTTCCATTTTCGACCGCCAATAAAAAGGCCCTAATGGCTTCTTCAAGGCTGCCGTCATTGGTGACAATGACCACGTTATCGCCGTTCGGTTGAGCGATCCCTGCACGTGCCAAACGTCCTGCCACATCCGCGGCGCTTTCACGGCCGCGCGCCGCGATCCTATGTGCAAGGATATCAAGAGGTGCAGTGACGAAGATGATCCGCAGATTTGAATATTTGCCGCGCGCGGTATCGAGGACGGTGCGTGAAACATTGACCACCACGGTTGCGCCGTTTTGGATCTGCTGATCGATCACTGCGGGAACCCCGTAGCAAAGACCGTGCGCGTCCCATGAAAGGGCATAACCATCTGCGTTACGCGTTGCGTGAAAATCTTCGACGCTCACTTCTATATGATCTTCGCCGCCGGCATCGCTCGGGCGGGTAATTTCACGTTTAGGGAAATGATAGCTGGCATCTGCTGAAAGCTTATCCGCTGCCGCCGAAATCAGGCTGTCCTTGCCCGCACCGGACGGGCCGACGACAAGAATCAGCCGGCCTTCAGCCATGCTTCTCACAAAATTCTGCAGCGTCCAATTTACGAAATTCGTCCAGTGCGGAAGCAAGCCGGTCATGATCCCAGTCCCACCAGGCGATCTCGAGCAGCTTCTCCCGTGTCGCCGCATCAAACCGATTTTTGATTACCTCAGCCGCCACTCCGACCACAACTGCAAAAGGTGGTACGTCCTTGGAAACCACCGCGCCAGCGCCAATGACGGCGCCGGTGCCAACGGTCACGCCGGCCAATATTGTTGCGCCATGTCCGACCCAGATGTCGTGCCCCATCTCAACTTTGTCGGCACGTCGCCATTCGAAGAATTCGGCATCGTCCGCATCACCCATCGCATAAGACACCGCACGATAGCTGAAATGATGCTGGGCTGCGCGCCATGTCGGATGATTACCCGGATTGATTCGCACATCGCGTGCGATTGAGCAGAATTTGCCGATTGCCGCGTAGGTCGCGCTCGAATCGCTGACGATATAGCTATAATCGTCAAACGAAACCTCATGCAGATGGGTCCGTGCACCCACTCGGGTCCAGCGGCCGAGCGCGCAATCGATTACCGCCGCTTCCGGATCAATCTCGGGTTCAGGTCCATGCGTTAAACTCTTTGCCCGCTGCGGAACTTCGCGCGCGACATATGTGAGGCCTTTGTCATTGGCGACGCTGACAAGCCGGCCGCTCATGCTATGCTTTCAAGCTGGGGCTCGCCGCGTATTGTGGGTGGGACGGCTGCGGGCCGCGCAGTTTTAAGTTCTTTCTGAGGTGCGAGATCTGCCTGACAAGGTTGACTCGTTGCGCCGTAAATCCGATCCACTTCCTGGTCGGTCAGCTCCTCAACCGGGGCATCGAATACAATCTTACCGTTGTTCATGCCGATCACGCGGCTACAATAACGCCGCGCAAGATCGACCGAATGAAGGTTGATTAAGAGCGTGATGTTGCGTTCCCGGTTGAGCGCTGCGATGCTTTGCATCACGATTTCGCTGTTGATCGGATCAAGCGAGGCGACCGGTTCGTCTGCGAGCAGGATTTCTGGATCTTGCAGCATCGCGCGCGCAATGGCGATCCGCTGTTGCTGCCCACCAGAAAGGTTTTGCGTCCGTTTGAAAGCGGTGTCCACCATGCCAAGCCGGTCCAGTTCCATGACTGCGCGCGCGCGCTGTTCTGCCGGGAAGGATTTGAAAAGTGAGGGGAGCAGTGGACGCGTTGCCAATGTACCCAAAAGAACATTGGTCAGAACGTCAAGGCGCGGGATCAGATTGAACTGCTGAAAGATGATTGCCGAGCGCCCGCGCCAATCACGCAGTTCCTTTCCCTTGAGTGCTGTGACCGATTGACCACGCCAGAAAATCTCGCCCTGCTGGGGCACGTAAAGGCGGTTGATCAGGCGCAGCAAACTGCTTTTACCCGACCCCGATCGACCGATAATTCCCACCATTTCCCCCGGCGCTATGCTGAGACTGGCGTTGTCCACTGCGACAACGTCGCCAAAGCAGCAACGCAGATTCTTCAACTCAAGCATAGTCCAACCCCCTTATGTCAAATGCGCGCGCAGCCGCTCCGACCCGAAATCCACTATCCCCACAACAATGATGTACATCAAGGTGATGAAGGCAACTTCGTCGAAAGCGAAAATTCGTATCCGTTCTTCGAGTTCGAATCCAATCCCGCCAGCGCCAACAACACCGACCACAGCCGCCGCGCGGAAATTCTGTTCGAGATAGTAAAGACATTGGCTGAGCCAGACGGGCAGCAGCTGTGGGACAACACCAAATCGGAACACGCCCGATGTGCTCGATCCTGTAGCGCGCAGCGAATCCTGTTGCCGGGCATCAACATTTTCCAGCGCTTCGGCAAACAGCTTGCCAAGGCGCGGGATGTCCGAAAAGGCGATGGCAAGTATGCCCGGAATTGGCCCCAGACCCACCGCCGCCACCAAGATAAGTGCCCAGACAAGCACGGGAATGCCGCGAAACAGGTCCATGAACCGGCGAATGGCGAAATGAATGGCGGGGTTGGGCACGATGTTCCGCGCCGCCGCTAAACCCAGCGGGATTGCGACCAACGCGGCCAGCAATGTTCCCAAAACAGCAATGGCCAAGGTTTGCACAAGCGCTAGCAAAAGCCGGGGTAGTTCGCCTCCTGACGTCGGCGGCCACATTGCGCCAAGGATGGTGCCCATCTTCACTAGGCCGCCGCCCAAAACATCCCAACTGAGGCCAAGGTCATAGCAGCAGGCCACGAAAACGATTAAGAATGCGGCGACGGCCAACGCCGTTTTGATCCGCCGTTCCAGCCTGATGATCACTGCACCGGGAAGTATGGCCTCGGCCCGGGCAATCAGGGCAGCCTCAGCGCTCACTGCGTCAACCCAATTAGCCGGTGGCGCAGTTGTTCGGACACAAGGTCGATCACGAAAATACAAAACACAATCAAAATCAGGATCGCCAAATAGGTATCAAATTCAGTGAAGCTGATGGCACGTTCCAGCTCCATGCCAATCCCGCCTGCGCCAACAATGCCAAGTGCTGCGGCGACCGACAGATTAATCTCCATCCGCAGCAACCAATATGAAAGGATTTGCGGTAGCAATTGCGGCAGGATCCCAAAGCGGAGCTGCAACAGACGGTTGCCGCCCACGCCCTCGATCGCGTCCACTTGGTTCATTTCGGCATTTTCCATGCATTCACTGAACAGTTTACCGAGCGAACCCATCGTCGTGATGATGATGGTGAGCACGCCAGCAACCGCACCCAGACTAAAGGCCGCGGCGAAAATCAGGGCGAGGATCACATCAGGGATCGTGCGCGCCGCATCAAAACCGCGCCGAACCGTATGGCGCAAAAACGCATTCCGGTTGAGATTGGCCGCCGCCTGAAACGACAGCCCTAGTGCCATTAGCCCGCCAACCACAGTGCCAACAAAGGCCATGGCCACAGTTTCGCGCATCGCCTCCAACCAGCGGGGCAGGTCGTAGAACCAGCTGGCGAGCGATCCATCAACCTGGCGACCGGCGAAAAGTGCATCGGCCCTTAGATCGGGGATCAGCCTATCGACAAAGCTTGCGATGCGGTCAATCCAGCCTGCGTCAACGCTGCTTTTCCCGACAGCGCTCAACTCAACCGAGCCTAGCAGGATGATTGAAACCAAAATCATCCAGGCGAAAGTCTGAAGGCGGCTTTTGCGGATGGTCTGGCGCCACTCGCTTTCTATGGCGGCCACGCGGTTGAGTGAGGAAGTTCCTGTCGACGCAGCGCTGTCTTTCACGACGATGTCTGTTCCAGCGCGGTCTCTTCTGTCGGTTCAATCTCAGCTGCGTCAGGAACGAACCAGCGCGCGAGCTCCGGTTTTTCCTGCGGCAAAGCAATATGGATACCCAGCAGCCGCGCTCTGCTTTCTTTGGGGATATCGCGGCGCACGCTCCATGCGCTGGCTGCCGCCGGTCGGCCGCGCCAGACTTCCTTGAACCCCTCACACGGCTTGTCGCCCTTTTCCTCGCCGCGGCACAGCCGCATCCATTCGGCACCATATAAAGCGAGGACATCGGCCTTGCCCGCCTTGATAACTGCCAGTCCGTCGCTGGCGTTGGCCAAGGTCTGTGCGGCGGCGATGGCGCTGTCCGGAATATTGCGGGCAGCCAGCGTGCGCTTGACGCCGAGCAACATGGTTGCATTTGCGCCAGACAGTGCAAGCCTCGCCTCCGCTAGGTCCTTAGTTGGGCTATTTTCTGTGGTGACCAGCACGATCGCGACACGGCCGATATCTGCGGGAATGCGGCCCGTCATCATCGGCCTGACAGAGGCTTTAACCGGCGCAATGCTGGCGGCGTCAAGCAAAGCCATATCCACTTTGTTATCAGCCAGCGCCCTTGCTGCCTCGGCCTTGCTTGCCACAGGGCACAGCAGCACAGGAATTTCCATGCGCGCGGAAATATGCTGCACATAAGCGCGCTGCACTGTAGTCCAGCTTTTGTCATCCGCGCTGCATTCGCCGGCGGCCTTGCCCTCAATGGCAACACGCAATTGTTTGATCTGGCTTTGGATCGTGCTGCCACTTTCTTTTTCCGCTCCACCGCAAGCGGAGAGGAACGTTAACGCCAATAGCGAGAGGGTTCCTAGTCTCATTTGTTGTCTCCGCCTTTGCGCCGAGTTTTGATTTCGCTGTCGCGGATCGCGATGATGTCGGTGTAATTGTCACGACTGACCGCCGCAAAATCATTTCCAGGTGCTTGCCCCATATCATCCCACACTTCAGGCTTTTCAAACGGCAGCATGGCAAAAGCACCGCGCATAATATCTTGAAATGCCTGCGGCCTGTCGGTGCGTATGACAAAAGGCGAGTTGGCCATGGGACCTGCGGTCCAGATAATCCGGGTATCGCCCGCCTTGATGAGGCCACGGCGCCCCATCGTTATAGGGTTGCCCGCTGCAAATCCGGTTTCTGGCGTTCCCGCACTGACAGTGGTTAGCGCCGCATCAACCCTGCCATTGACCACAGCCAGCAGCGCCTGGCTCGCTCCGCCAGCCATGATCGATTTTGAAAAATGCTTTTCTGGGTCATAGCCTTGCTTGAGCAGCGTATTGCGCGGAAAAATATAGCCCGAGGTTGAGTTGAAATCGACATAGGCGATGGATTTACCCTTCAGGTCGTCAAGCGTTTTATAGGGTGAATCCGCTTTGACGATCAGCGCCGAATAATAGCCCAGCCCGCCCTCAGCCTGACGGATGGTCAGGAAGGGCAGCACTTTGCGACCCACCTGTGCGTCGACATTGGCGTAAGAGCCTCCACCCATGGTGGCGATATCGACCTGACCTGAAGATATCGCCTGAATGACCCCGTTATAGTCACTTGCCTCAAACGTTTCGATATTGAGACCAGTGATATCCTTTAGATGCGCACGATAGCCAGTCCACCGAGCCACATTATCCGGATCAGCCTCATCATTCCGGACAGCAATACGGATTTTGCCCATCTCGGCCTGCCAGCTACCGGCGGGCGCGGTCGACTTCGTCTCACCGCATGCTGACAAGAGCATTGCAGCAAAAATTAACGACACTGGCCATTTTAATTTCATCTTGCACCCGAATCTTCTTGTCTTTTTCCTCACGCTCAATCTGCGGCACACATGTTTCAGCGATGTGACGGACATGCGATTACCGCATAGCTTTCAGGGGTATGACCACCCATCAGCACCAAGCCGCAAGTTCAATGCCGAAGATCCGAGGCTTTTTGCACATGCTGGTCTCGCACCATGTGGCGGTGTTGGCGCCTGTTGCGGGCAAATTTTTGTCAGTCAGCGGCGGCGTAAACAGGCTGTTACCCAAGCCGGCACTATTCTGGCGCGCTGCCTGCCAAGGCCGCAGCTTGACCAATGGCTTGTTGCTTGCCCTTGCAAAGCGAGGTGAGCCGGTGACCGCCTTGGTATTTGCTCCGTTACTAGGGTCAGGACCTATTAAGTCGCAGGCGATAGGTTTTTTAAATTACGCATACCACCGCGCCGATTTGTTCATCCATAGGATTACGCTCCTATTCAGGAAGTGCCATTCAACAACATTCGGCTGGTTCACAAAATTTAAATATAATTCACGCACGTATGTAACCGAAACAACATCACGATGCATCTTCTCAAACCTATTTGGCACCCGTGGTATCGGGGGCTGGGTCAATGATTCGAAATATTGCGTTGTTTGGGGCAATGGCACTCGCTTTCGCAATAAGCGCGGTTCCTGCGGTTGCGCATGATGGAAATCATACTGTCCCACCTTGGCAGGAAGCATCCGCGTGGCCTGACCGAGTTATTGCAACTTTTGAAGCTGATCCCGCAACGTCTTTAGCGGTGAATTGGCGCACGATAGCATCGGTTTCGGCCTCTCGCGCTGAGATTGCCCTTGCAACGCCAGATGCCCGCTTTGACCTGACCGCACGCAGCGTTTCGGCGCAGACGGAAATCGTCGATCTTGCAAAAACGATGTTTGGCGGCGCTGACATCGCTATTCCGTCGAATGACAAATTGCCTGCTGTGGCATATCACTCCGTACGCTTTGACGATCTTCGCCCGGACACGCTTTATGCTTACCGAGTTATGGGCGCTGATGGGCTTTGGAGCGAATGGTTCCAGACCCGTACAGCTCCGCTGAGCGGTCCGGTCCGTTTCATCTATATGGGCGACGCCCAAAATGGTGTGTTGTCTTTATGGTCGCGCACTATTCGCGCAGCCTATCAGGCAGCGCCCGATGCAAGGTTCATGTTACACGCGGGTGATTTGGTTAACCGCGCCAGCCGCGATACAGAATGGGCCGAGTGGTTCAAGGCCGGCGGCTTCCTGCATGCTATGGTCCCCGCAATTCCGGTAACGGGAAATCACGAATATGATATGGCAGCGCCAGGCGAAACTGAGCGTGTTCGCTTACTCAGCCATTTGTGGCGGCCGCAATTCCGACTGCCGGTTGATGGCACGCTGCCGTCAGCCGTGCATGAAACGGCATATGCGGTGCGTTACTCGGCCGATCTTGATGTCTTTGTCCTTGATAGCAACCAACGCGATATGGCGCCGCAGGCTGCTTGGTTGGATGCCCAGTTAAAGGCTTCAAAGAAACGCTGGCGCGTCGTCACAATGCATCATCCAGTTTTCAGTTCCGGCAAGGATCGCGACAATAAGCCTAACCGCGACTTACTTCTGCCAATCCTGACCCGTCACAGCGTCGATCTGGTGCTGCAGGGTCATGATCATACGTATGCACGCGGACTTTTGGATGCCAGTGCCCAATTGCCGCGCCGCTCTGGGTTCAAAATAGGGGACACGCTGACCACGATGTTCGTCAACTCAGTTTCCGGCCCCAAACAATATGAGTTCCGCAAAGTCGGGTGGGACGATTATGCGCCGACTGGTGTTAAGCTTGAGCGGCAGGGAGAAAATGGTCAATTTTTCCAAGTCATTGGGATTGATGGCAACCGCCTGACCTACACCGCTTACACCGCGGATGGTGTGCAATATGACGCCGCCATTATCGAAAAGCGCGGAAATACCAAGCGCCTTATCAAAAACGATAAGGACGCTCCACCTACACGGCGTTTTGACAACACGCTGCCTTACCAAAGTCCGAATTTCTAAAACCCATGCCACTGCGCAATTGCACATTGGCATCAACATTAACGTACAAAGGATACAACATGACTTCGACACGCTCACTTCTGATGGCCAGTGTTGGCCTGAACCTTTTGTTTACGCTGCCCGTCGCCGCTCAGACGACAGCCGCTGCACAAGCCACTTCCAACGAAGCCTCTGTTGGCTCAGGTCAAGTTAGCGGCATCGTGACCGATGCAAACGGTAACTACGTTTCGGGTGCAACCGTTCGTATCGAAGGTTCTAAGGTCGTTGAAACTACCAATGCGCAGGGCCGCTTCACACTGCGCGGAGCGCCAGCCGGACAACAACAGATCAGCGTAAGCTATTTCGGTGAAAAAGACGTAAATCAAACGATCGTCGTAATAGCCGGGCAGGACACCGAAGTTCAGGTGTCGCTGGCTTCTGCGGCAGCCGTTGAAGGTGACATCGTTGTAAGTGCATCGCGCCCAATCGCGGAATCACAAGCAGCAGCTTTACAGGTTCAGCGCTCTTCACCTGCATTGGTTAGCGTGCTCTCAGCCGACAGCGTCGGCCGGTTCCCTGACCAAAACCTCGCCGCCGCAATCGCTCGCCTTCCCGGCGTCGCCGTGCAGCGCGATCAGGGCCAGGATCGCTTCATCAGCTTGCGTGGCGCCCGCACCAGCTGGACCACGGTATCGTTCGACGGCATCAACGTGATCAGCCCCACAGGACGCGAAACGCGCTTCGACACCATCCCAGCAGCCATCGCCAGCCAAGTGGCTGTGCGCAAGGCGGTGACCCCCGATCTCACCGGCGAAGCCGTAGCCGGT
This sequence comes from Sphingorhabdus sp. EL138, assembly GCF_945882965.1. GTDB lineage: Bacteria > Pseudomonadota > Alphaproteobacteria > Sphingomonadales > Sphingomonadaceae > Sphingorhabdus_B. The sequence goes on from NZ_CAMCWY010000002.1 coordinate 38,670, forward strand.
CAGGTTGACGTCCGCACCCGCAGTGCCTTCGATTATCCAGGCTTTAAGCTTGGCCTCGATCTCGGTGCTGGCTTCTCGGCATTGGGCGGCGGCCGCCAATACAACTTCTCCGGGAACATCTCGGATCGTTTCTTCGACAACACCATCGGCATCCTCTTGTCGGCCTCACGCTTTGAAGTCGACATGGTCACCGACAACTTTGAAGCCGATCCATGGGAAATTGCACCGGAAGATCGTCTGCCGGGCTTCTCCGATCGCGTATGGGCGCGTGAGTTTGAAAACAAACTGTATCGCCTGACACGTTCCAACACTGCGTTCAGCGGTAAGATCGACTGGCGCCCAGACAACAACAACGAAGTCTTCCTGAGTTCGGTACTCACCGAATTCCGCGACGACGAATTGCGCAACCAGTATCTCTTCGATTTCGATCAAAATGCGGTCAGCACCGACAGCACTGCTGCTCAGTTGACAGCAAAACGCACTGGCTATGCCGATACCCGCACTGGCAATACGCCGCTGCAGGGCACGCTATACGGCATTGAAATCGACAGCACGCTCAACAGCCTGTCGTCACGCCAGCGCATCTTCACCAACACGTTGGGCGGCAACCACATCTTTGGCGAATGGAAGGCCAACTGGCGGTTGAACTACACCCGCGCCCAAGAAGATGCCCGGCACCCGTTCACTTCGACCTGGGTCAGCCCGTCGGATCGCACACTGCGGCCAAGCATCGTCTATGATTTCACCAATCCAAGCGATAACAAGGTAACGCTGTTCAATACGGTGGCAGATGCAAACCAGAATTATTCGCTGGGCGCCCGCCGCGATATCATCGGCACCACAGAGCTAAATTTCGTTGACTTCCGACGCGCGAACGCGCGCAACCAGACCGACGCCTATACGGCGCGGCTTGATATTGACCGCAATATCACGCTGTTCGGCCAGGACACCAAGATCCAGTTCGGCGGCCAATACAACCAGCGTACCAAGGAATCAAACCGCACGATCATCGAAGTGACCCCGGCCTTGCTGACCGCTAAGGGCATTGCACTGCCGCGTCAGGATGCGATCTCGACCAACGCACCACTCAAGGTCAACATTCCGATGGGCTACGGCTTCCGCTATCACGACAGCAAGCTGGGCAGCGCCCTGCTGGACAGCTATATTGCTGCCGGAGCCTCACAGATTCGGACCGCCGACACCACGAGCAATTTCTACGAAGTCACCGAGGAAATCTTTGCTGGCTACATGATGGGCACGATGTTCTTCGACAACGGCAATATCGTCGCGGGTGTTCGCGCCGAGCGGGTGGACAATACCGGTCGGTCGAACGGCACCGTCAACGGCGTGCTTCAGGAGCTGAATTCAAACTCTGGCAATACGTTGTTTTTCCCCAGCCTGCATCTGAACTATGATGCCACTGACGAGGTCAAGCTGCGCCTGTCGCTCAACACCGGTGCAGCACGGCCAGATTATTCGCTGCTGCGCCCCAACCTGACGATCAACGATACGCTTCAGACTATTTCGGGCGGCAACCCGTTTGCCGTGCCCGAAAAGGCTGTTGGCGTGGATGGCTATGTCGAATGGTATATGGGCAACGGAGGCTTTCTGTCGGCAGGCATTTATTATAAGAAAGTCCGCGACGTATTGTTCGGGTTTACCCAGACTTTCGGAAACACGGACTTCGATGCCCCCGGTCTCGAGCGTTCGAACTACAGTTTCAGCTCGACGGTCAATGGCGGTAGCGGCGAGATCAAGGGCATTGAAATCGCTTATTCGCAGCCCTTTACCGGCCTGATGCGCAGCTTCGGTGCACCAGAATGGCTTGAAGGCTTCGGTTTCCAAGGCAACATCACCCTCAATCGTTCCGAAGCCAAGACCCCGGACGGCCGCACGGTTAAGTTGCCCGATGCGTCCAATACCAACTACAACGCTTCGCTGTATTACGAACAATATGGTCTGTCCCTGCGCGCCAGCTGGCAATATCGCAGCGATTATCTGTTCGGCATCGGCAGCGTTGAAGAAGGTGGCGATGGTTATTGGCGGAAAGTTGGCCGTCTCGACCTTTCGGGCCGCTATGCGATCAGCCCGCAGGTCGAAATGTTCGTCGATGCCACCAACCTGCTGGACGAACCTGGTCGTCGTTACGTAGGCATCCCGATCCGGGTTCTCGAATACGAAAAGTTCGGTGCCCGCTTCATGGGCGGCGTGCGCATCAACTTCTAATTAACTAAGCATGGCAACAGTCCACAGTGCGAGAAAGAATTTCATGAAACGAACCTCTTTAATTCTCGCACTGCTGGCTGTTGCCGTTAGCTCTTCGGTCTATGCCCATGACGGACATGGCGTCGTCACCGAAGCGCCAAAGACAGACGGCAAAGAAAAGGCCAACTCCAACGGCCGGAAGTGGCTTGCGGGCGATCACCATATTCACAGTGAATTCAGCGCAAGTTACCAAGTCGATCCCAATGCACCCAACGAGGCGCCCAAGCCGCTTTTGGGCAAAGATGGACGCTATTCAATTGCGCGCAATGCGCAAATGGGTTCCAGCTTTGGTTTGAATTGGATGGTGTCCACCGATCACGGTGGTCCGCTGCATTCGCGGCTGAACTTCGAACAGGCATACCCCCAGTTGTTGGTTGCGCGCAAAGCGGTGCCAAACATTCTGATATTTTATGGTATGGAATTCGACACCCCTGCGGGTGATCACAGCAGCATGATCATCCCCTTCACTAAGGCTGAGCGGTCGCAGTTGCAGGATATTGAATTGCGCTATTCAAAACGGGAGGCTTTCCCCGCTGATCCAGCACGCGATACCGAACCCAAGATGATTGAAGCATTACGCTTCATGCGCGCGCAGCCAAACCAACCGGTTTTGATTGCTAACCATCCATCACGGTCAGCAAAAGAGTTGGGGGCATATGGTCAGTATACCCCTACAGAGTTCCGCAACTGGAATGATATCGCGCCGACGATATCGGTTGGCATGGAAGGTGCGCCCGGTCATCAGGCGGCTGCGATAAGTGTAGATGGCAGTATTGATGCAACCGGCGCGCGTGGCGGCTATCGTAATGCACCCACGCTGGGCGGATTTGACCAAATGACCGCACGACTTGGCGGCTTCTGGGACTCAATGCTTGGCGAAGGGCGACGGTGGTGGATCACCGCCACGTCAGATTCACATTCCCACTGGCGCGACGGCGGAAGCGATTTTTGGCCAGGCGAATATTCAAAAACCTACGTCCATGCCCGCAGGGATCATAGTGATGTGCTTGATGGCCTTCGCAATGGCCGTATGTTTGTCACCACTGGTGATCTTATCAGTGAATTGGATGTCACTGTTAAAGCCCTCGGCGGACGTAAGACGGCCAATATGGGTGGGGCGGTTTTGGCCAAGACCAGCGACGATGTTGAGGTTGTAGTGCGGTTGCGCGACCCGTCCGGCGCTAACCATGGTGGGTACATGCCTGAGGTGGCAAGGGTCGATCTCATCATAGGTGATGTAACTGGACCAGTTACCGATCGTTCGGCGGACCGCAATCCAAGTACGCGTGTGGAAAAGCGTTTTGCCTCTGGCGATTGGACGCGATCAGGCGAAGTGCTTACGATGCGCCACACGCTCCGTAATGTGCAGGCTCCATTTTATGTCAGAGTTCGCGGTACCAACACAACGCAGATCGAACCAACGGCAGATCCTAAAGGCGAAAATCCATGGGAAGATCTATGGTTTTATAGCAACCCAGTATTTGTGAAATTAGACAAACGTAGCAAGAGCTTAAGTTTGCCCTAACTGCAGATTGAAACTAAACGGAAGCAAAGTGCCATATCTTCCCTCCAAACCTGACTTCCTGCTTGAACAGACACTTGCGCAGGGTGCCACAAATAGGCTGATTGCGGACTCACTGATCGACGAGCTGGTTGCAATATCGAATCCACCAAGTGACGAACTTAGAGATAACATCGCCGTGGAATTTGAGCGAGCCGCATTGGTTTTGCGTTCATGTCGGTCCGTTCGTGGCAGTCGTGTGGTACGAAAAGCCTTTCAAGGCCAATTAAGCGAAGCGCAAAGATCTGCAAAAAGACTCAGCAACATTCTTACCAAATTGGATCCAGAGCTGAAAATTCGGTTCAACAGTCAATTTGAGGCCGCACAAGATCTTAACTACAGTTCGGTCTCACTTTTTGAAGTCGAATATCTTCTCAATGTTTTCGAAGATGTTGATATACTGTATCCTCCCAGCAAGAAATCCGAAGATATTTTGGTTTGGGTCATAGATGGCTTGATCCACGCAATCGAAACACGGCTCGTTCCCGCATTCGATTGTTATAGCCCGCCCAAAAGAGGAGGATGGTTTTCTACCGCCAGGCAGGCGAAATTGATTTTCGCATTTTTAAAAGCTGTGGAACCGGAGAAGTCCAAGCGTTACAATCTGGATTACATCAGTTATCGAATTAAGTGCACTAAACTAGGGATGATCTTACATGAAGACCGCAACGACCGGCTTCGTCCCGACCTAGCAATCAGCGCCATATCCAAGATCGGTATCACAAATAGCTGCCGGGATTGACGCCCACTTTTGGTGATAGTTTCCAGCAGGCCAAATGTCTGCAATTGGGCGCAAAGCTGCCGCTTCGCATTTGTCTGGAAAACTGAACACAGGCATCCCGAGTGGCGGGATTGTTTGGAGAGTGCAATGGATTGGCGGTTGATAACCCTGTTATCAACTAAACCTAATCGCTTGCGCGGTGTGAGGTAAAAGTCCTATGCGCATGGATGATTGCGAAACTGTCATAAAGCAACGTTATTCCGTTTAGAGTTAAAAAGTCTCGGGAGTGATGGTTCAGATGGAAAGCAAAGTCACACTTGGATTGATCATGTTTTCCGTGGTTAGCCCAGTCCAGGCCCAAGAGGCTATCGGCACGGAATATGCTGTAGTTGCAGACATCGTCGTCACTGCCCAGAAGCGCACAGAAAACCTGCAAGACGTGCCAGTCAGCCTGAAGGTACTTGACGCCCAAGTGCTCGCCGAGCGGGGCATATCTCGGTTCGACGACTATGCCCAGTTCCTCCCCAGCCTGTCCTACACCAGCATCGGTCCTGGCCAAGCCGAAGTCTTCTTCCGCGGCCTCTCCAACGGTAACCGGCTGTCTACGGGCTCACTGCCGACCGTGGGCGTCTATCTCGACGAGCAACCCGTCACCACCATCGGCGCAGTGTTAGACGTCCACATCTACGACATCGCCCGCATTGAGGCCCTTGCCGGGCCGCAAGGTACCCTGTTCGGCGCCAGTTCAGAGGCCGGAACACTCCGGATCATAACCAATAAGCCCCGCCAAGGTGTGTTCGAGGGCGGTTTTGATATTGAGGGTAACAGCGTATCGAAGGGCGGGTTTGGTCGCTCGGTCGAGGGCTTCGTCAATATGCCTATCACCGACAACATCGCACTCCGCATCGTTGGTTTTGACATACGCGACGCCGGATACATCGACAACGTTGCCAACGAACCCGACTTGATATTCCCGACATCTGGCGTTGTCCGCGACAACGGCAGCTTTGTCGGCAAAGACCAAAACGAGGTCGACACCGCGGGCGGTCGCGTTGCGCTCGGTATCGACCTCGATGAAAACTGGACGATCACCCCTAGCGTGATGGCCCAACGCCGCACCGCCGACGGCACCTTCGCCTTCCGTCCAGAAGTTGGCGATCTAGAAAATGTCCGCTACTCCCCTGACACCATCCGTGACCGCTGGGCCCAAGCCGCGCTTTTAGTCGAAGGCAAGATTAGCCGCTTCGATGTCACCTATGCAGGCGCTTATCTTGACCGCACCGTTTCCTACACTGCCGACTATTCCGACTATGCCTTTTTCTATGATAGCTACTTCGCCGCGACACCTGACGATTTCGGGAACCAGTTTTTCAACAACGCAAACGCGCTGATCGACCCGAGCCAGGTCACGACCCAGCTCGAGAAGTTCACAAAGCAGAGCCATGAACTGCGCATCGCCTCGCCCGCGTCGGATCCACTACGGATCGTTGCTGGCCTCTTTTATCAGCGCCAGACCAACGACTGGACCAATCTCTATAAGGTGAAGGACCTTGCTGACAGCCAGTCGATTACCGGTCTGCCGGGCGTTAACTACGCTAACATTCAGTCCCGCGTTGACCGCGACTATGCCGCCTTCGCCGAGTTAAGCTATGACATCCTGCCTGCGCTCACAGCTACCGGCGGCGTTCGCCTGTACCGCTACAACAACGATGTAGTGGGCTTCTTTGGTTACAATGCAAACCGGTCGGAAGTTGGCGAAGCTGGCTGTCTGCCTGGTACCGTTGGCGTCTACGGAACCCAACGGCCGTGCGACAACATCAACGCAGGTGCGCGCGGATCGGGTTTTCGCCACAAGGTTAATGTCAGCTGGCGCCCTACCCAAGGCAAGCTGCTATACGCCACTTGGTCAACCGGTTTCCGACCGGGCGGGATCAACCGCCGCCCGGCCGCATCGCCCTATGATGCAGAAACGCTGACCAACTATGAAATTGGCACAAAAACCAGCTGGGCTGGTGGGCGCCTGCGCCTGAACGGCACCCTGTTTTTTGAAAAGCTGAACAAGGCCCAGTTCGCCGTCACTTCGGACCAAAATGGCATCACCGACATTATCAACGCGGGTAGGGCCGAATCCAAAGGTATCGAAGCCGATGCCACTTGGGTGCCGGTGGACGGCCTCAGTCTCCAGGCCTCGGCCACTTGGGTCGATGCCGCAATCACCGCCGACTTGTGCAAATTCGCTAACGCTACACTAGACTGTTCGCTGTCCAACGCCAACGGCGACCCAAATTCAACCACCGCCCCGGCGGGTTCAGCTTTTCCCAACTCGCCCCGCTTCAAGACGGCCGCGACTGGCCGTTACGAATTCGACCTCGGCCCCTTCGAAACGAGCCTGCAGGCCTCGCTCCTTTACCAAAGCTCATCGCAACCCTCGCTCGACACCGCGGAGGCTGCGCTGCTGGGCACGCAGACTGCTTACACCACTGTCGATCTTTCGGCAGGCCTCAGTCGCGACCGCTGGTCGCTAATGCTTGCTGCGCAAAATCTCTTAGACGAGCGCGGCCAACAGGTTCGTACGGCGAGCTGCGCCATTTCGCTTTGCGGGCCTAGTGCCATACAGGTCTTCCCGATCCGCCCTCGCTTAGTTTCTCTCCGCCTCGCTTGGCGTTACTAGGACTGCCAATGACCCTCTTTCTTCGGATTGTCCTCGCGCTTGCCCTTCTCGCGCAGTTTGCGGAGCCAGTTACCGCCGCCACTTCCAACCAGCGCCTGGTCCTCGTCACGCTCGATGGCGTTCGCTGGCAGGAACTGTTCCGAGGCCCTGATCCGGTGCTGACGGAAAACAGCCACTACACCCATGAGGATCTGAAGGAATCTGTGCAGAAGGCTTGGATTGAGGTTCCTGACCGCGGGGCGGCCCTAATGCCATTCCTGCACGAGATGGCGCGCACCGGCGGAACTCTTTACGGCAACCGCGACAAGGGCGAATGCATGAAAGTCGTCAACGACATGTGGTTCTCCTACCCCGGTTACAACGAGATCTTGACCGGCAGGCCCGACAACCGCATCACCAGCAACGACAAAATATATAACCCCAACGTTACCTTCTTGGAATGGTTGAACCGTCAACCCGGCTTTAAGGGCCAAGTCACCGCCTTCGGTACTTGGGATGTGTTTCCTTACATAATCAATGACAAGCGCAGCGGCGTGCCAGTCAACGCCGGCCTCGGGAACCGTTTTCCAACCGATACCCTCACCGCGCGCCTAGCACTTCAAACGTTGCGCAAATCGAAGCCGCGCGTGCTTTATATAGGCATGGGCGACACGGATGAGCTCGCCCATGTCGGCAACTACGAACAGTATTTAGCCGCCGCAAACCGCGCCGACGATTTCATCCGGACGATCTGGGAAACCATTGAAGCGGATCCAGTCATGCGTGGCAAGACTACGCTCATTGTCACCACTGACCATGGCCGCGGTGAAGCTGCGGACGAAACCTGGACCGAGCATTCCAGCAAAACCTACCTGGAAATGTACCCAACCTATTTGCGCGACTATACCAAGACCGGCATCATCGGCTCCGATGCCATCTGGTTCGCGGCCATCGGTCCTGGCGTCAAGCTAGGTTCCCCGCTGGCTTCGACGAAAGCTGACGCTGTTGGCGCCTGCGCCACCCAGAGCCAGATAGCCGCCAGCGCCCTGACGGCACTTGGCATAGACTGGCGCCGCTTCAATCCCAACGCCGGTATGCCGCTGCCGCAATTCGGTCCCTAATCGCGGCAGAGGGCGTGCGGGTACACGTTGACAGCGCTTTGAGCCGCGTCTGAGCCCTTCGATGGTGCGGTTACTGCGGTTCTTCGCCAGCCTTAGGGTACGTTCCAACCATCCACAAAGGCCGACACGCACTACGTCGAGACCGGCATAAGTGTATATTTCTGAACCCAGAGATCAGGAGTGGCGGGATTGTTTAAGTCGGCTTTGGATGGGGCATGGACGGTTTACACGATTGGCACTGCGCTCATCTTTGTGTTCATCTCGCGCCTAAAAACGGATGAGTCATCCGCAACGCTTTGGGACCGGTCCGCGCAATCCCAAACCCCACAAAAGCCACACTTGCCCTGGAAGAGCCGTTGGTGTCGAACACCGTTCGCCAGCGTTCCAATTGGAACAGTCTATTTTGGCGGAAAGCCTAATCGGCTATCGTCCTTGAGCAGTTGTGATAGCAGCATTTGGGCCGCTAGTGGACCGTCCGCTATTGTTTGTGCAGACGAAGAAAGAGGACAATTTCTAGATCGGGCATGCTGAAGGCAGCAGGATCGTTGTCTCAACAGCCTTGACTCGCTTCACACCACAGATCGTTTCAATTCCAACATCGGAAGGTTCATTCAGTATGGCACCGCGGCTAGGTACGTGCACGATGGTGTTCGCAGTGCCGAAGTCCATTGCCCGATCGCATGAGGCAAACTTTCGGATCCTACTTAGCACTGCGAGTTAAAGCTCCTATTTTGTTACGATTCAGAATTTTGCACTCATTTTTAATCCATAGAACCGTGGTTCACCGGGGATAAAGGTAGGGATGCCAAAGGCTCCCCCGGTGTTTCCGGCGTCGAGCAAGTAGCGACTGTTGAAAATGTTGCGCGCAAAGGCAGAGATTTCGTAGCGATTATCGGCGAACCGAACTCCACCGACGATATTGACGAGCGTAACCGGTCCTTGGCTCCGCGCTTCAAGGTTGGGCGTTTCGAAGTACAGCTTACTGCGATACGTGATGCTTGGCGTTGCGAACACATTAACGTTACCGAGCGGAGCATCAATGATCAAACCTGCCGATGCCTGATAGTCAGGCTGCAACCGGAATTTGGCGCCGCGGAAGTTTGCGGCAATATCTGCTCGGTTGTCGATGCCACCATCAATGTAAGCGCCGTTGGCGAACATTGTCAGCCATGATGTTGGCCGGACATTAACTTCTGCCTCAACGCCTTTGTTCGTCGCCGTGCCTGCGCTTTGCGTTACGCCGACAATGCTTGGTGGGATGATGATGCTCACCTGAAAATTATCATATGTCAGATAGTAAACACCGATTGATCCTGAAACGATACCCACAGTGCCCTTCACACCAAGTTCATAGTTCCAGAGAACTTCCTCAAGAACTGGCGATATATTGGCAACGGGGCCATCGGATGTAGAGCGCGCTGAGACATTGACGATTGCCGAGCGGCGTCCTTTTGATACGGTGGCGTAGGCATTGAAATTGTCCGACAACTTGTAAAGCAGGTTAAAGCGCGGAAGCACGTCGGCATAACTATCTTCAGACTGGAACGTCTGCCCCGCCGTATCGACTTGTCCGGGTATGACTGAAGCGCCCCCGGTCAATCCCGACCTGGGCACACCAGCCCGGTATCCTGACAGTCGCTTTTCTATCTGCACGCGAACACCTGCCGTAATCTCAAGACTTGGCGTCGGGATCCAAGTGCCGTCGACAAACATGGAGTAGCTGGTGTTACGGCCTTGATTTTCGAAGAATGACCGATAGTCGATGCGCGGTGCAGCGGCGGCAGGAACGCTCCCATCTGGAGCTACGCACTGCGCCCGCGTTGCGGCGGTTGCGGTGAGGCAAGCAAAAAACGTGTTTTCATTCGTTGAAAAGGGTACGTTTTGCACTCCGTTTTCGCGGAAGTAATTAAATCCGAACGACCCGCGGAATTTGTCGCTGTTGTAGGAGAGACGAGTTTCCTGATTGAACTGGTCACCTTGGGCAAGCTCAGCGAACTCAAGATATTCGGCAGCTGTCCCATCCGCATCAAACACTTCGAGCGAGTCAAACTTGCGGTAGCCGTTGACCATAGTGAGCACCCAATCATCTGCGATATCCCAGTTGACCGTCAGATTGGCATCATAGACGTCGCGCTTGAGACCAAGTTTGCTAAGCCCGAGATCCCGGAGTGCGTTGGGTGTGCCGCCAAGGGCTGCATCGCCAAAAGCGTTGGGCGCGCCCGACGCGGTTGGATACGTAAGGGAGATAAAGGGTGTGCCTGAATTCCGCTGACGGTCATAGGTAAGGATCAAGTCGGCGGAAAACGCGTCAGTGGGTTTAAACCGCAGCGAACCGCGCGCGCCAAACTGGTCTTGAGCGTATAAGTCATCTTGGCCGGCAGCCAGATTGTTTACATAACCATCACGCTTTTTGTAGGCAAAGGCTATGCGTCCAGCTACCTTTTCCGAGCCTGCATTGATAAACCCGGTGGCTGTGTGTTGATTGAAGTTACCATATGTGCCGCCTAATTCACCGCTAAAGCCATCTTCAGGCCGCGCGGAGATCAAGCTGATTGCGCCGACGGCAGAGGCGGTGCCAAAGAGCGTCGCTTGTGGTCCCTTCACCACCTCGATACGCTCCATATCGAATATGTCCTGATATGAACCGCGCGACCGAGAGATATCAACGCCGTTATAGTACAGCGTAACGCGCGCGCCTTGCTGGGCTGAGCCAGAGTCGGACGTAATACCTCGAATAACGATGCCGGGGTTGTTCGCACTCTGCTCCTGGATGTTGAGCCCAGGAACATAGTTTGAAAGCTCATCCAGATCATTGACGCCAATTTCGCGTAAGCGTGTTCCCGTGACCGCGGTAATCGTTAACGGGACATCAATCTGACGTTCTTCGCGCTTTTGGGCCGTAACGATAATTTCGTCTTCTCTCGACACCTCATCTGCTGCCACGCCTTGGGCGAAGGCGGGGAGGCTTACGGTTGAGGACAAAAGAATGACAAGCAATGATAAACGGCGCATAAAAAAACTCCTGAAAACGATGTTGGAATCTCTAGCGCCAGCTAAAGTCAGCTTAAGGTCGCAATGAAGTCAAATTCATGTCACTGGGGTAGTATGTTTATGAATACTCCGGTCGGCAGCAGGCGACGACGTAGCCGCGGTTTAAAGCACGAAACATTGAGAGGCTTGTCCGGATCAGAACATTTGACACTGCCGTAGGAAAATTTAAAAATGCTGCTAAAGCGCAGCCTTTCGCTGCCTTAGACCCAACTCACTGTCGACAAGGTGCGAGAATCGGCTGCAATTGGGCCGGGAGCGGACTGTCGGCATTGCGGTTTGGAACTAGGCAAAGCAGAAGTCCGTTCGACACATTACGCGGCAGTGAGCTGTTCGCCTATGTTCTCGCCCGAATTTCTGCCGCAACCTTCAGCGCTGCTTTCATAAGTGGCATACGCCGCCTTTCGCTGCGAATGGCCAGATAACCCTCAACCTTGACGGCTCCCGACCCAGTTTTGATCGGTAATATGCGGATGCGGTTATCTGGCGGACACTCGCGTTCAAACATCAAACTGATGCCAAGGCCGTGCGCGACGCCTTCGCGGATCATTTCGCGCGTGTGTAACTCCATTGTACGGCCTGTGGGAATCTCGGCTTCAGACAATAATCTTTTCGTAGCTGCCAAGGTTCGCGACGATGCCTCGCGGACTAGAAGGACATGGTCGGCAATTGATTCCAATAGAAATTCCGAGCGGCCCTCGTCGCTCGAGCGCGATGGGACAATCGCCACCAAGCGATCCTGATAGAGCGGTACATAACTATAGTCAGGGTCAACTTTCGGTTCGCAGATGATGGCAACGTCAACCTGAGCCTTCATCAGTAACTCATTGGTATGGAGTGCATTGGCGATTGTCACGCGAAAGCGGGTTTGCGGCACCTTTGCCAAAAATTCCGCCATGAATTCCGCCGCAACTGGCGGGGAATCCGTTCCCAGACGCAGTATCGAACCGCTTTCAGGGTCATCTTCACCCAGAAGTACGTTAATTTCTTCGGCGATCCCGAACAACGCCTGCGCGCGTTCATACAAAGCCTGGCCTGCGTTTGTTAACGTAAGCGGTGGCCTGATACCTTCAATCAGCTTTACCTTGTAGCGCTCCTCAAGGGCTTTCAGCTGCTTCGACAATGTAGGCTGTGATATATTCAGCCGCCGCGCAGCGCGCGTCACGCTGCGCTCACTGGCAACTGCGTAAAACGAGCGAAGATGGTTGAAGTTGACGCTCATTGGAGCTCCGGCAATGTCGGTATCGACCGCCATCTATCGTCACCATGCCTTAAATGCATTTTGAAACTCCACTGCTTTACGTAATTGAACTAGACATCAAATGTTACAAATTTTGTCACGGACCGAATCAAGATGAATAAGTCATATGACGTAGCAGTAGTGGGCCGCGGGATTGTTGGCCTTGCCCACGCCCTTGCTGCTGCCAAAAATGGCTTGCGCGTCGTGGTGATCGATAGGACAGAGCGCGCAACGGGAGCCAGTATTCGCAATTTTGGTTTTGTGACCGTAACAGGTCAAGAGCGACATGAGATGTGGCCACTTGCACTTCGTGCGAAGCAAATCTGGACCGAAGTGACCTTGCGCGCCAAGATCGAAGTCCAACAGACGGGACTCGTTATGAGTGCACGTCGCCCTGCCGCGGCGGCGATACTTGAATCATTTATGGCGACCGAAATGGGTGCGGGATGTGAGCTGCTCACACACACGCAACTCGCTGCTCGCCATCCAGCCGTGCCTTATCAGCCTTGTGCCGCGGCCCTCGTAAGTTCACATGAACTTAGGATCGAAGCACGTGAGGCGATCCCCGCAGTGGCCAACTGGATGCGTGCGGAGTTGGGGGTTCATTTTGCTGAGCCAGCCAGCGTCATTGGGTGCACGCAAGGCCGCGTTGTTACGAGCGCCGGAACGATCAAGGCGGACTCAATCTTCATCTGCCCCGGCGACGACCTTAATGCATTATATCCCGGAGTTATGGCTGCGCATGCAGTTACACGATGCAAGCTTCAAATGCTGCGCCTCGCTGCGCCAAGCTATCGCTTGCCGAGTCCGGTGATGAGCGATCTCGGCATCATGCGCTACGAAGGGTATTCAGCCCTAACTGGCGCGGCGTCATTAACGGCGCAACTGCGCGATGAACAGCCGAGTGCGGTCACCGCCGGTGTCCACCTTATTGTTGCGCAGTCCGCCGACGGCTCGCTTGTCGTAGGGGACAGCCATGACTATGGCGATGCGCCGGACCCGTTTGTCCATGACGCGATTGATGACCTAATCCTCAATGAATTTGACGCTGTTCTTGGAACACCGCCGCCAACCGTCGAACGCTGGATGGGGGTTTATGCGTCCTCAAGCAAACAAAACTGGTTCACTGAACAGGTTGAGGCAGGCGTACACTTAACGGTCGTAACTTGTGGAGCGGGCATGTCGACTGCCTTCGCCATTGGGGAACGCGTTGTCGAGAAAGCGTTGAACCAGAAGATCAGGGAGCTTGCGTGATGGCATCGATTGAAGCGATCCTTTTCGATTGGGCCGGAACAGTGATCGATTTCGGATCGCGCGCGCCGGTGGTTGCGATGGAAAACACATTTGCAGGCGAAGACATCAAGGTCGAAAAGGATGTCATTCGCCGATATATGGGCATGGCAAAGCGCGAGCATGTCATTGCTATATTGTCCGAGCCAGCTGTCGGCGCACGTTGGCGCGCTGCCAAGAGTACTGATTGGACCGAGGCCGATGTTGATCGTGTGATGATTGCGCTTGAACCGGCGATGCAATCCGCTGCAACCGAGAACAGCCAACTTATTCCAGGTGCGGCAGCCGCAGTTTTGGCAGCGCGTGAAAAGGGAATCCGTATCGGTTCGACGACTGGCTACACGCGGGCAATGATGACGGGAATTCTCCCTGCCGCAGCAAGGCAGGGCTATGTCCCGGACGTAACGATATGCGCTGGGGAAACAGCGCAGGGCCGTCCGGCACCCTTGATGCTGTGGCAGGCAATGGCGCAGTTAAAGGCTTGGCCAGCTGGGCGCTGCGTGGCTGTCGACGATGCGCCCGTCGGTATAGAGGCCGGACGAAACGCGGGTTTGTGGACAATTGGCGTTGCCGCATCGGGCAACGGTGTCGGCATGGATGCAGATGCATGGGCTGCGCTTGATGCAGCCGAGCAGGCGGCGTGCCTAAAGCCCGTATTTGCATCATTTGATAAAGTTGGTGCAGATTTCGTCATTCAAAGTGTTGCGGATCTAGCACTGGCCCTTGATGCTATTGAGCAAGCGGTCGTTACCGGGTGCCATCCGGGTGGCGCGGCCACTGTCGCTTTGGGCTGCGAAGCGACATGATAACCCCGTCAGGCTTAGCCGCCCATGACCATGAAGACGGCAAAGACAGCCTAGCGTTTATATTATTTGCAGGTGGCGCCGCGTTCAGTGCCTATTTTGCGATGTATGCGTTCCGCAAGCCTTTTACCGCAGCAACCTATACGGACTTTGCCGATTGGCAGTTCGCAATCGACTTCAAAATCGCGCTCGTGATTGCACAGCTGATTGGTTACGCGCTCTCAAAATTCATCGGCGTCAAAGTGGTTTCCGAAATGTCTCCAGCGCGCCGTGCGCTTGCGATAATCAGTCTCATTGCAATATCGTGGGTTGCTCTCGTCCTGTTTGCGATTTTACCCGCCCAAGCAAAGCCAGTCGCTATGTTTTTCAACGGTTTGCCGCTTGGGATGATTTGGGGCTTGGTCTTTGCCTATCTGGAAGGACGCCGCTCGAGCGAAATTCTAGCATCGATCCTTTGCGCCAGTTTCATCCTTTCGTCGGGACTGGTAAAGTCGGTCGGTTCGTGGCTGATGGCCGAATGGCAAGTAACCGAGTTGTGGATGCCCGCGGCAACAGGTGTGCTTTTCATGCCAATACTTCTGGTATCGGTATACGGCCTTTCGCGCTTACCGCCGCCTAGCGCCCGTGATGTCGCTGAACGCGTTGCGCGCCCGCCTATTAACGCCGCAGGTCGTAGTGCATTCTTGGGGGAATATGGACCGGGTGTCGTTTTACTCGTGCTGGCTTATGTCCTGTTTACTGTGATCCGCGATTTTCGGGACAATTTTGCAGCGGAGATCTGGGAAGCACTTGGCTATGGTCAATCGCCGATTGTTTTTGCTGCCAGTGAAGCCCCCATCGCCGTTTTGACCCTCGTTATTCTGGCAAGCCTTGTTGCAGTCCGCGATAATTACCGTGCTTTGATAATTATGCATTTTATCATTCTGGCCGGTGCCATATTGGTTGGCGTTTCAACACTCGCATTTTCCGTCGGATGGTTGGATCCCGCCTTCTGGATGGTCGCATCGGGGCTTGGACTATATCTCGCTTATACACCATTCAACGCGATGTTGTTCGACCGTTTAATTGCAGCGTCAGGTCGTGCGGGAACGGCTGCATTTCTGATCTATATTGCGGATGCATCGGGCTACGCTGGCAGCGTCGGTCTGCTTCTGCTTCGCAATCTGCCTGGCATGGCCATTGACTGGCTGCCTTTTTACACCGCGCTCGCATTATTTGGCGCTGCGTTCAGTTTTTTACTAATGATCGCTTCTTTGCGACATTTTAATTACAAATTAAAGAAATAAATTTTACTATTTACTGTAAAGAGCAATTTTTCGCGATTTTTTCTAAAGTATTTAAAGCGTCTATTGATACTATGCATGCAATGAATTGGCGATGGAGCCAGATCACGTGTCAACCGTGTTGCGAAACTAGAAAAAATATCAGTTCGATTCGCGCGAAAAGGATAAACCATGAAAACTTTCATTTATGCTGCATCGATCAGTGCGCTGGCGCTTGCCAGCGCAACGAGTGCAAAGGCCTACGACGAAGTTGAGGCCGCCACCGCAGAAGGCGAGACCATTATCGTCACCGCCGAACGGGTCGCGCGCGCCAACAATGTTGTCGAGAAAGCTTATATTGAAGCGCTTTCTGGCGGCGAAAATATCGTCAATGCCATTCGCACAGTACCTGGTGTGCAAATCCGCGGTTCGGATGCGTTCAATGCGGATCCTTGGAGCTACGGCATTAACATTCGCGGTTTTGAAGTTAACCTGCGCAACTCAAAACTGGGCCAGACGCTTGATGGCTTGCCATTGTTCAACGCGTCTTATTATCTCGGCGGTGCACCGGCCACCAAGTTCCTAGCTTCCGAAAATGCAGATCGTGTTCAAGTAAACCAGGGAACAGCCGATGTTGGCTCGCCTTCGACGTCCGCACTCGGAGGGACAATTGCCTATTTCTCGCGCGAACCAAAAGCAGAGTTCGGCGGACGGGTTAGTGCTACATTATCTAGCTTTGACAGTCGCCGCGTCTACGCCGACATAGATACAGGTGAGATTTTCGGAAATACCCGCGCATATTTCGCAGTATCGGACCTTGATACCCACCTGTGGCCGCATGGCGGACGAACGCCAGCCGGTATCGAGCAATTCCATGTCGAGGGCAAAAGCGTCTCTGATTTTGGCGACGTTAAGCTTACGCTGCGTGGATCATATAACTACAGCGACGATGATCCCATCATCGAAGCCACCCGCGCTTTTATCGAGCAGACCGGCTACACGGTCGATGGTTCATCGGCGACTTTTAATCCCACCAGCGCTGCTCCAAATGAATATTGGGCGGACGAGTGGGCCGCGATACGTACCAACATCATGGGTTATGCCAAGCTAGACTGGAAACCGTCGGACACGATCTCGATTTCGTTTTCACCCTATTTCCATAGCAATGAAGGGGTTGGTGAATTCCTGCCACCATTTCAGGAACCCCGTTTCGTAAACACGGCTAATCCTGGCGCTTTGCAACAGGTGATCATTGCTGGTTCGCGCATTCGTACGACCTTTGCCGATAATCAGGGCCGGGCCGTTCTGCCGTACGCCAGTGGTGGCGTAGAACGCGTGTACACGGACCTCGCGGGCGCCATCGTGCGTTCGTCGACCTGCTTCAATGCAGACAATACCGCAAAGGCCGGCGCAGATTGCTCGTCAGCGCAAAGCTACCGGAACAGCACCTATTACTCGCAACGGTTCGGCGCAGTTTTCAACATCAACGCCGAGTTCGGCAATCACGATTTGCGCGCTGGTCTATGGTATGAAAAGCTTGATCGCGACTTTGGCCGTGAATGGTTTCCATATTTGGATATTCGTAAAGGCCCTATCGCCTCCAATACCGTCTACCGTGAAGATTTCCGCCAGAATTTCAAAACGGATGTGGTGAAACTCCACATTGCTGATACCTGGAATATCACAGACTCGTTAACGATCGATGCCGGTCTGCAGCATTATTTCGTCAAGATTTCAGGTACCTCGGTTGAAGATCGGAATTTCAATTCGGCAGGCCAACAGATTTCGACAACGCGCTCGAAATTCAACAGCGATAGCAACATGCTGTTGCCATCAGTTGGCGTAGTCTTTGATGCTACCGAACGGTTCCAACTTTTTGCCGGTTACTCGCGCAATTTTGCTGCAATCGGTGATTGGGCCATCGAAAAAACCGGAACCGATTTTTCCAATCTCAACCCAGAAGTCGCAACCAATTACGAAATCGGCACGCGGTATCGTGGTGCCGGTGTTCGCGGTGCGTTAACATTGTATCGCATCAAGTATAACGACCCGATTGTGTTTTTGACTGACGATTTTGCAATCGGTACTGGCGGGATCAACTATTCTGCAGGCACCGGCGGCACCTATTTTAACATCGACGGTGGCGTGCGGTCACAGGGTGTTGAAGCCAGCCTTGATGCCGATTTAACCCGCAACTTTGGTGCCGGACTTGCCGTCACGATTAACGATGCGACATACACAAAGGGCTTCCGGGGCGCGAGTTACGGGGGTAACCGGGTAACGGTGCCTGCTGGTGCAAAGGTTTCCGGAACACCTGATTATATTGTTGCTGGAACTCTTAACTATCGCAGCGAACGCATTAATAGCCAATTGACCGTTCGTCATATCGGTTCGGCTCCTGGAGATGCCGCGAATACGCCGGCGCTGGAAATCGATACCTACACGTTGGTCGACCTTTCGGTCGGTTACAAATTGCCGATCGGTGATCGCCAGAGCGTAGAAGCACGTCTTGGTGTGAACAACCTTTTTGACGAGCGCTATATTGGCGGTATTCTCGACGAGTTCACGCAGCGTTACACCGTGGGTTCACCCCGCACCGTTGCGCTGACGGCTACGATAAGCTTCTAAACATAAGCGTTTGGAACCGAGGTATTGGAGGAAGGGGCGGCGCGATGCGTCGTCCCTTCGTTGTTTTATGCCGAATGATTTGCATTGATTTAATCGGCGACTTTTAGGTCCGACGTAATCATACATCTACACTCGTTTTCTGCCGCAAAACTGCCGCTCCCCACTTGTTTGAAACCTGAACACAAAGCTTGCTAGCAAATTGTGCTTGAAATGTTCGGATCGTGTTCGGATTTTTAAGGGCTTTACAAAAAATTTGATTTATAACGAAAATTTCATCGGCCCGAATCTTGCCAACGTTGGGTTCGAGGGTTCGAATCCCTTCGCCCGATCCAATGATTTCAATGTCTTAGGCGGCACAGCCTTTGCTATCAAAACAGCGCGTCCTTCTCGGATCATTCCTGCGAACAATGCGCATAAACGCGCTGGAACAAATTAAAAACTAAACCTTTAGGCGAGCCACGCGCCTGTGGCATTCGATCTCCAACCGAGTGATTTATACACGGCATCTACCAGCGCTTGACCGCGTTTGTTAAGCAGTATGCCTGCGCCCATGCGGTTCATCGTATAGCCAAAACTAATGCCCGCAGACGGGTCTGCGAAGCCTATGCTGCCACCCATCCCCACATGCCCAAAGGCGGATTCCCCAAGGATAACGCTTTCTGCCCCCATAGCTCGATTATCCGTGCTGGCCATAAACCCCATAGCAAAACGCATAGGTTGCATTAGTACAGCATCTTCATGTGTGGCGGCACTCACCCGCCCCATCTGCGCAAGCGTCCTCGGCGAAACCAGCGTACCGCCTCCGTTGGCAAGCGGTGCATACATGCCGGCTAAACCACGGCCGTTAGTAATGCCATTTGCACTGCCCATTTCTGCGGCATGAACGACGCGGCTGTTAAAGTCTGAATTACCTTGGTTATTTAGAAACAAGTTGGGCAAACTGCCGGGCTGCTGCGTAGCCATTCGAAAGAATTTCGATGCAAAGTTTACCTCGGATGGCGCGGGAGGGATCATCGGCGCGACCCGCCGTTCTTCGGATTCGGGAAGACCAATATGAAAATCCAACTCAAGCGGGCCAGCAACCTGTTCAGCAAAGAGAGCACCAAGCGGCATCCCGGCGGCAAGCCGCACAAGGTTGCCTACAGTCCAAGCATAGGTCAATCCGTGATAGCCTTGTCGCCTGCCTGGCTCCCAAAACGCGGGTTCTAAAGCAACGCGCTCTGTCATATACTCCCAATCTGTAAGTCCCCCAGTTTTGATCGGTTCGCGCAAATGTGGGACAGGTGACGTGTGTCCGAGCATCATAGCCACGGTCGTGTCAGTTTTGCCCCCCGCAGCAAATTCCGGCCAAAGGTCTACGACCCGCGCATTGTAATCCAGTTTACCCTGATCAACGAGCATATGCGCACACAGCGCGGTTGCCCCTTTGGTACAGGAATAGACAAGGGAGATTGTGTCCCTTTCCCACTCCGCGCCCGTGTCCGCGTCTCGTAGCCCGCCCCAAAGGTCAATCACAGGTTTGCCATGGTAGGTAAGGCAAACGCTCGCGCCGACCTCATCATTGTGCTCGAAATTGTCGCGAAAGGCGAAAAGCACTTGCTCGAACCCGGGTTCGCACACGCCATGGATGCTTCGGCCATCGCGAAGCTGCTGCAATAGGATTGTCACGATATGTTAAAATTATCAGGAAAAAACTCTTTGGTCATCTTCCAATAATCAACGAGCCGGTATGGTAACAATGCAAATACCCGCCCGTTAGCGTTGCGATACCAGTTGTTCAGCCCCTTGTGCGTCCAAACCATCTTGGCGTGCAATGCGTCTACCTCTGCGACATGTGCGTCGTGTATATCCCGCTTTACGTCAATTTCTCCCACCCCGCGTTCGAGAACTTCACGCAGGCAGGCAAGTATAAAGCGCGTCTGGCATTCCGTAATGAAGATAACGTTACCGCCATGCGCCAGTCCGGTGTTTGGCCCCATCAGAGTAAAAAAGTTGGGGAAATCTGGGATCATAGTTCCTAGATATGCCTGTGCATCATCCTTGCCCCAAAAGTCGTGCAGGTCTCGGCCGCCTTTGCCTCTAATCGTCATAGGCGCCAGCATTTTGCTGGCCTGAAAACCAGTGGCATATACGATAGCATCAACTTCAAACATTTGGCCGTCAGCAGTTTCAATTCCTGCTGGCGTTATCTTTGCTATCCCTTCCGTCACGAGCTCCACATTAGGCCGTACCAGCATTTTAAACCAGTTATTGTCCACCAGGATACGTTTTCCATAAGGCGGATAACTGGGGGTCGCCTTCTCAACAAGGTCTGGACGATCGTTAAGTTGGGTTTGGAGGTAGCGCTCCATGAATGACCGATGCCGAGCATTGGTTTGGTTGATCGACTTCCCATCATCTTCCCATGACGGATCGACCATCAACGACGCATGAAGCCCATCTGCAAAAGCCCAGAAAAGCTGGAAGCGGTACCATCGTGCAAAAAACGGAATATGTGCGAGCGCCCATTTCATGCCGTCAGATACTTCTGCAAAGTAATTTGGGTTTGGCACCACCCAATGCGGGGAGCGCTGGAAAATCGTCAAACTTTTAACTTCCCCTACAATTGTGGGCCCCACCTGTTGGCCCGAAGCGCCTGTGCCAATCATGGCTACGCGTTTGTCGCGCCATTCGAAGTTCTTGTCCCATTGCGCTGTATGGAGTGCCACACCGGCGAATTCGGCGCGACCTGGAATGTCCGGAAGTTTCGGTCGGTTGAGTATACCAACTGCAGAGATAATCGCCTTCGCATTCAGCTCAGCAAGTGTCCCGTCGCGGCGGCGCAGCGTGAGTTTCCAATATGCATCCCCATCCTGATAAATGGCCGACACAACTTCGGTGTCGAACTGGATGCTAGAGCGAATATCGTATTTTTCTGCCGCACGTTCAAAATAGTCCCAAAGTTCGTCACGTTTGGCGAAGAAATGTGACCAGTCATGGTTTAAATCGAACGAGTATGAATAAAAATGATTGGGTGTATCGACGCCGCATCCAGGGTAAAAATTTTCGAACCAACTGCCCCCAACCGCGGAATTTTTCTCCATTACTGTAAAGGGGACGCCAGCTTCTTTCAGCCTTACAGCGGCACAAATACCTGACATGCCGGCGCCAATGATCACCACTGGAAATGCATCAAGTCTGTCTTTGGCAGGTTTAGTGCGCCAGACTAGACCTCGTGGGTCAACTTCGGACGCTTCTAGGTCCTCTCGCATCATCGCGACATAGTCTTCGCTCACTTCCTCGCCCGCAGCGGCACTCAGCATCTCCCGAAGAAGGCCTCCTTCGGGAATGGGCGGAAGTGGCCTTCCGCTTCGGGCGTAGTCGATCAAAGCTTCGGTTAGCCGTTCGCGGATTTCGCCTCGCAACTCCTCCGGCATAGTTTCTTGGTAATTCATCGGGCCTGCAATATGCGGGCGCGCCCGAGCCAAAATGTGGGTATCTCCCGTTAATTGAACCAATACAAGGAGCAGAGTTGCCGCGTCAGCACCCTCAAGCTCCGCTCTTAAAAGCTCGGAATCGGACAGAAATTCAAATGTCTGCGTGTCACTCATAAAGCAGCTTTCAAGCTCGATATTATCGTCATAAATTACCTTGGAATAGCTACATTTACATTCTCGCTTGCATTCTACTTAAAATAAAATACATCTACGTGATAGTATAAAAATATACGTTAGATAAGACGAATTAGGGGAGATGGTGAGATGGCTCAGTCGAAGAAATTGGTAGCAGGCACAACTTTATCAGCGCGTAATCCGTTAAGAATGCTTCATATCTTAACGCTGCTCAGTACTGCCTCACTTGCATCAATAGCAAACCCTGCATTTGCGCAATCTAAGGCGCAGGACGACACGGGGCTTGGTGATATAATTGTAACCGCAACGCGTAATTCAGAAGCCCTTTCAAAGGTCCCAGCTTCGATAACGGCTGTCGCAGGGGATGACCTTGGCGCAGGGGGAATTAAGGATGTTGCCTCACTTGCTTCAGCTATCCCCAACCTTTCGGTCGGTGACCAATTTGGTGTAAACCGAATTTTTATTCGTGGGATCGGCCTAACCAGCATCGATCTTGGTGCTGACGGAGGCGTGGCCTTTCTGCAAGATGGGGCGCAGATTGCAAGGCCGGCGGCCCAGTTATCTGGCTTTTACGATCTTGAGCGGGTCGAAGTGCTGCGCGGTCCGCAGGGAACACTTTACGGTCGTGGTGCCACAGCTGGGGCAATCAACCTAATCACAAAGCGCCCAACCGACGAACTCGATGGCTATGCGCAATTGACCTATGGAAATTATAACGCGCTCAGCGTCGAAGGCGCGGTGGGTGGACCAATTGCCGGCGAGAAGATCTTGGCTCGCGTATCAGGAAAGTATGATCGTCGCGATGGGTATGGCATTAATGAATTTACCGGCAAAGATATCGATGATCGCGACGCGTATGCTTTGCGCGGCGCCCTGCTTTTTAAGGCGGGTGAAACGGTAAACATCCTAGTATCCGGAGAAGTTTTTCATGAAAAGGATAGCAATTATGCGTTTCATTATTTTGGACCGACGGTTGCCCCGGAAAACCAACTCGGTGCCATTCTAGGCGGAAAATCTATTTTGTCGGTAGCGGCTGCTGCCGGCAAGACAGCAAACCTGCGCAATATCTATTCCGATCAGGAGCCGTTAAATGAACGTGATGGGCAAAGCGTAACTGGCACAATTGAATGGACGCCTGGTGACTGGAATTTGAAATCTATTTCATCCTATCACAAGTTTAAGCGCTTCAATCGCGACGATCTCGATGCTTCGGATGCTAACCTGTTTGGCCAAAACAACTACGACGAAAACAGCAAAACTTTCAGCCAGGAATTTGTAGGTAGTTATTCGAGCGACAAGTTTGATGCGATTATCGGCGGAATGTATTTTAATGAAAAGCTGTTCGGTAGTGTACGGGTACCGCTTACCAATTTAGGCGTTCTGTTCGGCGTGCCTGCAAACACTTTTGACGAGGCTAATTATCTTCAACAGGGCACCGTAACAATTGATGCCATCGGGCTCTATGCTCAAGGAAGCTACGCAGTAAGCGACAAGTTTAAAGTGACACTTGGCGGACGCTACAGCCACGAAAATCGGGATGGTGTAGGTAGTTTCGACTTCTTAGGATCGGTTTCGACTGACAAGAAGAAGGGGTGGAGTGCCTTTACTCCAACGCTTACATTAAACTATCAGGCAACTGATAGCACGCTGCTTTATGGGTCGGTTACCCGAGGGTTCAAATCCGGTGTTATCAATGTTGGATCTCGCAATGATGTCATTAACCCCGAATTTGTTTGGAGCTATGAGCTAGGTGTAAAGACTTCAGCATTGGACAATCGCCTGCAAGCAAACGTAGCTGGCTTCTACATGGACTATTCCGATCTTCAGGTCGGATTTGTAGATGCCACCAGCGTCGTAACAACGGTAAATGCGGCATCTGCACGCAACTTTGGTCTCGAAGCCGAACTCCGCGCGAAGCCAGCGCCTGGCCTGACAATCGAATTGTTTGGTACGTATCTAAATGCGAAATATAAACAGTTCGACAGCGGCGATTATCGCCAAGACTTTCAGGTAGTGAGCCTTGCCGGTAACCGTTTGTCTAATGCGCCGGAATGGTCTTTCCGGGCCGGTGCCGATTATGACATTCTGATAAATGGTTCGGGTAAATTAAACCTTCGCGCCGACATTAACTGGCAGGATCGAGTGTATTTCACGGAATTTAATAACGCTGATGCCACGCAAGCACCTTATGCCCTAATCAATGCTGGTGTAAAATACACACCTGATAACGGCATGTGGTCGATTGATTTATGGGGCCGAAATCTCTCAGACGAGCTGGTGGTTACCAATAACATTATAACAGCACCATTATTCAACAGCGTTCGAGTAGGTTCGGTAGCTCCGCCACAAACATATGGGGTAACGCTCGGCGTAAAATTCTAGGGGCTAGCCTGAATGGCAAACGATAGAGCCATATTTGATCCAACAGATCCTCAGCTTAAGCTGGATCCTTACCCGCTGTTTAAGGCTTTGCGTGAACAGGATCCGGTTCATTTTTCGGAGCTTGGGTTCTGGGTTGCCACAAGGTATGATGATGTTCGCACGGTCCTGATGGACCGTGAGAATTTCGGGCAGGGTGATTTCATCCGCAATATCCAGCTCTTCTATGGGCCTGATTTTGATGTTCTGTCTCACTCCGCCTATCGCTGGTTATCCGAGATTTTTCTCTATCAGGATCCCCCAAGGCACACGCGCGTGCGCGGGCTTGTGACCCAAGCCCTGACGGCGCGGCGGGTGGCGGAAATGCGCCCCCGCGTGCAGGCAATTGCAGATCGCTTGCTTGACGCAGTGATCGGTAGTGGGGAGATGGAGGTGATTCACCAATTTGCCTACCGCTTCCCCACACTCGTCATGTGTGACATGCTTGGTTTGTCCCCTCAGGAGGCTTCTGACGACGTCCTTGCCGCGCTTAATCAAGCGATCGCGGATTCTTTTATAGTTTTTGAAATGCGCGCTTTCGAACCTGACGTGCTGGCGCTGGCTAACAGCCAGATCGATTTCCTTGAAGAATTTTTTGGCAAGATTTTTGCAGCGCGCCGGATCGAACCCCGCGATGATCTGGCGACCGGACTGTGCAACGCCTGCGATGAGAATGGGCCGCTGACCGATCATGAGATGGCAACGGTCGCCATCGGGCTTTTTGGAGCTGGATTTGAAACAACCGCACATATGATCGGGAATGGTCTGTTATCGCTTCACAAATTTCCGGATCAATGGGCCAAGCTGGTAGCGGACCCTACGCTTGCTGCTTCGGCCAGCGAAGAGATTCTGCGCTACGAGAGTTCACTGGTCGGAACAAACCGAACGGCTTTCAAGGATGTGACTCTAGGCGACAAGACAATTCACGCAGGTGAGCGTGTGCTAACACTAGTTGCAGCGGGCAATCGCGATCCCGAAATATTCGACGCTCCGGATATTTTTGACATAGAGCGCAAGGGCCCTAGGCATCTCTCGTTCGGCGGAGGTATTCACTTTTGTGTTGGAGCAGAGTTGGCACGGTTGGAAGGCGAAATTGCCTTTACTACACTCGCAAAGCGTTTGCCCGGATTGAAAGTAGATGTCGCATCGGCGCGATGGCGGCAGGACGGCTTCATGTTCCGTGGCCTTACAGCGCTTAGCGCAAGTTGGCAGCCACTATAGTTTTTCCTTGCGCAACTTGATGCCGCTTGCCTCACGGTCCCAACTGTCGGCAGTAATACCAGCGACGCGCAATTCGGCTTTCATAACCTTAGCTGTCGGTGTTTTTGGCAGGTCGTCCATCATTCTGATGTAACGCGGCACCATGAAATAGGGTAGGCGCGAAGTTAGAAACTCGATTAGCTCAACATAATCTACGGTTACACCCGGCACTGGCGCTATTACCGCCATCACTTCGTCCTCAGAATATTCACTAGGCACTGCAATTACGGCGGCCTCGCGTACGTGAGGATGAGCCATCACTTCACTCTCTACTTCGAAGGACGAGATATTCTCGCCGCGTCTTCGGATTGCATCCTTCACGCGGTCAACAAAGTAAAAGAAACCCTCATTGTCGCGGCGAAACGCATCGCCCGTATGAAACCAACCATTGCGCCATGCTATTGCTGTCGCTTGTGGGTTTTTGTGATAGCCACTATTCATTGCCCACGGTCGGTCCGTGCGCACAATCATTTCTCCAACGGACCCGATCGGCACTTCGCAATCATTGCTATCCACCAATCGCACTTCGACGCCCGCGCGCACTTTGCCGCATGTACCAAGCTTATTTGGGTTGGCCTCTGACACAATCGGTGAAGAAATTTCGGTCATGTTGAATATCGTGAATACGTCAATTCCAAAGCGTTCGTGGAACGGCCCCGCGGCATCAGTCAACGGTACCATGAAAGCGACGCGTACATTGTTATCTCGGTCATCCGGAGCCGGGAGTCGTTTCATCAAGAAGGTTGCCATGACGCCGAGCAAGAAGATAACCGTGCATTCAGTCTTCCGCACAAAATCCCAGAAGCTGTCGGTTGAGAAGTTCTCCATTAGGGCAATCGATCCGCCGCGCGCGAGCATCACGAAAGGAATACCAAGGCCTCCAATGTGGAAAATCGGCATGTTAACAAGATAACGGTCCTCACCAGTAACAAAGTGCCAGCTTTCAGGCCCGGCATTGGTGAAGAGATGAAGATAGGAGGACAGCACGCCCTTTGATGGGCCCGTTGTTCCTGACGTGTAAATGATAGACTGATTTTCCCAAGGTTCGATTGGGCTGGCAAGCGGTTGAAGTTCATCCTCGGTCCCGTTGACGTTAACAAAATCGATTGTTTCAAGTGCGGATGTTGTTGCGAGCTTGCCCAGTGTCACAATTTTTGAAATGGCGGCTGTGTTGATCCCGTCTAAGCGATCAAGAAGGCCTGCGTGGGCAATGAGAAGTTCGGCGTCCGAATTCGCAAGGACATGCTCCAATATGGTCCCGCGATAGGCGGTGTTAAAGGGCACAAACACGGCACCTATGTAGTTGATTGCGTAGAAGGCGATCAACGCTTCTCTGCCATTCGCCATCCAGACAGCAACATGGTTGCCGCGTTTTACGCCCAACTTCTGTAGTCCTGCCGCCTTGCTGATTACCAGCTCGCGCAACTCAGCATAGGTCCAGCAGCCACCATCTTCAAATATGGCATAGACTTTATCGGGCTGCTTTTGCGCCCAATCATCAATCAAGTAGCGCAACACGCAGGTATTACGGTCAAGGACGCGGGGATCGCTATGGGTGGCAGCAGCCATCTGCTCAACCACGTTGGGCAGTCCCTGGGAGCACCATTTTCATGATCATGTTGATCGCGTCCATGACAACTTCAGTTGCCGACCAGCGCCCGCCGTCGTGATACCAAAGCGCAATCCATGTCAGTAGCCCGCTGACCCAAATCGCCGTCTGCGAAGGGTGTCGAATATCAAACTCGCCCGTCCGCTTTCCCTTTTCAAGTAGGTCGCTCAACTGAAGATCAAACTGGTGTCGCAAATCACGAATGCGCCTTGCATCCTCAACATCTAGGCTCTTTTCCTCTCTCAGATAAACACTGATGTACCGCTGATTTTCAATAATTATGCGGGCAACCCGCTCGGCCACCATTTTGAGCCGTTCAGTAGCGGTGCCTTCAATAGACAGCGCCTCTTCGAGAACATTAAGAGAGAGCTGGATACCTGTTTGGCAAATTTCGTAAAGCAACTCGCCTTTATTTTTGTAATAGGAGTAGATGAATGGTTTCGTCACATTCAGTTGTTCCGCCACAGCATCTAGGGTCGTCGTTTCATATCCGTATGTGTAAAACAAGTGGCTCGCTTCTTCAAGGATACGGCGCCTTTTATAGGCTGCGATCTCATCCTTTAATTGTGTCGATTTTCGAACTTTTAATACGGCTTCCGGCATCAGTTTTCCCAACTTGCGATTAACCCATCGCCGTCTGCAGGATGCTCATTACATCCGCGGATTTGGTTATTGGACGAGGGTTTGTACGCCCCCAGATGTCTTCAAGAGTATAGTCAGCGATAAGTTGCAACTGGCTTTCGACAACCCCCACTTCACGCAATGATCGCGGCATCCCGAGGCCTCGGATTAGCGTATCCAGTAACTCCGAGGCAGGCTTGCTTGCATCGCCCAAACAGGCGCTGATCCGCTTTTGTCTGTGCGCGTTCACTTCCAAGTTATAAGCCTGAACAAAAGGTGACATAACGCAGGAAGTATACCCATGGGGGACATCGCACGTCCCGCCCAGCACATGCCCGATAGCATGGCTTGCGCCCATCGGGACGCCTCCAATAATCGGGATCATCGACTGCCATGCCCCGATTTGGCATTTCAGACGCGCGTCAAGATTTGCGGGATTTGCTTTAACTTCCCGCAAACCCTCTGCAAGTAGGCGAAGCGCGCTGTCCGCCAGCCCATCACAGAAATCGTTAGAAAGCAGTGACGCCAGCGTTTCCGTGGCATGATCCACCGAACGAACGCCGGTCGATAACCATAGCCATTCAGGCGTATGCACAGTAATTGCCGGATCAAGCACGACGCAAACAGGAACCATGTCGCGTTGGGCATAAGCCTGCTTTTGCTTTATTTTTTCATCGGTTGCGCCGGAAAGCGGGTTAAACTCTCCGCCCGACAGGGTTGTCGGGACACAAATCGCGCGAACGTCCGGGGCATCAAATGCCGGGTTCGTAACAGTTCCGTCCTCTTCCACACGAGTGCGAAAATTATCAAACTGTTCTACCGTGGTGATATTGTGCTTGAGGCAGATGAGCATGATTTTTCCTGCATCCGTCACCGAACCACCACCAACTGTAATAATTAGATCGGCGCCCACCGACCGCGCATGTTCCGCTGCTTTGAGGACGTCGCCGCGAGGTGCGTGCGGCTGGATGCCGTCATGGGTCGCAACATGGCGCGTGCCTAATGCGGCCTCGATCCGACGGATCTCGTCCGTTTTCTGGTTAAGATGTGAACTGGCCAAGATGAAAACCTTGCGGGCACCGCGATTGGACGACTCTTCGGCAACAGCCTCTGCTGCGGGTACTCCCAGTGTGACGCGTTCTGTCGCCGTCAAAACGACCTGTGATGCAGCTACCATAAAAAACTCCCATCGTTTTGCTGGAACGTATACTACAAAGTAGCATGTTTTTCCCATGGGTCAATTTCTAAGGTTAGGAATTAAAGGCGAGTATGCTGTTGCACTACAAGTCCGAAAGCTATGATTTTTTGCTTCGGCTTAACCCGAACCAAGGCTGACTTCGCTATTTGGAGCATATACCACTTCGGTTTTTGTGCGTGTCGCCGGGTTTATGTTTAGTGGAGAGTTTAGATGGCCCATATCCACCTTCTTTCTCTAATTTAGTTATAGCCCCACGCTCGCAGATATAAGAGCACAAGCTTCACGTTCCGAAACGACTTCTGCATATTTGGCCTGTAGGTCGAACAGATTAGCTTCATGTGGTGCCGAATGCCGATCGCCACAGGCTTCACGCACGACGAAAGGTGCAAAGCCGGACTGCAATGCGTCCAGCGCCGTTGCGCGCACACATCCTGAAGTCGAAAGCCCTGTTATGAGCAATGTGTCTATCCCTTCGTCAGAAAGCGTCTCTGCAAGTGATGTCCCAAAAAATGCCGACGCGAACTGTTTTGAAATGACGCGCTCGCCGTCCACCGGTTGAAGCGACGGGGGAAATGCGCCTAATGGCGACCCTTCCAAAAACACCCGAAGCGACGGGATTTTCTTGTAGAACAAACCGCCGTCTGCGCCATCTGCCTGATACACGACATTCGTAAAGAAGACCGGGATTCCGGCAGCCCGCGCAGCCGCCAGCAGGCGTTCGTTGCTGGCCAACGCATCCTCAACCTGCGCGTACAAAGGCGATGCAGGGTCCAGGTACGCCATAACAAAATCGACGATGAGAAGCGCAGGGCGTTTACCAAAAGAAAGACGGCCGTCGAACGCGCCGACATAATTTGCGGTCAGTTCGTCATTCTGTTGCGGCATCAGATTGCGCCAGCCGCCTTCAGCCTATCCAACTCCGCAGTATCCATCCCAAGTAAGCCGCCATATATTTCGGCATTATGTTGGCCTACAATTGATGGTGCGGGGGAGCGAACGCTGCTAGGAGTGGCCGACATCTTCGGAAACGCACCCTGCATTTTCAGCTTGCCGTACCGCTCTGTCTCGACTTCGATAATTGCTTCCCGCGCTTGAAAATGCGGATCCTCGAGCATCTCCGGCGCGCGGTATACCCGGCCTGCGGGGATTGAATATGCAATCATCAACGCGTCGACTTCATCAACGGTAAGTGTGGCCGTCCAGGCATTGATAATTTCATCAAGTTCCAACTGGTTGTGGCCGCGCGCAAGATGCGTTGCGAACCGAGGGTCCGTCCCAAGGTCGGGCACGCCCATAGCTTCTGCCAATCTTTGCCACAGCGAGTCTTTGTTCGCGCCAATCATATATTCGCCATCCTTGCAAACATAGACGTTGGATGGCGCAATGCCGGGTAGAATTGAACCGGAGCGTTCCCGAATAAAGCCGCTATGGTCATATTCGGGGACCAGCCCCTCCATGACTTGCAATACACTTTCATAAAGCGCGGCATCGATAACTTGCCCCTGACCAGTGACGTTGCGATGGTGCAATGCTGCAAGCACGCCCATGCAACCATAAGTGGCGGTCAACGTGTCGCCGATGGAAATGCCCATGCGGCTTGGTGATCGATCAGGCTCACCCACAATATAGCGCCAGCCGCCCATTGCTTCGCCAATGCCACCAAAGCCTGCGCGGTCTGAATAGGGCCCCGTCTGGCCATAGCCCGACATGCGTGCAATGATCAGGCTCGGATGTTCAGCCAAAAGCGCTTCTGGAGAAAAGCCCCATTTTTCCATCGTGCCGGGCTTGAAATTCTCGACCAAGATATCGGCTATGCCAATCAATTGGCGGACCAGCGCCTGCCCTTCTGGAATCCGCAAATTGGCCGAAACAGATTTCTTGTTTCGTGCAATGACTTCCCATTGCACCTTTTCTTCGCCTTGGCCCCACACGCGCATTGGGTCGCCCGCGCCCGGGGGCTCGACCTTGATAACTTCTGCGCCCATATCGCCCAGTAGTTGTCCGCAAAACGGTCCAGCGAGCAGCTGTCCGAGTTCAACAACACGTAAACCCTTAAGTGCACTCACTCAGCAGCCTCCAGCGCTGTCCAGACAGGCTGAACAGGAGCCTTCAGGCCTGTTTCCGCCTCGCAATTGGCTCGCAGCGTTTCAATACCCGGCCCGTAATTGAACAATGGAAGTTCGCCGCGCTCTTGCCGCAAACGGCTGCGCAAGGCCTCAGTGGCATCGACATCTACTACGCCATGTGCGTTGGCAATTACGCCATAAGCTTTTGCGCCTTCGACAGTAACAAGCCCTTGGATGATTTCTTTGCCAACCAATGCCGGATCACGGTCAAGTGCGTCGCCCCAACCGCCACCACCCCACGTGATAAAGTGCAATTGATCGCCCTCTTCGACATGGATGTCCTCGACCTTATTGCCGATAATCTGCGAAGTGCCGTCAGCTTTTTCGAGAATTTTGCGTGCGCGCTTGCCAGGCTCACCGCCATTGACGCCCCACGGAGGCACGAACCAACGGTCATCGTGGATCGAGATCGTGCCTGTCGCCAAGAAACGGTAGGTCATGTGGATACCATTGCCGCCACGATGCAGACCAGCCCCACCGCTGTCGGGCTCGGTTTCATAACGTTCGATTATCAATGGGAAATACCGCTCCAAAAATTCATTGGGTACATTGGTAAAGCCCGGCCATAGCGAGTGGCCGTCTGGCCCGTCGCCCATTGGACGTCCGGGAATTCCACCAAAGCCTATCTGGAACAGCTGGAACCAGTCACCCTTTTTATCATTGCCAGAATAGAAGACATGGGGGCTTGAGGAAAAACCAGCAGCATTTAGGAATTCGGGTGTTTTCTGCCCCAAGAGACCACCTAAAATATCGAAAATGCGGCCCAGCGCGTGGGTGCGACCCGAGAGCGCTGCTGGAAATTTCGGCTTGAGAAGAGAGCCGTCCGGAATGCGGACATCGATCAGATCATAAAAGCCATCGTTAAAGAGAATTTGGGGATCGAAGACCATGATCATGTAAATGCCAAAGAACATTTTGAACATGTTTTCGTTAAGCAGAAAGTTGATTGAAGCCTGACTTTGCGGGTCCGTGCCGGCAAAATCGAGCACAACCTTTTCGCCGTCGCGCCACATGGTGCACTTAATTTTATACGGGCCAGCGCCCATGCCGTCGTCGCAGATATAATCTTCGAAGCTGACCGGTTCTTCGCCAATGGCCATAGCAATAAGCGATTTCATGGCGCGGTGGTTTCGCGCCAGCAACTCTTGTGTTGCCGAGATGTAGACATCATCACCAAAGCGCGCGGCCATTTCGACAACACGGCGCGCTGCAACCCGGCAGGAAGCGATAAGTGCGTTCAAATCCGCCTGACACCAATCGGGCTTGCGGGTCTGGTGCATGACGAGCTTCATCAGATCGTCATTATATTCGCCCTTTTTCCAGATTTTGACGGGCGGAATGCGAACGCCCTCCTCAAAAATTGAACGGGCGTTAATTGGCATCGAGCCGACAACTTTTCCGCCAATGTCGGACTGGTGGCCAAACATTGACGTAAAAGCGATCAGACGTCCGTCTTTGAAAACAGGCAAGAGCACGAGCCAGTCATTCGAATGGCTAACCGCGCCGGCGCAAGAATAGGGGTCGGACAAGAAAATCATATCGCCGTCTTCGAGTGTTCCGTCGAAGTTATCGAGGAAACCACCGATAAAACTGCCAAACTGGCCAACAATCATTTTGCCGGTGTGATCCGCTATCAACGGGAATGCATCCCCCTGTTCACGAATACCTGGCGACATGGCTGTGCGCACCAACGTCGCATCCATTTCGATGCGGGCATTACGCAGCGCGTTTTCGATGATGTCTAGCGTAACCGGATCGATAGCGATTTTGTTGAAGGGGGTGTTGTTCGTTTGAATGATTTGGGCGGGCATGTCGTTCGCCTCCTCAAGCCAGATTGATCAGGATATTGCCGACCTTGTCGACGATTGCGACGCAGCCAGTTTCGATAAGTGTCGTCGAATCCATTTCGACCACAATGGCCGGACCAGGAATGACATCCCCCTGTCGCAGCTTTGATCGGTCATAGATGACTGCAGCCTGTTCTTTGCCATCCATCCACAAAACATGGTCGCGCATTTTGGCCGCTGCGGGGCTTCCATCACCCTTTGGCAATTCCGCAGCTGGCAAGTCGAGCGGTTGCCCCAAGGCAACGGCGCGCAAGTTCACGATTTCGTGCGGCGTATCCATGTTGAAGGTGAACAACCGCAGATGCTCTTCGTCGAAACGCGCCAGAATTCCAGCAACGCCATCACGTTCCAAAACGTCGGGTGTGATCGTCAACGGCACTTCGAACGCTTGCCCCGCATAGCGGACGTCAATTTCGAACTCGCTGGTGATGTCGGCATCGTTGATGCCATCTGACTGCAGCTGCGCACGCGTCTGCTCTGCCATCTCTTTCAAAATAGCGATGAGTTCGGCCGCATCGGTTGTTGTCGCCAGCCGTGAAAAGCTGCGCGCTGTCTCTGTACGCATCCGCGTCGTGGCATCGCCCAATGCGCACAATACGCCTGGCGAAACGGGTGACACGGCAGGCCAGCTGCCCATCAGTCTTGCAACGGCGTTTACGTGCAATGGTCCAGCGCCGCCAAAGCCCATCAGAGCAAAATGCCGTGGGTCATACCCCTGCTGCACCGAAATCATGCGCAGCGCGCCGAACATATTTTCGTTCACAATATCAATGATACCGCGCGCAGCGGCCATTAGGTCAATGCCGAGCGCGTCAGCGATAGTTTGCACCGCTTTTTTCGCGCCCTCGCGGTCAAGCTGGAACGTTCCGCCCAAAAGATTTTCAGGAAGATACCCCAATACCACATTGGCGTCGGTTACGGTTGGCGCTTCCCCGCCCTTACCATAAGCGACTGGTCCGGGAACAGCGCCAGCTGACTGCGGGCCAACACGCAACGCCTTGGTCAATTCAGGTACATAGGCAATCGAACCGCCGCCTGCACCAACGGTTTTGACATCAAGCGAAGATGCACGCACCGCCAAATGGCCGACCTCCGTCGTGCGCACGCGCCGGGGTTCAAGGTTTTCGATCAGGGCGACATCGGTGGATGTGCCACCAACATCAAGCGTCAGGATATTCTTGATGCCTGCATTTTTACCCACCCAAAGCGCGCCTGTTACACCGCCCGCTGGGCCGGACATCAAGATGTCGACAGGATGCTCCTGCGCTTTTTGCGCCGACATCAATCCACCATCGGACCGCAACAATGACAGCTTGCCGGTGAAGCCAGCGTCAGCCAACTTGCTCCGCAGATTGGAGATGTATTTCCCGACTACTGGACGCACGGCGGCGTTCGCAACGGTTGTTAGCGTCCGCTCATATTCCTGCATTTCAGGCAGAACTTCATGGCTGAGTGACACCGGAACATTCGGCATCATTTCACGAGCGAGATCGCCCACATGCTTTTCATGCGCGCCATTGGTGTATGCGTTCATGAAGCTGACGGTGATCGCTTCGACACCCTGCTCCTTCAGATAAGTGAGAGCCGTTTTTGCCGAGGCTATATCCAGCGGACGAACTTCTTCGCCTTGGGCATTCATCCGTCCACCGACAGTGACAGTATCTTCCAAGGCAGCCAACGGTGTCGGCTTTGGCCAGATAATCCACGCGGCAAGACCACCAGGCACATAAGACCGTGCGATCTGCATGATGTCGCGATATCCCTCAGTGACGATCAGGCCAACGCGCGCGCCTTTGCCTTCAAGCACGGCATTCGTCGCCACCGTGGTTCCGTGGAGGAAATATTCAATGCCTGCCGCATCTACGCCAGCGTTTGCGCAAATCGCGTTGACGCCGTTTAATATGCCCTCGCTGCTGTCATGCGGCGTCGACGGCGTTTTGTGCCTCCAAAACGCGCCAGTCTCTGCATTGAACAGCAACAGGTCGGTAAAAGTCCCGCCGACATCCACGCCCAAACGATACCCCATTAAACTCTCCTCACGCTGCTTTTGGAAATGATGGCGATTGCGCCACCATGCCGGGTAGTTTTCTGCCCATAATTTCTGAAAGCCAGTTGCTCGCCTCAATCAGGCTATGCAAATTCATTCCGGTACGCACGCCAGCACGTTCAAGCATGTAGACGACGTCTTCACTAGGCACATTACCCGCTGCGCCCGGCGCAAATGGACATCCGCCAAGCCCACCAAGCGATGCATCGACGACGCTGGCGCCTGCGCCAACAGCGGCCCACACGTTCGCGAGGCCCGTGTTGCGGGTGTTATGGAAATGCACCCGAACAGGAAGAGGGTGAACCTCTTTACGAATTTGCGTCACGAGGCGCGCAACATGGGCTGGGTTTCCAACCCCAATAGTGTCCGCCAATGCAATTTCTACGGGACCAGCCTCTGCTATCGCTACAGCCATTTCGATAACGCGCCTGTCGGCCACTTCACCTTCGAATGGACAACCAAAGGATGCTGCAATTGTGCATTGTGCTGTATGCCCTTCGGCGTGCGCAAGGACGATAATGGCCTTCGCCGCTTCGACCGATTCGTTGCTGCTTTGCCCTTGATTGGCCATGGCGAAGGTATCGGTTGCGACCGCTACCGCACCCAGCTGATTGATATTTCCTGCGGCAATGGCGCGCTCTGCACCACGTAAATTCATAACCAGTCCAATAAACGTGACGTCGTCGCGATCGGGCAGACCCGCGCACACATCCTCTGCATCCGCCATTTGCGGGACGCGCTTTGGATTTACAAAACTCGTAACCTCAATACGGCGCGCACCAGCATCGATGGCCCTGTTTATCAGCGCCAACTTATTCTCAGTCGAAACCAATACAGCCTCATTTTGGAGGCCGTCGCGGGGGCCGACTTCGACAAACTCGATGTGGTCAGAAACATTCATCGCCTCGTAAATGGCATAATTGTATACAAAATAAAATAGGATTATGCCGCCCAACTGGACTTTCGAATTTCGGTGTCGGTCGAATGCGCTTCGGCATAAGCGTGAAAGGCGCGTCGGATATGACCGGTCATTACGGCAGCGGCCCATTCACCATCGCGCTTGTCAAATGCGATAAGCAATTCGTCATGCTCGCTGTGCGAACGGCGCAGATTTTCTAAGTCATATTGTCGCGCTGTGCGAAGGATGACAGGTTGTTCGGTAACCTGCCCAAGCATGTTGGCAAGGCGCTCCGATGCGGCCGCCGCAAGGATAATCGCATGGAATTGCCGGTTGTGATCCAAAAATTTTGGTACATCGGGATTTGGCAATCCGATAGCCTGTTTTAGTTGCGCGTTGTGGAAGCGCAGCAGGGCCAGTTGCTCACGGGTAATGCGGCTCGCTGCGCGTTTTGCAGCACGTGATTCTAGCATAGCGCGCAACTGGAAAGCGTCTTCAAGGTCGTCGAGCGACCAATCCGCAACGAAGCTACGCTGTGAATCATTGCGCCGAATGAACATTTCCGCCTCAAGTCGCCGAAGAGAATCACGTACGGGCGTGCGTGAGACTCCGCATAATTCAGCAAGCGCTTCCTCACGAATTTGCGAACCCGGCTGTAATTCGCCGGACAAAATCATGCTGCGTATGTGATTATATGCTCGTTCCGATGCCCGGGACATTACTGTAACGCTCCTCTTGACTAATGCTATTTGTATACAATAAGCTGTCACCAAATCAATAATTGGTAAATCAAGGGAGTAAGGTTACATGCGTATTGGGAAAAGTGCACTCCTATCATCGATAGCAGCCAGTGTTTTAGTTCCGACCATGGCGTTCGCGCAAAATGCCGAAGAGAGCGTTGAAGCTGAAGAAATCATTGTAACCGCGCGTCGCCAGAATGAGCGGCTTGTTGACGTTCCTGCTTCTGTATCCGTCATTGACGCCGACGCGCTTGCAAAAACCGGTGCAGACAATGCGCAAGGCTTTGCCCAACTTACACCCGGGGTAACCATCGTAACGGGAACCGCCGAAGCCGGTGATACCCAGATAAACATCCGCGGCATTAACGGTGCGCGTGACGCTGAAAGCTCAGTCGCGTTGGTCGTTGACGGCATTTTGAAGACGAACACGGCGCAGCTCAATCAAACACAAGGTACGCTGCGCCAGATCGAAATATTGAAGGGCCCACAAGGCGCAATCTATGGTCGCAACGCTGCGGCCGGCGCGATTGTCGTATCGACAGTGAAGCCTGGTGATGTTCTGGAAGGCGCTGTTAAACTCAGCTACGCCAACGAACAAACGATTGAGGGAACTGCCTACATCTCATCGCCCTTGGGTGATAATGCAGGCTTTGTATTGTCGGGCAACTACCGCAGCACGGACGGTTTTTACCGGAACCTGTATCTCGATCAAAAGGTGGTCGATGACCAAGAGGTTTACTCCATCGACGGCCGCTTTATGGCGCAACTGGGCGATGCGACTGAACTTGACGTAAAAGCTCGCTATTCCAAGTTCTCCGGTGCATCCATCAACTTCAACTCAGTGTTTCATATCGAAGCACTTGGTGGCGCGTTCTTCGAAGACGTCGACGCGCACGAACTGCGTTACTATAGCAACATCCGGCCGACGAACGACCAACGGTCAATCGATCTCTCTGCAAAAATAGATCATGACTTTGGTTCAACGCGTTTAACCGCATGGGCTTTGTATTCCGACGTTGACCAAAGCCTGACCGCAGACGGGACATCGGCAGATTTCGCGCGTTATATTTCACCAGCCCTCGGCGCGCCTGCGAACCCAACAAACATTGCCGTTGAGAACGAGTGCTTTGCAACGACTGCTGATTTGACTGGGTTCCCGCTGAACCCTCCTGGTTTTGTCGGACAAGTTCCGGTGCCGTTTATTTTTGCACCTGCGACAGG
Source organism: Sphingorhabdus sp. EL138 (assembly GCF_945882965.1). GTDB lineage: Bacteria > Pseudomonadota > Alphaproteobacteria > Sphingomonadales > Sphingomonadaceae > Sphingorhabdus_B. The sequence goes on from NZ_CAMCWY010000002.1 coordinate 76,855, forward strand.
CTCAACCTTTGGTGCGTACAGCCCAACAACCTGCGACGGCACGCAGCTGCAAATTCGCAATCAAAAGGACATAAGCGGTGAAATCCGTCTCGCGTCTAATAATGATAGCGCGCTGAATTGGCAATTGGGTGTCTATGGACTGCACATCGACCGCACTGTGGGCGTCAGCCTCGGCGCGGACTTAGGTCAAGGTGTCAGCCGGTCGCTGTACAACGCACCGGGCAGCAGCAACCCGACTTCGCAGTTGTTCAACGACACGTTCAAGACCGATGTTTATGCTGCATTTGGTTCGCTCGACTATAAAATGTCCGATCAATTCAAAGCTGGCGTCGCATTGCGTTATGACGTCGAGGATCGGACAACGTCCAACCTCGTGCCAAATGTGTTCGACCCAATTACTGGTACGAAGATCAATCCCGGCCTTCCTGCAACAGGCGTAATTGCGGATAAATCCGCTAGCTTCAAGCAAGTGCAGCCAAAGGTAACACTTAGCTATACGCCCAATAGCTCGACAAACATCTATGCTAACTGGGGCATCGGATTTAAATCGGGCGGCTTCAACAACACCGGTTCGTCGGCTCTCGTGAACGAAAACTTCAACATTCCTGCGATCGGTGCAGGCGTGACGATCAATGACCAGTTCCGCAAAGAACGGTCTAGCTCGTTTGAAGCGGGTATCAAGGGATCGTTGCTCGACAACCGCGTCACGTTTGATCTTGCTGGGTATTACACCCGGATCACAGACATGCAGTTTTTCGAATTCTTCGTCGGCTCCTTTGGTCTGCTTCGTGTTGTTTCCAACATCGACCAGGTCGATGTTAAGGGCGTCGAGCTGAACACGACCGCAAAAATTTTGGATGGTTGGAAGGTTTTCGGTTCAGTCAACCTGACGGACAGCGAAATTAAGGAAAATGCTTCGCGGCCCTACACCGTTGGCAACAAATCGCCTTATACTGCAGACTACACAATCAACCTCGGTACCCAGATTGATGCGCCGCTTAACGACAGCATTGATCTGGTGTTGCGTGCCGATTATCGGATTACCGGCGCAACTTGGTTCCACACCGTTCAGGACCAAACACGGGCGACTATTTTCAGCCAGCTGCTGCCAATTTCCGCGCTCGCACTGCCCGGGGCTGTCGGAAACGCCAATTACAGCGTCGCCAAGCGTGATCCTTTTGGTGTCTTGAACCTGCGAGTTGGCCTTGAAGGTGATAACTGGAATGTCACGGCATTCGCTGACAATTTGCTCAACCGCAAATATATCAACGAAGCCATTCCGGCGATCGAATTTGGCGGTTCATTCATCTCGCCAGGCGCACGTCGCCTGATGGGTGTCGAAGTGGGCTACAAATTTTAGTTAGACCGTTCACGCGCTCTATCAGAAGTTAGTGGTTGAATTCCATTCTCGCACTTTGGGTAGGTGCGTAGGACAAAGGTCCCGGTAGGATGGCATCGCGAATAATTTTCGTGGTGCCATTTCGCTAAATCTAATGGCATTTGGGCGCAAAGCTGCCGATCCACACTTGTCTGGAAACCCAAACAAAGGATTACGAGTGGCGGGCGCGTTTTAAGGTGGCGGCTTCCACTAAAACATTGAACAAAAAGCCTTCTGAGTAAATCGCGCTGAAAATGTTCGGATCGCGTTCGGATTTTTCACAGTATTTATAAAAATATGTTTTAGAGCATAAATGTAATAGAGCCGAATTTGGCCAAGGTTGGGGTCGAGGGTTCGAATCCCTTCGCCCGCTCCAGTATTTCGATAGTTTTGATGACTGCCGTCGCGACCCTTTTGGCTCTGCGATGAACCTTGCGGTTTACGCGCCGCGCACGAACGTGCTGCGCGTGAGGCGTGTCACTAATCCGGCCAAACCATCGTAATTTGCGCGGTGATAGGCGGAGTCGGGGTCCAATTGTGCCGTCAGTCGGCGGTGGGCTTCGCCCAAGGCATGATAGGGCACGCTGGGGAGCAAATGATGCAGCGCGTGGTAACGCAGTCCTACGGGCGCCCAGATCGATGCCAGCATACCGGGCGGCGGCACGTTGACGCTGTCGAGGAACTGCGCAGTAACGCTTAACGGTTCGCCGTCATTTTCCCATAAATGAGCGACAAGCGTGCGGACTTGATTCAGCACGGCAACGCTGGAGACGATGGCCAAAAATATCAGAAAGGCTTTCATCGGAATATAGCCAGTTAACACGCCGCCCAGAAGGACAATCGACCAAATACTCGCGGCAGTTTCTTGTATGATCCAGTTGCGCTGTGCTTCGTCCTCGGCCGGACGGCGGCGAAAGGCGGGATTGATTGCAAGGCCCGAATATCGTTCCACCACAATCTGGCGAAGCGCCGGAATAAATAGCGAAATCGGCGCAAGCACGGCGTTGCGAAATAGCAAAGCAAAGGGTGCGAACAATGAGACGAAGATGAACAACGGTAAGGTCCAAGGCTTCATCAACGCCAGCGGCAGATATTCAGGATCCTGATCCGTACCATAGCGCGTGCGCGCATGGTGGAGATTGTGAATGCCTTCATACATGTATGACGGCACGAGTAGAGGCACACCGATCACTGCGTTAAAGCCAAAGCGGAAACCGGGTAGGGCCGAGTGCTTTACATGGCTGACTTCATGGATGAAGCTGCCGGCGCGATATAGCGCAAGCACCGATAGCAGAGCCGCCACGCATTGAAGCCAAAGATTGCCGGACAGGATTGCCACGGCAAGGCCAGCATAGCCCAAAAAGGCAGAAGCGAGAAAGTCGGACCAGAAAATGCGGGGATTGGGTGTGCCCAAGTCGCGCGTCAATTCCGCCACAGCGCGCAGCATCGCCTTATCATCGGGCACGCGCTTGAGCGCAGCCGCGCGCATTGCAACATCGGTATCCGGCTGGACATCGGTTGCAGGGGTATGCGCGGTCAGATTGCTGTTACGCATAGGCGAATCAATGGGGCCAGCTATTGTCATGCCGTGCGGCATAACCGCCAGTCATGGCAAGAAAATGGCAGAATGCAGAAATTGTGGCGCTAGTGTATATCTTTTGCGCATTCCCAAAGGCACAATTTCTACAGGCTTGTCAGGGGCCCGGCGTCCGCTAAACATGCTGTATGTTAGGTGTCTGCTATTATCCCGAACATTGGCCGGAAGAATTTTGGGCGCGTGACGCCCGTCGGATGCGTGCGCTTGGGCTGACCTATGTTCGGATTGGCGAATTTGCATGGGGGCGGATCGAAAAAAGCGAAGGCGTTTTTGATTGGGCGTGGATGGACCGCGCGATCGAAACCCTGGGCGCTGCGGGCCTAAAGGTTGTTTTGGGCACGCCAACCGCGACACCGCCCAAATATTTATGCGTGAAATATCCTGATATTCTGCCAGTTGATATTCACACGGGCCAGGTCCGCGGGTTCGGGTCGCGGCGGCATTATGATTTTTCGAGCGAAACTTATGTAATGCAGGCGCAGCGCATTACGGACGCAATGGCGCGGCGATATGGCGGCCACCCCCATGTTGCGGGTTGGCAGACGGACAATGAATTGTGCTGCCACGACACGATGATGAGCGCGTCGCCAGCTGCGTTGGAAAAATTCAGGGCATATTGTGCGCAGCGTTACGGTGATATTGAAACGTTGAATGCGGCATGGGGCAATGTGTTCTGGTCCATGGAATATGATGGTTTTGACCAGATTGAACTTCCGTTTTTCACGGTGTGTGAGACGAACCCGGCGCACCGTTTGGCCTATCGCCGTTTTGCATCGGAACAAGTTGTGCGGTTTCATGACGTCATGATAGCGGCCATTCGCCGTCATGCCGGGCCTGAGCAATGGGTCACGCACAACATCATTCCGCCAGCGACTACGGGCGTCGATAATGCGGCCTTAACGCAGGCGCTCGATTTTGTGAGCTATGACAATTATCCGCTCGGCTTTTCGGATCAATTGATGGCGAAGGCGTCGGCGGAGGAATGGAAGCCGTTTATGCGCACCGGACATCCTGACCTTGCCGCGCTGAATTTCGATTCGGTACGCGGCCTGTCCAAGGGTGCATGGTGGGTGATGGAGCAGCAGCCGGGCCCGGTTAATTGGGCACCGCATAATCCGCGCCCTGCACTCGGTATGGTGCGCCATTGGACGCTTCAGGCCTTTGCCCATGGCGCAGGCTGCGTTGCGTATTTCCGGTGGCGGCAAGTGCCATTTGCGCAGGAACAAATGCATGCCGGGCTATTGCGGCCTGACGATATGCCAGCCTCGGCATGGGCAGAGGTGGAGCAGGTGGCAGCAGAGATGCAGCTGCTGGGCGACGTGTCGGTGGTGGCGCCTAAGGCCCCTGTGGCGATTATCATAGATCCGGTGTCGGGCTGGGTGGATGATATTGAACGCCAAGGCGCGGGCTATCGGTATGATGCGGTCATATTCCAATATTATTGCGCCTTGCGCAGCCTTGGCGTCGATGTAGACTTTGTGTCGGCAGGCGACGCGCGGTTGGATGGTTACAAATTGATTGTCGTGCCAACGCTTGCGGTTGTTGATGATGCTGCGTTTGATGCGTTGAACGCGAGCGAGGGCTTGCTACTATTTGGTCCGCGCTGCGGCGCAAAGACGGCGGAGTTTTCGATTGTTGAGGGCCTGCCGCCGGGACGATTGCGCGCATTTGTGCCGATCAAGGTGACGTCGGTAGAAACGCTGCGTCCGGATTGTAGTGGCACGATCAGATACAAGAACGCGGTGTATGAAAGCGGACGCTGGCGCGAAACGATTGAGGTCGGCGCGGCGGATATCATCGCCACTTATGAAGATGGCGCACCCGCCGCTGTCCGGTCGGGGCGCAGCGTGTATCTCGCGACGTTGACGGACGACGCCTGTATCAAGAACATGCTGGTTGATCTGTGCGCTGAGGCTGGGGTCGCGATAACGCCGCTGCCGCCGACCTTGCGCTTGCGCCGCCGGGGTGATCTGACCTTCGCGTTCAATCTCGCTGAAACGCATGCGCCTGCCCCTGCACCAGACGGCGCAGTATTCGTCATCGGTAGCCCCGAAATCGAACCCTTTGGCGTTGCTGTCTGGCGTTAGCGCTCTTTGGTTGCGCTAAATTTCAGGTCCGGATGCTTTTCCTGCTGATACCCCACATCCCATGACGAGCGGGCCATAAACACAGGGTGGCCATCGCGATCCTTGGCCATATTGCCGCCGTTGAACGACACAAATTGAGCCAATGCGCTTTCCGAACCGATCAACCAGCGCGCAGTGTCGTAAGGCGCAGCTTCCAAGAAAGCATCGACCTTATACTCCGCCTCAAGCCGGGAGATCAGCACGTCCAATTGTAATTGCCCGACAACGCCAATGACCCAGTTGGAACCGATTTCAGGGTAGAATACCTGAATGACGCCCTCTTCGCTCAAATCATCAAGCGCCTTGCGCAACTGCTTGGTCTTGGTGGGGTCGCGCAACACGACACGGCGCAAGATTTCCGGCGCAAAATTCGGCAGGCCTGTAAAGCGCACCTCATTGCGTTCCGACAAGGTGTCGCCAACACGCAGCGTGCCATGGTTGGGAATACCGATGATGTCGCCGGGTTCGGCGCTGTCGGCAATTTCGCGGTCTTGGGCAAAAAACAGGATTGGCGAATGTATCGCAACCGGCTTTCCAAGCCCGGATGGCGTCAGCTTCATGCCGCGCTTAAACGTGCCTGAGCATAGTCGCATGAATGCGATACGGTCACGGTGTTGCGGGTCCATATTGGCCTGCACCTTAAAAATAAAGCCAGTGACTTCCTTTTCCGACGGATCGATATTGCCCTTTGAACTGGGCTGTGGCCGGGGTGGGGGGGCGTAGGCCGCAATGGCGTTAATCAGCTCGATCACGCCAAATTCTTTCAACGCAGACCCGAAATATACAGGCGTTAGGTCGCCGTTCTGGAACGCAGTCAGGTCAAAGTCTGAATATCCCGCTTGCGCAAGTTCCGCTTCTTCGCGCAGCCGGTTTACGCCCGCTGGCGTCAACACCTGTTCCAGCGTGGCCGCGTCAAGCCCGCTATGATCACTCATTTTGCCTTCAAATGCCTTACTGTCGCCCGACGGTTGGCTGAGGCGGCCGCTATGGAAATCATACAGGCCTTCAAACTCGCCGCCCATGCCAACGGGCCAATTCATTGGGCAGACATCAAGTGCAAGCGCGTCGGCGACCTCATCGATCGTTTCAAACGCGGCGCGGCCTTCGCGGTCGACCTTATTGACGAAGGTGATGATCGGCACGCTGCGCAGGCGGCAGACTTCAAACAGCTTGCGGGTTTGCGGCTCAATACCCTTGGCCGCATCAATGACCATGATGGCGGAATCGACCGCCGTCAGCGTCCGGTAGGTATCTTCCGAAAAATCCTCATGCCCCGGCGTATCGAGCAGGTTGAAAACAATGCCATCTTTCTGGAACGTCATCACCGATGATGTCACCGAAATGCCGCGTTGTTGTTCGATTTTCATCCAGTCCGAACGCGCGCGCCGCGCTTGCCCGCGTGCCTTGACTTCACCGGCCAAGTGAATCGCGCCACCTTGCAGCAGCAATTTCTCCGTCAGCGTGGTCTTGCCAGCATCAGGGTGAGAAATAATGGCAAAGGTCCGGCGGTTGAGCGTCATGCCGCGCGGCTTAGGGGTGAATGATTAACGCTTCAACCCGTTTGTCAGCAGATCAGCGGCAATCCCCCGGCCTTTTTCATCCGCGCAGCGCAGCGCCCAATTTTGTCGCCGCGGCTATGACCTTGTCCGAAATGGCTTTCAGCTCGTCATCGCTATAGCTTTTTTCGGTGGGTTGGAGCGTTACCTCAACCGCAAGGCTTAATTGTCCTTCAGGTACGCCTTGTCCGGCGAAGCGGTCGAACAGGCGGACCGCCACGATGTTGTCCTTGTCACATCCCTTTATGGCGCGAACCAGATCATTGGCAGGCATGTCTGCTGCGACCAGAAACGCAAAATCGCGTGTTACCGCTTGTAACGCTGGCGGTGTGAAGGCTGGCCGCATGAAGCCGCTCGCTTTCTTCAACGGTATGGCATCCAAAAAGATTTCCGCGGCAACGACATTGCCATCAAGGTCGAATGTTTTTGTAGTTGCCGGGTGTAAAGTGCCAAAGGCCGCCAAAATGGTCTTGGGCCCCATACGCAAGGTCGCCGACTGTCCTGGATGATAATGCGCGCCGGCATCGTCCATCACCAGCAGATTATCTGTGGCGACGCCTGCGGCCTTGAGCAAGGCAATCGCTTCTGCCTTTGCGTCAAAGGCATCAAAGCGTGCGGCCTTACCCGCAGCCCAGTTTCGCGCGGAACGTTCACCCGCCAGCAATATGCCCGCCGTAACCCGCTCGTCGCTCGCACCGTCAGCGGCGGTCAGATAGCGCCGTCCAATTTCGAATAATCGAACGGATGATGCGCCGCGGTCCATGTTGCGCTGCGCGGCGGAAAGTAGCCCGGGTAGCAAGGAAGGTCGCATGACCTTCATGTCCTCGGAAATCGGGTTCGCAAGGCTCCAATTGCCGCCGCCAAAGGCGTCGGCGGCCTTTTGCGGCAGAAAGGACCAGTTGATCGCTTCATTCAGCCCACGTGCCGCAGCCGCGCGGCGGACTTTGCGTTCTAATGATTGTGCGGGCGTCGCGGTGGGCTTGGCCACGCCATCGGCGCGGGGCAATGGGACCGACACGACATTGTCGAGGCCAACCATGCGCACTACTTCTTCCACAATATCGGCCGGTCCATCGACGTCACGACGCCATGACGGCACAATTATGCGCCAGTCTGATGTGACCGAAAAGCCAAGTCTTTCAAGAATGTTGCGCTGTTCCTCTGGCGCAACATCCACCCCGCCGAGGCGGTCGCAATAATCGGTATCATAAGAAAATATGCGTGGCGCAACGGGCGCTTGGCCAGCGCGCGTGATGGCACTGGCGGTGCCGCCGGCCAGGTCAAGAACAAGCTTTGTGGCAATTGCCAGCCCGTCGTCGAGAAAGGCGGGATCAACGCCGCGTTCAAAACGCTGGCGCGCATCGCTGGTCAGGCCAAGCTTCTGTCCCGTGCGGGCAATATGTTCAGGATCGAAAAAGGCGCATTCGATGAGAACATTCACAGTGTCTTCCGAAACACCGCTATGTTCGCCGCCCATGATGCCGCCAATATCATGCACCAACGCGTCGTCGGCGATGACTGTCATACTGGCATCCAACGTGTAAGTTTTGCCGTTGAGCGCAACTATCTGTTCGCCGTCCACGGCTTTGCGCGCTACCAGCGCACCGTTGAGCTTATCTTGGTCATAGACGTGTAGGGGGCGGCCAAGGTCAATCGACAGGAAATTGGTGATGTCGACCAAGGCAGAAATTGGCTTTTGGCCAATCGCTTTCAACTTGGCGCGCATCCATTCAGGCGAACCACCATTGCGCACGCCGGAGACTGATTGCGCATAAAAAGCCGGACAACCGGCTGCGTCGTCGGTGCGGACGTTCGGCGCAGTGTCGCGACCTTCCAAAGGCGCAGACAAGTCAATTTTATACACCTCGCCCAGCGGCTTTAGCGTGCCCAGCCCTGCCGCCGCCAGATCGCGCGCAATGCCACGCACGCCCATGCAATCCTGACGATTGGGGGTAATGCTGACATCGATGACTGGGTCGTCAAGGCCAGCCCAATCGGCATACACAACGCCGACGGGTGCATCGTCTGGAAGCTCGATTATACCATCATGTTCATCGCCAAGTTCAAGCTCAGCAATGGAACACATCATGCCATTCGATTCGACGCCGCGTATGGCCGCTACCTTCAGTACCATGCCATTGGCGGGTACGACTGCGCCAGCCGGGCCAAAGACGCCAAGCATGCCGGCACGTGCGTTAGGCGCGCCGCAGACGACCTGAAGCGGCTCCCCGCCTGCGTCAACCGACAGGACTTGCAATTTGTCAGCCTGGGGGTGCGGGGCGGCGCTTATGACCTTTGCAATGCGGAAGGCAGACAATGCGTCAGCCGGGTTTTCAATGCCTTCGACTTCCAAACCAATGCGGTTCAGGCAGTCAGCGACGGCTTGAATATCCGCGTCGGTGTCGAGATGCTCTTTTAACCATGAAAGGGAGAATTTCATGCGCCTACGCCTCCGCTTAGCGTCGGGACATCGAGCGCATTGAACCCATAATGTTGCAGCCAGCGATTATCGCCATCGAAAAAGGCGCGCAGATCATCCATACCATATTTCAGCATCGCGAGACGATCGACACCTGTGCCAAAGGCAAAGCCCTGCCACACATCGGGATCAAGGCCGCAGGCCTCAATAACCTTACGGTGCACCATGCCCGAACCAAGCACCTCCATCCAGCCTTCGGCCCCGCCAATAACGCGTTTGCCGTTAATGACGGAATAGCCGACATCAACCTCCACCGATGGTTCTGTGAACGGGAAATAGCTTGGGCGCAAACGCAGGACAACATCCTCGCGTTCAAAATAGGCCTTTAAAAATGTCTCCAGCGTCCATTTCAGATGGCCAAGGTGAATACCCTTGTCGATGACAAGGCCTTCAATCTGATGGAACATCGGCGTGTGCGTCGCATCGCTGTCGCTGCGGTACACACGGCCCGGCGCGATGATGCGGATGGGTGGTTCCTGTGACGTCATGGTGCGGATTTGCACGGGCGATGTGTGCGTGCGTAGCACCATTTTTTGGCCGTCGCGGGCCATATCGTCGGGGAAATAAAATGTGTCGTGCATGGCGCGGGCCGGATGCGTTTCGGGGATATTGAGCGCGGTGAAATTGTGCCAGTCATCCTCAATTTCCGGCCCCTCGGCCACGGCAAAGCCCATATCGGCGAAAATCTCAGCCAGCTCGTCCATGACTTGGCTCACGGGGTGGACTGTGCCACGCGGGACATCTGACGCAGGCAGCGTCATATCGACACGCTCGGTAGCAAGGCGGCGGTTTAGCTCTGCCGTTTCAAGATCTGCCTTCTTTGCGGTGAGCGCCGTTGTGATGCTTTCACGCAAGCCGTTGATGATTGGCCCTTGGGTTTGCCGTTCCTCGGGCGACATGCCGCCCATCGTCTTCAGCAAAGCCGAGACGCTTCCCTGTTTGCCAAGCGCAGAAACGCGGACAGCCTCCAACGCCTCCAGCGTGTCCGCTGAGCCAATAGCCGCCATCAGGTCGGTTTGAAGGGTTTCAATATCCATAATCTTCGTCATTCCCGCGAAGGCGGGAATCTAACTCCCGCGCGTTCCTAAAATTCACTGCCTGAACTGCATAAGCAAAAGGGCGCGAACGGCAAGTGCCGCCCGCGCCCTTTTGCGCATTCTTGGAAGGGAGGAGCTTAGGCTGCTTCAGCCAATGCCGCTTTCGACTGCGCAATGATGGTGCTAAACATCGCCGCCTCGTTCATTGCCAGGTCGGCAAGAACCTTGCGGTCGAGTTCAACATTCGCCAGCTTCAGGCCGTGCATGAACACGCCATAGGTCATACCTTCGGCGCGGACTGCGGCGTTGATACGCTGGATCCACAATGCGCGGAAGTTCCGCTTGTTTACTTTACGGTCACGATATGCATATTGGCCGGCCTTTTCGACGGCCTGGCGTGCAACGCGGATCGTATTTTTGCGACGGCCATAATAGCCCTTCGCCTGCTCTAAAATTCTTTTATGTTTGGCTTTGGTGGTCACACCACGTTTGACGCGTGCCATAATCTATATCCTTTAATTTTTACGTGGTCGCGTGGTTTAACCGAAAAACCGGTTGCCACTTTTCGCACCACGCTTCGTCTGAAAACGTACGCTTGGTCTTACAGACCGTAGGGCGCCCATTTCTTGATTGTCTTGGCATCGGGATCAGAGATCACGCTGGTGCCACGGTTTTGCCGGATATATTTGGCATTATGGCTGCTCAAACGGTGCCGTTTTCCAACGACGCCATGCTTGATCTTGCCGGTTGCGGTGATTTTGAAGCGCTTCTTCACACCGCTCTTGGTCTTGAGCTTGGGCATTTTGGTCTCCTTTGTTGAGTCCGTATCAAGCCGACATGGCAGCCCTATTGGCCAGCCTGCTTATTCGGAAGGCGCGCGACTAGCGGGATTCGCTGGCGAATGCAAGTCTATTGCCTGCTCAAAGGCCCCGGATGCTGGAATGCTTGACGTTATCGTCGGTCAGTTATCCGCAGAGGGTCGAACGGACCCCATGGAATACGCTTTCGTTAATGATGGCATGCAAGTGCCTCAAGCACATCGTCAAGGCGCGCCGGGTCGCCCACCGCAATGACATGTCCATCCGAGGCCCCGTGAAGCGGATCTCCCGACCAGTCGCTCATCATGCCCCCCGCGCCCGTTATCACCGGGACCAACGCCGCAAAGTCATGAAGTTTCAAGCCTGCTTCCACAACAATGTCGATATGGCCGCTGGCGAGCAATGCATAATTATAACAATCACCGCCAAACAGCATTTTTTTATGCGCCGTTCGGGCGGCAAGCGCCATAAAATGGTCGCCATCATGCTGACTGAAATATTGCGGTCCAGACGTGGCCAGGGTCGCTTCGGCAAGCGCCCTGCACGATCGGGTTTGCACCGGCGCACCGTTCAGCGTTGTCGGATAGCCCGCCGCGCCAACCCAGCGTTCGCCGCTTATGCATTGGTCAATGACGCCAAGCACTGGCCAATTATCCTCCATCAACGCAATCAGCGTTCCGAATATGGGCCGCCCGGCCATGAAGCTTATTGTGCCGTCGATTGGATCGATAATCCATCTGCGGCCAGAGGTGCCGCTTTTTTCGCCAAATTCTTCGCCAATGATACCGTCGCGCGGGCATTCAGCATCCAATATCCGGCGGATGGCGTTTTCGCCCGCGCGGTCGGCCTCGGTCACGGGCGAGGCATCTGCCTTTGTTTCCTGTGCGAAGGTTGACCGGAAAAATGGCCGGATTGCCTGCCCAGCGGCATCCGCCAAGCGATTGGCAAGGAGAATATCGGCGGGTGTCATCAATCGAACAAGGAGCTAACTGAGCTTTCGTCCGTAATCCGCTTGATCGCCTCACCCAACAAGGGCGCAATCGGAAGTTGGCGGATTTTGGCGCTCGCTTTGGCTGCATCCGACGCCATAATCGAATCGGTGATGACCAACTTTCGCAACGACGATGCGTTGACGCGGTTGACGGCCTCACCAGACAATACGCCATGCGTGATATAGGCAACAACGTCGGACGCGCCGGCCGCTTTTAAGGCGTCGGCGGCATTGCACAATGTACCGGCGCTGTCGGCAATGTCGTCGATCAGGATGCAGAAGCGGTCTTTTACGTCGCCAATGATGTTCATAACTTCGGACACACCTGCTTTTTCGCGTCGCTTATCGACGATTGCAAGCGGCGCGTCGTCGAGGCGCTTGGCGAGCGCGCGGGCGCGGACAACGCCGCCAACATCGGGGGATACGACGGTGATATTCTTGTCGCCATGCCGCTCCAATATGTCCGCGCTCATGACGGGCGCGCCATAGAGATTGTCGGTGGGAATATCAAAAAAGCCCTGAATCTGCCCAGCGTGCAAATCAACGGTCAACACCCGGTCGGCGCCAGCTTCGGTAATCAAATTGGCAACAAGCTTGGCAGAAATAGGCGTGCGCGGGCCGGGTTTCCGGTCCTGACGCGCATAGCCGAAATAGGGCAAAACGGCCGTAATGCGCCTAGCTGACGCCCGGCGTAACGCGTCAATCATGATCAGCAGTTCCATCAAATTGTCATTTGCCGGATGGCTGGTGGATTGAATCACAAACATATCTTCGCCGCGGACATTTTCGTGAATTTCTACGAAAATTTCATTGTCGGCGAAACGCCGGACGCTGGCGTTGGTCAGCGGCAATTTCATATAATCGGCAATACCCTGCGCCAGCGGCAGGTTGCTGTTGCCTGTCATTAATTTCATACACGTGTCCCCGAAAACTCTTGCGACGCTCTAGCGATCCGCGGCTGGCCTGACAATCGGCTTGCTCCGCTAGTTTGTGGACAATAAGGGTGGTGACATGACAAATCAGCTTAATATTGCGATGGCGCAGGTAAATCAGCGCGTTGGCGACCTTGCAGGGAACGCGACCACAATGCTGGAGTGGCGCGTCAAGGCGGGGCAAGCTGATCTGATCGTGTTTCCTGAACAGCAATTGATTGGTTACCCGGCTGAAGATCTGGTGCTGAAGCCCGTATTTGCGGCGCGTGCCGCCGAAGAATTGGCCAAGCTCGCAGCCGCAACCGGTGACGGCGGACCAGCGATGCTCGTTGGCTCGATTTTTGTGGATGGTGGCGCGCTTTATAACGGTATTGCCTTGCTGGATGGCGGGCGGATTGCCGCCGTGCGATACAAGCATGAATTGCCCAATTACGGGACTTTTGACGAAAAGCGTATTTTTGCGGCGGGTCCGTTGCCAGAGCCTGTTGAATTTCGCGGTGTGCGCCTTGGTGTGCCCATTTGCGAAGATGGCTGGTTGGCGCCCGTCAGCCTGCACTTACAGCAACGCGGCGCGGAACTGCTGATTTCTACCAATGGCAGCCCTTATGAAATCGACAAGGATGACCGGCGGCTGGAGGAAGTGTTTGCCGCGCGGGTTCGCGAAACCGGATTGCCATTAATGTTCCTGAACCGGGTAGGCGGACAAGATGAGCTGGTCTTTGACGGCAGCTCCTTCGTGCTGAACGCCAATGGCGCAATTGCGCACCGCCTGCCTGACTGGGAAGAACATCTGCGTATGACCCATTGGCACCGCAGCGCGAGAGGCTGGGAATGTGCAGATGGCCCCAAGGCGCTTTGGGAGGAGCATCCCGCCGATATCTATAGCGCAATGGTCGTTGGCTTGCGCGATTATGTCGACACCAATCGCTTTCTGGGCGTGGTGCTCGGCATGTCGGGCGGTATCGACAGCGCATTATGTGCCGCGATCGCAGCGGACGCGCTTGGACCGGATCGCGTCTGGTGCGTCATGTTGCCCAGTCGCTATACCAGCCAATCGAGCCTAGATGACGCTGCGGCGTGCGCCGCGATGATCGGGTGTAAAATTGACACTATCCCCATTTCGCCAGCGGTCGAGGCGTTTGATGACATGCTGTCGGACAGTTTCGTCAGCCGCGATGCCGACATTACTGAGGAAAATATTCAGTCGCGTATCCGTGGGCTTACGCTCATGGCGTTGTCCAACAAATTTGGCCACATGCTGCTAACGACAGGCAACAAGAGCGAGATGAGCGTTGGTTATGCGACGATCTATGGCGACATGGCGGGTGGATATAATCCGTTGAAGGACGCGTATAAGATGACCGTCTTTGCCATTTCAAAATGGCGGAACGGCCATAAGCCAAGATTTGCCCTTGGCCGTGATGGGCCAGTGATCCCGGAAAACATTATCACCAAGCCACCAAGCGCAGAATTGCGGCCGGACCAGAAAGATAGCGATTCGCTGCCGGATTATCCCATTCTCGACAAGATGCTGCATGCATTGGTGGAGGAGGAGCGGTCCGTGGATGAGGTTGTCGCGCTTGGCTTTGCCAGGGAAGCGGTAACGCGGATCGAACGTTTGCTATATCTCGCCGAGTATAAACGGCGGCAGGCACCGCCGGGCGTAAAGCTTGGGGCCCGCAATTTTGGCCGCGACCGGCGTTACCCGATCACCAATGCCTTCCGCAGCGGCGGATAATCTGCGCGTCGTGTAAGTGGACACTGGAAATCGCGCAGCGTGCGCCTTATTGGAGTGGCATGGCGTTTTTCAAAGATGTATCGTTCGGCAACGCAGGCCGTGACCTAGTGGGGTTTCTGCGCACGTCAGGCCATCACAGCCCTTGGCTGTTTTTGGCGGCCTGCGTGCCGACGGCGATCATAATGTACACATTTTATCTCGATTCCATCGAGAAGGCTACTCCACCGCCGCGTGAAATAATCTATATTGAAAGCTGGCCCGCCACACGCTCGCTTGAAGAAACTAAGGCCGCAATTACCGAGCGCCAAAAGTACAAAGACGAAATGCGCGCCCGTGAGAAGGAAGCGTATAAGGCATTTGGGCGGGCCGTCGGGATGGACGTCGACAAGATAGATCGCGAAGCACAAAGCGAGGAAGAGGCAAAGAAAGCCGATGCGGCTCCGCCTTCTGTAGGAGCGGGGCAATAGCTATCGAAGGCGACCTTCGGTTCATGGCGGCCGCTTTGTCGCTTGCTGAACGCGGTGTTGGGCGAACCGGTCAAAATCCTTCTATCGGCTGTATCATCGTGAAAGACGGACAAGTCATTGGACGCGGGTGGACGCAGCCCGGTGGCCGTCCACATGCAGAGGCCATGGCACTGGCGCAAGCTGGAGAAGCGGCGCGCGGCGGTACAATCTACGTCACGCTTGAACCCTGCGCACATATGTCACGCCGCGGTCCGGCTTGTGCCCAATTAGTCGCCGAAGCAATGCCCGCGAGAGTTGTCATTGCATTGCAGGACCCCGATCCACGCACTGCCGGCCAAGGCATGGCTGCACTCAAAGCCGCTGGTATCACGGTTGTGACAGATGTCATGGCATCCCAAGCGCGGCAAAGTCTGGCTGGCTTTATAAGCCGGATAGATCGCGGCCGCCCGTTTGTAACCTTGAAGATCGCAAGCTCGCTAGACGGCCCAATTGCGATGGCGGATGGCAGCAGCCGGTGGATCACTGGCGACGTTGCGCGCGCGCACAGCCATGTTGAACGGGCACGCACCGACGCAATATTGGTGGGGGCAGGGACCGTGGTTGCCGATGCACCGCAATTGAACGTCCGGCTGGCGGGGCTGGGTGCATATCAACCCCGCAGGATCATGCTTGGCAGCGCCGATGCGCCGCAGGGTTGGGAGGTTATGCGCACGCCGCACGATATTGCAAAATTGGACTGCAACACTTTGTTGGTTGAAGGCGGCGCTGCGACAGCGACAGCTTTCTTGCGTGAGGGCCTCGTCGACAGGCTCATGTTGTACCGCGCGCCCATATTGCTTGGCGCTGGCAAGGCATGTTTGAACGACATCGGGCTTACCCAACTTCGCGATGCCCATGGAATCTGGCAGCTTTCGGATGCGCGCAGTCTTGGCAAGGACCGTCTCGAAGTCTACGAAAAAGCGAATTAGGAAAAGGGTGCAGCATATATGTTTACAGGTATCATCACGGACGTCGGCAGCATTCGGACATCCGAACAGCGCGGTGACCTGCGCCTCGTCATATCCTGCGCTTATGATATGGATACGGTTGCCATTGGCGCCTCGATTGCCTGTTCGGGTGTATGCCTGACGGTCGTTGATAAAGGCGATGGATGGTTTGCGATTGACGCATCGGCAGAGACCGTTTCGTGCACAGCGGCCGGCATGTGGGAACAAGGCACCCGACTGAACCTTGAACGTGCCTTAAAAGTCGGCGATGAACTGGGCGGGCATATTGTGACCGGCCATGTCGATGGCGTAGGACAAATCGTCGCCAGCGAGACCATTGGGGACAGTTGGAAAGTCACGGTTGCGGCTCCGTCCGCCCTTGCGGCTTATATCGCGGCAAAGGGTTCGATTACCGTTGACGGCGTATCACTCACCGTCAACGACATTGCAGATCAAGCCGATGGTTCAGCGCATTTCATGCTGAATATCATTCCGCACACGGGGCAGATGACGACCTTAGACACGCTCGCTGTCGGGCGGCAGGTCAATTTGGAAATTGACGTGCTTGCCCGCTATCTCAAACGGATGGAAGATATCCGCGCGCGTTAAAAGGGTAACCACCGCTGCTTTTTGGAAAAGCGCATATAGCCCACATTTGCGCCCAGTCGAAGTCCTGCACCGACACGGATCGGGATCAATACTACATCGCCGCGACGCAGGTAGCTGGCGTTAAAACCGCCACCCAGATAGGCAGCGCCTTCTGCTGCGGGGAAGCGTCCGTAGATGTCTTCGGTATCGTACAAATTATAAACCAAAATAAAGGTGTTTCCTCCATTGGCCCCCGCGTCAGGACCAATGGAGGGGCCCGTCCAATAGACCGGTTTTTCGCCCTCCACCCGGTGATTTAATGTGCCGGACCCATAACGAATGCCGACTAAAAAAGCTCCGCCGCCTTCACGTCCCACAATATATCCATTGGGGCGGCCCTGTTTTTTGAGGATGTCCTCAATCAGCAAAGCAAGACCTTGCGCGCCCTTTCCAAACACGCCTTCAGCAGCGCCAATGAGGTCGTCGCCTTGATATGTATCGCCCGTCGGCACGGCCACGCGCGCCGCTTCAGGCCCGACTTGGGTGTCCGAGCCATCTGCGGGCATTGCGTCGGTTGGCGCACCATCTTGCATAAACGTTTCGTCTTGGGCCATTGGCGCAGATTGTGTGCTGATATCTGGGCCAGCGGGCGGGTTGCCAAGGTCTGCGTCAATCGCGTAATTCGGATCAACATTACTAATCTGTGCATTTGCGGGCGAGACGACAAGCGTGCCTGCCGCCAGCAGTACCAAAAGGTAATGTATCGGTTTCTGTAATCCCATTTTCGCCAACAACATGCGGTCCCGCCTTAAAAGTTACGCGTCTCAAGCTATGTACTATTTGGATGACCGCATGATGAACAGGCCACCATGCGGGACCAAAATGAGCCACATTTCACCTGCGACCTTAATTTCTTCTTATCCGGCGTCTGTGTCAATAACCATTGCAGCCAGATGCTTGGGCCGCTATAGGCGAGTGATGCCAAGCGCGCAGGAGACGTGGGTGAGTGGCTGAAACCAACGGTTTGCTAAACCGTCGTACTGGTAAATCCGGTACCGAGGGTTCGAATCCCTCCGTCTCCGCCACGCATTCAATTATATCAAAGACTTGCGTGGAAACTGTGGGATTACCCACCTTTCTACCCACCTTTAAGTGCGGGCTTACCGCCGACTGCTTCGCACCAAGAAAACACCCCCCCACCCCTTTAAAAACCTGCCCAACCGAGACCCCACCGGGGTGGCACCCCCCTATTCTGGCGGATGGGACCCACAGTTCCTTCTTACATACTATTCTGCGCGTCTGGTTAGCTAGGTTTCATTCACAACTTAAGGCGTCACATCCAGGTGACGTCCATGCGTCGGCTGGCGAGCTCGAACATTAGGAGCGACTGCGGCGATTGTGTTTCGACATTGCAGCGGGCCGGTTTGTGATAGCCATGCATGGGGTTAAATTCAGGAACGGCTTAGCTCCGACTATCAGGCATACCGCCACTCTTAGCTAGACCAGAACACTCCTTAAATCACAACATCAAATCTGTGCCATTGGTGCTGACGGGGAACAATTGCGGGACACCGCCGCTGGATTGGCAGTTGGGTTTCACAAATATGTCATTATAGATAGTTATGGCAACGTGGCACTCAGCGCCGAACCGGGGGGCGATTGACGCTGGAAACCACCTTTCGGGGCATCGAACTCATGGGTGAATCGGTCAGCGTAACAGATGAAATCGGCGCACCAGCAACCGGCGCGCGCGAACGGCCCATCGGCGAGCGGATTATGGGCTGGCTGACCGATGTTTTTTCCGGCTCGATCTGTGGCTTGCTGTCGATTCTCTTCGGTATTTCCTATGCCGCGCTGATTTTTGCCGGGCCGCTCGCGCCTGGTCTCTCAATTGGCCTTGCCGCAACCTTTCTGACCACGGCGGTGGCCGCTCTGGTGGTCGCGCTGCGCAGTTCGATGCCGTTCATGATCGCAGGCCCTGATTCATCGACCTCGGCGGTGACGGCCGCCTTATCTGCTGCACTGGCGCACCGGATGATCACGGATGGCGCGGGCGGTGACGCGCTCATTGGCCCGGCACTGATGATCATCGCCTTGGGGAGCGGGATTTCTGGCCTGTTCCTGTGTCTGCTGGGGCTGGCGCGCGCCGGTCGCGCGATCCGCTTTATTCCTTATCCGGTGATCGGCGGGTTTCTGGGAGCGACTGGCGTCCTGATCGTCACCGGATCGGTACAGGTGATGACCGATCACAAATTTTCGTTCGCCAATATTGAAGCGCTGACCACGCCGCAAAGCATGGCGAAGATCCTCGCGGGCATCGCGATTGCCGCCACATTGCTGGTGGTACGGGCGCGGTTCAAAAGCGCATTCACGCTGCCTATAGTGCTCGCTGGGGCGGTGGCGCTGTTTTACGTTCTGCTTGCCGCGGCTTCGGTACCGATTGCGGATGCGCAAGCAGCGGGCTGGACATTTGCACGCCAATCGCCGGTCGCGATCTCGACCCCCTGGACTGCCGATGCGCTGATGCGCTTTCCTTGGACGGCGATGCCATCATTGTTGGGCGATCTTCTGGCGGTCATGTTCGTCACCACGATCAGCGCGCTGCTGAATACAGCGGGCATCGAACTCGCTACCGAACGCGAGGCGAATCTGAACCGCGAGCTCAATGCGCTCGGCGCCGCCAATCTCGTGTCCGCGGTTTTCGGCGGCTACGTTAGCTGCATGTCGCTCAGTCGGTCGACGCTGGCGCATGCGGCGGGGGCGACTGGTCGGTTGGCGGGGATCACCGTTGCGGTGATTGCCGCCCTGATGCTGGTGGTCGATCCGGCCTTCCTCGCCTTTGTGCCCAAAAGTGTTTTGGGCGGCCTGCTGCTCTATATTGGGCTTGATCTGCTCTACCGCTGGCTGGTGCAATCAGCGCGGCGGCTGATGCTCACTGATTATCTGTCGCTGCTGGCGATCGTCGCGATTATCTTTTTCTGGGGATTTGTTTTCGGGGTGATTTTCGGGATCATCACGGGCTGCGCGACCTTCGCGCTGAGCGCCAGCCGGGTCAACGCGATCAAGTTCAGCTTCGATGGCAGCAGCTATCGTTCGTCGCTTGATCGCGGCGGGCGTGATCTCGCCATTTTGAACGAAAATGGACCCGAGCTGCAGGGCATGGCGCTGCAAAGCTATCTGTTCTTTGGTTCCGCCAATGGATTATACCAGCATATCAAGGGGCTGATCGCGACGACTACCCAGTGCCGCTTCCTGTTGTTCGATTTCCGGCTGGTCACGGGGATCGATTCGTCGGCAACGCACAGCTTCAATCAGATCAAGCTGCTCGCCGGGCGAAATTGCGTTTCGCTCGTGCTCGTCAATATGAGCGCTGATGTTCACTGCGCGTTTCAGATTGGCGGCTTGCTGGGTGACGATGTGATCCTTGGCGATGATCTGGATCATGCGATGGAGCATTGTGAAAACATCATCATTCAGCGCCACCGTGCGGCGGCTGACGAGCATGAAACCTTTATCGACTGGCTGGGCGGCGCATTGCGCGATCGCGGCTTTGCTGAAATGCTCGCCCAGCATTGCCGCCGGATCGAAGTGCCCGCAAACGCGCTGATCGCGACCCAGGGTGCGCCGTCGGACAGCATGCATTTTGTTCTGGAAGGCCGGATCGGCGTGGTCGTCAATATCGGCCAGCACCGGCAGGTGCGGGTGCGCAGCCTGGGCGAACATACCACGATCGGCGAGATGGGGTTACTGACCCGCCAGCCGCGCAGCGCCAATATCGTCGCCGAGGCCAACAGCGTGCTTTACGAACTCAGCGCCGATTCCTATGCCACGCTGATGGCCGATCATCCGGCGCTGACACAGGCCTTGTTGACCTATGTGATCACGGTGATGGCCGAAAGACTGCGCTTTGCCAGCCAAGCGATCGGCATTTTGCAGAACTGACCTTTGCCCGAGGAGTGCTGCATTATCCGTGCTGATCGCCCGTTGCATTTGGCCGCGGCTTTGAGCTGCCTGGCGCTGTGGTGTGCGCCTGGCATCGCTCAAACCGTGCCGCCGTTGCCTGTCGAAGACATTGTCGTCATCGATAGCGATCTGCCGCTGCCACCGGGTGCGCCGGCCTATGGATCGGTCGTGATCGAGCGGGAACGATTGGCGGGTGATGCCTCGGGTCGGGTCGAAAATGTGCTCCGCGATGTCGCCGGGTTTCAGCAATTTCGCCGATCGGACAGCCGATCCGCCAACCCAACAGCGCAGGGTGTGACGCTGCGGTCGCTGGGCGGCAATGCCTCCAGCCGGGCGCTGGTGCTGCTCGACGGGGTGCCGGTGGCCGAACCGTTTTTCGGGCATATTCCCTTCACCGCGATCGTCGGTGACCGGCTGTCGGCGGTGCGGGTGACGCGCGGCGGCGGCGCGGGGGCGTTCGGCGCAGGCGCAGTGGCGGGGACGATCGAACTGGTCAGCGCGACGCGGCGCGACCTGCCGGGGGTGGACGGCAGTGCCTTTTACGGCAGCAACGATGCGCAAGAGATCACCGCGAGCCTTTCGCCCGATCTCGGCGGCGGTTTTGCGACCCTTTCCGGCCGGTTCGAGCGCGGTGATGGTTTCTTCACGACGCCACTCGCCCAGCGCGTGCCCGCAACGGCCAGGGCTGGCTATCGCGACTGGTCGGTCGGGATTCGGGCAGTCGCGCCGCTCGATGATCTGACGGAGCTGCAGGTGCGCGGGCTCGTGTTCGGCGATAACCGAACGCTGCGTTTTCGCGGGGCGAACAGCAGCACCGGGGGGCAGAATGCGAGCGTCCGGCTGGTGCATCGCGGGCCGCGGGCGGTGGATGCGATCGCTTATCTGCAGGCGCGCAACTTCACCAACACGGTCATCAGCGCGACCAGTTTCCGCCGCACGCTCGATCAACGTGCCACACCCGCCAGCGTTCCCAGCGACAAGGCGGTGCATGTAGGACTGTACGGACTCGTGGGACATCTTTCATATTGCCGATAGGCGGCTAAAGAACATTGTGAAACTCGCAAATTCAACTTACAATTGAGCAGCGCCAGTCGGTAATATATTGGAAGTCTATGGATTTTTCTCCGCCAATTATCTCAGCTAATAAATTGAATCTACATGTTTTTTCTGGAAAATCGCGGTTCGAATCCGGCTACTGGCGCGGCATGCGCCAGGCAGCCTATGTTGTCGAACTACATACTGAGCATAGACCCGTCCCTGCCACAGTGCTCCAGACCCATGATGCCATCTGCCGTGCTCTCGGTTCACAATTGTCTTCCGGACACCATGGACCAACAATCAAAATCCTACCCGAGGATGATAATGTGATCCGGCATGTCCTACAATTGGCAACCACGATTCTGGCGGGCCTGGGAATGCCGGATTTTGGAGGAAGCACGGCCATAAGAGTAGGGGTAACGGCGGGCCAAACAAAATGGCTTGCCGGGTTGCCAGCGATCAACCCTGACAATCCGGCTCCACAGATCGCTCTGCAGATTTCCATCAATCTCTTTAATGCACTGTTGGCTGGAGCCTCTGTCGCACAAGACACTGTGCGGGCGCAAATTGATCAAATTGCCCTTCAGCTGCGGTCCAAGGCCCCAGGAGGCATCAACACGATACGCTTCCTGGCTGCGGCTAACGCGCTCGATATTCCCTGGCGCCATGTGGGAGGAAACATCTACCAGTTCGGTTGGGGGAGCAGATCGCGCTGGTTGGATAGTTCCTTCACCGACCAGACCCCGCAACTCAGCGCGATGGCCGCCCGTGATAAACGGCTTTGCGCCAAGATCCTCCGAGACTTTGGTCTGCCTGTTCCAAACCAGATGTCTGTTGGCACAGCCGATCAAGCCGTGGCCGCTGCGCGAAAGATTGGATACCCGGTTGTGGTTAAGCCGGCTGACCTTGATGGGGGCCTGGGTGTTCATGCCGGCCTCACCAATGACCAACATGTAAAGAATGCGTTCGCAGACGCCGGCAAGCTAAGCAAGCGCATTCTCGTCGAGCAGTTTCTAACTGGCGGTGACTTCAGGTTTCAGGTTTTCGATGGCAAGGTGTTTTGGGCTGTTCGCCGAAGACCCGCCTGCGTGATTGGAGATGGACGACAGTCTATTACGCAGTTGGTTACTGCCCTTAACGCTAGACGTGCCGAACGAAAAACACTGCAGGGCGCGGATCATATGGCCGAACAGGGCCGCGAAGCCATCGTTCTGGACGCCGAGGCAGACATCTGGCTGGCAGCGCAGGGCTTGGGTATGGACCGCGTGCCAGTAGAGGGCCAGCGCGTCCGGCTCGCTGGCGCCGCAAACGTGTCGCGGGGCGGCACCCGCCAAGGCATTGAACTGCACCACATCCATCCCGACAATGCAGCACTGGCCATTGATGCGACGCGTCTTCTGAAGCTCGATCTGGCGGGCGTTGATCTAATCTTGCCCGACGTCACACAGTCCTGGCGCGAGACGGGCGGCGGGATCTGCGAGGTCAACGGTCAGCCGCAACTGGCTCCCCACCTTCCCCGTCAACTACTGCCACAGATTGTGCCCGGCCAAGGGCGGATACCCGTCTTTGCGCTGCTACTGTCGCCAGAAAGCTGGATCAACCTAACCGCGCTTTGTCAGATGCTGGCCAAGGACTATCCCAGCTTCGCCTTCGCGCAGGATTCCGCCAGCTGGCTCAGGGCAAGCAATACGCGCCACGTCGAAGCCATTGTCTACGGTGTGGGTGCTGCAGATCTCCAGAGAATGTCATTCCCGTTCGATCGCGCTGATGTGCTGATCACATCCAAGGACAGGGTCGATCCCAGCGCCGTCTCGAAACTCAAGGTGTTACTGCAGCCGGCACAACACTGGCTTGCGCAGCCGGGGTCCGGCGACGCTTCAAGCGAGATTTGCCGCAAACTACTCAGCCGGGCTGCGCACGTCGTTGAACATCACCGAGCCCACCCGACCCTTCCGATCTAATCCTGAATGGAGCAGCCGCTATGACTACGGGCACCCGAGTTGCACCCGCCCGATATGAACCACTCATGTCGGACTACCTGGCAAAGCAAAAAGCCAACGAGCGCTGGACAATAAACACGATTGATTGGGATGGAACAACATTAAAAGCAGATGTGTCTCTAATTGGGTGGACCAATTCTGAGACTGATAACAATCTTTTTCACGTGTCCATTTTCTCGATACGCGAGATCGATGCACAGCTCGGTATCATTGGTCTTCATTTGAAGCTCGGTTTAGAACGAAAGACGGCCGAGGTTTGGTTGCTAAAGTGCGTTGAGGAGTGCCGACGGGCCATAAGAGATCCTAACAATATCATGGTTTCCATAACCTTCGATATCCGACCCACGAAGAGCGGGAAACTCTTGAGCGAACGGCAGTCGACCATCACCGATCCGCACGGTGGCCTCATAGACCTCTCAATCACCAACTACCTTCCACACGATTTTCCCAAAGTCTGAGCACATGAAGCCCATGGTGAATAATGTGCTTACTCTCCGAGAACTCCCGAACCCATCGGACCTGAAGGAAAAGCTTGACGCCCAAGGCTGGCTTATCATCAGAGACGAAGTGTGCAGTGTCGAGCAGTTTGAACAGGTTTCAAAACTTTGGTTCTCGCAGTTTCATACGTCAGCAACCCGCCATGATCGCAACCAATCAAGCCCCGACGGCCTCTCCTTACAGGTACGCTCATCGGGGCATTTGTTAGCACATGCAGAAGGCTACTACAGGCCCTGCCTACCGCCACCTGATGTTGGCCTACTGTGGTGTAAGACCGCGCCCCAAGGTGCAGGCGGAGAAACCTCTTTGTTTGACGGCGCCGCTTTCTTTGATGCCCTCCCAACAGCTATCGCAGAGCGACTTGAAAAAGAGAAGGTCATCTATGAATTATCTTGGCCGAAGGATCGATGTAACCTAGAGTTTTCAACATCATCTGTTAAACGGCTAGTAAAGATGTTTGAGGTAAATAAGAGTATATCTTTCAATTTTAATATAGATGAGCATCTACACCTTCACTATCATGCGAAAGCAGTGACGGAAGATACTCTTGGAAGACGGCGATTTATAAATGGCTTTCTTGCCCACCTTCCATTGGTGACCCATCCGAGCTACGCTGGAAACGTCTTTACTCGCCCGCATAATGGGGTGTATTGGCAGGACATGTCACCGTGGGACTCCATTGATATCGATCCCATCATTGATGCCCACGACCATGTAATGCAACGTCATCGTTGGCAGGAAGGGGACTTGCTCATAATAAACAACCACACTCATCTTCATGGTCGTGTCGCACTTGCAGCACCAGAAGCGCGAGAGATCTTCAGCCGCTTCGCCTACTGGTCACACGGAGAGGTGTAGTGTCCGTCGTCAGATGATTTGAGACTGTTTGCAGTTTAAAACAGGTGAGTGTTTAGGTTCATCAGTTGGGTTGATATTAGGCAGCGAGCTTGCGGTGTTGCAAGCGCCGATATTCGATAGTCTGTTGTTTGATCCTTTCGCGTTGTTTGATGATGGATTGCGCCCTGCCGAAGTAGGTGACCGGCCCCCATTGAGTGGTCCGGTTTGATTGTTAGTGCATGATTGCCTCCTTGGCCAGTGTTGACCGTAGGTGGAGCGAGGCGGAACCGGAGGACGGCACTGGCCAAGGGATGGTCTGTGGTGCGGGTGGGCGATAACCAAGCGAGCTATGTGGTCTGACAGTATTGTAATGCCGCCGCCATGCTTCGATCAGGATTTGGGCTTCGGCAAGTCTGTAGAAGATTTCGCCATTAAGCAACTCGTCACGCAAGCTGCCGTTGAAGGTTCCACAATAGCCGTTCTCCCGCGGGCTAACCGGTGTGATGTAAGGCGTCTGCGCCACGATCTGTCCCCACATTCACGGCAGTGGCAATCAACTCGGGGCCATTTTCAGACTTGACGCCCAAGTTGGTGACAGCATTGTTGACCTTCTTTGGCGTGAGCTTTACCCCCACTCACAGCTTCAATTGGGGACCGGAGGCTGTGCGTGTCCGATTGCATTTCTGTTCCCTATTCCATTCCATCAAAATGGCACGGTTTCGGGAGTAGCGTAAGCGAACAATAATGATCGGTACTTGAAGTAAAGTACATATAAAAGTATATAAACTAGATATATTGTCCAAAATTTGGGCCACATAGTACTATAATTTGTAGTAGTCCGTCTTCACCAATAAGTGGCCTTCTAAGAGGAAACGTGCGAACCCATGTCGAGAGAGCTAAATGGCCCCACGCGTTTTTCGGCCTTGCGCGAGAAATCACCTTTTTTTTGGATCAAAATCACCCTCATATTGTTTGTCACGGGCTATCTCGCCCGGCTCTCATTCACTCACGCGGTGGCAAGCATTACTTGGGATCGTAATCCCGATGTTGCGTTACGATATGTGCCGGACCATCCCTCGGCATTGTCGCGCAAAGCCGACGAAATGTTTGCCGAAAGGCAGGACCCTGCAACCGTGGCCAAGGTGGAGGCAATGGCCAAGCAATCGCTGCGCGGCGGTGCGTTAAATCCGGTGGCCATCCGTTTGCTTGGCTATGTCGCTGACGTGCGGGGCGACACCAAAAAAGCACGCGAGTTGATGTTGCTGTCACACAAAGTATCCCGCCGAGACATCGGCACCCAATTGTGGCTGATTGAGGATGCCGTGGCGCGCGGCGACAAGAAACGGGCGCTCTATCATTACGACATCGCGATGCGCACAACACCCAGCAGCTTCCCGATATTGTTCCCGACACTGACCGGCGCGCTCAATGACCCTGAAGTGCGCGTTGCATTGGCGCCCATTGTGCGGCAAGCGCCCAACTGGCTGCCATCCTACCTCAGCGAAGCCATCAATACCGTGGGAAACCCAGCGAATTTGGCCGATGTTTTGGTGAAGGCCGGCGGCCTGCCCGAAGAGGAAGTCTATCAAAATTTGTCCAATGCCTTGCTCGGGAAATTGGCGGCTAAGAATATGTTTCCGGCCTTCCGGCAATATTACCTCACCCTCAAGGGCAGCAAGTCTGCCGCCTTCCAGTCGGGGGCGCTCACCAAAGACACGGTTAATGTCCGTTATCCGGCCATGGGCTGGCAGGTCGTCGAAAATGTCGGCGTTGGCGGATCATTTTCGCAACCCGACCGTAAGGGACGGGTTTCGCTTGCCGCCTTTGCAGGGTCGGGGGAGCGCGGCGAAGTTATGCGGAAATTGCTGTTTCTTGAGCCTGGGAATTATCGCTTTCAGGCGGATTACTTGGCGCTTGAGGCTGTGTCAGATGCTGAAATTCGTTGGGAATTGCAGTGTGTGACGTCTGCCGGAACCGTCGGCCAATGGATTGTCGATACCGACATACGCGGGGGCAATTTTGCGCAAATGCAAGATTTCAATATCGGCAATGATTGTCGCGCGCAGCTCCTGATTTTGCAGGCGGCGGGCGGAAGCAATCAGCTCGGCGCCGAGTTTAGCTTACGCTCGGTGGACGTAACGCCCAGGTGATCGAAAGAGAAGATTGGCCGCAATACCGATCACGCCTCACCCCCCCACACAGCCTCAGCCGCCCCGCCCGTGTATCTTGTCGGACACGCAATGTCGTCTATTTCTGCGCCCACCCACGCGAAACTTCCTGGAGAAATTGCTCTCCGCGCCGCCGCCGCGTGCGACTGGAAACAGAGGCGGGCCGCGCGCATCCCATTGGGTAGCCAAGAGGGCCTGTGTCTGAAGTCGCGCGGGGGTGAGGCCGTCCTTCGCCAATTCATGCGCTTCGCCCGAAGGGAGACCTCACCTCCCCCTGCGTCACGCGCGACGAGTATTTGAAGGCGACGTTCGGGGAGTTGCAGGGTGCCACGGCGGCGGCCATCCCGCCCGAAGATCTCGAGGCCTTGAGGACATGATCGTCATTGGCGGCTATGTATTTGCGCGCGCCGGCCTTGCGTCCGTCAACCGTCGGCCTTCAATAGCAAGGCTGACCGTCAGCAGTCGGCGGTGCATCTCGCTGTGTGGTTTAGCTTGTCTCCTAGCTGCGCACTCAGATGCGGCTCAATCACAAAAAAGGCGGCCGAAAGGCCGCCCCTGTGGATTTGAGAGGTGCGCGCGCTTAGGGGCTCGCTGGACTATCATTTGATGACGATGACAGTGCGACAATGGCGCCAATGAGTGCCGCGACCCCAATTGCGCCATACACCACGCCCGAGCGTCGCTTTCTTTCACCCTCAGCCTTCACAGCGACGCGCTTAACGTTTTCATTTCCGACGGCATTTGTCGAAGGTGAGAGCGTCTGCGCCAATACTGGCGATCCAATGAGAGACGCCGCGGCTAAGGCTGCCAGGCAGATTTTGAAACTTTTCATGGCGAAGCCCTTTCTGAGTATTCACAAAAACGAATGAAAGATAAAATTAACGATTAAAAAGCCCGATTTTCTAAATCTCTGCGTGCGTACCGGACAGGCTCGAATATAACTTTTCCCGATTCACTCTAACAATGTGTCTCCGCTTGTCAAGTGGGTCAAGGGTTTTTTCTATGACGCCGATCTGCTCCAGAAAGCGCAACTGTTGGAAACATGTCCGAAACGAAACGCCGGCAAGGTGTGGGATGTCCTTCACCGTGAGTTCGTTGTGTTGCAGCATTGTCGCCAAAATTTTCCCCTTAGACGACAGTAAATCCAGCCCCGTACCGCCTGAGTTGCGCCCACGCAGCTCAAGGAAGCTCTCTAACAGCGCGTCTCTCTTCTCCATCCCGTTACTTCTTTTTGTTCAATTAATTGATGGCGTACAAAATACCGCGACCTCTTAGGTAAGTTTTGTTGACTTTTCAATGTTTCATAAATGGAAGTTTACCAAGAACATTTGCCGGCACTATCTGCCGGCCTGATTCGCCCCCCCATTGTCATAAATTCGCGAACATCACCTGCGTCCCGCGCACGAGGCGCCATCATTGAAGGCCTCGATCGTGCCCCAATGTGCCCCCGCGTCCCTCGCGCGGCGCCCCTGCCACTGCTAGCTTAGCTCAGTTCCGCCGCGATCTCCGCCGCACTTCCCGATCACCGTCGCGTGTGAGCTACGCCGCCAGCAGGCAAGATATCTTCTAAACTCCCAACATTAAATGCACGCTTGGCCGGAAATCCGAACGGAAAATTCCCGTTCAACAAAGCTATTTACTTTCAATATTGACTGCATTCGGTGCGGGGGTACTAGAGCGGCGTTCGCATTAGAGATTTTCAACTACGTTTTATGGCATTTTTTGTTGGAAAGATGTTGGCAAAGCGCTACTATCATTTTGGCCAAGAAATCAGAAAAATTATGAATAATTTATGAAAATTTTAGAGTTTTTTAACAAAATATCCGACACAAAGACTTAATTTTAAATATACAATTTTATTCCTATAATATGATCGAATATATTTTTAGAATTGAACGCATCACTGCTCTCGGAAATTTGAAAAATGAATAAAAAACAATATATCAGTGTCGGCGCAGTCTCAAAAATAGAAAAAATATTTGTTAAATCTCGTGGCTCAGGGGTTGGAAATTTAAATCCCCTGCACCCTGTTCGGTCGCCTTTGCCTCGGACAACAAACGCGACTGGCGCCAGCTGGTACGTGGCGCAGGTTCTGACGCAAAAGGAGGCCTACGCTGCGCTGCACTTGGCGCGGCAGGGCTTTGAAACGTTCTACCCACGCTTCCAACGCACCCGCAGCCACGCGCGCAAGCGGGACACCGTCTTATTTCCCCTGTTCCCAGGATATATCTTCGTAAAATTCGACATCAAAGTCGACCGCTGGCTGGCGGTCAATTCCACGCAGGGCGTCATCCGCCTCGTGGGGCCGAGGCTGAGCGCGCCGTCCGCCGTCAGCCAAGAATTGATCGACCTCTTAATGTCTCGCTGCAGCGACGGCGTCATCGTTAGGCTGCCGGAGTATATCCGGACAGGGGAGCGCATCCTAATTACTGCAGGCGCACTCGCCGGCCAAATTGCGACCATTGAGGCCCTCGATGACCGCGGCCGCGTCAGCGTATTGCTGAGCCTCCTCGGGACCGAGCACAGCGTCTCGGTCCGCGCCGACCAACTCGCCCCTATGGCTGCCACGTGAAGGGGTTTAGTGAATTGCCACTGCCTGACGCCAGCTTTCTCGCGTACCTGACCGCGGCCGGACTTCTCACCCTGATTTTGTGCCGCCGCGCCCCCGTGATTGGCGCACGCCTCGGGCTCATCGACGACCCGAGGGCCAAGGCGCACAGCCTCCACGAGAGGAGCACGCCCCTCGTCGGCGGCATTGCCGTCATTCTGCCGTCACTGCTGCTGACTGGCGCCGACGCAATGCTGCGTGGGTTCTCTGGTGGTTGGGATAGTGCACCGACCGCCGCCGCGGGCTTCTCTCTCCTCGTCGTCACCCTCATGCTCCTCGGCGCCCTTGACGACCGCGTCCACCTGTCGGCACGCCTTCGGCTCGCAGTCACTGCGACGATGTTTACCCTGTTTACGTATCTATATCCCGCCTTCAGCGTCGCGTCGCTGGCCGCGCCCGGCTTCGGCGTCTCCGTCTCCTTGGGATACATGGCCGCGCCATTCTCCGCCCTGTGCCTCCTCGCGTTTACCAATGCCGTGAACATGGCCGACGGGCGCAATGGACTGGTCATCGGCCTCAGTCTAATCTGGTGCCTGACACTGAGCCTCTACGTGCCGACGCATCTGCAGGTGCCGCTATACGGGGTCGCGGTCTCGTTGCTAGTCACAGGATACTACAACCTCAGGGGAAAACTGTTTTTGGGTGACGGCGGCACATACGGCCTCGCGGCATTGATTGGCTTGACGGGCCTATACGCGCACGGCCTCTCGCCGCAGCCGGGCGGGATTTCATCGACCCAACTGGCGGCGCTCTTTGCCATACCCGGCCTCGACATGTTCAGGCTCATTGCCGAGCGCAGCGAGCGCGGCGCCTCGCCATTTACGAGTGACCACGACCACCTCCACCACAGGCTAGATCGCTACATCGGCTGGCGTGCGGGGCTGCCGGTGTATCTTGCGCTGGCGGGCGGACCAATTCTGGTCGCATGCAGCGCGCCCGATATGGGCACGCCAGGCCTCATTGCCGCCGCGGTGTTGTATGGCGCGGCGTGGCTTGTGACACGCAGGCACCGCCAACAGTGGGGCGACGGGCCCGCGGACGGTAAGGGCACCTGACGGGGGAAGATTTTAAAAAATTGACGGTATTAATTGCCGGCGATATGCACCGACAAATTTTATGAGGCTTTGGTAACGCCTCAGCCTCGGTTTAGGTATAGTTGCCACGTGGCGGCGCCCCGCGCGCGCCAATGCTCCTCAGCGGTGGGCTTTCACCCGCCGTGCGGTAGCCGTTCTGGATGCCACTAGAATTCGCGGCCGCGCTTTTAGATACCCCCAACACGCCCAACGCATCGGGGTGTGTTGGCCCGAGGCCCGCAACACAATGGCGCCGGCGTTGCAAAATACCGCGCCGAACTTTTAAACACTATCTGACATGCAATCACCCCCAAACACACACACGCAACGCGGCGCCCCTGCATTGGCCGACCGGCGCACCGGCCCCTCGCACTCGCCTGGCACGCTTGGCCTTGCCTGCCTACTCCTCGCCAGCGCCTTCGCGCTTGGCGGCAGTGCGCGGCCCGAAGTCGCGTCCCTCGAAGTTCTGCGCCCACTGGCCGTGGTCGGGCTGGGCGTCGCCCTGCTTAACGTCCGTCGCGCGCACATCCGCCACTACCGCGTCCCACTCGCCATCGCATTACTCTGCGCCGCACTGCTGGCCCTCCAACTCGCGCCGCTGCCCGCTGGCGCGGCGAGTGCCCTGCACGGGCGCGGCCTCGTGAGCGAAATCGACGCCTCCACAGGCCTCGGATCGGCGTGGCGCCCACTGTCACTGTGGGCGCCCGCGACGCAAAATTCACTCTGGGCCCTGCTTGTGCCCCTGTCACTCCTCGCCACCTGCATCCAGTTGGGGGCGCGCGACCTGTCAAGGCTACTACTCTTGGCCCTCGCGGCGGGCGCCTCCAGCGCCATCATCGCCCTCCTCCAGACTATTGGCGACCCGCAAGGTCCGCTCTACTTCTACGACGTCACAAATTTTGGATCGGCCGTCGGCCTATTTGCCAACCGCAACCACCAGGCCGCGCTCCTCGCCTGCCTCATACCCCTGACATTTGCCGCGGTGCGTCTACGAAAAAGCAATGCGGGCGCCTCCAGCCACGTCGGCGGCAAGTTTGACCCGTGGCTCGTCGCCGCAATTGTCGCCACCGCATTTCTCGTGCCACTCATCCTAGTCACCGGCTCCCGCACGGGCCTCCTAATGGGCGCCATCGCCCTCCTCAGTGTCGCCGCCGTCACAAACGCCGGCAGTAAGCCCGTGGCCCCCGACGGCGTTTGGACTTCGCGCAAGGCCAAGATCGCCCTCGCTGCGCTCGCCACCGCCGCCCTCGTCTCAGTCACCATTTACGTCCAGCGCGACCTCGCCATCGACCGCCTAATGGAGGCCGAGGCGGGTGAGGGCATGCGCGCACGCATTTTACCGACAATGGTCGACATGATCACGCTCCACCAGCCGTGGGGTATCGGCCTCGGCGCATTCAGGGAAGTCTACGAGGCCAATGAGCCGACGTCGCTGCTGATGGGAGTTTACATGAACCAGGCACACAATGACTGGCTCGACGTCGCACTCACGGGCGGCCTGCCTGGACTGGCCATCGCCGCGGTGGCTATTTGCGCGTGGCTCGCACGCGCGGCGATAGTCTTCAAGGGCGAGGCGCCAGATGACTTTCAGGCCCTGCGCGCGGCGGGCCTCACTGTGCTGCTGATACTGGCCCTCGCCTCCCTCTCCGACTACCCCGCGCGCACGCCGGCCCTGGCTTGTCTCATCGCACTCGCATCAGTATGGGCGGCCCTGCCGGCACAGCCCCGCCCCGCCGCACCTCAATATTTTGACGCCCAAGGAGCCTGACGCCCCAATGAATACCAAATCTCTAGCCAAGCTGACAATCATTGCAGGCGGCGCCCTGCTAATGAGTGCCTGCGCCACGACGCCACCCGTCGGCGGCGACCCGGGCCTGACTGTAATGCCCACGCGCGACCTGCCCACGCCCGACGCCTCTGACTACAAGCCAAATACCCGCCCCTACTTGGTGGGACCGCTGGACCGCCTCACCGTCGACGTCTTCAACGTCACCGGCCTCACGGACCGCGAAATCCAGGTCGACGCCGCCGGCAAAATGTCATTCCCCCTCGCGGGCATCATCGACGTCGCCGGACGCACGCCGGGGGAGGTGGAGGCCCTAATTGCCCAACGACTGCGCGCCACCTACATCAAAAACCCACAGGTGACGGTAAACCTCAAGGAGGCCGTCAGCCAAATCGTCACGGTCGAGGGCCAGGTTAAGAAGCCAGGCCTCTACCCCGTCACCGGCCGCATGACGCTCCTCCAAGTCATGGCCGTCGCGGAAGGGCCCGGCGACTTTGCCAACCTCGAGAATGTCATCATCTACCGCACGGTGAAGGGCCAGCGCTTCGCCGCCGTCCACGACGTCGACTACATTCGCCAGGGCGCATACCCCGACCCCGAGATTTACCCCAACGACCTCGTCATGGTCGGCGACGACGCCTCGGCGCGCCTCGTCAAGGACTTGCTGACGACCTTCTCCCTCGTGAGTGGGCCCCTCGTCATTGCCATCGACCGCCTCGCGCGGTAACAAAAAAGCCCGCCTCGCGCGTTAACAAAAGACACCCGCCCCGCGCGGTGCATAAAATGAGTACACCCATGAACACACGCGACAATCCAGACAATATGCAGGCCGACCCCCGCGACGCGCGCGCGGCACTCTCGCCGCAGAAGACGCGCCTGCAGTTGGCGCAGGGAGACGACGACCGCCTCCTGCCGCCCGAGATACTGCAATACTGGCAGGTCGTGCTGCGCTGGCGCTGGGTCATTGCCGGCATCATCGCCGCCAGCCTCGCCATTGGATTGATCGTGACTTTGCTCATGTCACCGCAATACACCGCACGATCGCAGATTGAGATTTCGCGCGAGCAGAAGAACGTCACCAACGTCGAGGGCATCGACCGCGCCTCTGAGAGCAGAGACCTAGAATTTTACGACACGCAGTACGCCCTCCTCAAGGCAGAATCACTGGCCGAGCGGGTAGGCGTCTCCCTCAAGCTGCACGAGCAGGAGGCCTTCTTTGACAGCCACGGCGTCGACGGCTCCGACCGCCCCGAGGCCCGCAGGCGCCAGGTTATGAAACTACTGCTTGAAAACGTCACCATCGAGCCCGTCAAAAAGTCAAAGCTCGTCAACGTCAAATACACCAGCCGATCGCCCGAACTCGCCTCAAGGATTGCCGACGCGTGGGTGCGCGAGTTTATCGGCGCCAGCATGGACCGCCAATACGCCTCCAACGCAGACGCGCGACGCTTCCTAGAGCAGCGCCTGAGCGACCTGCGCGCGCGGCTGGAGAAGTCCGAGCGCGAAATGGTCACCTACGCCAGCGAGAGGGGCATCGTGGAACTCAGCACGACCCGCGACGCCGAGGGCAAGACGCAGACGCAGCAGACCCTCACCTCGGCAGACCTCGAGGGCTTCAACGCCGCACTGATCGCCGCCCGCACCGACCGCATTGCCGCGCAGAGTAAGACAACCTCCGGCGCCTCCGACACGTCCGCCGAGGCACTGGCAAACAGCACGATCTCGAGCCTGCGCCAGCGCCGCGGCGAACTTAACGCAGACTACGCCCGCCTCCTCGTGCAATTTGAACCCGAATATCCCGAGGCGCTGGCGATCAAGGAACAGATCGACGCGCTCGACGCGTCGATCGCCCGCGAGGCGTCGCGCGTCGGCGCCAGCCAGCGCCAAGGCTACGCCGAGGCCCGCGCCCGCGAGCGGGCCCTCGAGGGTCAAGTGGGCGGCCTCAAGTCGCAGCTAGACCGCCAGCAGCGCGACAGCATTCAGCATCAGGTCCTCGTGCGCGACGCCGACACCAACCGCCAACTCTATGACGCGCTCCTCCAGCGCTACAAGGAAATCGGCATCGCCGGCGCCATCGGCACCAGCAACATTTCTGTCGTCGACAAGGCCAAAATTCCGCGCACGCCCTCCGCGCCGAGCATTCCGCTGAACCTAGCCGTCGCGCTGCTGGTGGGCCTCGGCGGCTCCCTCCTCGCCCTATTCGCGCTGGAGCAGATGAACCAGGGCATCCACGCGCCCGAGGACGTCCCCAACCTGCTGGGCTTGCCCCTGCTGGGCAATGTGCCGCTCGCGCACGGCGACCCAGCCGAGGCGCTGCGGGACCCCAAGTCGCATCTGTCGGAGGCCTACTTCTCCATCCGCTCGGCTCTGGCCTTTGCGACCACGCACGGCGTCCCACATTCTTTGGGCCTTACGAGTACGAAGCCGAGCGAGGGCAAGTCCACCTCCGCACTCGCACTGGCGCAGATCATTGCCCGCACGGGGAAGACAGTCCTGCTGGTCGACGCCGACCTGCGCTCGCCGTCGGTGCACCAGATGTTCGGGCTCAAGAACGTGCGCGGCTTCAGCAACATGCTGACCGGAGCCGATGACGTAGGCGCCCTCGCCCTCGAGACAGACTTGGCGGGCCTGAGCGTCATGACCTCGGGCCCCAAGCCGCCCAACCCGTCCGAGTTGCTGAGCGGTGACCGCCTGAGCCAGGTACTGCGCATGCTCGAGGGCCGCTACGACCACGTCATCGTCGACTGCCCGCCCGTGCTTGGCCTGTCGGACGCGCCGCTGCTGAGCCAGGCCGTCGAGGGCCTCGTATATGTGGTGGAGCCGGAGGGCGCGCCGGTGCGGGGCATTCGCGCGTCGATCCACCGCGTGGCGATGCTGGGCGGCAACATACTGGGCGCCATTGTGACGAAGATTGACCCGAGCAAGAATAGCTACGGCTACGGCTACGGCTACGGCTACGGCTATGGCTATGGCGCCTATGGCTACGGCAGCGAGGGCGAGGCGGACGCGCCGGCGGTTGGCCGGCGTGCCTGACGCGCGCACTGCGGCGCGCTTGAGGACCGCTTGCGTTATCGGCAGTTTGGTGTGGAGGCTCAAAAATTTTCAAATCTCCAAAATTTCTGCTCACAAAAACATAAAAATTGGATTTAAAATGAATGAAGCCGATTTAAATAAAAATTCAATCAATCGATTTACTTTAGTTTATCAGAAAAACTATTGGAGAGGATTTGCCTGCACCGTTTCGTCTATTTCAAAAAGATCTGATTCAATAATAAAAATAGACGTAATAACAGATAGTCATTCATATTCACATTTTGAAAAAATAAAAAACAAATACCTTTCCCCCGTTTTGAAAAATATTTCATTTGAATGCAAATCTTTGTCAAAAAATGATATGAATTTTTTACAGAAATTTTCATTTAAGACTCATTTTCATCCATCAGTCTGCTATCGACTGTTTTATATGGATTTATTTGAGTGCAATGAACCTGTCTGTTATCTCGACACTGACATAGTGTTTAAAACAAATACTTTAGATATAGGCCAATTCGTTTCTGAAGATTTTCCAATCTCAGCACGTTGCGAAACAAAAAAAGACGTAACCGGAAAGCCCTACTTTAACGCTGGCGTCATTATAATGAATTGTCGAGAAAAAAAGGAAGAGTTATTTACTCTTTTAACCGAAGCCAAAAGACTACTACCAGTGCTTTCCAAGAGTTCCATTTATCTAGATCAGGATGCGTTAAATATCGCCTTTGAAAACAGATGGAAAGAACTGCCAATCCGCCTAAACCGCACGCCGTCGGATAACGGAGTTGCCTTGGACAGATGCATTGCGCACGCTACAGGCTCGAGGAAGCCCTGGATGCTGGGCGCTGGACACGCCTACAACACCTTATACGAGAGAGAAATCGAACAGCTAAAGCTACCAGTTTATATACGGTACGATGTCATTTGGCCGCTTAAAGCATTAAAGCGGCGAGTAAATTCTCTGATGCGATCAAATAGGTGATGAATTCAAATTTTGCTAAGGTGCGCGAAAACGTATCAAACTTTGGTTTTTTGAGACTGCCGTAAAAATGGCACGGATGATCCTTTCTAGAATAGGATATCGGTCACTATTAACACGCGAAAAAATCAGGATCGGAACTCGGTTGAGCGCCGAGCTAAATCATACCGTTGCATACGGTCCATTTAAGGGTTTGATTTTAAAACCTAAGTCATCGTGGAGCAGAGCCGATAGAGGCTCTATGCTTTTGGGCATTTACGAAAGAGAAGTAAGTGACTTACTGCCGCAGGTATTTTTCAAACGTTCTGTATTTGTTAATTTCGGAGCTGCTGATGGCTTTTATGCACTCGGCGTTTTGACGAGTGGGTTAGCAGAACGGGTAATCGCCTTCGAACAATGTGAAAAATCTAGAAATATTTTAGTCAGCTCGGCGACATTAAACTCAGTGTCCGAAAA
Organism: Sphingorhabdus sp. EL138; assembly: GCF_945882965.1. GTDB lineage: Bacteria > Pseudomonadota > Alphaproteobacteria > Sphingomonadales > Sphingomonadaceae > Sphingorhabdus_B. The sequence goes on from NZ_CAMCWY010000002.1 coordinate 113,984, forward strand.
ATTAACGGTACGGGGCAAGGCAGACGAACTTTGTATAATAAAATTGGCGTCACACCTGCCTCTTAATAAGAGTGTTGTCTTATTTGATGTTGAGGGCGCAGAATATACACTGTTATCTGAAGCTGTCTTTTCAGCTCTTAATGGTGCCATTATAATTGTAGAAATTCATCGGCTTCGCGATATCGGCTCCCAGGTGGTTTTATCGACGCTAATAAAACGGTCCGGCAGAGCCTACAAGGTAAAGATAATAAAGCAGGCATCGCGGGACCCACTGTCGCTCCCATTTACAACTATGCTGTCAGATGACGAAGCTTGGCTCCTCTGCTCCGAGGGACGAGGGTATAGACAAGTTTGGGCCGTCTTTGAACCTTCTGTCATAATGTAGAATTTATGAGAGCGAATATCCCAACCGCTCTAGTAAGCGCTGTGGTAAGTGCCTGCGCTTCGATATTGTACTCAATTTTTGCAATCGGAATGGTTGCAAGAGAGATAACCTCCAACGAACTTACTACGATCATTTCATCGACCGGGTTTTTACTGCCGCTGGGTTTTGCTCAATCGGGATTATCAGGAGTAGTGGTTCGAGAGATTATTGAACTAAGAAATAACGGCCAAATAATTTCAGATTCTCAAAAGATCGGCACCGCATTTATTTTCTGCGCCGCTTTTTCGATTATAATTTTTATAATTATGCTGATAAATTCTATTTTTAATGGAACATTTTATATAATTCCAGTATCTTTATTAATAACTTGTGGATTAATTTGCTCGATATCACAAAGCGTCGCCGTTGCTGAAAGCAAAAATATATCAAATAACATTTTCCAAATATCAAGTTTAATTATTTGCTCAACAATGTTATTCATATCTCTTTATTTCAATATTAAAAATATAGATATTTTACTGATCATAATATTAGGGGTGCCTTCCACCTCTTCAATATTGGGCTTTTTATATTTCATTATGCGGCGGGATTTTCGGGCTATGATATCTAGTTTTAAGGTGCGCCGATTGCCCTTTATTTGGCGAGAGGTATTGCCCTTTTCTATAAATGGAGGCTTGGCCTCGTTACTGGTGGCGGCTCCCACCCTAAATATCCCAGCATTTGTGATCCCAGAGTTGTCGGCGGACGAATCGCTATTTTGGCGGTTCGGTCTATTTTCATCAAATTTAACAGTAACCCTAGCTGCTGCTATTTTACCCCATCTTATACTAAGTGCTCGATTAATCGAAAATCATGGTCCAGAGCGAGAGGTAAGGAATTACGCACTTTTCATGCTAATGTTATTATTTCTGGTCACTTTAAGTGCAAGCTTGGTTTTTATTTTTTCACCCATCGTTATAGATATGTGGTTGAATCGCGATGTTTACAATTCTCCGTATCGATTGGGATGGTCTTTCGTCATTGCTGCTTGGTGTTTGGTGAGCTTCCTTGGCAGTGCTGCGTTAATGTCAGTACCAACTAACAAGATCATAGTTTGTACGGCTGTAGCTCTTATTGCTCTTATTCTCACGACTATGTTGGCATACCCGAAGCATCAGCTTAGCCTCACATGGGGGTACTTGGTTGCCATGGCAGCTTATGCCTGCTGCTTAATTGCCGTGATTTGTAACGAGTTCAGGACATCCAATAGTCCTTCTGCCTCCAGAATTTAACTGTAGGGGCAATATAGGGCCCCTTTGTACGACCGTCCCAGCACATTTCAAAGCCCGATACCATGTTGGATTATCTGCTCAGCGCTCCTAATACTTCAGGATCAAAAAATCTGAAAATAACAAATGCTGTTCACTAGACAAAAAACCTTCATTAAAAAATGATCAAAATTGAAACAAAACATGAAAAAGATAAATTCGGCTTTTTATTGCTGGCTATCTATGCATTTGGCGGCTTGGGTTTAGAATTGTTACGTAGACTAGACAGCAGATTTGACAATTCGTTTTTTTCGGAAAGATTAATTGTAACAAATGATGCTTTAAATATATTATATATTCAAACTTTTGTCATGTTATTTGTTTTTCTTTTAGCCAGAAACTTATTTCTATTTCCCATAATTGCAAAATCCCGCAGCATGGTTAGCCTCAGCCCATACATAATATACTTTGGAGTACTGTGTTTACTTTTATTATTTTCAATTTATCACTTAGAATATATTTGGCTTCAAATGCCGGATCGTTTCGAAGGCGCTTTCTACGTCAATGCGTTAATCACTATTGGATCCTCTGCTCTGATACTTGCCTACAATGTAGAGAAATTTAGACCACTTTCAGTAATTAGCGTTCTATTATTTTTCTTTGCGTTAACATACGCGGCGGCGACTGGCTCCAGGGCTGCGGCGCTTCCGTTCTTGGCGTTCGCGGCCTGCGCCTTTGTGAACCGCAATAAAATAGCCGCGCTGGCGCTTGCCCTGCTATCGCTCAAAGCACTGTTAACGGCGCTCGCAATCCGAGCAGAACCGAGCTTTGCTAACTTTGCGGCCAACTTTTTCACATTTGACGCGTCGGAACTTTTTAACAACTTTACTTCAATAGTCGCGCTCTCCTTTCCAGCGGGATATACTGTTCAGGTAGCTTTAGATGCCCACAGTTCACCAGATAGTTTATGGGAAAATATTTTATATCTTTCTCCCATACCTTCCGGCTGGTTACCCGAAGCACTATTTGTAAAATCAACTTTATCCGACGCACTTGGATTTGATTCAAACGTTCTTGGCATCAACACTGATATATACTCCGATCCTATATATAGGGGAGGAATAGTAGGAGCTTTTACCTATCCAGTGTTTCTTTTTGGATTGTATTTCCTGTCAATGTTTTTCGCTTTTCGAATGCCACAGCGCTGGCAATATTCTGCTGCGATGATGTCAAAAACCCTTGCTGCATATGGTCTTATAGGAGGCATGGTGTTCAGCTATCGGTCTGCCACCCGATGGCAGTTGGTTTTTATTTTAATTCTAGCAATCTATATTAGATTAATTAAAGGAAGAAATTCAAATATATGAATACATTAATCATGCACAACACTTTGTGGTCAAAATATAAAGCTGCAGTATTTACACAATTGGAAATTATTGCATTTGAAAGTTTTATCGATTTTAATTTCGTACACATTGCGGAAACGGAGGATGACAGAGTTTCACTTTCTTCTGTAGATTACGAATCCCATAAATATAATTATGAGCTTTTGTGTTCAGGAACAATAGAGAGCAATTGGTGGCCGAAAAGATCGTTCAGACTCATTAAATACTTAAATTCTAAAAAATGGAATTTGGTACTAATACCAGGATATTATAGGCCTGAATATTGGATTGCGCTGGTCTATTGCTTGATAAAAAAAATAAAAATTGGCCTTTTTTGTGACAGTACAAAATTTGATAGCCACTCATCCAGCGCAAGATTATTTTTGAAACGTATTTTTGTTTTCTTTTGTGACGGTTATTTTGCGTATGGTCGCCGAAGTTCCGATTACCTCCGCTTTTTAGGCGCTGACTCTAAAGTTATTTTTGAACGCTGCCAGGCTGCAGCTTTACCAGGCGATTACAGCGCCAAGAATATAATTCGAAGGCGGCAGAACATACGCAATTCGACATCAGTTTTTAAAGTTATTTACGTGGGTCGTTTGTCGCCTGAGAAAGATCTTCTTACGTTGCTCAAGGCTTGGGCAGTAGTTTCCGATAAATGGCCATCTGCTCAGCTTGATTTATTTGGTTCTGGTCCGCAAGATCGAGAGCTTAAACGCTCGGTTGAGAGCATGGGACTTAGTGCTCAAGTACGCTTTCTTGGTGCCAAGGAAATTGCCGACATTTATGACGCCTACATCGCCGCTGATTTGTTAGTGTTGCCAAGCATGAGAGAGCCCTGGGGGCTTGTCGTAAACGAGGCGCTGAGTTTTGGTTGCCCCGTTGTTGTTTCTGACCGATGCGGGTGTGTTCCAGAATTAGTTCTTGATGGACAAACAGGCTTTCAGTTTCGCGGCGGCGACCCTGTTGACCTGGCGGTTAAAATTGACCGAGCGCTTGAACGGTTCTATAAAAATGGCGAGGCTTCGCGTCATTGTACCGAGCACATGGAAAAGTTCACGTCGGTTATTGCAGCACAACAAATTTTAGACGGGTGCCAAAAATTGTTGGCTGGACCGACGCCCGCAACTAATCGTTAGTCACCCGTCACCATTAAGGGTTTTTTATGCGCTTGCTGCATACAGTTGGTTCGATAGATAGCGATCATTCCGGCGTTGCTGTTTGCGTGAAAAACTTGGCGCGGTCCCAGGCGCGGCTTGGCGAGAAACCAAATATTTATACAATGACGGAACCTAATTCAATTGAGGATCAAGGTGTCGTTACAAGACGGTTCTCTCCTGGATTTTTCAACAATAATTTGATACTTAACCTAGGTTGGTCACGCGCACTTCGCAAATCTATAACAGCCGAACAGTTTCATGTGGTTCACACCCACGGCCTCTGGCTAGGACTAAACTCATACCAATCTAAAAGTACAAAATTTGTTATTTCTCCTCATGGAATGCTGAGCTCCGTAGCCCTTGAGTTTTCCAAATTTAAAAAAGCTGCTGCCTTGGCGTTTTACCAGAGAGGTGCGCTAAATTCTGCCCATTTGTTGATGGCAAGCGCGATGAGCGAGTATAACGACATCCGTTCATTTGGCCTAAGACAACCAGTTGCGATTATCCCACATGGTATCGATGTTGGGCCAGTGAAAAAAATCAATACTAAAAACGATGAACTGGTAGTCATATCATTGGGAAGAATTCACCCGAAAAAGGGACTTATAAACCTAGTCAATGCGTGGGCACAACTGACAGATCGGTATCCCAATTGGATCCTGAAAATTGTAGGTCCGGATGAGGACAACCATACTCAAGAATTGAAGGGTCTTGTTCGTAATTTAAATCTGAAAAGAGTAGAAATTCTGCCTGCAGTATACGGAACTGAAAAAGTTGCCCTGATGGAAGCGGCCAGCCTTTTTGTTTTACCATCATTCAGCGAAAATTTTGCGCTTACGGTGGCAGAGAGTTTAGCTTTAGGGGTGCCAGTGATAGCGACAAATGGCACGCCTTGGGAAGGCTTGGAGCTTGAGAATTGCGGATGGTGGATAGATGTTGGAATAAAACCGCTGGTACAGGCTCTCGATACCGCAATGGCCTTGCCGGAAACGTCAAGGCACGAGCTTGGGCAGCGAGGACGAAATTGGATGTTACGTGACTTCACGTGGCTAAATGCTGCCAGCCAGTCTATTGAGGTTTATAATTGGCTCATCCATGGCGGTGAAGTTCCGCCGAGCATACATTTGGACTGACAAGGGTCTGAGATGAATGACCTTTGGGCTAATGGTACCTGGAAGTATCCCGCTTAGATCTGCATTGTGACGATTGTTTTTAGATCTTTTACAACTTGCCTTACAAACTATTGCCGACTGTGGCCTAGGCATTGAGAACTCTAGTTTTGACGAGTTTCGGTGCTAGAATTTTGGAAATGTCGGCACCCTATCCGGTTGATATGATCTGGCCTCCTGGGACCTAGCAATAGAAGAAAGTTGTTGCGTCGGATCTAGTTTAAATTGCCTAGATGTTGCTCGCGTTAAAGGGTGATGATACGTAGCGGTCAGTCATTGGGGTCATTTACCGTCCACGACTTTGACTACACTCCGTTTCTTTTAATGCAGCGCAACATAGCGGTTTATTGATAAACGGCGACTTTGCTTAGAATTGTGCATGAAAGCAGATGCCAGCTGTCCGGTATGTTGTACTTGGCGCGGCGGCCCGGAACGTGACATTATTTTTTTGGTTAATCCGAAAGGGAGGTGGGATCTGTGATTGAAATAGACGTTAACAGCAATCGTAGAGTCCCGAAATGGACGCGCCCTCAACAGGCCGGAAGGGTTTTGTGGACGTTGTTTCATCCGGTGTTCCGTTTTTCGCCTCGGCCGATGTGGGGTTTCCGGCGAAGTATATTGCGGATGTTCGGCGCTCAAGTCGGTAGCGGCGCGCATGTTTATCCAACTGTCAAAATTGCTATCCCGTGGAACATCCGTTTAGGTCAGGATTGTGCGGTAGGTGATTGTGCTATTTTGTACTCCTTGGGGTTAATTAGTATCGGACACCGCTGCACGATTTCGCAGGGTGCACATTTGTGTGCCGGAACGCACGATATCGCCGACCCCGCACGTCGATTGTTAAAGCTACCGATTTGCGTTGGGAACGACGCATGGGTGTGTGCCGATGCATTTATCGGACCGGGCGTGAATATAGGAAACGGTGCAATCGTCGGGGCCCGCGCAGTGGTAATGCGAGATGTTCAGGCATCGGTCATCATGGTCGGCAACCCCGCTCAACAGATTAGGAGTGTAACAGAGTGATAGCCCAGCATTCAATTTCGGGATATATTTATGATGCGCCTGACCAAAATGAATCGCACGCTTATTTGTTACCCATGCTTAAGGCCGAATTGAAAAGCGTTGAATTGAAGCTGTCGGGCAAAAAGCGGGTTTTTGATCTTGGGTGTGGCAATGGAAGTATTGCAGCAATTGTTGCTGCGGAAGGATGGGGCGTGACTGGCGTGGACCCATCGGACCAGGGTATTGATCAGGGACGGCGAGCCTACTCCCATTTGCGCCTCGATCGGGGGTCGGCCTATGACGATCTGGCAGAAAAATACGGCCGTTTCCCAGTTGCGTACAGTTTAGAGGTGATAGAGCATTGTTATGCGCCACGTGATTATGCGCGCAGAATGTTCGATTTGCTCGAGCCAGGTGGAACGGCAATTATCTCTACGCCATACCATGGTTATGTTAAAAACCTTGCAATGGCTATTACTGGTAAAATGGACTCTCATTTTACCGCGCTGTGGGATCATGGTCACATCAAGTTTTGGTCGTTCAATACCTTGCGAATCCTCCTAAAAGATGCTGGCTTTGAGGATATCCGATTTAGGCGCGTAGGCCGCATCGCACCTTTAGCGAAATCAATGTTCGCCATAGCGCGAAAGCCGTCAGCTTAGTCTGCCAGAAGGCTATTTAATTCCTAACATGACCCTTACCGTGATTATCCTGACCAAGAACGAGCAGTTGCACATAGAGCGTGCGATGGCTTCGGTGGCAGGAGTCGCCGATCGCTGTGTAGTGGTGGACAGCGGTTCGACCGATGCTACGCTGACATTAGCCAAGTCGGCTGGTGCGGAAATCCTCAGCAACCCATGGACCAATCATGCGACCCAATTTAACTGGGCGCTTGACCAGTTGGGTACAGAAACACAGTGGATATTACGCCTTGATGCCGATGAGATCGTTACAGCCAAACTGGCGGAAGAAATAAAATCGGTGCTGCCTACCTTGGGAACGGATATCACGGGTGTTTTCGTTTCCCGACACATGGCATTTTGGGGCAGACGGATAAGATGGGGTGGCCTATTTCCGCTTCGTGTCATGCGGCTTTTTCGACACGGGCAAGGCCGATGCGAAAACCGTTGGATGGACGAGCACATCATCACGTCTGGACCCGCGGCAAATTTTGTTGGCGAGATTATCGATGATAACCACAACTCGCTTAGCTGGTGGACTGAGAAACATAACGCTTACGCGTCGCGCGAGGTCGTTGATTTGTTAAGTGTGGAATATGGTTTTGCTCAAGCTGACTCTGTGACCAATATGGGGCAGCGTAGCGAGGCGAGCGTAAAACGATGGATCAAGGAAAATGTTTACGCCCGGCTACCCTCGGGATTACGTGCATTTGCATACTTCTTTTATCGCTACATTGTGCGGCTAGGCTTTTTGGATGGGAAAGAAGGCGCGGCCTTTCATATTCTACAGGGCCTTTGGTACAGATATTTAGTGGATATGAAGCTTCATGAAGTAAAATCCTTCATGAAGAAGACGGGTGCTGGGCCGAAGGACGCAATCCGTTCTGTTTTGGGCATCGACCTGACTTGAGTTTGTGCGGTTAAAGCAAGTTTTTCCTGATTTGAAAATTTCTGTTGTCACTGCGGTTTATAACCGGGTTGCGACTGTGGGGCATGCCATGGCGTCTCTTCAGGCGCAGACCCACCCCCATGTCGAACATATTGTTCAAGACGGCGGCTCCACGGACGGAACACTGGCTGCTCTAACGCAGCTTGCTATCCCGTCCACCTTCGTCCGCTCTGAACCTGACAAAGGCATTTACGATGCTATAAATCTTGGCATTGCGCGCGCCACGGGCGATATCATCGGGCTCATGCACTCAGATGACTTTTACGCTGACGATCGCGCGTTGGAACGGATTGCCGAGGCATTCGCCAGTCCCGAAGTTGACGGTGTCTACGGCGACCTTCAATACGTTGCTGGAGAAAGGCCACATGGTGTCGTGCGTCATTGGCGCTCCGGCGAATATAGTCGCTCGAAATTAGAGCGAGGTTGGATGCCGCCGCATCCTACACTTTATTTACGCCGCAAAGTTTTCGATCAGTGGGGTCTTTACGATACCAATTTTCGGATAGCTGCCGATTACGATGCGATGCTGCGTTATCTGGTGAAGGGCCAGATCAAGCTTGCCTACATTCCAGAGGTCTTGGTGAAGATGCGGATCGGCGGCGAAAGCAACCGATCGCTCAGTCGAATTCTCCTTAAAAGCCGCGAGGACCTCCAGGCTATCCGCCGGAACGGCGTCGGCGGGCTGGGAACCCTTGCGTGCAAAAACCTCCGTAAGTTACCGCAGTTCTTTCAAAGGTGAAAAACCAACAATGACCAAACGTGCATTAATTACGGGCATCACAGGGCAGGACGGAAGCTACCTTGCCGAGTTTCTTCTTGAGAAGGGCTATGAGGTTCACGGTATCAAGCGTCGGGCGTCGTCGTTCAACACGCAGCGCATTGACCACATTTACCAAGATGTCCACGCGCCGGCCCCTCAACTTAAACTCCATTACGGCGACCTCACCGACACCTCGAACCTGACGAGGATCTTACGTGAAGTAGAACCCGACGAGATTTACAATCTAGGCGCGCAGAGCCATGTGGCGGTTAGCTTCGAGGCGCCCGAATATACTGCAGATGTTGATGCCATGGGAACGCTACGTCTCTTGGAGGCTTTACGCTTTTTAGGTTTTGAGAAAAAATCTCGTTTCTATCAGGCCTCGACCTCGGAGCTCTATGGGCTGGTTCAAGAGACACCGCAGCGCGAGACTACACCTTTTTATCCTCGCTCCCCCTATGCCGTTGCCAAGCTTTATGCATATTGGATGACGGTAAATTACCGTGAGGCGTATGGCATCTATGCTTGCAACGGCATCCTCTTCAATCACGAGAGCCCCCGTCGCGGCGAAACCTTCGTGACCCGCAAAATCACTCGCGGATTGGCAAACATCAGCCAGGGCCTTGAAGGCTGCCTTTACATGGGTAACATTGATGCCCTTCGAGACTGGGGCCACGCGAAGGATTATGTCCGCATGCAGTGGATGATGCTACAGCAGGACACGCCGGATGATTTTGTCATCGCAACTGGCACCCAGCACTCGGTTCGACAATTCATAAGCTGGGCTGCCGAAGACTTGGGTATCTCCATTAAGTTCGAAGGCGAGGGCGTTGATGAGATCGGCGTTGTAGAAGGCGTGTCCGGTAATATCGCGACCGGCGTCAAGGACGGTGATATCATCGTGCGCATCGACCCACGCTACTTCCGACCGGCTGAGGTAGAGACGCTGCTGGGCGATCCCACCAAAGCCCGCGATAAGCTCGGCTGGGTGCCGGAGATCACTGCGCGCGAAATGTGCGCCGAGATGGTCGCCTCCGATCTGAACGACGCGCGCCGTCACGCGCTTTTGAAGGCGAACGGCTTTGATACGCCGATCTCGCACGAGGATTGAGACAGATGCGCGCCTATGTAGCCGGTCATCGCGGCATGGTGGGCAGTGCGATAGCGCGCAGCCTCGAAGCCGACGGGGCGGAGATCGTAACCGCCGCGCGGTCGGAATTGGATCTGGCCGACCAATCCGCAGTCAGGAGCTTTTTGGCAAAGGAACGCCCCGATACAGTAATCGTGGCGGCGGCAAAGGTCGGCGGCATCCATGCCAATAACACGCTGCCGGCCGAGTTCATTTACGAAAACCTGATGATCGAGTGCAATCTCATCGACAGCGCCTTTCGTGCAGGGGTCGAGCGGCTACTCTTTTTAGGTTCGTCCTGCATTTATCCCCGCAATGCGCCGCAGCCGATGCCCGAGGAGGCTCTCCTTACAGGCACCCTCGAGCCCACCAACGAGCCTTACGCCATTGCCAAGATTGCGGGCATCAAGCTGTGCGAGAGTTATAACAGGCAGTATGGGGTCGACTATCGCTCGGCGATGCCTACGAACCTGTATGGACCCGGCGACAATTTCCACGAGACTAAATCGCACGTCCTTCCGGCTCTGCTGCGGCGCTTCCATGAGGCCAAGCAAGCCGGTTCGGAAGAGGTCGTCATCTGGGGTACCGGAACCCCTAAGCGCGAGTTCCTGCACGTTGATGACATGGCAGCGGCTTGTGTATTTCTATTGAACCTTCCTAAAGACATTTACGCAGCCAATACCCAGCCCATGCTGAGCCACATCAACGTTGGGACCGGCAGCGATGTCTCGATCGCGGATCTTGCGGGCGTCATTGCACAGGTCACGGGGTTTGAGGGGCGCATTTCGTTTGATACGACAAAACCCGATGGGACGCCGCGCAAGCTTCTGGATGTCACGCGCCTCACGAATATGGGCTGGACGGCGAGCATTCAGCTTGAGGAAGGCATCCGCCAGACCTATGACTGGTATCTGGCGAACCAGGGTTATCTGCGAGCAGCGTAAGGCCGTGAGAAGCTAAATCTTGGACCCAGTTTGTGCACTGCTGCGCCCCTGGCGCAACACACCAAATGTCTAAACCGAGGAAAATATTAATGGCATCCAATCCACGTGTTGTCCCAGTAATTCTGTGCGGTGGCGCAGGGACCCGTCTGTGGCCTGTTTCCAGAAAGTCTTCGCCCAAGGAATTCAAGCCGCTTTTGGGCGAGACTAGCCTGCTGCAAGATGCGGCCATGCGTGTGCGAGGCGATGGCTTTGACAGTCCACTCGTCGTCACGGCAGAGCCATTTCGCTTCATCGTCTCCGAGCAGTTATCGCAAACTTGTTAAATAAAATTAGGAATGGTTAATATTGTGATTGATTCAAATAATGAATATACAAATCTAAACATCTATTTGGAATTATCTTTTATTATTCCAAAAACTTCTAATGAATATGATAAGTGGGCTGATATTTTCGTCGGGCGAGAAAACTGGGTCGACAATCTGCAGTTGAAAAATTTTAATGCATCACCAGTTTTTCATTCGATATATATAGAATCAATACTTCATTCCTATAGACTACTTTGCGAGTTAGCTCGGCTGCCTATTTTTGACACTCCAAAGTTAGTATCTTTATCGGAGGATAAAATTGATGCTAATAGATACACAATAAAAATCGGAACATATTTAGATACTAAGGTGTCACAATCTGTCTATAAAAAACTTATAAACACCGCTTTAAAAATTTGTGAATGGATGGCCCAACATAGCCCCACACCAGACAATAAGCACAAGCTATTTAGCACCATTACCGAAAAAGTGATTAAACCGCTTCATCAAATTATTCCAGCTGGGAAATCCACTATTCCGGTACTTCGAGTTGCGCATGCCTTGGGAATTCCTTTCATTCATTTGGGCTTGGGCGTGTATCAGCTAGGTTGGGGTAGCAAAGCCAGAAGACTTGACAGAAGCATCTGTGAATTTGATTCAGCGATTGGGACAAGGCTAGCACAAAACAAGGTTTCAACTGCAAACATTCTGCGTGAAGTTGGGCTGCCGGCTCCAGTACATGGGGTAACTACAACAGAAACCGATGCTCTCGCAATTGCTACAAAAATTGGGTTTCCGGTGGTAGTTAAGCCAGCTGACGGCGACAGAGGCGAAGGGGTAACTGTAGATATTTTTGAGGAGACGCAGCTTACGGCGGCCTTTGCTCCTGCCCACAAATTGTCAAAGTCAAAACAGGTCATTGTTGAGCGTCAGGTCCTGGGAACATGCCATCGACTATTTATTGCAAATGGTACATTACTGTATGCCGTGAAACGTCATCCAATTTCAGTCATCGGGGATGGTCAAAGAACAGTAAGTCAGCTTGTTGATGATGAAGTCTTGAAAGAGAGCTTTAAGCCGCCATGGAACCGCTCGGAAATTAAGCCCATTGATGAACTGGCGTCACAAACGCTTCAAAAGCTCGGGTTGCTACCCGGGTCTGTTCCTGGTAAAGACATCATCATTCCGCTTCGCCCTATCGAGTCAACAGAATGGGGTGGCGTAGACGAAGATGTCACTCAGCTCGTTCATTCAGAAAATCTGAGGATTGCTCTCCAAGCTGCAAAGATTTTTGGCCTGCATATAGCCGGCGTTGACATAATTAGTCCCGATATCGCCAAGCCGTGGCACGCCAATGGGGCGATTATCAACGAGGTTAACTTTGCGCCTTTGTTTGGAGGTGCGGAAATTTCAAGATCCTATATCCCTAAGTTTTTAAAGGATTTTGTGGATGGTAACGGGAAAATTCCGATTGAGGTTTTTGATAATGAAAAAGCCGCTGAAGCGTTTCAAAAAAGGCAAGCAGTACATGGAATGCGTTGTTACCTGACTACTGCAAATCGAACAATAGACGAGCTCGGGGAAGAGATCGTGATGCCTTTTATAAATGTTAAGCAACGGGTCCGAGCGCTGATCCTTAGTTCAGATGTTGATGCGATCGCAATTTTAAATCAAGAGAAAATTCCTTAGGCCTAGCTTACGTTCCCCGCAGCCCAATGGCACAGATTGGATGTTGTTATTTAGGGAGTGTTTTGGCTTCATCGCAGCGACGCAGGAATGTAGATGAGACAAAAACACTCTTGCCAACCAAAGGCCTCTGCCGGACCTGCCGCAAACGATATTCGTCGGGCAATCCGGCGACATTTTTCTGCCGAGGGCAGGGTTAGGATAGTGCTGGAACTACTGGTGGAGGAAGGCATTGGGCAGAGCCTGCATCACGTCTCAAGGAGTTCATGGAAGCTTGCAAGCGGCGCCTGGCAACGCGAAAGGATCAAGCGACAGACTATCGAATATCGGCGCTTGCAATACCGCAAACTCGCCGACTAATATCAGTTCATCTGATTAGGTCAACGATACCCTATCCTACCCGGTCATCAGTGCCAAATGTTCTGATGATAGACAGAATGGCGGTGGGAGAGCGACCCCCAACCAACTCTCTTCCCATTAAAATGTTGAAATAAAATCTTTTCAGAAACATTGAACGCCCGAGGCTGATCAGCGCTGCAGCAAGATACTGAAACCCCACCTAGTTCATCCAAAGTTCAGGTTGCTGCCGATAGTTTGTGAAGTTGTAGGGAGAGACGTTTAATGCGAATGAAGATCTATTCCATGAAACTCTTTGTGTTCTGCGCAATGTCCACAGCCGCCTTGACCGCGCCTGCAGCGGCACAGGAAACAACGATTTTTGATGGCCCATTCGTCGGCGTGCAGTTGGGATGGCAGCAAGACCGGAGGTCAGCCACCACCAGCCTAGTGCCGCCCACCACAACTCGCGTGACCGGCGATGGTTTGGTCTACGGCGGTCAACTCGGCTACGATGCCAATATCGGCGGCGCCGTGCTTGGCGTCGAGGGTTCCATAATCGGGCGGACTGGCAGCAATGGTCCTGCTGCTCTCGATTACGAGACGGGTCGGACAATCAACGTAACGGCCCGGGCCGGCTTGCTAGTATCCCCTGAAAGCCTCCTTTATGCTCGAGGAGGTTATTCCAATGCGCGCTTCTCGCTCGCCAATCCGGCAGGCAATTCTGAAAGTCGGGACGGGTACACGCTCGGCGCCGGTTATGAGCGATCGCTCACAGACACGATGTCGGCTCGGATCGAATATGCCTACAGCAACCACGGCAGCTATTCACTGCCTGGGATGGGCGGACCCGTAGTTATAAACTACAGGCGCCACGGCGTTACTGCCGGGTTCAATCTTCGGTTTTAAACTTATCAAGAAGAAGGCCAATGCCCCGCTAATTTACGCAGCCATCAGTGCCAAATGTTCTGGCCACAGACAGCCACGATGAAATCTCCGCGACGGGATAGCCGCGCTCCGTGATCTGGGCCACCGCATCCCGCTTGAACTAATCGCTGAAATTTACCTTGCTGATGTTCGTCTCCTTACCTCAAATTTAGGGAAGAAGGCGTCCAGAAATCTAGGGGCTATTCACTTTGGCGCTTCTCTTGTCATTATGTCTATTATCCTTCGACACTCGTGCGAGCCTCAGTACAAAGTCAAATTCGAAGTAAAATCTTATCAGATAACGGCACGATAGTGGCCGCCACCAATGTTTTGAAAGTTATCCATGATGCGTAAAAGATGGATTTTGTTGGTTGTCGCTGGGCTCGTCGGCGTTGGTTCAATCACTTGGAGTGCCATGGCAAGTAATGTCGAAACACCTAGTTATGCGGTGTCCAGCAAAAGTGGTAATCTCGAGATCCGCGAATACGGCCCGACGATTGTCGCAGAAGCGACGGTCGCGGGAGAACGAGACAAAGCGATACAGCGCGGATTTCGGATTATTGCGGATTATATTTTTGGCAACAATCTATCGTCTACAAAAGTTGCGATGACTGCGCCGGTGATGCAGCAATCCAGCGAAAAAATTGCCATGACCGCGCCGGTGATCCAGCAAGCTTCCGGCAAATCGTGGAATGTACGTTTTGTGATGCCTTCAAAATACACGATGGAAACGCTTCCTAAGCCGGTCAATCCCAAAGTCGCGTTGATTGAAGTGCCAGCGATGCGTTTTGCCGCAATCCGCTTTTCGGGCTTCGCGGGTCAGGGTTCACTCGACAAGCATGAAGCTCAGCTACGGGCATTCATGGCGGAGCGCGGCCTAACTGCCACTAGTGAGCCCCAATATGCGTTCTACAATGCCCCTTGGACACTTCCGTTCATGCGCCGAAATGAGGTCATGATCGAAGCCGCTGATACTTCAGGATAACTCATGTATCTGAATAACGGGTGCGATTTAAGCGCCGAGGTTCTAACTTAAGGCCTGCTAATTTATGCATCCATCAGTGCCAAATGTTCTGACGACGGACACCATATGTCTCAAATTATCTGACGACGGACACGTTAACTAACCGGCTGGCATACATCGCAAAATAGTTAACACTTGCTCCGCATGAAGGGCCTCACTATCTTGATCGGGCAGGCAGAAAACTCGGAAGTCCAATGATTGCGGATACAAAAAGATACAATATAACTTTAGTAAATCAACCATCACCTTTCGTATGGTTTCGCGTTGCAAAGACGGGAACTCGAACGGTACTTAAGGTGTTGCGAGAAAGTGGTGCTGCCTTTGTCTCTGAAGAGGGTCATCAGCTGCCGTTACCTAAGTGTGGCTTCCAAAATTATTTTAAATTTACGTTTGTGCGTAACCCCTATGATCGTTTAATTTCGGGGTGGACTAACAAGGTCATTAATGGCGGTAGCGGTGGTGGCCTTCAGGGTATCAAATCTCCTGAACGCTTAATGAATTTCGATTATTTCGTTGATTGGCTGATCAACCAAAATCCGAACGAAATTAACATCCATTATCGTCCTCAAGCCCTTTTAGTGCCCCCTGAAGTTGATTTTACCGGCAGAACTGAATCGATAGAGCGTGACCTTCAATTCGTTCTGTCACAAGTAGGGCTCGATGTGCGTCAGCGAATACCTCACGAAAACTCGACTGGCCCGAGACGCATTAATCTTATAGATATTAAAAGTAGCACGATTAAAAGTATAAATATACTTTACCGCGAAGATTTTGAACGTTTTGACTACCCAATATTCAATGGCACACAAGTTAGAAAAAATATATTTCCAAAAATCGTTTCGGGATATGCTAAATGATATTAGTAATTATCAGATTCCAAATCAATAAAAAAAGTCAAAGGGTCCGAAATGACTAGCGCTTCAAAAAAGTCCCCAAGTTTCGACTCAATACTGGTCGTTACCTACGGAAGGAGTGGCTCAACATTGCTTCAGGGCGTTTTAAATGCGCTTCCCTCAGTATTGATACGTGGTGAAAATTACAATTTCTGCTGGGGCATATACCAAGCTTGGAAATCAATTTGCGTAGCGAAATTAAAATTTGGTGATAGCAATAAAACAAAAATGAAAAGTTCATCATGGTATGGAGCGGAGTTGCTTTCACCATCGAATTTTCAGGAGATGGCTCGGGAATTAATTAAAGTGCAACTTGGCATACCAAGTGATAGTGATATGGTCTGGGGATTTAAGGAAATTAGATATATTGATTTTTTGGACGAGCTTCCAAAGTTTTTAGACTTTATGAAAATTCTTTTTCCGGGTGTTGCGATTATTTTTAATACCCGTGAGCTGCCTGCGGTTCTCGAAAGTGGTTGGTGGTACTCAAAGAACAAAGATGAAACCACTAATCTTCTCAGAAAAGCCGATAGAGTGTTTTTTGAGTATGCCGAAAAAAATAACAATGCGTTTGTTCAGCGTTATGAGCGAACAATATTGGGAGAACCCGGATTGCGGCCACTCTTTGAATTCTTATCAATGTGGCCCGATATGGAAGAAATCTCCAATGTACTGCAAACGCGACATAGCTATGAGGTGAAAGAAACCACTATTTCTCAGTCCATAAAAAACAGGCATGATAAGGCTTCGAAAAACTACGCCGATAGCAAAGAGGGCCTGAGCGCTCTTACACACATTAAAAGCGCCGAACTGAACCTTTGTGATGAAAAGCACATTCTTATTTCTACAATAAGGGACGAGATTCAACGTCTGCCCTGGTTCTTAGAGCATTATAGAGCACTAGGTACAAAGGAATTTTTTATCATTGATAATGGTTCAACAGATGGAAGCACTGAATTTTTAAAAGAGCAGGATGATGTGACTTTGTACAGCGCTCCAAATGGTCAATACAATTCTAGTGGGTTTGGAACCGTGTGGACAGATGCGCTGTCCTACAAGCATGGCATTAACCGATGGGCGCTAGTTGCTGATGTTGATGAGTTATTGGTGTGGCCTAATTGTTCTACAGAAAAAATTCCAGGCTTAGTGAAAAAGGCAGAAAGGCTTGGTCTCAATCGAGTATTTACTCCAATGGTAGATGTATATGGCAAAACTCCATGTAACGAGATGCCGCCGTACGAAGCCGGCAAGCCGTTTTCCGTGTGGTGTAACTTAATGGATCACGTCTCAATTATGAAGTATGGCTTTCACAACGGACGATTTTTCCTTTTTGGAGGTCCACGCATGCGTTTTGGCAACAGCGGCGAGCGCCCCCCGATTATGTCCAAACAGAAGCTTTATTTTGTCGAACAAAATGGAATTAAATCAAGCAATCCACATTTTGATAACTACGTTCTGCCATCGCCTTTGGTTGCGCCACTGTTACATTATAAATTTATGCCTGATTTTAAATACAAAGTAGATAAAGCAATATATGAAGGTCAACACTGGGAAAATGCTCGAGAGTATAAAAACTACAAAGAGGCTGAACTTTATAGGCGCATTATTGTGGGAACAATGTCTGTGCCTGTTGATAGCCCCGACGGTTTATCTGCGTTAATAGAACAAATTTCGGCCACTATTCGCGCTGCCGGTGTGTCAGGCAGTATTCATTGGCGGCGTTTTAACAATTAATTGACAGAAATCATATTTTACTTCGTGCGCAAATTTTACCAAGCATCCCTACTGATGTTTATCGATGCAATTTTTAGGGCCATTTGTGTCCCAAATCGCAGCCTTACTTTACTTAAAATTTTTAAGGTTACCAAAATTATCTACATTATTTGACGTGACCCCCAACTATCATCCAGTGTTGATTAGAGCCTCGGCGTTGTTTTTGCCCATATGGGCTGGTGAAGCAAGGGGGCGCCGTCGCCTGATCGGATGCACCAAGGGCGGGATGAACTCGAAACTGCACGCAGTGACCGATGCGGCAGGCCGCCCGCTACGGATGTTTCTGACGGCCGGCCAACGGAGCGATTACATCGGCGCTCGGGCCCTGCTGGACGGCCTCCCTCCCGCCGACTACATGCTGGCAGACCGTGGATACGATGCAGACTGGTATCGCGAAGCCCTTGAAGACGGGGGGATCACGCCTTGCATCCCTTCCCGAAAGAACCGTAAGGTTCCAATCCCCTATGACGAAGCCCGATACCGCAAGCGCCACAAGATCGAGAACAGCTTCGCTCGCCTCAAGAACTGGCGACGGGTCGCGACCCGCTATGACCGGTGCCCGAAGGTCTTCCTGTCGGCATGCGCATTGGCTGCCGGAGTCATGTTCTGGCTATGAGTCCTGACCCTAACCTTGTGTCAACCTGAACCGTAAGCTACTGTCAAAATCACGAACTTGCAGTCATCAGGCATTGCAATGGCAGGCATCTCGAAGGAAGAACGATGGCAATACGCGACATTAAAGATCCGTTGTCTTCCTTGGGTTGGTGGGCGGACCAAAAAGGTAGTGAGTGTTGTATTATTCAAGGAGATACCAGATTATCGTATCTAAAGTTGTGTGATTATCTGTCTGATGCAGATCGTAGACTTGAAAAATATAGCCAATTTGACACTGCTGTCGTCGCGTTTAATGATCAATTGAAAGCTCTGGTTTACGGAATTGCTTGTTTGGGGCGTGGTATAAATATTTATTTGCCTGGTAGTTCTAATTTGGGAGTAGCATTAAAACAGCTGGTGCTGCATGGTCGAAAAATAATTCTCTTGCATGATCGCGCCGATCTGGAAACAACTATTCCTAATCTTTATGTAAAAGAGTTATCTCTAGAATCAAATTCATTATTATTCGACCTTGAAAGCTTTTGCTTAAAGTCCGGTGTATATTTAAGCGGCAGTGGCACGACAAGCGGATCGCCGAAGCTTATATATCATCGTTCTGATGATTTGAAATCAATGATAAGGCGCGATTGTATCGCGCGGTCATTCAGTGAAGATGAGTTACATGTTTGCCTCATTTCAGTCAGGTTTTTTACTGGTTTTCGTCGTAGTCTTGCAGCGTTATCGGCTGGCGGTTGTGTTGTGCTCCCAGGTCAAGGATCATCTTCGCAGGAATTGGTTGAACGGATTAACACCCTGCGTATCGACCATCTATCCTGCGTTACAAGTCAGATTAATGTACTATCTCAGAAAATTAGTTCTGACCAAGTTCGTTTTCCCAATTTGAAAAGTTTATTGGTCAGTGGCTCGCCCGTCTATGGAGTTCTGCGAGAGAAGATAAAGAGATATCTTACGCCAAACCTTTTCGTTGGCTATGGGACAAATGAAATTGGAGAGGTGTCGATTTATTCTTCGCATCTGAGCCGTAGCTCAGATAAAAATTCGGTCGGCTTCCTTTTGGATGGGATTTCTGCAGAAGTCAGGTCGGATGAAAATGGTTTTGAAAAGTTATTTTTGCGTGATGCCTACGGTAGTGGTTACTATGGCAATTTGGATACGCGGAGTGATTTCTTTTCGCCAAATGACATCGCGCATCTCGGTAGCGATGGAGAATTATTTATCTTAGGCCGATCAGATGATGTGATATTTTTTGAGGGGATAAATATTAACCCGGTTGATATTGAGAATAAAATATCAATCATACCTGGCGTAACTGAAGTCGCTGCATTTGGGGATGTTCGGCAGCATCGCCTAGGTGCTCCAGTTGTCTTTATTGAATTGAATTCACACGTAGCTGACCCCAGAATCAATCAATCTCTGCATAAAATCTTTCCAAGGATGGATAATGTTGAAGTTTGGGCGGGAAGAATTTTACCCAAAACCCCAAACGGCAAAATATTAAAACGGTCGCTCAAAGATTTCCTGAGGTTCGGAAAGTCACCTGAGCCCGGTTCATCAGATTTTTTTTTAGTAGGCGAGCCAAATCCCGACGCAAGAAAATAGTTGTGGAGATAGTACGATGACACATGAAAAAGTAGCTTTTGTGACTGGTTCGAGCCGTGGAATCGGCGCTGCTATTGCAAAACGCTTAGGAGAACAATCCTACAAATTAGTGCTTCACGGTCGGAAGCCAAGCCCAGAGCTTGACGAGGTGAAGAGCTGTTTGGATAAATCGGGCGTGGCTCACGACACCGTTTACTTCGACTTGAACGATATCGGGCAAGGCGATCAAATCGCAGCTGAGGTATTCGAAAAGTTTGGTCGGGTAGATTGTGTCGTAAGTAACGCTGGCGCTGCGTCCTTAAAGCGTGGGGATTTGCTGGACTTGGAAGGCGATGCACTAGACTTTCTGTATCGATCGAACTTGCGGGGACCTTTTCTACTCAACCAAGCGCTTGCTAAGTGCATGATGTATAAACAAAAAAATTATAGCTCGAGCTTCATCTTCATCACCAGCTCAAACGCTCATGCGGTATCAATCCAAAGGACCGATTATTGCATGTTCAAGGCTGCCGCATCGATGATGGCTCAGGCGTTTGCGGTTCGTCTTGCGGAAGCTGGAATTTCGGCATACGAAATCCGACCTGGTCTAATTTACACGGATATGACCAAGGGCGTTAAGGAATATTATGATAAGAAATTGCAAGATGGATTCTCTCTGAATAATAGATGGGGCGTACCAGATGACGTGGCTCGCGCAGTGGGTTCAATAGCGGCTGGTGATTTTGCTTTTTCGACAGGAAGTATTTTTAATGTAGATGGTGGACTGCTTGTTCCACATTACTAATTGTTACGTGAGCTCCAGCTGCCACCCAGTGGCGATTTGGACTTGAAACGTTGGCTCCGCCCACTTGCCTCTCACCCTGCCGTCCAGTACTACCCGCGCACAGGTCTCATGGGTCTCATCGCTGGAGGACCTCAGCGCAACGGATTGAAATTCATACTCAAGGGGGCCCTATATGACCTCATATCCACTCGACGTTCCCGTCATGGTAAATTTGTCAAAGACGTTTTATTTATTTTCCAAAATTCTTGGCGATCGATGGGATGAAAGCGCTTCATGATAAGCTCTCGTTGATTTCTGGGGCACTGCGGCTCTCTCACGTTGATTTTGCTTAGTCCGTTCCTCCCCACTATTTTTTGGAATTTGACGCTCAAAATCTGGAAGATTGTACTGCCTGACGACGTCGCGAATGGTTTTTTCAATTTTATAATTGCGCCTGCCGATGCTGGGTATCAAGCCAAGATCGAGATACGTAAGGCCGTAGCCGTTGAGATCGCGAAAGCTTATGCTCTCAGGCAAGCCAGTGCCAATACGGCAACCTATGGCCGAGGCCACTTCGTCTAACGAGACACTTACTAATTCCCCGAGGCGGCGCTCACCCCCACGGGACCTATTTTTCAGGATGATCCAATCAGGGCTCCGAAGACCTGCCTGCGCCTTTGCGTTCCTCAATTCTGCAATCAGAGCGGCAAAGTGGCCCGCAGCTGAGAATTCACGCGTCGCTGGATTAAAGCGCGCAAGTACGTTCAAGTCATAAACGGACGATCCTACAGGAGTTACAATTGTGTCGGCCATGGCAAGTGCAAATCGGGCGGTAGCGGCGTCAGCTCCTGGGAGGTCGATAACTACAAAGTTAACACCGTTTCCTAAGCGCTGGATCTCTTGGACAAGCAAATTACCACTTTGCTTGTCAAGTGCTGCAAACTTTGGGGTCGGCAAACCAACTTTTAAAATACGAGCCGTTGCCTCTCTCATCTCCAATGAAGTCGTGAGCGACCGTTGGCGATTATCAAGGTCTATTACTAAAACCTTAGCGCCTGAGTGGCAAAGTGCGGTACAGGAATGAAGGGCAAGGGTCGTCTTGCCCACGCCGCCTTTCTCATTGGCAAATACAATAATGTGTGGAGTTGGGGAGGCCTTTTTTAGCAGCTCGCCAACAACAACAGAGGGGGTGGGAACGCCAGACCAATCATTCGACATATAGCCGCCTCGCGCTTGAGTGCCCCGAAATGACGAGCTTTTCCACTTTGTTTACGAATGGCGGTTGTTACAAGTTATCCACAAAGTGTCAACGTTTTTTGCCAGCAAGTATAGTAGTCGACTTCAGTAGTTGCGAGTTATGAGACCTGTGCGCGGGTGTTCCCCGTCAGCACCAATGGCACAGATTTGATGTTGTGATTTAAGGAGTGTTTTGGTCTCATCGTAGTGACGAAGGAACGAAGATGAGACCAAAACACTCTGGCCAACTGAAGGCCTCTGCCGAGCGTGTCGTGAAGGATATTCGCAGGGCGACTAGCAGCACTAAAAGTTCATTATAAGATACTAAATATACAGATTATTTTAATCGTTATGGGCCCTACAGAGGCTGACAGCAACGGTAGGAATTATTCAACCTACCGGAGGGCTATATGTCTGTTGGATATTAAAATTTTCGATACGCCGAAAAGTATACTGATACATCTGCTGATCATTCAAAATCAACTCCGCATTCGATGAACCAAGTGGTCCACTCTTTATAATTTGAACTACCTTAACGCCTAGCTCACTATCTGCACCTTTAGGCAAAACTAGCGCATAGAACTTCAGATCCTTGTCAGATGATGCCCCTTTGTCGCCAGTTGCTCCTCTGCGGCCACTAATCTGACCAGTCGCCCGATCTATGACATCCAGTTTGTAACCAGCCTCTTTAAACACGGCCACCGTCCGATCAAAGGTTTCTTCGATCGGCATAAAGTACGTAAATCGCTGATAGTTACTATCCAAGCTAAAGATCGATCGGTCTGGCTGAAGGGCTGCGCCGCCAGCGCAGGCACTCATCATCGCGAATGGAATAAGAATTGCACCAAACCGCCTCAGATCAAACACTGCCGCTCTCCTAGTTAACTTTATTCTAATAATTAGCCTCGCGGCCAAATCCGTCAACTCCAATTAGGCCATGGACCCATAATGCATCAGACTACGCCCGCGACATTATGGGTCCATGGCCTAGTCAAATCTGGAGAAAATCTAAGGACGCAGAGCATTTCCTGCCGAAAGGATAGCGGATCGGTGCTTGAGCTAATACACCTTCAGCACCACCAAACAGAAATTCAGCACCACCAAACAGAAATGTAGCCATTGACTACAATGTAGCTTTGAGCTACTTCAGGCAAATGAGGGCAATCAGCTATACCAGACAGGCACTGAAGGCACTTCGCAGAATGCCAGCCGATACTGCTCAGCGGATCATAGCCAAGATTGAACAATATGCACAGGAGCCTGAAACACAGGCCAACAATGTTACGGCATTGAAGGGTCGGGAAGGCATCCGTCTTAGAGTTGGCGATTGGCGAGTTATCATGAACGACGACGGGGTTGTCCTTGCCGTTCTTGAAATTGGTCCTCGTGGCAGCGTGTACGAATGATGGAGATGGCAATGGGTAAAATGATCACGATCCCCCTTGATGAGTACAAGGCGCTAAAGCTGGCAGCTGAAGATTTGGCTGACCTCAGCGCCTATGACCGTGCCATGGCAGCGATTACGCGTGGCGATGATGAACTCATCCCTGCCGAATATGCCAAGCGCCTGATTGTCGGTGAAAGCCCTGTTCGTGTGTGGCGAGAATTTCGTGGTCTTACGCAGATGGCATTGTTCGAAACGTCAGGTGTAAATCGTGTTCAGATTGCTGATATCGAAGCTGGCCGGAAATCTGGTTCGGTTGAAACAATCCGAAAGCTAGCTGATGCACTTGGAGTGGCAATGGACGATCTGGTGTAAAAGCCGTTTAGCGCAGGTGCAGGCACTCAGCGGGCGCGTTATCAAAGCAGTCTCCCTGCCATTTGTAATGCCGAGGGGCGAAGTCATTATTGGGTGCCCTATCGGTGTTGTTACGACGACGGGCTTTTCCTTGGAAATGGACAGTCTTGTAGAAGCAGGAGACCGCGCGTTGTACCTCTCGAAAAGGCGGCAGGCGCAAACTGCCGATAACGCGCGCGGGCGATCTTAAATGTTTAGTGGCCGCTGAGCGACGCAGGTGGCTCCAAGCCTAGTGCAGCGCCCGGCCCGCCGGAGCGGGGTCTAAATCAGCTTCAGTGAGCCACTCTGGAAAGGCGGACCGGGCCCACTTCATTGCCCTGTACTGCATGGCAAACACATCAAGCGTCGCCCGCAGGTTCGAATTTGACAAAAACATGCGCGCCTCCTGGCCGCCATGCCCCTTCAGCATCCAAAACATGGCGTTGCCCTGCAACTTGAACTGCATTGCGACACACAGCCAAGGCTGGACGCCATCAGAGACGCAAACCGGCGGGATGGGATTTGCCCGCCGCTCTTGGCGCAGGCGTTGTTGCGCGATGGGCAGCGCCAAATTGGCTGGGATTGGACCCGCCGCCAGTTTATAAGCCTCGTCTGCCATCTTGGGGATGGCCCGGTCCAGTAGGCGACGCGTGAGCATAATCGCCTGCGTCACTTCCTCTGTATTTCGCGCGTCCATTCGAAGGCGGTCTTCGTCAAAATCGGACACAAGCGTGAAGGTTCGGATGGCAAACACTACTGCACCTAAGGTTAGGGTAATCTATTCAAGGGGACTAACATGCTCAGTCATATCGCGCAACTGTGCCGCGGGGGAAGGGGACGTAAACTAAGGGGCGCAACATTTTTTACTTAGCGTGCGCCCCCTACAAATAAATACAAATTAGGCTCAGCAACTATAAAGTGCCGGCGTAAGTGGCGTGAGGATGACTGTGCCCTGCACCCCTCCGGCTCCAATGGCGATGCGGGCATCGCCCCGAGTGACTTGGCTGACCGGGGCGCAGGTGCGCAAGGTCGAGGCCTACTCCCCATCGTCGCACGGCATTCCTCGCGCTGACGACCGCCGGATAATCGGCGCCACTAAGCCTGGACTTAAAAGTTGCGTGGGCGCAGGTTCAGTTGGCAGCCGAGGCAATATTTGGGCTGGCAATGCTGTCCGCGGCTAGCGCAGCCTGGGCCCGAGAGGCCCTCGCCACCGAGCCTGCCGCCGCCGCCGGCATCGCCGGCACTGCCCATAGCCGCAAGGAAAACCCCCTAGGACGCGCCAGTCAGCCTGCAGGCTTCTGGCAACCCGAAAGCTCGACGCGCGCAGGCCGACGTGACCCCCACTCCAGTAAAAGGCGAGTGGCCACCTGGCCTAACGCCCTAATCAGTTTTGCCCGCCGAATGACACAACTGCAGCCACCGCAGCGGCAAACACCACCAGTTGGGCTACAAACAGGAACTTGTCAGTCTTGTGAATAGCCTTGAAGCGTGGGGCATTCTCATCTTCGATCTGGCTCACGGCCTTGTAGGCATAAATAGACCGGACGAGCGTGAAGACAATCAGTGCATAGGCCACGAGGTAGATTTGATCCATGAGTATCAAGTAACCTAGTTCGGGCAGGTCATCGGCGTAGCTCTTCTGTAAGAAAATGGCTGTCAGCAGGGCGCCCGCCGGCAACCCTGTGCGCACGTCAAGCTCATTCGGCTTAATATTTAACGCGGCCAGGGCGGCAATCAGTACAATGAACAGCGGCATCAACAGCGCCCAATAGAAAAAACTGATGGGTCGAGAGATTTCAAGATTGAACGCCAAGGCGGAGTAAACCGCGGGCGTGCCCTCCTCGCCAAATTGCGAGCCATAGTCGTGGGCGTACGTCTTTGCAGTCCACCCATTTAAGATCCAGCCCGGTATATCGAGGCTATCCCCAATGCCGGAATTTTTTTTATCAATTTGGTATGAAACGACTTCGACGCCGTTTGTGGTGTCTTCAACCATGATACTTAATTTTTGGCGATCCAGCGGAAAATCAACCAGCGAGAAGGGTTGCACGAAGCGTCCCTCTACTCGCACTATTTGATACTGGGATCCGTCGGCAAGCAGCTTTGGCTCTTCGAGTAACGGCTCCTGCTGCTTACCCCACTCCTCAACCATATTCGTGAATTCAAGCGTCTCGGTAGGATCGATGTCGCCCTTCCATCTAAACCACACGTAAGTGTCAACGTAATAGGTGTTGCTGGACATATCCAACTGGTAAACCGAGACAGGATAGAACCCGACCGTCACTACCTGCGCAGTCGAAGGCGGAGACTTCACCTCGACATAACTGCCCTTTTTACCGTCACTGGCGAATGCAGAAAAGCTGATTGATAGCGCCGCCCACAGAGCTAACAAAATCTTAAAAATGCTTTTCATCTTCCCTCACCCACATTAAATTAACTGACGTCGGCTCTAGTTGTTCTCTGGCTGTGGTTCAAGGGCATTCTTAAAATCTACATGGCCCGTTGAGGCAGGGGGCAGGGTAGCCTGCGGCCGGAGCAAATAATGTATCCCTGATTTACCGTAATGCCATATCCACCGACACGCAGCCGCGAAAACAAGCCGCCTCACAATGCGCGCCCTAAGCCTATGTTTGCGGGGCCTGATATCGCCAGGATAGGCAAGCTAAGCCGAGGCATTGGAAAAATCTTGTCTGGCGGCAAGCGGATACGCCCGGGTATTACCGCCAACGCAGTCAAGTGTCATCCAAATAAAATAGAAAACCTTCCCGCAGCGACCAACCCGCCCCGCCAGCAAAACAGGCAGCCACCCCGAGACCCACGCAAGTGGCAGCCAACACCTCAGGATATTAGGTCCATTTTGAGAGAAACTCATTTGAGGTTCAACCGCCGGCAGGGAGGCTTTGATGGCCGCGGCCACTCTGCATGCCAAATTGCCTGCCTGCGTTTCAGGTGGCAGGGAAGCCATTTTACCGCACCAAAACTGCGCCAAAGTGGTCAGGCAGCCCCGCGTGCGTGCGATAATGAGGGGCGCGACAGTGAAGAGAATGCGTCCACTATCTTCCACAGGCGCGCGTAATTTGAAGTACAGCCGGGCCTAGAGGTGCCACCATCAACGCAGGCAAAGTCATCAGGATTGTTTACAGAGGCGCTTGCATTCTAGGCATCGCCACGCGGGCTGGTAGGTTGCAGCAATGAGATGCTCGCACCTGCGCATTGGCTGGCAGGGTGCCAAATGTGCCGACGGCGGGCAGCCTCTCAGGCCATGGAAGGCTCCACCCACATCCCGGTCGCGTTCGCCTCGGCCTTGCCGCACGCCGACCCGCTCCGCGTAATCGCTCACGCACTCAATAACCTGCCCCGACGTAGCCGGTGTGGCAGCGCCGCAACGTTGTTGACTGGGGTTGCATAAAAAATATGCAAACAAAAAAGATGCTTGCAAAGAATAAAACACAACTCTAATGACGTCCTCGATGGGGGCATAATAAAATCCCCGAAATTGGCCTCGCCGGCCGGTCTACAGTGTTTTACAATGGAGAAAGTTATGTCCAAGAAACTGCCCGAAGCTGGTGTTGCAAGCGCCGAAACTAATCCTCTGGCGTCTGCAGAGGCGGTAGCCGTGTCTGCAAAGTCACAGCTTACGAACGCAAAATCTGCAAAGTCTTATGCCAAGAAATCAGCCAAGATCAAGGCTGAGGCAGATCGCGACGAGGGCCAGGGCGTTGGTTTCGAGGGCAAGTTATCAAACGATGAGCAGTCGGCTGCGAAGTCTGACGGCTCCGTCAAGCTGGCGATGGCAGACAGTTCTGTGATGTCGGACGCTGGAGTTGGCGCGGGTACTGCTAGCGTGGGCGGTCAGGACGCATCTGCAGGCGGGGGCTCTGCGGCGCCGGCGGCCTCGTCGGGCGGCAGCAGCTCGCTGCCCCTAATCTTGGGCGGCCTTGCCATCGCTGGCGGCGCTGGTGCGCTTGCCGGTGGCGGCGGCAGCAAGAGCAAGGACGTTGTAGTCACGCCAGTCTTCACTGTGGCCGCAGACAAGACGTCTGCCAACGAGGGCGACACGATCCGCTTCACTGTCAGTGGCCTTGGCACGAAGTCGGGTGACACGGTAAGCTATCAAATTTCCGGCATTTCGGCCGAGGATCTTGCCTCCGGCAGCCTCACCGGCTCGGTGGTGCTTGACGCCAGCGGCCGAGGCTTCGTGGATGTCTCGCTCAAGGCAGACGCGCGGACTGAGGGTTCGGAAACCTTGCGCTTCGAACTGGGCAGCACTAGCTCGGTCAGCGTGGCCGTTGCCGACACGTCAATTAACCCAGTCTATACCCTGACTTCGGATAAGCCGAACGCCAATGAGGGTGACACCGTCCGGTTTACGCTAAGGGGCAGTGTGGATGCCAAGCCAGGCGACACCGTCACTTATGTGATTTCAGGCATTGCGGCGGAAGATCTGGCGTCGGGCAGCCTGACTGGCTCCTTTGTTCTCGGCCAGGACCGTGGGGCATTTGTCGACATTTCGCTGGCGGCGGATGCGAAGACTGAGGCTCTTGAAACTCTTGTCATGACTGTAAGCACCGGCGGTTCGACCAGCGTGGCCGTTGCCGACACGTCGAAGGATCCGACTGTCGCCTTCACAGCAGACACCGATCTGCTGATTGGCGAGAGGGCCGGCTCTTCCGACGACAATGAATATGTCGGCCGCGTGGGTTCGACCTTCTTCGCGACTGGCAGTGCCACGACCTTTGCGTCGGGCGACCAGGTTGACGGTGGCGGCGGTGTGAACACGCTGGACTTGTTCATGGATCCGTCCGGCATTGCCGACGGCACCACGGTGACCAATATGCAGGTGCTGAACCTGCGCCTGAACGCGGCGTCGAGCGATGGCCTGGCCAGTGAGCTTTACCTGACGCAGTGGGATAGCTCGCTGCAGCAGATCAACATCAATAGCAACAAGAGCGACCTCGTCCTGCGTGACCAGCAGGTGATCGCGCCGGTCTCGATCGTGGATCGCAGCACGGCGGCGTTCAGCTCGTCCTACACATTTAATTATGCGGCCGGCGTGCTCGACGGCGCGTCCAATGCGCTGGCGTTCACCATCGACAATGTGAACGGCCTTGGCGGTTCCGACGTCAATATCGATGACGGCATGGAGACCGTCTCGTTCGCGGTTGCCGATCGCCTTGACGCTCAATATGCCAGCAACATCAATTTGAACGCAGACGACGTCACGTCGATTGTGGTCACGCAGGGCCGCGCAGGCCAGACGTTCACCATGGACGCTGACGTGTTCTCGGGCGAAGACGGCGGCGCGTCGTTCGTGTCGACCGCGTTTGCTGGCGACATGGACCTCACCAGCGGCGATCTCGAAACCGTCGCGCTTGGCGTGGGTGACGACACCCTCGTCATCAATAATCGTGGCGGCGAAGGCTCCAGCTACAATCTGGGCGCGGGCGACAACAGCATGGAGCTGAACAGCAACCTTGCCGGTTCGATCACCGCACTGGGCGGCAGTGACGAAGTGACAGTCGGCGGTGACGTGGAAGCCACGGGCATCATCAACGTCGGGAATGGTAACAACACTGTAACAGTCGAGGGCATTGTGGACGGCCAAGTGGTTGCCGGCACAGGCAATGACACGATTGATGCCTCCGACACTTCATCGGACAGTTTGATCAATGCCGGCAATGGCGACAACGACGTGGCTATTGGGGAGGGCCACGCTGGCGAGATCGTCACCGGCACTGGCGATGATTTGGTCACCGTTGGTTTTCAGACGGCCAGCGGCAGCGTGATCAACGTGGGCGGCGGTGACAACAAAATCACCATCGACGATGATCATTTTGGCTCGGTCATTGCCGGTGCAGGCAATGATGAGATGACGGTTGGCGACGATCTTGACGAAGGAAGCAGCACCAACCTGGGTGAGGGCGACAACGTTCTCACCGTCAGTGATGACCTCTATGACGCCACTGTTGTCGTCGGTGACGGCGACAACCGCATCGTCATCGGCGGCGAGCTGGATGCGGACGGCGAAATTGTTGTCGGTGAAGATCATGACGGCGTTTACGGCAGCAGCATCACGCTGGGTGACGGGACCAACCGCGTCGATATCCTCGGCATTATGGACGACAGCGACGTCACGTTTGGCGATGGCGATGGCAATGTGCTCAACGTTGGCGACGATGTCGATGCATCAGTGCCTGGCACCATCACTTTCGGCGGTGGTGATGCCAACGAACTGAACATCGGTGGATCGCTGATCGGTGATGCAGTGGTGTTCGGAAATGG
This sequence comes from Sphingorhabdus sp. EL138, assembly GCF_945882965.1. Taxonomy (GTDB): domain Bacteria; phylum Pseudomonadota; class Alphaproteobacteria; order Sphingomonadales; family Sphingomonadaceae; genus Sphingorhabdus_B. The sequence goes on from NZ_CAMCWY010000002.1 coordinate 144,010, forward strand.
CGCGAGCAACAGCGTCACCATCGGTGGCGATGTCACGGACGGCGCTAGCATCCAGCTTGGCAATGGCGGCAACACCATCGACATCGAGGGTAATACCCGCTATTCCAGCATCACTCTTGGCACCGGCAGCGATACGCTGACGGCCGACAGTGGCATATTCACCTCCACCGTCAACATGGGCGGCGGTGCGGATACGCTGAACCTTGGTAATGGCAATGAAGATGTTGGCGTCGGATACTGGTTCCCCGATGACGCCGAGAAGTCCGTCATCGACATGGGGTCGGGCAATGACGTCGTGAACATCCGGTCCGACGGCGGCAATCTTGACGACGCTTTCGGCTATATCTACTCCGGCGGCTTCGTGCAGGGCGGCATTGGCACCGACAAGATGGTGTTCACCGCCGAGACTAGCGCCCGCCTGATCGGCCGTGACATCAACCAACTCGTCACCGTGGATTACAGCGAAGTATTGTTCGAGTTGGGCCAAGTTATCACGGTTACCTTCGCGCGCGGAGATGAAACGTTCGAGGTTGACTACACGGTTGTTCAAGGCGACTTCACCCAGGGCCCCGAGGGCTTGGCCGAGAAGGTGGCTGAAAGCATTGCCGACCAGCTCAATGACGATGACGCATTTGATGCGCTGTTCACGGCCACGGCCGTAGATGGTGTGGTCACCATCGAGAGCGACGAGCCGCTGGAGGATTTTGTCCTCGGCAGCAGCGTGGGCGACGTTGAGGTGGTGCAGCTTTCCGACGCGGAAATCACCAGCGTCGAGACACTCGATTTGGTGGCAGTCAACAGCGACGGTGATGATGACATCACCATTAATGCCGATTTTGAACTGATTGAGGGCACCAACACCGTAAACCTGATCAGTCAGGTTGAGCGCATTGAGGCCGTTGATGACGAGGGCCTGAATGGCGAATACACCGTGTTCGGTGAAGATGGCCCGACCACCTTCGAATTGGATGAACTGAATGGCGGCGAGGCCATAACGGTGAGCGGCCACGAGACCAGCGCCACGGGCAACAGCCAGGTGTCGCGCATCTTTGTCGACACCGACAATGACGATCACGTGGTGGGTGATACGCTCAGCGTGACCATCAATGACGTCACCGTCAATTATGTCGTTACGGCGGCTGATCTGAATGCAGCAACCGGCCTGGCGGATGCGAACAAGATCGCCGCCAGCCTTGCTACGGCCATTACGGCTGCCGCCACGGCTGCCGGCCTGTCGGTTTCGGTTGACGCCGGAGTTCCCACAAGCGGCCCAGAGGTTCCGCGGATCACCCTGATCGGCCAGCCTGGCGTTAGCTTCGATCTAGAAGTTGAGCACACGCGCTTTGGGGCGTCAATAATCGACAGCCTGACTGAAGAAGATCAAAACACCTTCAACATCGCTGACAAAATGGGCGACCTGCGTGTCGGCGACGTGATCACCATCACCGTTGGTGATGATGAGGCAACCTACACGGTCACCGCGGAGGATTGCGAGCGCCTGGAAGCCGATGCCATCGTCGCGTCCTTTAAGGCCGCCGAGATTGGCCTTGACGGTGACTGGGGCGTGCTGACCAGCGAGGATGATGCCACGCTGACGGTGACGCGCGTGATCGACCTTGTGGAAGAAGAGCGCGATGGTGATCAGACTACGTCTGTACTCGTGCAGGCGGCGAGCGACACCGACGACGGCGATGCCGACGTCGTCATCGCAGCCACGCTGGCGGATGACGCTACCGACACGACAATGGATCTGACCGTCGACGGAGAGGGTGACTTCGATCTGGCCATCTTGGGCGGGGAAGATGCGGGCTTCAACGACCTGGAGTTGACCCTTGGGGACAGCCATGATCACACCATTGACACCGGCGGGATTGGTCGCGGTGAGGTCAGTCCGATCATCCAGATTTTCTTGGGGCTGGTTCAGGAAGAGGATGTTGGCTTCGTTCCGGAAGCTTTGGATCTTACCTTCCTTGACGGCACCATTATCCGGATCACAGATGCAGGCACAGACAGCGGGTTCTTTGGTATCGGTGGCGAAGACAGCACGTTCGAGATCTCGACAGATAATGGGTTGACGTTTGAACCTTCAACTTCCGAGGAGTTGAGCGGTTTCGACGAGCTCGACATCGAAGCGCTAACCTTTTACTCCGGTGAGCCCGGCTCGGTCGGCGTGGACGAGTTCGTCGTCGGCTCGAGCGACGTGACTTTCGGCAACTTCCGCGACAGCATTACGGTAAGTGACGAGAGTGGCGTGAACACCACCGGCTCCGATATCGTGCTGGAAAATGTTCTGGCGCACACGGTGACGTCGACCTCCAAGGCCAACATCACCATTGATCAGTACGCCACACGTGACGGCGGCGGGTTCTTCTTTGGCGGCGAGGACCAGCTGGAGGGCGATGACATTACCGTCACCACCGGCACTGGCGATGATCACCTGATCACGCTGGCGCAGTCGGCCCTCACGGACGGCAGCTCCATCGACTTGGGCTCTGGCGTCAACACGCTCAGCCTAGGCTTCGGCAGTGGTGTGACGGTGGGTGATGGTGTGAGCCTAGACTTCGGGTCGATTGACTATTCTGGCGGCCTCGCTGTGTTCGAACTGTTGAACGATTTGGACGACGCGGGCGACAAGGAACTCGTCATGCCGGGCGGCGTTGATGATGTTAAAGAGCTGAAGGTTCAAGACTTCAATCTTGTAGGCGGCCTTACAATCATTGGCGCTGACAACGATTTCACCATCAGCTCGACCGATGATTTCGAGGTGTTCGGCGCGCTGACCATTCAGAACGCGGCGGGTGTAGACATCACTGGCGATTTGCTGGTGCAATCCGACGATCAAATCCATATCGAGATCGGCAACGCCCGCCTGGCCTCCATCACAGCACATGCTGATGACGATAACGAGGTGCATATCGACGGCAACGACGGTGGCGATTTCATTGTTGGCGATGTGTTGCTGAGCAGCGCCACCGACGATGCGGATTTTGAAATCAACGAAAACACTGATACTAGTGTGTTCCTTGGAGATTTGACCGTCACTGGCGAAGACGCTGATCTTGAAATCAACGACAACGCCGAACTGACCGCGACGTTTGGAGATGTGGTTCTGCTTGGCGGTCTTGATGCGGATGTGTTTATTGAAGGCAATGAGGACAGCAGCATTACCTTGGGCAGCGTTTCGGTGACCACGGATGATGCAAACAGCTCAAGCGCTGTGGAGTTTATCGATAACACCGGCACTGTTCTCGAGATGGGCCCGTTGACCATGGACGTCACCGGGGGATCACGAGACGCCGATCTGCAAATTGGTGAAGCGAGTGCCGATGATGACTTTGGAGGCAACGACGGTTCGTCTGTCACCATCGACGGCCCGATCTCCATGTTTGCGAATGACGATATCGACCTGGACGTCAGTGGTAACGATGCCACCAGCGTCAGCCTGGCGGATGGCTCGGTCATCACGCTGGAGACGTGCGGCGGAGACGGCGACATCGACGTTGAACTGAACCGCAACGAGAACAACCACCAGCCACTTGGACCCGATCCTCTCTCGGATGAATTCATCTTGGATTATGCGGTGACGCTGGGTGACATGGTGATGGATGCCGGTCGGCGAATCGAACTCGATATCATCGGCAACGATGACAACACCTACTTCGGTGAGTTGTCGGTGACGGTTGGCGACGTGGACATGTTCGCACACGGCTATAATGAGCTGAGCATCCTCGATAACAATTCCGTGACCGTCGAGATCGGCGAGATGGATTTGCGGGCGGAGAGCTATGTTGAGCTGATTATCGACGACAATGACGGCCGGATCTATGACAACACCCTGGCAAACCCGAACCGTGAGGAGCCAGACTATGCCTCGGTCACCATTGGTGACATCACCTCGGTGTCCGATGGCCTGACCTACTTTGGGATCGGCGACAATGACCTGGCTCAAATCACCGTTGGCAATGTGTCGCTGACGGCTGGTGAAGATGCCGGTATCGAAATCGTCAGCAATACCGACATTGGTATCGGTGAAGAACGGGATGCCGCGCAGACGGAAGTCACTCTGGGTGACGTCACGATTGACGCTCAGGGCCTGGCTGGGCTTAGCGTTGGTCTGCACTTCAGCGGATATGGCGGTTTCTTCGGTGTCAGTGGCCCATTGGAAGGCGGCAACACTAATGCCATCATCGAATTGGGCGACGTGTCTCTGACCGGTTCGGGCGAGGATGCTGCCACTGATCTCGTTATCGCCAACAACCGTGGTGATTTGGGTCACGGCTCGGTTGAAGTGGGCTTAGTCGAAATGACTTCGGAAGGCGACGCCCAGTTCTTCGTCTACAACAACATCCTGACTGGTGTTAGCGGGGCTGACGCGCATGATATGACCGTCGGTAACGTTACTATGTCGGCTGACCAGGATGCAAACCTCGCCATCTCTGACAATGGCCTGCAGGAGTTCGTTGACGAGGCTGATCGGGTCCTCACCACGATTGAGTTCGGTGACATCTCATTGAGTGCCGGCCTTGACGACGTCGGAACTACCGACAACGCTCAGGTGGATATCGAAGGTAATGATAATATCGACCTCGAAGCCGGCGGCGTGACCCTTTCGGGCAACAACACGGGGCTTTTCGTTAACGACAACTTCTACACGGATGCCCTGCTGGGTGATGTCGATCTGACCTCCACCGAGGCAGGCACGTATGTCGCGGATGTGACCGTGAACGGCAACCGATCTTCTGTCATCGAGATGGGCACTGTCACAATTGACAGCGAAAACGATGCCCTAATCGAAGTGGTCGATAACTTTGCCCACTTTGAGGGTGAGGATGACACTGAAGTAACCCTTGGCAGCGTGGATGTGCAAGCCGACGAGGGCGCCGAGTTCTTCGTGTTGGGCAACAGCGACACCAGTGTCACCATCGGCATGGATGCCGTGACTGCTGGCGAGCGTGGCACTATAACGATCGCAGCGGCCTATATCGGTGCGTATGGCGAGGAGCCTAATGGCTTCGCGGTGGTTGCTGGTGAGGATACGGACGTTGTCCTTGGCGATGTCGAGTTGACGGCAAGTGGCTCTGGCACCGAAAGCGATGTCGATGTCTTAATCGGGGCCGTCAATGACTTCGGCGAAGACAGCAGCATCGACATGGGTGACCTGACGGTCAACGCCGATGGCGACGGATATGTCACACTCTTCGGTGAAGACGGCAATCTGACTGCTGGTGATATCGTCATCAACGTCGGCTTGGATGTGACTGTCAACTCCGATCTGTACTTCCGCGTGGACGACATGGATGGCAATGCCGACAATTCGGAGGCGCCTAAAACGCAGACGATCACGCTCTCGGCCTCGTCGGGCGGTGCGGCAGTTGGCACGGTCCACGCCGTGGTGAGCGATGCCGTTGACTTGTCGGCCCTGACCATCTTCGGCACCAATGCCGAGGTGTATCTGACCGGCGACATTGGCACGGACACTGCCGGTACCACCGCCTTCTCGCTCGACCTGAGCGGCCTTGACGGTGAATTTGACGCCGAGGCGATTGATTATAATCCGCTCGGACAAAGTGTCTCAGATCAGGCAGGGCAGGACGACGGCACTTATGTCGAAACCTGGGACGCTGACTTCGGCACCGACAACGTTCGCGTCATCATCGGTGCGGGTGACATGATCTACAACGCCGCGCACTCGTCATGGTTCACGGGCGTTGAAGATACTTTCCCCGCCAACGACTGGGGCTCGCCGTTTACTGACGATGAAGATGGCTGGTACTCGCTTGGTACGGGCGGCGACTTCGAGCCGACTGCCATGGTGCAGACGATCGATTTGGCTGGCACCAACAATTGGACTGCAGGCGATACGCTGACTATTGACTACAACAACGAGACCTACACCTTCACTGTTGGCGCAGGCGGTAATAATTTGATTACCACTGGTACTGGCAATGCTGGCACCGACGCGTTCTTCGACGACACTGGTCTGACTATTGCGTTGGGCGAGGACGACGGCTTTACCATCACCGGCACGCCGGATGGGGCCGAGTTCGATGCCATCTCGGAGTACTCGGCGTTGTTTGGCAGTACGGAGGTTTTCGACGGCTCAAGCAGCATCGTTGAGGAAGATCCGGCGGAAGACAACTTTGGCCAGGAGGCCAAGGAAGCCTTCACATTCACCGGTGACACGGTTGGTGAGATCGTTATCGGCGGCTTCAACCCAGGCGAGTGGGGCGCAGTAAATCCGAACAACGACCGTCCGACAGATCGTCTGGACTTCAGCCAGTTTGACTGGAACGGCGCCGCCGCCGGCAATGGTGTGGCTGACCTCAACGACTTCGAAATTGAGATTGACGACGGTGACGGTTACTTCAAGGATGTGGTTATCACGTACATCGGAGAAGAAGATGTTGAATTCGGTGAGATCCGCTTGGTGGGTGCCGGTGAGTTCGACAATGCAGTCGAACTGGTAGCCGACAGCTTCGTCTTCGGCTGATGACAGTGCGGGGGTGGTGGTGACGGCACCCCCGAACACATTTTGACACGGGGGGGCATGCGCCCCCCCGTTTTTTTATCTGGAGTTTAAAATGTACCAACGGCTCGTTGCGCTGGATGCGGCTAGGCACGCCAAACTAGGCGTCGTCCCCCTGACAAATTATGGCTTCGCTAAGGCAACGCTCTCGATGCCAGTAGTTATCAGTGAAATTGCCGACATCGCACGGGAATACCCCATCGTGTTCCCAACACAGGGGAATATGCCGGTGGCGCTGATGGGTGTCGAAGCGGGCAGCAATGCCTATGTGGGTCCTGAGGGCGATTGGCGTGCTGTTTATGTGCCGGCGTATATGCGCGTCTACCCCTTTGCCGCCGTCAGGGTTCCCGCGTCGCCAGAAGGCGAGGCTGCAGAGCCACGTATTGTTGTCTCAATCGATGAGGCGTCGCGCCTCGTGCAAGAAGGCGAGGGTGAGGCAATATTTGATGATGAAGGCCAATTGGCGGGTCCGGCAGCCACGGCAGTGGCCCTGCTAAGGCGTTTACGTGCCGCAAGCCTCCGCACAGAGGCGTTGGTGCAGGCGATTGATACAGCAGGCCTGTTATTAGAGCAGCCGATCCGCATCCGCGCCGAAGGGCGGCGGGACAGGGAAATTACGGGCATTCGCGTGCTAAACGAACGTGCCCTCAACGCACTGCCCGCCAAGAAGTTCGAGGCGCTTCGAAAGGCAGGCGCCTTGCCCCTGATCTACGCTGCCCTGCTGTCGTGGGCCAATTTCAGCCAAGGCCCTATCGGAAAGTCGCATCCGCTAGTCGGGGGAGCGGGCGGGGCAGACGCCTAGAGAAGCTACCGAGGGGGGGAACTCGGTCAGGCAGCTGCGTTGAATAGAGCAAGATCGGCCGAACATACTGAGCCAACGCTGGTGGGTACGAGTGTCAGCTCTACGCCGATCCTGATCGCCTAGTCTTCACCAACGAGACCTTGGCCAGCATGAAGTCTCTAACTAGAGTTGGGTCAGGAAAAGCAAGGCCCTCTGCTTTACCGCTATTTACAAAAACGGGCACCGGATATATAGAACCGCGAGTTCCAATCTCTGGCGTCACATTGGCACGCTATGGCCCCCACAAGTTGCATTTGCCAGATGGATGATAAGTAATGAAGCTTGGTAGTTTAAAAAATGTCGCGCGCGGCGCCATCTTTCATCGCGGTTATGTGCGTGGTGGGGATTATCGGGTGCGCAGGCAGTCTAAGCGAATTGCCGTGGCAATTGTTATCCTCGCAGCTGGATTTTGTGTTACGAAACCAGCTTATGCCCTCACAGAGGAGCAGGCACAATACGGCCCTCCGAACCCCTTCAAGGCGCAAGCGATTGCCGCCAACAGTCAGGCGCCGGGCGCGCCGCCGACAATACCTGCCGCCCTTCACGAAATTGCCGTTATCGCCACTGCGCAGCATCCCCAGATTAAGGTTGCACTATCCCAAGTGCGTGCGTCTGGTTATGATGTAAAGGGTTCGAAATGGCTGCGATTTCCAAGCGTGAGCGTGGAAGCGCTCGCCACCTCTCGGGGGAGCGTCAATGCCGACCAGAATGGTACTGTCCTCAATTTGGCGATTGAACAGCCGATCTGGTCAGGTGGGCGCATTCTTGCTGCCATTGGTCGTGCCAAGGCCCAGTTGCAGGTTCAGGAGCGGGCGCTGGATGAAGCGGCTCGCGACCTAACGCTGCGCGCCATCCAGGCTTATTTTGACGTGGCCCAGGCAGCTTTGCGTATCGAGGTGCTGGGGCGCGCCTTGGCGCAGAACAGAGAGTTTTTGGGGACGATTTCGCGACGTGTCGAGCAGCAGATCAGCCCACAGTCCGATCTTTCCCTGGCGGGCGCGCGCGCGGCGCAGACAGAACAGCAGCTGGCTCTGGCCCTTGCCCAGCGGCGCAGTGGCCTCAACACACTTTACGAACTGACTGGCAATCCCAGCTTTGACCTTGGCTATGTCGAGCGTTATGACCCTGCGCTACATCATCCCGACCTAGATGGGGCCGTCGACCTGGCGCTCGCCTGTGATCCCAAGTCAGCACGCTTAGGTGCGTTGGTCATTGTAGCCGATGCCGACCAGAGGGCGGCAAAGGCGGCGCTACTGCCGCAGCTTCTTGCACAGGGGTCGAGCAACGAGATACTTGGAGAGCGTTTCGGTGTTGTGCTTCGTGCACAGTCCGGTAACGGGCTGTCACAGGCTGCTGCGGCACAGGGTGCAAGGGAACGATCGCTTGCTGCGGAGGAAGGCGTCGCCGCTGCGCAGCGCGAGCTGCGCGAGGCACTTCGGCTTGATTTTGTCAACAATGCAGCTGCGCGTGAGCGCCTTGTGAGTGCCGGAACTGCGGCTGACAGTGCGTCTGACGTCGCTGGCTCTTACCGTCGCCAGTTCATTGCAGGCAAGCGCACTTGGCTGGATGTGATGAATGCCCTGCAGGAAGCAACGAGTTCCCAGTTGGCGGTTATCGACCTCGAGGTCACCGCGCAGTTGACCAGCGCCCGCATCGCCTTGCGCACATGCGCCTGGCAGCCACGCGCACCTCTTTACGACATGGATCCCCGCAATGTTAACAAATGAACCCGTCTTCACGACGGTTGAGCGTTTTGCCCGGTTGAAGGGAGCGGCACTCGCACCGAACTGGAGCGCCGAACTGGAACCCCTTGATCCGACGGACCTCCAGTCGCTTGAGCGGATGACGGCGACGCTGGGTTGGCCCGAGCCATTGGCTCTAGTTGATCGTCCACGACCAGACCAGTTCCCGCTGCTTGTCTGGTCCCCCGAGCAGGGGCTGATGATTGCCACGCAGTGGCGAAGAGAAGATGTGTTGCAACTGCATGGCGGCAAAGTGACCGAGTTGCCATGGACAAGCTCCCTCGTTTTCTTCGATGTGATATTCCCCGATCCATTGCAGGGCAATCAGCCGATACATGCAATCGACATATTTCGTCGCGCCATAAAGCGCCGCAAAAGCGTGCTGTTGGCTGCCGCACTGGCGACAATCGTCGCGAACATCCTGACGCTGGCGACCTCGCTCTATTCAATGCAACTGTTTGACCGAGTTATCCCCCTCGGCAGCTTCTCCACGCTTTGGGTACTAACGGTCGGCGTGCTGATTGCACTGGCGATTGACTGGGCGCTTCGAAGCACCCGGGCGCTGCTGATCGAGCGCGAGGCGGGCAACATCGACGCAGAGGTGTCCGAGTATTTCTTTGCCCGAGCACAGTCGGTCAGACTAGACGAGCGGCCGCCAGGTGTGGGCACGATGGCAGCCCAATTGCGTGGGCTTGAACAGGTGCGTAGCCTTATGTCCTCCGCATCCATTTTTGTTATGGCTGACCTGCCCTTTGCACTCTTCTTCGTCATTGTGGTCTTCTGGCTGGGCGGGGTCGTCGCCTTGGTTCCCATCATCGCTCTCCCGCTTGCGTTGTCGATCGCCTTCCTGATCGGGCGCTCCTTGCGCATAGCCACCGAACGCGCCCAAGTTAGCGCGATGCGAAAGAATGGAATGCTAGTGGAATCGCTGGACGCGGTTGAAACCATCAAGGCCACGCGTGGTGGGTGGTTCATGCTTGCCCGCTGGAACCGGCTGGTGCATGAAATTCACCATCATGAAGATCCGATAAAGCGAACCTCGGCCATCACCACAACGGTGTTCTCGACACTGCAGCAGATTGCCTATGTCTGCCTCATGGCGGTCGGCGCCGTTGAAGTGTCGCAGGGACGCTTGACCGCCGGTGGTCTGCTCGCCTGCTCAATCATTGGCGGCCGCATCAATGGGCCGCTTCTCGCAATGCTGCCCAATCTAATCGTTCAATGGGGCTATGCACGCTCGTCACTCAAGGCACTAGATGCGATCATTGCCTTGCCGGTTGACACGTCCACCGAAAAGGGCGCGTTGCGCCCCGCCACGCTGGTAGGGCCTCTGCTGTTGGAAAATGTTCATTTTGCCTATCCCGGCGCTCGGGAAGGGCTAGACATCGAACGCCTCGAAATCCGCGCCGGAGAACGTGTAGCCATTATTGGCGGTATAGGCTCCGGCAAATCCACGCTCCTCAGGCTTATGGCTGGTCTCTACCCGCCCCAGCAAGGCTTGGTCCGTTTGGCGGGACTGGATGTGGCGCAGGTTGCGGATGATATCCTGCGCGACCACGTGGGCTATTTGCCGCAGGATTACCGTCTAGTACACGGATCGTTGCGCGAAAATCTAACAATGGGCCTGCCCAATGTTTCCGATACGGAATTGCTGGACGTCGCCAAGGTTACGGGATTGGCCGCAATGATTGCGGCTCATCCTAAGGGGCTTGACATTAGCATATCCGAAGGTGGTCGCGGCCTTTCAGGCGGGCAGCGCGGTCTAGTGGGGATGACACGCCTTGTATTGAGCAAGCCAAGGCTCTGGCTGCTCGATGAACCAACAGCAAATTTTGATCAGGCCACCGAAGGCATGGCCATGTCCGCCGTCGCGCGTCAGCTTGGTCCAAGTGACACGCTTGTGCTAGTCACGCACCGCATGCATTTACTGGCCGGGGTAGAGCGCGTAATCGTGCTGGCGCAAGGCAAGATTGTCATGGACGGACCTGCTGGCGAAGTGATAACCCGTCTTAAACCCAAACGCCCCGCGCCCCAGGTCATTAAGACCTCGGTTCGGGCGGAGTGAAGTAACATGACATTCAAGCAGCGCCTTAAGTCCATTGGCCTCGGCGGATTTATAATCCTTATCTCGGCAACCGCAGTCGGGAGTTTCTTGACCTGGGCAAACTGGGCCGAGCTTGACCAGATCACTCGCGCCACCGGCAAGGTGATACCGATCGGCAAGGTTCAGGTAATCCAGAGTGTTGACGGCGGCGTCATCGAGGAAATTCTCGTCCGCGAAGGTGATGTCGTCCAGAAGGGTCAGCTGCTCGTCTTGATAGACCGGGCGAAAGTGCAGGCCGCTGTCGACGAAAGTCGCGCCAAGGTCGCTGCATTCAAGAGCATCATGGCGCGCATCAAGGCAGAACTCTATAATCAGCCGCTGCAATTCCCGACCGAGGTGAAGGCCTATCCAGATTTCATAGCCAACCAGACAGCCCTCTACCAGAGCCGACGGCAAACCATTTCCGCAGAAATTGAAGCCTTGAAGTCCGTCCGCAATCTTATGCAGGAGGAACTGGAACTCAACCAGCCGCTGGTTGCCAGCGGTGACGTTGCGAGGGCCGAAGTGATCCGCATGCAGCGCGGAATAGCCGACATAGTGGGCCAGATGGTCAATCGGCGTTCAAAGTATCAGCAGGACCTGCAGACGGAGTTTGCCAAAGTTGAGGAGGAGCTGTTCAGTGCCGAGCAGACACTGGCCCAGCGGGAGGAAGCCCTTACAGCAACACGAGTATTGTCACCCACCACCGGTATCGTCAAGAATGTCCGCTTCACGACGGTTGGCGCAGTGCTGCGGCCAAGCGATGAAGTGATGCAGATCGTGCCGACAGGCGAGCGGTTGATCGTGGAGGCGCAGGTCTCGCCGCGTGACATCGCCTTCATTCGTCAGGGCCAGACGGCGTCGGTGAAGTTCGACACCTATGACAGCGCCATTTATGGGGCAGGGGCAGGCATCGTATCCTATGTCAGCCCGGATACGTTATCTGAGCAGAGTGAGGATGGCCAGACCACGAACTATTATCGGATCAACCTCACTGTCGATATCAAGCCGATGCGCCCGAAGCGGTTGGGAGAGAAAATCATGATACAGCCTGGCATGACCGTCATGGCTGAGATCAAGACTGGCGAAAACACGGTCCTGGGCTATCTGACCAAGCCCATACTGAAGACCGTTTCGCAGTCCATGGGCGAACGCTGAGGCGTAACCGGCAGGCCGCGCGGGACGGAGGTGACGAACCAACTCGGCGGGCGCCTTGTCCGCTGCCTTAACAGCCCAATCTTCATCACCGAGCCAAAGACATTCCACACGTGGCATTCCCGCGTCACATTTGGTTGCGATTTGACAGACCATGGCGGGGGTAGTATCCGGTGCCATCTGTCAAGAGAGTTGACCAGCAACTATCAACCTTAACGTTTGACCTGCTCCCGTTAAATTGGTCCATTTTTGTGTGAAAAATCTCGGTTAGGTTTGGCAGGTGTCAGCCAGGAGATTTTGGCATGAAGCAGAGTAGGTTCAGCGAACAGCAGATAGCGTTCATATTGAAGCAGGCAGAGGATGGAACGA
>NZ_CAMCWY010000003.1 GCF_945882965.1 Sphingorhabdus sp. EL138
GACATCTCATCCCAAGGCACATGGATGGGCGTAAGCCGCAATGGGCGCTTCGGCATTGTGACCAACGTGCGAGACCCCGAAGGCCCGGATCCCCAGAAAGCGTCGCGCGGTGCCTTGGTGACGGACTGGCTGGCCAGCGGTGATGTGCCGGAGACAATGGCTGCGTTTAACCCGTTTAACCTGCTGATTGGCGACCAAAAAGGTCTGCAATATCTGTCGAACCGTCCATTGGACCTGAGAATATCATTAGGCGACGGAGTCCACGGCCTTTCTAATGCTGTCAAGGGCGAACGCTGGCCGCGCAAAGAGCGATTAAACCATGCGCTCCAGATATGGCTTAATGGCGCAGCGGACGATCCAGCGGCACTCTTTGACGATCTCGCAGATGCCCATGACCTGCCCGACAACCCGCACCCCATTTTCATCCGCAATCCAGTTTATGGCACGCGATGCAGCACAATATTGGCGGTGGATCAGGATGGGGCAGGACATATACTGGAACGGCGTTTCGACAGCACCGGCACATGCACGGGCGAAAGCGCTATAGCCTTTCACTGGCACGGCTGAACGTTCCGAGGGAACCGCAGTTCCACAATGGCGTTTGTACCTTCCTAACAGGAAAGGATGCGCCTTTGACCCCGACAGACAATAGCCGCCCCATCGGCGCCGCGCCTGAAACCTTCAACAGCGAACAAGATGATGAAGCCGCGCAGGCGCAAACCGTGTCCGACGATGCCATAGGTGGCATTGCCGATCGCGCCTCTGCCCATGAAAGCAGGCACGGCGGGCCAACCAACCCGGCACAGATCGACCCCGATGACGCACAGGACGTCGTTGACCATATGAACCAGATGGAACGCAGCGGACGGATCGACATGGACGCCTATCGCGGTGAGCGTAACGATGATGACGAACCAGAAACATTAGGAGAGGCAGCGCGGGAACCCGACGACGTCGACAGCCGCGGCAACCGACCCCGGAATAATTACTGACGCGAACCGGCTTTCCTGAGGCGTTGATGCGCCATCCACACAAGCGTCTGGGCCGTTTACGGTGCGGCCAATTCTATCGCGCTTTGATCTGCGGCACATGCCCAATGATTGCGGTCATCGGCAAGTCACCATAGATGTGCGGGAACAACGCGCCCCCGCGGGACACCTCCCATTTGATCAGCGACTGTAGCGGGGCGAGATCAACTTCAGCGATCACAAGCCCGCTTTGCCCCGCAAAATGCTTGTCCAACGTGCCCTGCACCTGATCTGCTGTCGATAAATGGATATAGCCGTCGGCAAGGTCCACGGGCGCGCCCTTAAACAGTCCTTCCGCCTCAAACTGCGCCCATTGCGCGGCGGTCAGTATCTTAAATGCGGTGCGCGGGTGCTGCCTATTGTCCATGCCGCAGTCATGTCCAATTCGTGGCGTGAGGGCAAGCTTTTAGGTCCATATCAGACCTAACGCACCATGACTTCAACACCGGTTGAGCCATATATGTAAATCATGGTATCGCGTGGCAACGCCGCCCAAGTTTCAAGTTAAGGTGCCCGCTTTTACGCGGCATCCAACGCGCTCGGTCGGTGGTCACGCGCAAAGGTCCAGTGCACTATGACTCGGTTTCGCTCGCTTATGTTGATGCTGTCTGTTGCCATTTTTGGGGGTGGCTGGACGTTATTCGGCATAGCCCCGATTGGCGGCGTCGCTGCCTTCGCCGCACGTCCCGCCGACACCGAAGCGGCTTCGTTCGTGATCTGCCATAATGATGGCGGCACCAACTGCGTCGTGGATGGCGATACGATTTGGTATCGCGGAACCAAGATCCGCATTGCCGATATTGATACGCCCGAAACGCATCAACCGAAATGCCCAGCAGAGGCAAAACTCGGCGCTGCGGCTACGCGGCGGATGCTTCAGCTGGTGAATGCCGGTCCCTTCACGCTGCAAAGCATCAACCGCGATGAAGATCGCTATGGCCGCAAATTGCGCATCCTCACGCGCGGTGGGAAAAGCCTTGGCGATATATTGGTCGAAGAAGGACTCGCCCGATATTATAAAGGCGGCAGGCGCAGCTGGTGCTGATAAGCGCCTATCGCCGCCCGAGCCGCGCAACAATCGTTACAAAAAAGGCGGTCGACCAGCCAAGCAACAGCAAGCCATTAATCCCCTCAATCGCCGCGACAAGGCGCCATTCGGGCGCGATGTAGCGGTCGTCAAAGCCAATACCGGCATAGCTTATCGTTGAAAAATACACAGCGGTCTCAAGATCCACAACCGCGCCAAGGCCTTCATATAGAAAAGCGTAGAGCCAAATCCCGACGCCATGGAGAACGAACAGCGCCAGCACCAGCGCCAGCGTAAAACCCATCGTCCGCAACGAGAATCCTGGCACATGATGCGCGAGCTCCACCTGCACCTCACCGCGTAACATCCGCCCAAAAATGGCCAGCCCGCCACCATGGATAACCACAGTAAGCAGCACCATGAAGGTGGAAACAGCAAGCTGAAGGATCATAAGGCAAGTCTTGCACGAAACGCGCAAGCGGGGAAGGGGGAACTGGCGCAGGCCGCCCTCCGCATCCGGACAGAATGCGCACAAAAAACTGCCGCGCCTCTTTTCAGAAGCGCGGCAGGGTAAATGTCTAATGCTATGACGTATACGTCAGATCATAGAGAAGGCTTACTCCGCAGCAACCCCAGCCTGTTCGAACATATCCATGCCGTCATTTTCGGCGGCGATAATTTCGCTGACGTCTCTCTTTTTGCGGTTGTCAAAGCTGCTCCACACTTGGCCCCAATCGCCGCGTGTTGACGCCTTGCTATATTCGGTGGCGCGGGTTTCGAAGAAGTTGGCGTGCTCGACGCCGTTCAACAATGGCGCGAGCCATGGCAGCGGGTGGTCTTCGACCATGTAGATGGGTTGAAAACCAAGCTGGCCCAAGCGCCAATCGGCGATGTAGCGGATATAGCGTTTGATTTCCTTGGCGGTCATGCCGGGGACTGGGCCCATTTCGAACGCGAGGTCGATGAAGTTATCTTCCAGACGGACGACCTTCTGACAGCAATCGATAATGTCTTCCCGCACCGACTTGGTGAGGCAGCCACGTTCGGCGCAGAACGCGTGGAACAGTTTGGTAATGCCTTCGCAATGCAGCGATTCGTCGCGGACTGACCAGGATACGATTTGGCCCATGCCCTTCATCTTGTTGAAGCGCGGGAAGTTCATTAGCATCGCGAAAGATGCGAACAATTGCAGGCCTTCGGTAAAGCCGCCGAACATGGCGAGCGTGCGCGCGATATCTTCGTCGGTGTCGACGCCGAATTGGTGGATATAATCGACCTTCGCCGCCATTTCTTCATATTCGAGGAACGCCGAATATTCGGACTCGGGCATGCCGATGGTGTCGAGCAAATGGCTGTAGGCCGCGACGTGGACAGTTTCCATGTTGGAGAACGCGGTCAGCATCATCTTGACTTCAGTTGGCTTGAAAACGCGGCCGTAATTTTCGTGGTAGCAATTCTGCACCTCGATATCGGCTTGTGTGAAGAAGCGGAAGATTTGTGTGAGCAGGTTGCGTTCGTGATCCGAAAGCTTCTGCGCCCAATCGCGGCAATCCTCTCCCAAGGGCACTTCTTCGGGCAACCAATGGATCTGCTGCTGACGTTTCCAGAAGTCATAGGCCCATGGATATTCAAAGGGCTTGTAGCTGTTGCGCGCTTCTAACAATGACATCTTCTATGCTCCAATTTTTAGCTCCCGTTGGGGAGATATGCGGGGATTTGCCCCTTATTTGTTTTCTCGTGGCTCCAGCGGAGGCTGGAGCCTATCTCGCCTATCGGTTTCGACTGCGAGACGTAATGGGCCCCAGCCTACGCTGGGGCGACGTCACTGACAGGCCAAACATTCTTCATAATCGGTTTGGGCCGCCAGCTCGATGACGGGGGCTTCGGCGGTATTGTCCGCCTCAACCCCGCCGGCAAAACCGGCACGCTGAATGGATTTCGAACGCAGATAATATAGCGACTTCACGCCCAATTCCCAAGCGCGGAAGTGGAGCATGAGAAGGTCCCATTTTTCCACATCGGCAGGGATGTAGAGGTTCAGCGAGGTTGCTTGGTCGATAAACGGCGTGCGGTCGGCGGCCAGTTCAATCAACCAACGCTGGTCGATTTCGAAGCTGGTTTTGAACGTGTCCTTTTCCTCTGGCGTGAGGAAATCGAGATGCTGGACCGAGCCGCCCTTTTCCAAAATGCTGTTCCAGACATTGGTCGAATCCTTCGACTTTTCCTGCAACAGTTTTTCGAGATAGGGGTTCTTGACGATGAAGCTGCCCGACAAGGTCTTGTGCGTGTAGATATTTGCCGGGATCGGTTCAATGCACGCGCTGGTGCCGCCGCAGATGATCGAAATCGATGCGGTTGGTGCAATCGCCATCTTGCAGGAGAAGCGCTCCATCACGCCCATTTCTTCAGCGTCGGGGCAGGCACCACGTTCGTTGGCGAGCATCATCGATGCCTCATCCACTTGCGCGCGGACATGTTTGAAAAACTTCATGTTCCATGATTTGGCAAGCGCGCTTTCAAAGCCAACGCCGCGGGATTGTAGGAAGCTGTGATAGCCCATGACGCCAAGACCGATGGAGCGTTCACGTCCCGCCGAATATTTCGCACGCGACATTTCGGCCGGCGCACGATCAATGAAATCCTGAAGTACATTGTCGAGCATGCGCATCACGTCTTCGATAAAGACCTTATCGCCGTTCCATTCGTCCCATTTTTCAAGGTTCAGCGACGACAGGCAGCATACGGCCGTCCGGTCATTGCCCAAATGGTCACGCCCGGTAGGCAAAGTGATTTCCGAACACAGGTTCGATGTCGAGACCTTCAGCCCCAGATCGCGGTGATGCTTTGGCATCGCGTTGTTCACGGTGTCGCTGAAGATGATATAGGGTTCGCCAGTTGCAAGGCGGGTTTCCACCAGTTTCTGGAACAAGGAACGGGCATCGATAGTGCTGCGGATTTCGCCTGTCTTGGGGCTGCGCAGGTGGAATTCTTCGCCAGCGCGGACGGCTTCCATAAATTCGTCGGACAGCAATACGCCATGGTGCAGGTTCAACGCCTTACGGTTGAAGTCGCCAGATGGTTTGCGGATTTCGAGGAACTCTTCGATTTCAGGGTGGCTAACGTCCAGATAGCACGCCGCAGAGCCACGACGCAGCGAACCTTGCGAAATCGCAAGTGTCAGGCTGTCCATCACGCGGACAAACGGAATGATGCCGCTGGTCTTGCCATTCAGGCCAACAGGCTCACCAATGCCACGGACATTGCCCCAATAGGTGCCAATGCCGCCGCCGCGCGACGCGAGCCAGACATTTTCGTTCCAAGTGTTGACGATGCCTTCAAGGCTGTCATCGACTGAGTTCAGATAGCAGCTAATCGGCAGACCACGGCCCGTGCCGCCATTGGACAATACGGGCGTTGCCGGCATGAACCACAGGCGCGAAATATAGTCGTAAAGACGCTGCGCATGCGCCTCGTCATCGGCATAAGCCGACGCAACGCGTGCGAAAAGGTCCTGATAGCTTTCATCGGGCAGCAAATAACGATCCTGCAACGTGTCCTTGCCGAACTCGGTCAACAAGGCATCACGTGAAGAATCTGTGACGACATTGAAACGACGTACGTCAACGGACTTGCTTGACGCAGGCGTCTTGGCTTCAACGATCTGCGCCTTTGCCGCTTCAGCTACTTTTTCAAGCATATCCGTCATCATTCCTGCGGTCATGTCGTCCGCCCCTTGGCCTGTATCCCTGAAATCCATTTTAACCTGTAGCTCCGTTCATTGCGGCACCCTGAAACTGATTGTCGGTTTTCCGACATCCAGCGACCAGCTGTATCTTGGCGGGAACCGATGTTCCCATATTGTTCGACTCAGGGCACGAAACTCCCTGTTAGCATTTTTTGACCTTGTCAGGGGCAGTATTTTGACTTGTCCCCAGCTTATCGACGGGAAAAAATGCCCCCGCCGACACATTCGTCTGCTTAAGCATAAAGCACAAACTGTGGTAATGCCCCCTATGGCCACCCGCTACCCATTGTGCCTTATTCATTCTTAGACGCAAGGGGTAAATGTAAAATCCCGATCTCAATTCGTCGCTCATGTGATTCCATTCATCGCACCTTGGCGCGTCGTAACAACAAGCGACGCGCGGACTTCCTAAGTGAAATTCAGAGCGCAAGATGAAAAACGGAGACATGTATATTTTTTACATGCCAAAATGAATATATCGGTTGGGGGCACATATTCGGCGTTCTGGCCGTGCCTGCAAACTAGGATTTGCAATGACGCTTGAATAGGCGCTCCAGCGCGTTAAGGGGCATGTCATACTGAAAGCGTAGGGGCCGATATGACTGTAATCATCCGCAATGCCGACTTGATCGAAAGCGTGGCCGACGCGTTGCAATATATCAGCTACTTTCACCCGATGGATTATATCCGGGCCTTGGGCGACGCGTATGAAGCGGAGCAATCGCCTGCTGCCAAGGATGCCATCGCGCAGATCCTAACCAATAGCCGCATGTGCGCAGAGGGGCATCGCCCGATTTGCCAAGATACGGGCATTGTTAACGTCTTCGTCAAATGGGGAATGGATTGCCGTTTGGAGGATAGCTCCACATCTTTGCAGGACGTGATCGACGAAGGCGTCCGCCGCGCCTATTTACACCCTGAAAACAAGCTGCGCGCGTCGGTGCTTGCAGACCCCGCCTTTACACGGCGCAATACCAAGGACAATACGCCGTGCGTCCTGCATGTTGACCTCGTCCCTGGTTCCAAAGTGTCCATCGACGTTGCCGCCAAGGGCGGCGGTAGCGAGAATAAGTCGAAGTTCAAGATGATGAACCCGTCGGACAATATAGTAGATTGGGTCGTGGAGATGCTGCCGCAAATGGGCGCTGGCTGGTGCCCGCCCGGCATGTTGGGCATTGGCATTGGCGGTACAGCGGAACATTGCGTGTTGCTGGCCAAACAAGCCTTGATGGAGCCCATCGACATGGGACCATTGAAAGCATGTGGGCCGCAGAACGACATTGAAGCTATGCGCATCGAGATTTTTGACAAGGTCAATGCGCTTGGCATTGGCGCGCAAGGGCTTGGCGGGCTTTCCACCATCCTGGATGTGAAGATCATGGATGCGCCCTGTCATGCCGCGGGCAAGCCCGTTGCCATGATTCCCAATTGCGCGGCCACGCGCCACGCCCACTTCACGATGGATGGGGCTGGCCCTGCCTATCTCGAGGCGCCAAAGTTGGACGAATGGCCCAAGGTGGATTGGAAACCCGACGCAGCGGCAATCCGTGTCGACCTCAATATGTTGACCCCGGAGATTGTGGCCGGCTGGAAACAGGGCGACCGCTTGCTTCTCAACGGTAAGATGCTGACTGGCCGCGACGCCGCCCATAAGCGCATTGCCGATATGCTGG
This sequence comes from Sphingorhabdus sp. EL138, assembly GCF_945882965.1. GTDB lineage: Bacteria > Pseudomonadota > Alphaproteobacteria > Sphingomonadales > Sphingomonadaceae > Sphingorhabdus_B. Next base: position 7,474 of record NZ_CAMCWY010000003.1, read on the forward strand.
CCAAGGGCGAAGAACTGCCCGTCAGCTTCAAGGGGCGGATGATCTATTATGTCGGGCCTGTTGATCCGGTTGGCGAAGAGATCGTCGGACCGGCAGGGCCAACCACGGCCACGCGCATGGACAAGTTCATGGATATGATGCTTGAGCAAGGCCTACTCGCTTGCGTTGGCAAGGCCGAACGCGGCCCGGCGGCAACGCAAGCTATCGCCAAGCATAGGAGCGCCTATCTGATGGCTGTTGGCGGCGCCGCCTATCTCGTCGCCCGCGCCATTAAGGGCAGTAAAGTCGTTGGCTTTGCAGATTTAGGCATGGAAGCCATCTACGAATTTGAAGTGCATGATTTCCCCGTCACTGTTGCGGTCGATAGCGACGGCAACAATGTCCACCAATTAGCGCCCGCTTATTGGCAAAAGCGGATCAAGGATGAGGGGCTGTTGCAGGGGGTCTAACCCCCCGCAATTACTGACCGCGCATTCGGGCGTCGATTTGTGCCTGAATTTCGGGTGGCAGGCCTTGGGGTGCGCCGCCGGCTTGGCCACCTGCGCCGCCTTGCTGCTGCTGCATCTCCTGCATCTGCTTTTGCATTGCTTCGATCTCGGCGCGCGACTTGAACTCGAGCAGCTCGACATCGAATGTCAGTTCGCTTCCGCCCGGAATGGCAACTTCGCCTGTTTGCGGGTTGCGCTGATCCTCTGGACCATAGCCAAGCTCAGCTGGAATCCACAGACGATATTTACCGCCGCGCTGCATGATTTTCAGGCCTTCGGAAAAGCCGGGGACAACGCCCGTGACAGGAAAGCCAGCTTGCGGGTTTTGGTCAAAAACCGTACCGTCCTTCAACATGCCCTTATAACTCACGAGGACCACGTCATTGTCCGAAGGCTTGGGGCCTTCGCCAGCTTCCATAATTTTGTAGCGCAGGCCAGATGGCGTCGTCACAAAGCCGCCAAATTCCTGCCGCACGTCGCTGGTACCCCAATATGCAAGACCGCCACCGGCGGCTAGAACCAACGCAATCGCAGCCCAATATTTGGTGAGCGAACCTTTTTTAAGAGGCTGAATGGGGACGGCGGTGACAGACATGCAGAAATTCCTATTGGCTGGGTTGCGCGCTAACTAGCAGAAAGCGGCGCGGATTCTAGACACAAAAAAAAGCGCCAGTGGAAGGCGCTTTCTTTGTTGCAGATCGCCGACGCCTATTTGGCGCCGTCACGTTCCTGTTGCTTACGCTCCATCTTGCGTGCGCGACGGACAGCAGCAGCCTTTTCACGCGCGCGCTTTTCCGATGGCTTTTCAAAATGACGACGAAGCTTCATTTCGCGATACACACCCTCACGCTGCAGCTTCTTCTTCAGCGCGCGTAGGGCCTGATCAACATTATTGTCGCGAACCATGATTTGCATAAAAAACTTAACTCCGCATCGAATCGGCAAAATGGCTTAATACCGCCATTTTGAAAGGCTAAAGACGAAAAAAGCCGCGCTGACAGGCGGCGTGTTGCTGTGGCCCTTACCCATGTCGCCGCCAAATATCAAGCGGAAATGGCGCTTTTTGAGGGCTTGGTTGCGGTCTTGGCGCGGTAACTAGCGACAAAATTATCACCTTTTGTCCAATCGCCTAATACTTGCCCTCACGCCTTGTTCGTTTCATAATGCAACGCAACGCAAGAGGAGGAGAGAGCATATGGCTACCCAATTAAAGTCGAATAGCAAATATAGCGAGGTGGAATGGAACGCGCGGCAGGAGCTTGCGGCCTGTTACCGGATATTTTCGATGTTTGGTTGGGATGAGCTTGTGTTCAACCACATTACGGTCAAAGTGCCTGGCGAGGACGACGCGTTTTTGATTAACCCTTATGGCATGCATTTCGGTGAAATTACGGCATCGAGCCTCATAAAAATTGATATTGATGGCAACAAGATCGATGTCGATAACCCGTGGCATGTGAACAAAGCGGGTTTTGTCCAGCACAGCCTGTTCCATCGCACCTTGCCTGACGCACATGCGATCATCCACACGCACACCACCGCAACCGTAGCCGTGTGCAGCCTTGAAGGCGGCTTGCAGCCTGTGAACTTCTATGCATGCAACTTCATGGGTCAATTGGCCTATCATGACTTTGAAGGCGTCACCGTGCGCGAGGAAGAGGGCGTGCGGCTGGTCGAACATCTCGGCGACAAGCGGATATTGATGCTGCGCAACCATGGCCCTGTCGTCATGGGTAAGACGCTCCCGGACGCCTTTATCAAATATTGGGCGCTCCAGCGCGCGTGCGAGCATCAGATGGCGACGCTGCAAATGGGTAAGCCTATCACGGTGTCGCCCGAAGTTATCGCCGTGCACCAGCGCGATTTGTATATGGCATCGCCCCCCGGAGGTTCTGGCCGTGTTGAATTTGATGCGATGGTGCGCAAGGCCGACCAAATCGACAAAAGCTGGCGGGATTGATTTGACGTCGACCAAATGACCCTAGCCCTGAGCAGCCGTTGCGAAGCAACTGCGTCCTTAGAAGAACGCTTAACAGTCTAGCGCGTTGCTCGGCGGAAAAGCGCGCTTCGACTTTCGCCAGCGCCTTCGCGCTGGCGGCTCAGGACTGCGGTTTTATATTGACGGTTTTTCAAGGCCACTTACAGGCAATGCCTGCATGACCAAATTCACCGTCAACGACCGTCCCGTCCAATATAAGATGAACCCGCAAACGCCGTTATTGTGGGCGTTGCGCGACGCGTCGAACTTAACGGGCACCAAATATGGCTGCGGCATTGGCGATTGCGGTGCATGCATGGTCGAAATTGATGGTGAGGCGATCCGTTCCTGCCTTGTGACCATAGCCGAGGCGGAGGGACGCTTTGTCACGACGATTGAGGGCCTGAGCCGTGACCGTAGCCATCCGTTGCAACAGGCATTTGTCGCCAGCAATGTCCCGCAATGCGGCTTTTGCATCTCCGGCGTCATCATGGCGGCGTCGGTGTTGCTGAAGAAAAACAGCAATCCCACCGATGCTGAAATTGACGCCGCGATCACCAATCTGTGCCGCTGCGGCATTTATCCACGGTTGCACGGCGCGATAAAGCGCGCGGGCCGTGTCATGCGCGGCGAAGAACGGATCGCTGCTGCCCCGCCACCGGGAATTACGCCGGAAGATGCGGCACGCGCCGTGCCTGCTTTAACGGTCACGAAATAAGGGCTTAGCCCTGCAGCTCAATATCCCAGTACAACCAGTCGTGCCATGTTTCATGCAGATGGTTCGGCGGAAACGCGCGGCCCCGGTCTTGCAATTGCCAGCTTGTCGGCCGGATCGCTGCCATGTTGAGTTGCATATGCGCCTGCTTTGGTGTGCGGCCGCCCTTTTTAAGGTTGCAGTGCAAACAGGCGGTGGTGACATTTTCCCAGCTGGTAATGCCGCCCAAGCGACGTGGGACGATATGGTCAAAGGTCAGATTGTCACCCGACCCGCAATATTGGCATTCAAATTTGTCGCGCAGGAACAAGTTGAAACGAGTGAATGCGGGATATTCGGACGGCTTCACATATTGGCGTAGCGCAATCACCGACGGAATTTTCATGTCCAGACTTGGACTATGCACATACCGGTCATAGTTGGAGACAATGTCGACCTTGTCGAGGAAAACCGCCTTAATTGCGGCCTGCCAAGGCCAAAGGCTCAGCGGATAATAGCTTAATGGAGTGTAATCCGCATTCAGCACAAGCGCAGGGCAATTTTCCGGGTGCCTTGCCCGGCCCGCCGCCTCGAAAGTTCCGGTATGCAACATCAGTCGAACCCTACTCCTCTTTTGTCATACATGCTTTAAGCCTATCAGCGTTACAGCATTCTGACAGTCGCCAACCTATTTATACATATTGTGACGTCAATAGGGTAAAGCTACCTAATATGGTATTATTGGGGATAATTTTTTGACAGCGTTAGAGTTAATCTCTTCCTATCTGGGCCAGATCGTCGAGCCGAAGGGCACGGTGGTCACCAGATTTGCCCCGAGTCCCAATGGGCAGTTGCATATGGGGCATGCCTTTTCGGCGCTATGTGCCCATGAATTTGCGCGCGCCTTTGGTGGTCAGTTTCGCCTTCGGATCGAGGATATTGACGGGACGCGCAGTCGGCCCGAGCATGTCGAAGCGATCATTGCCGATATGCAATGGCTGGGGCTTGCGCATGACGGTGATGTGCAGTTCCAATCGCAACACACCGCCCGTTATGTGGCCGCGCGTGATCGGCTGAACGCCGCTGGCCTGTTATATCGCTGCGGCTGCACCAGAGGCGACATCTCCGAGGCGTTAAAGCATAAGCCGGTGCCCCATGGCCCTGACGGCCCGCATTATCCGGGCACCTGCCGGGACCAGCCCTTTGTGGGAGATGCGCCATTTAGCTGGCGCCTCGACATAAAAAAGGCCGTGGACTTGGTCGGCCCGCTGATGTGGATGGATTTGGCGGCGGGGCAGCAATTTGCAGACCCAATGGCATTTGGCGATGTCATATTATGGCGCAAGGACGCGCCAGCATCTTATCATCTTGCCGCGACCGTGGACGATGCCGGTGATGGCATAACCTATGTGGTGCGCGGCAAGGACTTGTTCGCCTATACCGCCATGCATCGACTGCTGCAGAGGCTGCTGGACTTGCCGGAGCCAGTCTATTGGCATCACCCGCTCTTGCTGGACAGCACAGGCGAAAAACTGGCGAAGAGCAAATCCTCACCCGCTTTGTCCGCCCGCCGATTGGCAGGCGAAAGCGGCACCGAACTCATAGATAATTTGCGTCACCGAACGCTTCCGCTTGGAATCTCCCTATCGGATGCCTAGATAGGCGGTAACGGGGTATTGGCCCTGAACAAGGACTTCTCCCGATGACTATATTGTTGGTTCTCCTCATCATTGGTGCCGCTGGTGCCGTTGCTTTCGCGTTAATCCGCGGATTGCATGCTTTTGCCAATCTACGTCCGGCCGATGTGGACGAGGCCGGCCTGCCCAAATCACTGGCGGTTCAGAACAAGATGATGTTTGCACGTGTGAAGTGGCAGGCAATTACCGTCGCGTTGATTGCTGTTTTGGTACTTGTTGCCGGATCGCAATAAGCAGAGCGCTGATGGTTAAGCTCAACAAAATTTACACGCGGACTGGCGATGACGGCACCACGGGCCTAGTCGATGGCTCTCGTGTGTCGAAAACGGCCTCGCGGTTGCATGCCATTGGCGAAATCGATGAAACCAATTGCGCGCTGGGCGTTGCGATCCAATCATTTGCCACAGATGAGGGCGATACGCCCTTGGTCAAGGAACTGCGCCGGATCCAAAACGACCTGTTTGATTTAGGTGCGGATGTTGCGACGCCGGGGGAGAGTTTCGAACCTTCACCGATGGAGCTACGGATAATTGCGTCTCAGGTTGAATGGCTTGAGACAGCGATTGATAATGCCAATGCGCAACTTCCGCCGCTGACAAGTTTCATCCTGCCGGGCGGCAGCTTGCCAGCCGCGCAGATGCATATGGCGCGGGTAACAGCGCGTCGCGCCGAGCGCGCAGTTGTCGCCGCATCGCTTGAAGTGGCGATCAACCCGCACGCATTGCATTACCTCAACCGTCTGTCGGACTATCTCTTCACATTGTGCCGTTTGATTAACGCAACACGCGGTGGCGATATATTGTGGGTGCCGGGCGCATCGCGCTAAGGGCAGCTTTCGCGAGAATTACGACATGGGTGGGTAATGCAGCCCCGTATGCACTTACGGTATCTTCACCGCTTGCGCCCGCATGGCCCAAGCGAATCGATCACAAATTTATAGTCAGCCTGCGCGCGGGCGGTATTTGCATTGGATGCGCCTTCAACCCGGTCAGAAGGCAGAGCGCGCGGAAGACCGCATGCGAGGCGATACCATAATAAGGTAAAACGCTGCGGTGCGGTTGCTGACGCGTCAATGACTTCGGCTGTTGAGACGGCCCATTGCCTTTGCTGGCCCGGACGGCTCAATATCGTGAGCGATAGCGGCTGGTCATTATCTGTTTTCAAGAAAATCTGCGTTTCGCCTTCCCCCAAAATAGTCCCGGCGCTGTGAAAGGCGCTGCTCACGCTGGTAATGCGTCGCGGCGCATCAACTTGGACAGCCTCTTTCGTGATGGCGCGGACGAGCGCATCATTCGTTATGCTAAACAAAGCCAACGCATTTGGTCGTGCCAGTTGGATTTCGCCGGGTCGACCAGTCACCTGTCGGCCAAACAGATATATGCGTTGTTTTTGCAGTTTAGGAATTTTTCCTTTCGCGTTTTTTGGCACATCGAGCAGGAAGCGGACGCGCGGGGTGATGCCGCCTTCGCCGCGAATCAACGCCATGACTTCGGCTTCAACTAGGTTGCGTTCGAGCGAGGCTGGGACACCTACCGATTGTTCAGCAGACAATTTTCGGACATTTCGAACGGTCACATCGACAATAAGAGGCGATATCACGACCAAATCGGCAATATCTGCATAGCTTGCTGTATCGGCCTCGATTACAAAGGACGGCGGCAGGTCACGTGGAGCTTGCGCCGAAGTTGCCGCGCTGAGGCCTACTAAAATCAAGCATAAACCCGTTTTTGCATGCACGAATCGCATTCATCATCCTTTTTTTGACCGTCCGTGGACTTCGTTTATGCCTCTATCATATTGTAGGATATTGCCTACCCATCCATGAATTGCATCTTAATCGAAGAATCCGGATTGCTTGGGCACTAAGGGTTGGCTAATGCATCGGTGAATCGAGCAAAAAAAAATAGAATTCGATATCGTGAGCGTACATCGGTGGCATGTTCAAGCATGCTCCCAAAGCGTACTGTGTTGTTTTGAAGGTAGGAGAGTTGTTTCTGCATGGCATATGCTGATCAAGATGGGATGAGCACAAACCGTTTGGTTTCTGTCGTCATTGTACTCCTTCTGCACGCGTTCCTGGGTTATGCCTTGGTGACTGGCCTTGCATATGATGCGGTCACGATCATTAAGGAAAAGATGACTGTTGTGGACGTGAAGGAAGAAGAGCCACCCGAAGAAGAAGAGCCACCACCCGAGCCTGAAAAGCAGATCGAGCCACCCGTTGTCTCGCCTCCGCCATTGGTTCAAACGGTGACGCCGCCGCCAACGATTCGTACCGTTGCTACGCCGCCACCTTCTGCACCAATCGTGCCTACGGCTGCGCCACCAGCACCACCGCCACCGGCACCGGCTGGGCCAACATCTGAAGCGAAGCCACGGGGTAATCCGGGCAACTGGGCAAACACGAACGACTATCCGTCGCGTGCCTTGCAGCAGGAGCGTGAAGGCACCACTAGCTTCCGTGTCACGATCGGCGTCGATGGTCGCGTGGTCGACTGCACTGTAACGCAGTCCAGTGGTCACGACGATTTGGACGCGGCAACTTGCTCCAACGTAAAGCGTCGTGCGCGCTTTGAACCTGCCGTTCGTAATGGTGAAAAGGTTCAAGGCTCCTACGCAAACCGCGTACGTTGGCAGATACCGAAATAATTTTACGACCCGGCAAAGGGGGAGCCTTCGCGCCGGGTCTATTTTGCTAGATAGTTCTATTTTTTGAGAGGTAGTTAAAATGTCGATTTTGTTTCTGACTGCGGCGGGTGCCGCAAACCCAGATGTGGCCGCACAATTCGGTCTTATCCCTGCGCTTAACGAAGGCGGCCCAATTTCATGGTCGATCTTTATCGTCATGGTTATCATGTCGGTTTTCTCGTTTTACATCATGTTCACTAAGCTGTTTGAACAGCAGAAGGTTCTGAACCAGTATAAAGAAGTCCGCGCGCAATTCTGGCGCGCTGCAACGCTTGAAGAAGGTGCTGCAAAGCTCGACAAGAACAGCGCATATCGTCAAGTCGTCGACGACGGCATCGCTGCGCAAAAGCAGCATAGCCTTTTGACTGACCCAATCGAAGCTCATGATTGGTTGCATGGAGCGATGGCGCGGTCGGAAGATTCCATCAACAACAAGCTTGCGGGCGGCCTTCCGTTCCTCGCAACCGTTGGTGCAACTGCTCCGTTCGTTGGTCTGCTTGGTACGGTTATCGGGATCTATTCGGCGCTGATCAAAATCGGTATCGCTGGTCAGGCCGACATCGGTAAGATTGCTGGTCCTGTCGGTGAAGCATTGATCATGACCGCAATTGGTCTGTTCGTTGCTGTTCCTGCTGTTCTTGCGTATAACTGGCTTCAGGCCCGTAACAAGACGATCGCACGTAGCTTGGCTACCTTCTCGAACGATGTGCTTGGTCACATCTCTTCGGGTGGTCGCGTAAAGCCTGCGATCGCTGCAGCCGCACCAGGCAAGCCAGCGCCCGCAGCGGTTAAGAAGTAAGATTGGGTGAGGGCTGCGTTTGCGCGCAGCCCATCCGCCAGAATGTGCTGGCGCTCGATTTTTGACCCAATTTAGTTAGAAGAGGATTGGCCAATGGCAATCAGTTCAGGAGGCGGCGGCAGTGATGCGCCAATGTCTGACATCAACACGACGCCGCTCGTCGACGTCATGCTGGTGCTCCTCATCGTGTTCCTCATCGCAATTCCAGTCGCCATTCAAACGGTGAAAATGGACATTCCGATCATCAAGTTTGAGCCGACGAAAGCAAAGCGTGAAAATGTTTTGTTGTCAGTGACGACTACTGATGTCGCCGGACGTGACCCGGGTGATCCGGCGTATGAAGGTGCAAACCCCAATGGTGAGTGCCGCATTTACTGGAATGTTACCCCGGTTGATTCGACTGAATTGGTCGATCGTGCTGCAAAGCATCTGAAGGCCGAATTTGAAAAGCTCGGTGGCCCGGAAGCTGCTGCCGCCGGTCAAATTCTACCCGAAATGTTGCCTGAGGCGCATATCCGTGGTGACATCAACACGCCCTATCGTTGCATCGGTGGTGCAATTTACACCATGCAAATGGCTGGTTTCGCGCGCGTTGGCTTCATTTCGTCGCCATTCGAAAACGCGAATGTCCAGTAAGCAATTTAAGGAGCAATCATCATGGCAATGAGTGGCGGTAACGATGATGGCCAGCCGATGATGGAAATGAACACGACGCCGTTGATCGACGTCATGCTCGTTCTCCTCATCATGCTGATGATCACCATCCCCCCGGTTTCGCACGCCGTAAATATCGACCTTCCGGTCAACGATCCTAATGCGCCACCGCCGGACGTTCCGATCGATCCTGTTATTAACAAGATCATCATTCTTCCAGACAGCAGCATCCAATGGAATGGCACACCCGTGACAATGCAGCAGATGGAGCAATATCTGGTGCGGACTCGTTCGATGAAACCCGAGCCAGAGCTTCAGTTCCAGCCAGCCCCAACGGCGCCTTATGACACCGTTGACAAGGCACTGGTTTCTGTAAAGCGCAGCGGCATTACGAAGTTCGGATTTGTCGGCAACGAACAATATCGCGTCTTCGGTAAGGCGTCGCGTCAGGGACGGTAGTCTAAAGACTTAGAACTAATCGACATGGAAAGGGCGGTGCAGAAATGCGCCGCCTTTTTCTTTGGCTTACGTCCAGCCACCGGGGTCTGAAACGCAGGGCCATGGGTTTTATGGGCCATAAACCGGAGCCGTCGCTCCAGCGTAGCCTGGAGCCTATCGCGCCTTTCGTTTTCGGCCGACAGACGTGATGGGTCCCAGCCTGCGCTGGGACGACGGTAGTTGGGCGCGAGCGCTCCTGTCAAATGAGCCGTGCAATGGCCTCCAGCAACGCTACTTCCCGCGGGAAAGCCGCGTCATCAATATGGCCGCCCGCTTTGCTTGACGCTTGATGCTCGCCAGATCGACGGTCTCGCCGGGCGCGTGGTCGCCCTTGCTGCGGACGCCAAGGCCGACAAGTCCATCCACATCATTGGCGACGAAGCTGATATCGCCAGCACCGCGCTTCAACGGGTCAAGCACGGCCTGTTCCGCAAGCCCGAGGTCGCGGTTGACGGCATTAAGACCAGCCAGCAGCGCCTTGTTGCCATCCGTCGGCGCCATTGCGGGATAGCTTCCCGGATCAAAGCTGATCGTCGCTGTCGTTTTGGGGGCCGATACGGCAACAATATCCAGCATTTTTGTACGGACACGTGCGCTTTGTTCTTCGGACAACGTCCGGAAATCGCCGCGCGCAATGGCCAAGCCGGGGATGATGTTGGTCTTGCCCTTTGCGCTTACGCGGACGCCGTCTGTATCAAAGTTCACTTCCTGCCCGGCGGCAACTAAGCCGACGTTAAACGTCAGGCTCTGCTCTGGCAGTTCCGTACGGAATCGGTGCAGGATGCGCGCAAGTTCAAAAGCTGCGCCATCGCCATAAGTGGTGTCGAATATCAGGGAGCTGTGTCCCGTGACGCCGGACACTTCCAATTTCCAACTATTGGACGAACGCCGCGATATAACGCCCATATCCTTGCCATTTTCAATCGAAAGCCCTTCAAAATCGAGCGCCACGTCGGCGGTTTTCCCTGCTGCGATCAACGGCGCACGGGTGATGTCAATCGGGTCGCCGGCATCCTCCTCATCCCCCGTCATATGGATTTCTATGCTTGCGTCCTTGAGCGTACCAGCCGCTTGCATCGCCCGCAAAGCAGACACGATGACGACCATGCCGCCCTTGTCATCGCCTGCACCTGGGCCGATCGCTTGCTCGCCATTACGAACAAAGGTCTGGAATGGGCTATCTGCCTCAAACACCGTGTCGAGATGGGCAATGAGCAACAGTTTCTTCGTGCCCTTCTTGCCCGCCTTGGTCGCGACGAGATGCCCCGAACGACCTGCTTTTGCCATATCGATCCATTCCACCGTGAAGCCCAGCGGCTCCAGTTCGGCCCGCATCATGTCGCCGACGGTCTTTACGCCGGGAAAATTCATGGTGCCCGAATTCTGGTTCACCAGCTTTTCAAGCAGGGTGATGGATCGCTCATATTCCGCGTCGACGGTCGCGATCATTTTGGTCTCGGGTGCAGATAATTTGGCATGCGCCGCTGGTGAAAGGGCGACGAGGGCAATGCTGCCGCACAGCATGAAGGCACGGAATTTCATAATATACTCCCGATTAAGACCCGCATGATGTGCCGTGCTTTGCCCATTGAGGCAAGGGCGTTGAACAGGCGGATTTTATGCGGGATTTTTGTCCGACAGAATATGTTCAAGAATGAAATGCGGGAAGGTGAGCGTGGATATCAAAATGAAGGCGGTCCGGATGATGCCCATGTCAGCGGGAACATCGCCCTGATACAGGAACATCAATACACCGAGGCCCAACGACAAAGCGAATACCGCGCAAATGATAGCGGTCTTCTTCAATGGTGACAGGTCGCCTGTCTCGCGTAACGCGTCGGCCATATGCCGCGGCGAATGGAGCCCGCAAAAGAATATTGCAAATGCCACAAGTGGCGGCAGTAAAAAGGCGGCGACGATGCAGGAAACCACCTCCAACGCGCTTTGCTTGTCATCATGGCCAAATGCCCAATAAGCAAAAACGAGGCTGCCCAAGGCCGCCGGGACCGACGCCGCACCAAGCAATGCGGCAATCACTGCGCCATTATCGCTGCCGGTCAGCGCTGCGAATATCATGGCGACATCGTCAGGGCTGGCAAGCGCGGGCAATGCCACTAAAGCCCATCCGACCATCATGGCCAGAAATGGGTCAACTCCGCCGCGCCAATCACGGCTGAAATGGACGATTGAAATGATGAGAAACGAGATGAGTGCAAGTTCAGGAAGTAATATCCATAAGAGCACCATAAATGCCGCGCAGAACAGATAACCGCCAATGATCCTTGTTTTACCAGCGATGCCTTTTTGCCCGAAATGGGCAGCGGCGATTTCAACGTCGAGCGTTCCGTGCGGGATTCCTGCAAGTACGATGGCGACAGCAGCCAGCATATTGACATACGTACTGTTCATACCGCCCCAAAGGCGATCAATGATCACCAGCAACAGTGTAGTCACCGGTAACGCAAACAGGCGCAGCATTTTTGAAAATGCTGCGCCTGCAGAATGCGGGTATAGTATTGCAGTCATGCAGGAGTATACGCCGCCGAAGCGGCGTACGTCCAGTGCTTCACCTTAGACCTTATCACCATATTCGGCTTGCGATTTGCGTACTGCGATCATGTAGATCAAGACGCCAACGCCAGCCTTTGCGATCAAGTCAGCAATTGTGTAGCCGACTTGTACGCCCACGGTTACGTCCGAACCGCTCAGGTTGGTGTAAGGGATCATGTATACGATTGGGTAGAAACCCCATGATGCGAAGGTCAACAAACGTGCCTTCTTCACCAGTTCGCGCACATTTTCTGGCTGGCTGTTGATTGATGCACCGAGACCAGCAAACAGTTGCCACATGATGTAGACAAAAGGAATTGCCGACAATGTGCCCCACAATACGCGGGTTGGGATGTCGGTTGCGATTTCACCTGGGTAGCCCAAGATGATCATCAGCGCTGCTGCGCCACCGAGCTTGAACGACTTCGATACGGTTTCGTCTTGGCTCAAACGCATCACGAGGATCAGTTCGATCAACAACAATGGCACGGTCAACAACCAATCGACATAACGATAGGCGTCGTTAAACGCGTAACCGCTTGCAGCCACTACGCCGCCTTCAACGGTATATGCACCTTCCCAGCTTTCGAAAATGCGGAAATAATGATAAGCGGCAATGGCTGTAACCAAGCCGGAAATGGTAAGCGCGGTTTTGTAGGCTGGGGCTACTTGCGAGCGACCTAACCACAAAAACAGCGTTGCTGCTGCCATAGTAGCAAATGTAAATGAGAATGCATTATAGACCAATGAATATTGGCCAAAAGTTAGATTTTCCACGTTTCTCTCCCCCTTTTGGCGACACCACTCAAGATGTCGGGAGCCTAGATGTTAACCAATGCGTTCGATGTGTCAACCCATCCTTTATAACATGTTTTCCCTATATTGCTCCAAATGGTCGGCTCGTTCGTCGAACTGGAGGCCGGCGCGCCAGTGTCGCATGAGAACCCCCGTATCGCCGCGGCAAATGCGGTGAAGGAATTGTTATGGCGGCAACGCGAGGGGCGGGACCAAATGGGGCTTGGGCATCTTAACGGGCACATTACCGAACGGTGGCGAAAGGGAACATTCGGGCTTGGGACCGATTACGCTTTCACGAAACAATTACGTGAAAAGAGATTCTTATGAAAAGCCGGATATTTTTCGCAGGTGTTGTACTTGCTGTCCTCACCCCTTCTGTGGTCTCTGCACAGGATGATGGTTGTCGCCGTGACGGCAGTGGCCGTATCATTGGTACAGCCGTTGGCGCAGGTGCGGGCGGCGTGCTTGGCAACGTGATTGCTGGGCGTGGCGACAAGACCGAAGGCTCCATAATCGGCGCTGTCGTCGGTGCAGTCATTGGCAATCAGGTGTCCAAATCGAACCGGGGCGACTGCCGCACCGCTTAAGGCTATTATGACGAACAAGGCCGCTGGCATGCGACGGGCGTTAGCGCCAACGAAGCACGGGGCTATTATGATCGCAACGGCAGTTGGGTTGAAGGCCAGCCAAACGGATATTATGACAATGGCCGATGGGTCACGGCGAACGGCGACCGCGCAAATGCAGGCTATGTCGACCGTGACGGCTATTGGATTCCGGCATCATCCGCTGGCTATTATGGCCGCAACAATCGTTGGGTAGGTGGCACGGCGACGGGCTATTACGACACCAACGGCCGTTGGGTTGCAGGCCCCACACAGGGACGGTACGACGCCCGTGGCCGCTGGATTGTGGGGGACACGGCCTATGCGAATGAAAACAATGCCAATTGGAACGCGGTGGAACAACCAGGATATTATACCACCGACGGCCGCTGGGTCGCGGGCCGTGCATATGGCTATTATGACTCGCAGGGACGCTGGGTTTCAACACGTCCAGGCAGTTACCAGAACAATGATAACCGTTCGAACAACCAATATCGTCCGAGCATGGGGCAATATGACCTAAACCAAATGCCGATGGATATTTCGAGCCGGATTAGCTGGATGCGCGAATATATTCGGGATTCGGTGCAATCACAGCAAATGAGCCGGGCAAGTGCGCAATATGCGCGTCGTGAGCTGACCGCGATTGAGGCGCAGAACCGCCAATTCAACCAGGACGGCCGATTTACGGCACGTGAAGAGCAGACAATACGGAGACGTTTGGATCGGCTGACCACACGCTTTTAACAAAGCGAACGTCAAGCGCGCAACAATTAAAGCCAAAAAATAAGGCCCGGCAGTCCCCCAACCGCCGGGCCTTTAGCACTAATCCGATGCGTTAGCATCAGTAGCTATAATACATGTCGAACTCGACTGGGCTTGGCGTCATTTCCCAACGGGCGACGTCTTCCATCTTGAGCTCGATATAGCTTTCAATCTGGTCCTTGGAGAACACGTCACCCTTCAACAAGAAGTCGTGATCAGCGGCCAATGAATCGAGCGCTTCGCGGAGTGAGCCGGCAACGGTTGGAACTTGCGCGAGTTCTGCCGGTGGCAGGTCATACAGGTTCTTATCCATGGCTTCGCCCGGATGGATCTTGTTCTGGATACCGTCGAGCCCCGCCATGAACAGCGCCGCATAGCAAAGATACGGGTTCGCCATTGCGTCTGGGAAGCGCACTTCGACGCGCTTTGCCTTGGCACCGGCACCATAAGGAATACGGCATGATGCCGAGCGGTTGCGCGCCGAATAGGCGAGCAACACAGGCGCTTCATAGCCGGGAACAAGACGCTTGTAGCTGTTGGTGGTCGGGTTGGAAAATGCGTTGATCGCCTTGGCATGCTTGATGATGCCGCCAATGAAAAACAGGCACATTTCCGACAGACCAGCGTAGCCGTCGCCTGCGAAGAGCGGTGTTTTGCCTTCCCAGATCGACAAATGGGTGTGCATCCCTGAACCATTATCTTCCTTGATAGGCTTTGGCATGAACGTTGCGGTCTTGCCATAAGCGTGCGCCACCTGATGCACGACATATTTGTAGATCTGCATACGGTCGGCAGTCTGCGTTAGCGTACCGAATGTCAGGCCAAGCTCATGCTGGGCGGCGGCAACTTCATGGTGATGCTTGTCGCATGGCAGGCCCATTTCCAACATGGTCGAAACCATCTCGCCACGGATGTCCATTGCGCTGTCGACAGGTGCGACGGGGAAATACCCGCCCTTGGCGCGCGGGCGGTGGCCCATATTGCCGCTTTCATATTTCGTGCCGCTGTTGGTGGGCAGTTCAATATCGTCAATCTTGTAATAAGACGTGTTGTAGCTGTTTTCAAAACGTACATCGTCGAACATGAAGAATTCGGCTTCTGGGCCGACATAGACGGTGTCGCCAATGCCCGTGGTCTTCAGATAAGCTTCGGCGCGCTTGGCGGTCGAACGCGGGTCGCGACTGTACAGCTCGCCTGTCGATGGCTCAACAATATCGCAGAAGATAATCATCATCGGCGTTGCTGAGAATGGATCAACATACACTGCGTCCAGATCAGGCTTCAGGATCATGTCGGATTCGTTGATTGCTTTCCAGCCCTCAATCGACGAGCCGTCAAACATCAGGCCGTCTTCCAATTCATCTTCGCCAATGACGCCCGCGCACATCGTTAGATGCTGCCATTTGCCCTTGGGATCAGTGAAGCGCACATCGACCCACTCGATTTCCTCATCCTTGATGCGCTTGATGATGTCTTTGGCTGAAGTGCCCATAATGCGTTCCTTCTTTCGCTTGTCTTTCTTAAGTGATTTGGATTTTTTAGACGGCATCATTATCGCGTTCGCCGGTGCGGATGCGCAGCGCAGTCTCAACGGGAATAACGAAAATCTTGCCATCGCCAATACGACCAGTTTGGGCGGCTGCAGCAATCGCCTCAACAACGCGGTCGGCAAGGCCGTCTTCAACGACAACCTCAAGCTTTACCTTAGGTAGGAAGTCGACGACATATTCGGCGCCGCGATATAATTCGGTATGGCCCTTTTGACGGCCAAAGCCCTTCGCTTCGGTCACGGTGATGCCAGATACGCCAACTTCGTGCAGCGCTTCTTTCACTTCGTCCAGCTTGAACGGCTTGATGATCGCTTCGATCTTTTTCATGGCATTTCCTTGTATGGCGCGTGACGCACAGGCTCCGCGCGCACGGATGGTTGGAATGGCTTATCAAGTATCGTGCCAGATTGGATGGCACACAAAAAGCAGATTCTAAGCGATTATGGCAATGGCACCTGCCTAAATTTTAGGCAGGTGCTAGATTCATGGGCAGCAGATTTTACTTGGCTGCCCTTTTTGCGCCTCCGCTCAAGGCCGCGTCATTCGCCTTTGCATAATGCGCGCGACTGACCACATAGGCGCGCATTTGCTCTGCCTCTTTTGGGCTAAGCACGCTGCTAAAGCTGACCATACCGTTGCTTTTCAAGATGCCGTCGATGACAACCGATTTCCACGTTGCAGCATCGGCAATCGTGCCGGATTTGCGTAAGTCAGGCAGCACGCCGTTGCCAACCGCGCCTGGGCCGTGGCAGACGAGGCAATATCGTTGATAGTTTGATCCGCCCGCTGCGATATCCGCTGGCGTCCCGAACTGTTTGGTCGGCTGCCACACATAAGGCGGGGTTTCCGGCAAGGCGGGCAAAGCAATTTTGCCGCCCAATTTCAGCACGATCAAGCGCGGCAGGTTTGGCACCGCAGCACTGGTCGCCCCTGCATAGCCCGCAACCAACGGAAAAGCACCGCCCTTGCTGGTCAGGAATGCCACATATTGTTCGCCATCCACAGTATAAGTTGACGCGCCAGAGAGCACCCCTGATTGCACATTGATGTTTAGCAATTGCTTGCCCGTGTCGGCGGCATAAGCGCGAAATTCACCCATCGCCGTGCCTTGGAACACCAGATTGCCCGCCGTCGTCATCGTCCCGCCATTCCATGACGCGGGATGATCAACGGTCCATTTGGCCTTGCCGGTTTTAGGGTCAAACGCCACCAATTTGCCAGTCGTGGCGGCCTTCACCGCTTTGACGAAATTGGTATCATCGGGCAAATCCACCGTCGCCATTGCGCCGCCAGTATTAAAGCCAAGCTTTTTACGCTCCATCTCATTAGGCGCAATCGGCGGAAGATAAGCGCCGCCAATGTATAAAGCAGGAATATAAACAAGGCCGGTCGCTGGATTAAAGCTCATCGGGTGCCAATTATGCGCGCCAAGCGCCGACGGGTTCGCCATATAAAGCTTGCCGGTTTTTTCATAGCGCGCTTCCGGATTTTCAATCGGACGTCCAGTTTTCAAATCGTACCCGGTTGCCCACGTAATGCCGTTAATGAACGGGTTGGCGGACAGCAATTTGCCATTTAGCCGGTCTATCGTGAAGAAAAATCCGTTTTTGGGTGCGTGGTAGAGAACTTTACGTTCCTTGCCGGCACGCGTTTCGGTGGCCAAGATGATCGGCTGCGTCGCGGTATAGTCCCAGCTTTCGGCAGGTGTTTCCTGATAATGCCAGACATATTCGCCGGTGTTGGGTTTTAGTGCGACGATGGAGGACAGGAACAAATTGTCGCCTTCACCATTGGAACGAATACCGTGGTTCCACGGGTTGCCATTGCCAACGCCGAGATAAAGCTGATCCAGTTCGGCATCATAGACAATGGCGTCCCACACGGTCCCGCCGCCGCCGCTTTCGCGCCAGTCACCCTTTTTGGGTTTTGCGCTCCAGGTTTTGGTCGCTGCGGTTTTCAGGATTTCGTCGCTGGCGGCATTGTCCGGTTCGCCCTTAGGATTGGGCGTGGTGTAGAAACGCCATGCCTTTTTACCAGTCGCCGCATCATAAGCAGTGACATAACCGCGTGCGCCAAATTCAGCGCCACCAAAGCCAATCACAACCTTGTCCTTGACCACGCGCGGGACGCCCGTGATGGTACCGTTTGATTCCAGATCAAGCGTCTGCGCGCTCCAATTCTGCTTTCCGGTGCTCGCATCGAGTGAGATCAGGCGACCGTCAATGGTGCCGACGAAAACGCTGCCTTTCCAGAAAGCGACGCCGCGATTGACAACGTCGCAGCAGGCCTTGACGCCGCGCGCTTTGTCGACTTTGGGGTCGAAACTCCATAATGGCTTGCCCGTTTTGGCATCATAAGCAAAAACCTTGGACCAAGCGGTGGAGATAAACATTTTGCCATCGACCACCACCGGCGTTGCTTCTTGCCCGCGCGCATCTGGTAAGTCGGCAAACCATGCGATCCCTAAATTTTGCACATTGCCGTCGTTAATCAGCTTCAACGGGCTGTGCCGCTGTTCATCATAATTGAAGCCGGTCATCGCCCAGTTGGAGCCGTCACCGCCGGTTTTCAAATAATCGCCGTCAATCGCCGCAAAGGCGGGAATGTCCGAGTCCGCCGCCGACTTTCCACAGGAACTCAGCATCATTGCCGCGCTCAAAAATGCCGCTGCGGCCAAAAGCTTTTTTGTCATGTTTTCTCTCTCCCGAAGGGAGAAGCTATGCCGATGTCGCGCGTACGTCCAGTGTGAATTTAATCGGCGGGTTAAATTATATGTTGAATGGCCGTTTTCATTTCGGACGCCGCCTTGTCGTAAACGCGCGCACGCAGATTACCGACAGTTTCATCTGAGGAACTTGCAAGCGAACCGCCGCCAAAGGGTGGCGCGGGGTCATATTCGAGCGCCAATTGGATTGTCCTTGCGACATCCTCGCCCGATATCGCCGCAATCAGTTCAAGCGCAAAATCAATGCCGGAGGTCACGCCGCCAGCGGTGATCAGATTGCCATCACGCACGACTCGCGCTGGCGCGTGCGTTGCGCCGAAAAGGGGAAGCAACTGCGTATAGGCCCAATGACACGTTGCCTTTTTGCCTTGAAGCAGCCCTGCTGCACCTAGGACGAACGCGCCAGTACACACGCTGGTGATATAATCTGCACCCTTGGCCTGTTGGCGCACGAAATCGACGATGGCTGTGTCCGCAATCGCGTCGCGGACGCCGCGGCCGCCGGGCACGCATAATATGTTCGCTTGCGGGCAATTGGCGAAGCCGGAGCGCGGCAGGATTGAAAAACCGCAGTCGGTCGTAACGGCTTGGCCGTCTTTGCTGACAACATGCACCACTGCGCCGGGCAGCCGCGACAAAAACTGCACTGGCCCGGTGAAATCAAGCTGGGTGACATTGTCGAACAGGACAAAAACGATATGCATATTGCAGCGCGTTATAACCGTTTAGATAAGCTCAATCGCAAGTGCCGTCGCTTCGCCGCCGCCAATGCACAATGCCGCAATGCCGCGTGTCTTGCCATGGCGTTGCAGAGCCGCGACCAAGGTTATGATGATCCGCGCGCCCGACGCGCCAATGGGGTGGCCAAGCGCAGTAGCGCCGCCATGCACGTTCATCTTGTCATGCGCTATGCCAAGATCGTGCATGGCGAACATGGCGACGCAGGCAAAGGCCTCGTTCACTTCGAACAGGTCCACATCATTGATGGTCCACCCGGCCTTTTCCAAGCATTTGCTGATCGCGCCGACAGGTGCAGTGGTGAACGCCGATGGTTCCTGTGCATGTGCGGCATGGGCAACGATGCGGGCAATGGTTGTTTGTCCGTTGGCATCGGCGACCGACTGACGCGTCAGGACAAGCGCCGCTGCACCATCGGAGATGGATGAGCTGGTTGCCGCGGTAATCGTGCCATCCTTGGCAAAGGCAGCTTTCAAACTCGGGATTTTGTCGGGCATGCCCTTACCGGGTTGTTCGTCGGTGTCGACAATGACATCGCCCTTGCGGGTGGCAACGGTCACGGCGACAATTTCCTGCTTGAATGCGCCATCGGCAATCGCTTTTTGTGCGCGGCGGAGCGATTCAATCGCATAGGCATCCTGCGCCTCACGCGTCAGTTGATAATCATTAGCGGTGTCTTGCGCGAATGTGCCCATGGCGCGGCCAGCCTCATAGGCGTCTTCAAGGCCATCGAGGAACATATGATCATAAGCTGTGTCATGCCCGATGCGCGCGCCGCTGCGATGCTTTTTCAGCAAATAGGGGGCGTTGGTCATGCTTTCCATGCCGCCCGCGATGACATAATCAACTGACCCTGCGGCGAGCGCCTCGCTGCCCATGATAACGGTCTGCATACCCGAACCACATACCTTGTTCACGGTCGTTGCTTGTACCGATTTGGGCAAGCCAGCCTTGATCGCCGCCTGCCGAGCAGGGGCTTGGCCCAAGCCTGCGGGTAGGACGCAGCCCATATAGATACGTTCAATCATCGCGCCATCGACGCCAGCGCGTTCCACCGCTGCCTTCACCGCCGTCGCGCCAAGGTCAGTTGCCGAAACATCGGCCAATGCCCCTTGCATCCCGCCCATGGGCGTACGGGCGTAGGACAATATGACGACAGGATCGGCGTGGTGCATGGAAGATTCCTTTGGTTTCGGTTTGGCGCTGTATAGGCCGCCGGGCCATCAAAAACAAATGTGAATCACCGCTATTGCCGCCTTAGGTCCTGACCCTAGAACAGCGTCTTCAAATCGCGTTTCAGGATCTTGCCATTGGCGTTGCGCGGCAAAGTATCTTGTGTGAAGATGATCTTTACTGGCACCTTGAACTTCGCCAGACGTTCGCTGACATAAATTCGCAGCTCCTCCTCAGTGGCGGTCATGCCGGGTGCTAAATGCACCACGGCTGCGGGTTCTTCGCCTAAGGTCTGGTGCGGTATGCCGACCAAGGCAGCGTCCGTGACTGCCGGATGCTCATAAAGAATATTTTCGACTTCCGACGAATAGATATTCTCGCCGCCGCGAATGATCATGTCCTTTGCGCGATCAACGATGAAGCAGAAACCTTCGTCATCCACGCGCGCAAGGTCGCCTGTTCGGACCCAGCCATCGACAAAGGTTTCGGCAGTTGCATCGGGGCGGTTCCAATATCCTTTGACGATTTGCGGGCCGCGTGCCCATAATTCGCCAACCGCACCAACAGCCACTTCGGTCATACCGTCCTCAGACATGATTTTCAGGTCGGACACCGCAACCGCTGGGCCGCAGCTATCGGGGCGGTTGAGATAATCTTCGGCTATATGTGAAGTGACGGTCGCCATGGTTTCGGTCATGCCCCAGCCATTGCCGGGGAACGCACCGAAGATTTCGTAAATCTTGCTTACCAATTCCGGCGCAGATGGCGCGCCGCCATAGCTGATCGCATCGATGGAACTGAGGTCATATTTTTCGCGGTCGGGATGCTCAATCAACTGCCAAGCGATAAATGGCACGCCGCCTGTGGCATTGATCTTCTCACGCTCAATAATCTCGAAAGCTTTTAATGTGTCCCATTTGTGCAGGAGTAGGATTTTGTGACCAGCCTGAATCGTGGGAATCATCGATGCCGAACAGGCGGTGACGTGGAACATCGGGATCACCAGCAAGGACGCCCGAATGCTTGGTTCAGGTAAAGCTTCGCCACGACGCAATATGGTCGCTGCGCCAGAATAAGCGCTGGAAAGGCCATTGGTGAGCAAGTTACGGTGGGACCCCAGCGCTCCTTTGGGTTTGCCTGTCGTGCCACTGGTATAGAAAATGGTGGCCGCATCATCCGGCGCGATTGCGACATCGGGCAGCGCTAGGTCGGGCAACTGGGCATAGCCCTTCGGTTCACCAATGATATTTTCGAGCGGAATAGCCGGTTCTGCCATCGCGGCCCCACCGTTACGCGTAACCATCACATGCTTTAGCGCGGGCATTTCGGATATGTGCGGCGCAATGCGGTCCCAACGTTCAGTATCGCAGATCAAAACGGCAGCGCCCGAATCAGCCATGCCAAAGGACAGCTCTTCGCCCGTCCACCATGCGTTCAACGGCACAACAATCGCGCCAGTGACGGCGGCGGCGAAAAAGGCGACTGGCCATTCGGGCAGGTTGCGCATAGCAAGGCCGACGCGGTCACCTTTTTTAACGCCGCAGTCCTGCAGCGCCTGCGCCAATGACGCGACGGCGCGGTGCCAGGCGTCATATGTGACGCGCTCATCTTCATACACCACAAATTCGCGGTCACCGAATGATGCCGTGGCATGTCCGGCAAGCGCCGCCAGATTGGGCAAAGTATTTTTCCAGACGCGCGTTGGCACGCCTTCAATCACGGCAGTTTCCATTTCAAATGGCATGCCCGGCGCGCACAAGGCTACCTTTACCTGATCCCGGGTCATCGCTGGCCAACCCGCAGGCGGCGTCCATTTTTTTCCTGCCTCGATCATCTTCTCTCCCTTCAAATCGTCACGCTTTGCGCGTGTTAGCAATGCCGATACGCCAAAATGGTTTCAATGTGCAACGCTTCGCGCTAACAATTCATCAGCCGATTAAAGGGAGAGAGAAATTGACCGCAAATATGCAGACTGTGCTTGAAAAACAGCGTGCCGCGTTTACCGCCGCCATGCCGGAACCGATGTCGGTGCGTCGCGACCGCATGGACCGTGCAATTGCGTTGCTGATCGACCATGCCGAAGATTTTGCAAAGGCCGTTTCGGCCGATTTCGGCCATCGCAGCCGCGAACAGACGCTGCTGACGGATATCATGCCTTCGGTCAGCGCGATGAAGTACGCCAAGAAGCATTTTGAAAGCTGGGCCAAGGGCGAGAAGCGCAAGCCCACCTTTCCCTTGGGCCTGATCGGTGCCAAGGCCGAGGTCGTGTTTCAGCCCAAGGGTGTGGTCGGCGTCGTTGCGCCGTGGAACTTCCCCGTTGGTATGGTGATGGTGCCAATGGCGGGCGTCCTCGCCGCCGGTAACCGCGCCATGATCAAGCCATCCGAATTTACAGAGCGGGTATCGGCCTTGTTTGAAGAACTTGTGCCCAAATATTTCGCTGAAGAGGAAATGGCGGTTTTCACCGGCGACGCTGCAGTCGGCATGGCCTTTTCCAAGCTGGCCTTTGACCATATGATCTTCACAGGCGCGACGAGCGTTGGCAAACATATCATGCGCGCTGCCGCTGACAATCTGGTGCCGGTCACGTTGGAACTTGGCGGCAAGTCGCCGACCATCATTGGCCGCAGCGCGGACAAGAAAAAGGCGGGCGAGCGGATCGCGTTGGGCAAGATGATGAACGCCGGCCAAATCTGCCTGGCGCCCGATTATCTGTTGGTGCCAAGCGATCAGGAGCATGATGTGATTGAGGCCGTGAAGGCTGGCGTCACCGCGCAATATCCAAAATTGCTGCACAATGACGATTACACGTCGGTCGTGAACGGGCGCAATTATGAACGGTTGCAGGTCTATCTCGACGATGCGCGGGAAAAGGGTGCGGAGATCATTGAGATTAACCCAGCCAATGAGGAATTTGCCACGTCCAACGGCAACAAAATGCCGCTGACCATCGTCCGCAACGTCACTGACGATATGAAGGTGATGCAGGAGGAAATCTTTGGCCCAATCCTACCCGTGATGACCTATTCATCGATGGAAGAAGCCATTGATTATGTGAACGCGCATGATCGTCCACTTGGCCTTTATTATTTCGGATCGGACAAGGCCGAGGAAGAACGCGTGCTGACGCGGACTGTTTCCGGCGGCGTTACCATCAACGATGTGGTCTTCCACAATGCGATGGAAGACCTGCCCTTTGGCGGCGTTGGGCCATCGGGCATGGGCAATTATCACGGTGCCGACGGGTTCAAGACGTTCAGCCATATGCGCGCAGTCTATCGCCAGACGGGCGTTGATGTTGCTGGCATGGGCGGGTTCAAGGCCCCTTATGGCAAGGCTACGCTCAAGACACTCGCAAAAGAGCTTAAGAAATAGCGGAACTGAAGACATAAGGATGCACTTGCATCATGGCGGAGGCTCGGTTAGAGGGGCCTCCGCTTGACCGGGTCCGCCTGGCAAAGATGTGCCCCAGTGGTGGAATGGTAGACGCGCTGGATTCAAAATCCTGTTCCGAAAGGAGTGCCCGTTCGAGTCGGGCCTGGGGCACCACTTATTTTCCTGAAATTGCAGATTTCGGTTTTACCAAATGGGAACGCAACTTCTTTGGCTCAGATTGACCCTTAGAATTTGATCATGATCCGCCGCACAAGCGCAGGCGAGATTGAATATATCATCCGCAGAAGCTTAACCATGCCGACATTGGCCTCCGTGGCATTGGTCGCAATGGCATCAACGATTTCAGCCGCACATTGCTTGGCCGACATTTTATTGCCGTTTATCCGGCCACGCGTCATCGCGGTGTCTACGACAGGCGGCAGCGCCTCAATCACATGGACGTTTGTGTCGCGTAAATTGTGCCGCAGCGATTGGGTGAAACTGCGCAAGCCCGCCTTGGTGGCGCAATAAACCGGGCCGCCCGCACGTGGTGCAATGGCAAGGCCCGAGGTGACATTGACAATCACCGCCTCTTGCCGTTGCAACAAAGTCGGCAGGAGATGGCCGATCAGATGCAATGGTGCGTTGAGGTTTAGGAAAATGGCTTGATCGGTCAGCGCAAGGTCGAGCGGCTCATTGGGGCCGAAATTCCCGCTCATCCCGGCGTTGTTGATCAGCATATCGAGGGGCCTGTCTGCCAAAGCAGCAGCAAGCGCCGCGCAGCCAGCGGCGGTGGAAAGATCAGCTTGAATGGCCTCAAAACCCTCCGTGCGCGCCGATGCCAGCGCGTCTTCGCGGCGGCCGCATACAATCACGCACGCGCCCTTTGCCAGCAGTTGGCGCGCGATTTCCAAGCCGATGCCGTCACTACCACCCGTCACTAACGCGGTCTTATCGGTGATTTTCATAATGCTCCCCCTTATGATTACACTGTGTCGTTTACGGGATCAGCACCGTTGAACCAATGGTTTGGCGTGCCTCCAGATCGCGATGCGCTTGCGCGGCATCTTCAAGGACATAACGTTGTCCAATGGTCATTTCAATGATGCCCTGCGCGAACATGTCGAACACATCTTCTGCACCTGCCGTCCGCTCGGCTGCGTTGTGGTAATAATCAAATAAAGTCGGCCGCGAGACATAAAGCGAGCCCTTTTGCGCGAGCAATGCAAGGTTAACGCCCAAAACGGGGCCGCTCGCATTGCCATAGCTGACGATCAGGCCGCGCCGTGCGGTTGCGTTGATTGAAGTCTCCCAAGTTTCCTGCCCGACACCGTCAAAAGACACTTCAACGCCCTTGCCGCCAGTCAATTCGCGCACCTGTCGGGCAACATCTTCCTTGCCATATAAAATGACATGGTCGGCGCCTGCTGCCCGCGCCAATGCGGCTTTCTCTTCCGTGCTGACGGTACCAATGACGCGCGCGCCGACATGCTTCAGCCATTGGACGAGCAACAAACCGACGCCGCCAGCGGCAGCATGGACCAAAACGTCCCATCCAGGTTGCACCTTGGCACAGCGTTCAATGAGAAATTCGGTAGTGCAGCCTTTCAGTAAACCCGCTGCCGCCACTTCATCGCTGATGCCGTCGGGGACAAGAAACAGACTATGCGTGGGGATATTTCGCGCCGTGCAATACGCGCCAATATTCGGACCAAAAGTAGCGACTCGGTCACCCACACGCCAGTCGGCGACGCCTTGCCCCACGGCTTCAATGACGCCAGCGGCCTCCATGCCCAAACCGCTGGGCATGGCCATCGGATAAAGTCCACTACGATGATAAGTGTCGATAAAGTTGAGGCCAACTGCTGCGTTGCGCATCCGGACTTCGCCCGGGCCAGGTTCGGCAAGTTGAACGTCGGCCCATTCAATAACATCGGGTCCGCCAGTGTGTTGAATATGTGCTGCTCTCTCCATCGGCAAAGATCTCCTGATTGACGCTGCAATGCGTAACAGACGCGGCAAGTGCCCGCCAATTTATGCGAAAGAAAATGGCTAGAAACCCTTTAACGGCGATCACCTGCTTTATTGCGTGACCTGAAGCGCGGCGACGTCGCAGACTTTATGGAGCCGCCAAGCGATCCAAGCGGATATTAAACAGGCCGCTGCGATCATGAACAAAGTGTCGGCAATGCTGACGCCGGAGCTCACGAGCAGGCTGTAGATAATGGCGCCAATGACCATTGCGCCGGCATTGACGATATTGTTGGCAGCAATGGTTCGTGCGGTTTGCGACTTTGCAACAGTAGTGGTCAGAAACGCGTAAAGCGGAACCACGAACATCCCGGCGGCAATAGCGATGCCCAAAATGTCGACTATCATCCGTTCTCCCTTACCAAGTGTCAGGAAACTGTACCAATTCATCAACTCTGTGCCCACCGGCCCCCAATGGCTAACGCTCCACCACAGGTCGAGAACGAACAGCCCCATGACAATCACCGATGCCGGTGCATATTTCGCAGAGACCGTTCCGTTAAGCAGGCGGTTGATGGCAATCGAGCCAATCGCGACACCGATGGAGAAAAATGTGGTAAACAAGGTCGCTACGGTATTGTCGCCGCCAATTGCATTTTTGACCATTGGCGGAAAAATGGAACCCAACACCGCGCCAATACCCCAAAAAAAACTGATCGCCATGATGGCCATGAACAAATGGGGGAAATGCATAGTGTCGCGGACAAGCCGCCAGCTGCTACGGAAGATATTCCAGTCCATTTTGGCTGTCGGTGCGTCGTTTTCGGGTGGCGCGACTGGCACAGACTGAGCGGTTATGCGCCCGATTATGGCAATGATGATGATGCAGACGCCGGCAATTTCGCCAGGGATAATGCCGCCTGCGATCGTGCCCCCCAATATGGCCAAATAGGTTCCAGCCTCCACAAGGCCAGTACCACCCAGCACCTCATCTTTTTCCAGATGTTGCGGCAGGATTGCATACTTGATTGGGCCAAAAAATGTCGAATGCACGCCCATCGCAAACAAGGTGGCGAGCATCAGCGGAATATTCTGCAAATAGATACCCGCTGCACCAAATAGCATTATGAATATCTCGGCCGTTTTCACCATGCGGATGACCTTGGTTTTTTCAATCGTGTCCGCCAATTGCCCCGCCAGCGCCGAAAACAGGAAAAACGGCAAGATGAACAGTGCGCCTGCAATCGCGTTGAAATTTGCTTCGCGCGCGGGGTCCGAATAAATGTCGTAGGTGACCAAGATCACCATCGTCATTTTGTAGAAATTATCGTTGAAGGCGTTGAGAAACTGCGTGACGAATAGCGGCAGAAAGCGGCGCTTGTTCATCAGAGACATTGTTGTGGCCATAAGGTTACCAGTTTCTCATGCGGAGGATGCCCCGTGCCTTAGCTGCCGGTTGGAAGCATAGCAAAGCGCATTTCGGATCGCTGGTAAATAGTCAGGTGATTTTACACGCGCATCACGCTATCGGTGCTTTATGCTTAGCTTGCCCAATATCCTGACCTTGTCGCGAATTTTCGCCGTGCCCATACTGGTCTTCTTATTGTGGCCCGGGACCAAGCCTATGAGCGTGCAGCCGCTACCGCTCGATTATTCATTTGCATTCGTGCTGTACTGTCTGATGGGGATCACCGATTATTTCGACGGCTATCTTGCCCGCGCGCAAGGGACGGTGTCGAAACTGGGCGTCTTTCTTGACCCCATTGCCGACAAAATCATGATTGCCGCCGTCATTTTGATGCTGGTCTTCACGCGCGATGTGGAGGGGTGGCACGTGATTGCCGCCTTGATCATCTTGTTGCGCGAAATGATTGTGTCGGGTTTGCGCGAGTTTCTTGCAGGTCTTCAGATTTCGGTGCCAGTGTCCAAACTCGCCAAATGGAAAACGACATTTCAATTGGTCTCGCTTGGCGGGGTCATTTTGGCTGGGGCGCTGCCGGACTGGATTTTGCTGAAGCAAGCGGCGTTGCTGTTGTTGTGGATCGCGGCGGTGCTGACGATGATTACCGGTTGGGATTATCTGCGCGTCGGCATTAAGCATATGGATTGACGCCATGAAATTGTTGTATTTTGCCAGCGTGCGCGAGGCGATCGGGCTGTCATCCGAAGAATATGATGTGCCGCAGGATGCCCGCACTGTTGGCGATCTTGTGGCTTGGATTTCCGCGGGTTCCCAAGAGCATGCCCGCGCATTACACGACCTTTCACGCCTGCGGTTCGCGTTGGACCAAGAAATGGTTACAGGCGATGCTCTGCTTGGTGCGGCGCAGGAACTGGCGATCTTCCCTCCGGTCACGGGCGGATGAAAGCGGTGCGGATCAGCGATGCGCCAATTGAGCCCGCGTCGGAGCTGGCCGCTTTGGCGGGTCTTGGCGGCGGTGCATTGGCCAGCTTCACGGGTATTGTGCGCAACGATGGCGGGGTAACCGCGATTGAATTGGAACATTATCCCGGCATGACGGAGGCAAGTCTTTCAAGCCTCATAGAAGCCGCCACAGCGCGATGGTCGTTGCTGGGCGCCGTCATCACCCATCGCGTTGGAATTGTCCCTGTGGGGGGGGCTGTGGTCGTTGTCGGAGCCGCTTCGCTACACCGGGCGGAGGCATTGGAGGCGACGGCGTTCCTCATTGACCGGCTGAAGACCGAGGCACCATTTTGGAAGCGCGAGCATTATGCCGATGGCACCGCAAAATGGGTCGACGCCAAAGCCAGCGATGACGCGCGGTCCGACCGTTGGGCGTAATTATGCGGCGTGCAAGGCGCGCAGCGCATCTGCCAGCAGTTCAAATTCCTCACGGCGCGGGCTGTTGGTGCGCCACACCAACGCAATCTCGCGTGACGCATGTTCGGCGTTCAATGGGCGGGCCTGCACATCGGTGCCGTTCAACAATCCAGCTTTAACCGCCATTTCGGGGATGATGGTAAGGCCAAGGCCATTATCGACCATTTGCACCAACGTATGCAGCGATGTGCCCAGCATAGTTGCAAAGGCGCGCATTTCGGGGCGGTTGCATGCGGCAAGCGCATGGTCCTTAAGGCAGTGGCCATCGACCAGCAAAAGCATCCGGCTTTCGTCGATTAGCTCGGGCTTAATGCTTTCGGGGGGATCGCGCGGGTCATCCTTGGGAAACGCCACAAACAAGCGGTCCTCAAACAACGTCGCTTTTTCAATATCGCCAGCGGCAAAGGGCAGCGCAAGCAATACGCAATCGACATGTCCATGATGCAACGCGTCGATCGCAGCGGCGCTGGTTTCTTCGCGCAAATATAATTTCAAATCGGGATATTGCTTACGCAATGCGGGCAATAATTTCGGCAGCAAAAACGGCGCGATGGTTGGAATGACGCTCATCCGCAGGTCATCGGCCAATGGCGTACCCGCTGAACGTGCCATTTCCGCCAGTTCCTCTGCTTCACGCAATATCCGGTGCGCCTTTGCGACGATCTTGTTGCCAAGCGGGGTGAACCGGACAACGCGGCGCGTGCGTTCGACCAACATAAGGCCAAGTAGCGATTCCAGCTCGCGAATGCCCGCCGATAGCGTCGATTGCGTGACGAAGCAGGACTCGGCGGCCTTGCCAAAATGGCCAAGCTCTTGCAACGCCGCCAGATATTGCAGCTGTTTTAGCGTTGGAAGATATGTGCTCATAAATCGGTTCCGTTAATCAATGGGCAGCATATAATCGCTTTTACCAATTTTTATACACATAATTATTGGCAAACTGCATCCTTTGCTGGAAAAGCCCAGCCAAACGTCTTAGCTTGGACGCAATCAACGGGTCCGGCAAAGGCCAGCAGAGTCATTTATGTTTATTTCTAATCTCATCGAATATCTCGACTCGATCAAAGAACGAGACCCGGCACCGCGTTCGCGGTGGGAGATATTATTATATCCCGGCGTTTGGGCGGTCGGCTATCACCGCGTCGCGCATTGGTTATTTTTGGGGCATATGTTTTTTCTGGCGCGGCTGGTTAATCACTTTGCGCGCTTCATGACGGGTATCGACATTCACCCTGGTGCGAAAATTGGCAGCAAATTCTTTTTGGATCACGGTTTCAGCGTCATTGGCGAAACAGCGGAAATCGGTGACAATGTCACCATGTATCAAAATGTCACGCTTGGCGGCACCAATCCGACGACAGGAATTGGTGGAAAGCGGCATCCGACCATATTGGATAATGTCATCATCGGTTCGGGCGCGCAGATTCTTGGGCCAATTACGGTTGGCGAACGTGCGCGCATTGGCGCGGCTGCGGTCGTGACAGAGGATGTGCCAGCCGGCGCGACCATGATTGGTCAAAAAGCGCGATCAACCTTGGTAAAGGCGGAAACTTACGCGCGTGATTTCATGCCCTATGGTACGCCATGCCGCGAAATGTTCGATCCAGCGACACAAAGCCTTGAGATCATGCAATGCGAGATTGAAAGCTTGCGCAAGAAAGTGGCCGAGTTGATGGCACAGCGCGATGCCGCTTCAAACGTTGCGCCTGCCAAGCCACGTCCAGCCCAGCCACGTCCAGCAAAGGGACGCAAGGTCAGTTGAGCGCCGTCGTCACACCCTTTCCCGGGGTTAGCCGCCACAATCAGGTTGGCTTTGAAAAAAATGAGCTGACGCAAATCCTGAACCTATATGGCCGGATGGTCGCGGCGGGTAATTGGCGGGATTATGCCATTGACTTGGGCCGCGACGCCGCTGTGTTTAGCATGTTCCGCCGCGCGACCGAGCGCCCCGAATATCGCATCGAAAAACGCCCCGCGTTGCGCAATCGCCAAGGCATGTGGGCGTTGGTGGGCGAAGGCGGCGCAATCCTGAAACGCGGCCATGAACTGGGGCCAGTGCTGGCACCTGTCGAACGCAAGTTAATGAAACTGGTCGACGCATAAAACAAGCCCGGCCAAAGACCGAGCTTTTTAAGATAATATCGGGATAATTTAGCCCAAGGCCTGCAACGCCTTCATGACGGCGACGGATTGTTCGCCGCCCGATTGCGGCACCGTTTCGCCGGTGCGGTCGATGATCTTGTCCCATGCTGCGGCAAAACCTTCGACATTGCGGTCTTCCTGACGCAACGCGACGCCGGGCGTCATGGTGACATAAGCGGCGTGATAGCCACCGCCGCCTGCACCGATGATCATGTTGGTCGGCGCATCTTCGCTGACCAGATAGAGCGCGGCTGGAACGACATTTTCAGGCGTAAATTGGTCGAACAGCCCTTCTGGGAAAATATCCTCGGTCATGCGTGTGCCAGCGACCGGGGCAAGCGAATTGACGCGGACATTATACTTCGCGCCTTCCAAATGCAGCGTCTTGGTAAAGCCGGCAAGGCCAAGCTTTGCTGCGCCATAATTGGCTTGGCCAAAATTGCCGTATAGGCCAGTTGACGAGGTGGTCATCAAGATACGGCCATAGGCTTGGTCCCGCATCGTGTCCCAAACGGCCTTGGTGCAATTGGCCGAACCCATGACATGTACCTGAAGCACCAGATCGAAATCGGGCATGTCCATCTTGGCAAAGCTTTTGTCGCGCAAGATACCGGCATTGTTGATCAGGATATGGACGCCGCCAAAGGCCTCTTTTGCCTTTGCGACCATTTCGACCATCTGTTCATATTCGGTGACGCTGC
Organism: Sphingorhabdus sp. EL138; assembly: GCF_945882965.1. Classification (GTDB taxonomy): domain Bacteria; phylum Pseudomonadota; class Alphaproteobacteria; order Sphingomonadales; family Sphingomonadaceae; genus Sphingorhabdus_B. The sequence goes on from NZ_CAMCWY010000003.1 coordinate 38,905, forward strand.
CGCCATTGGCCATCGCTTCGCCGCCAGCGGATTTGATCTGCTCAACGACTTGCGCCGCTGCATCAGATGTTCCCGTACCGTCGCGCGCGCCGCCCAGATCATTGACCACCACTTTGGCACCGCGCTTGGCGAGTTCAAGGGCATAAGCCTTGCCCAAACCGCCGCCTGCACCCGTTACAATTGCAACCTTGTCTTTAAAACTGATGGTCATAGTCGATCTCCAATATGCACAACGGACAAAGCCGCCAAATTTGCCCGCGTCTTGGCATGGCCCGTCACTTGACGCAAGCGTAAAGCAAGGTTGGAAAGGCTGGCACGAAGAGAGAATTTATTCCTAGGGTCAGGATCACCAAATTGCTTTCCAAGCGTCATCAACGGATGGTCTATTTTTTAGGCAGCCGCAATGAATCCCCGCTGTATTGCCACCGCACTTGCAACGCTGATGGGGTTTGGCGTTTCCGTGCGCCGACAGCTTTCCTGTTAGACGGCGTCTTGGTCCAACGAATAGCCCGCCGAACGGACCGTCCGGATGATGTCGCTGTCAAAGTCTTCGTTCAGGGCTTTGCGCAGGCGGCGGATATGGACATCAACGGTGCGGATTTCGATGTCGCTGTCATGGCCCCAGACGCTGTCGAGCAAGCGCTCACGCGAAAAGACATGGCCTGGATATTCGAGGAAATGCTTTAGCAACCGGTATTCGGTCGGACCCAAAGGCACCTGCTTACCACCGCGTTTCACCTTATGCGCGACGGTGTCCATTTCGACATCACCGAAGCGCAAGGCTTCGCCAGCCAAGGCGGGGCGCACGCGGCGGAGGACGGCCTTGGCACGGGCAACGAGCTCGCGTGGTGAAAACGGCTTGGTGACATAATCATCAGCACCGATTTCAAGTCCACGTATCCGGTCATCCTCTTCACCGCGTGCGGTTAGCATGATGATTGGCACATTGGCGGTGTTGTCAGACTTGCGCAATTGGCGGCATACTTCGATGCCAGATAAATTCTCCAGCATCCAATCGAGCAATACCAAATCAGGTGTGCGCTCCTTGGCCATCAATAGCGCCTCTTCACCGTCGCCAGTGTTTTGGACGTCGAATTCTTCGCGTTCAAAATGCCAGCGTACCAACTCGGCAAGCGCACTGTCGTCTTCAACCAATAGCAATTGCGCCTTGGGCATATAAATCTCCGCTTCAAGCGTCGGGCAGGTTTTCACCCGTTTCGGTAAAATAAATCATTTGCGCTACATTAGTGGTGTGATCGCCAATCCGTTCAAGGTTTTTTGCGGTGAACAGCAAATGCGCAACTTCCGTCGCATTTTGGGGATTTTTGACGACATAAGCGACGAAGTCTACGAATAAATCCTTGTTAAGCTGATCCACCACATCGTCGCGAACGGTGACCGCGCAGGCCAGATCGACGTCCCGCTTGGCATAAGCGTCCATCGCCATGCGGATCATTTCGACGACGATTTCGCCCATGCGGCCCAATTGCTCAAGCGCGGAGGACGGTATCTTGCCATTCATCTGCGGCACGCGCTTGGCGATATTTTTGGCATAATCGCCAATGCGTTCAATGACGGCCGACATTTTGAGCGCGGCGATTAGCTCACGCAAATCATCCGCCATTGGTGCGCGCAATGCGATCGTCCGGACCACCAATCGTTCGACTTCGGTTTCGAGTGTGTCGATGATTTTGTCATCAGCGCGGATGGTTGCGGCTGTATCGGTATCATGCTCGCGCAACGCCTTCATCGCCGCAATGACTGCAGCTTCGGCCCGCGAACCCATTTCGGCAATGAGCCCACGGATTTCGTCCATATCATCGTCAAATGCCGTGATTGTGTGCTTTGTGCCCGTGGTCATGTCGCAACCTTTCTAACCGTAACGGCCGGTAATATAATCTTTGGTGCGGTCTTCGCGTGGATTGGTAAATATGTCCGACGTTTCGCCAAATTCAATCAAATCGCCCAAATGGAAAAAGGCGGTGCGTTGCGACACGCGCGCGGCCTGCTGCATATTATGGGTCACGATGATGATGGCGTATTTTCCGCGCAGGTCGTGAATTAACTCCTCAATCCGCGCAGTGGCAATTGGGTCAAGCGCGGAGCAAGGCTCATCCATCAATATAACTTCAGGGTCCACTGCAATGGCGCGGGCAATGCACAGGCGCTGCTGCTGACCGCCGGAAAGCGCCGTTCCGCTTTCGCTCAGGCGATCCTTGACCTCAGTCCACAATCCAGCGCGAGTGAGTGACGTCTCGACGATGTGATCCAACTCGGCCTTGCCGCTGGCCAGACCGTGGATACGCGGACCATAAGCGACATTGTCGTAAATCGATTTCGGGAATGGATTTGGCTTTTGAAACACCATTCCGACGCGCGCGCGCAATTGCACGACATCCATGCCAGATGCATAAATGTCTTCGTCGTCGAGCAATATCTGGCCTTCGACGCGGGCTCCGGCGACGGTGTCGTTCATCCGGTTCAAAGACCGCAGAAATGTTGACTTTCCGCAACCGGATGGACCGATAAACGCAGTCACATTTTGCTGATCAACGTCAATCGAGACGTCGTGAATGGCTTGCTTCTCGCCATAGTATACATTCACATTGCGAGTGGATATTTTGGCTATTCCAGGGGTTACGCCCACATTACCGTCCTTTGTTTTCATAAGTCACCAACGCGTTTCGAAACGGTTGCGAAGATAGATGGCAAGGGCGTTCATGCCCAACAAGAATATCAGCAACACAATGATTGCGGCACTGGTTTTTTCGACAAAGCCCTGATTGACCTCGTCCGACCAAAGATAGATTTGCACAGGCAAAGCGGTTGTCGCGTCGGTGAAGCCTTCGGGCGCAGCTGGGATGAAGGCACGCATGCCAATCATCAACAATGGTGCAGTTTCACCCAAGGCGCGCGCCATGCCGATAATCGTGCCGGTTAATATGCCCGGAAGGGCAAGTGGGAGCACATGGTGGAACACGACTTGCACAGGCGAGGCACCAATGCCCAACGCCGCCTCACGTATCGACGGCGGCACGGATTTGATAGCATTGCGGCCCGCAATGACGATGACCGGCATCGTCATCAGCGCAAGTGTCAAACCGCCGACCAATGCAGACGACCGCGGCATACCGAACATGGTCAGGAAAACCGCCAGACCCAGCAGACCAAAGATGATGGAGGGCACGGCCGCCAAATTGTTGATCGACACTTCAATCAAGTCGGTCAGCTTATTCTTGGCGGCATATTCCTCAAGGTATAAAGCGGCCAATACGCCGACTGGGAAGGCAAGCATCAGGGTAATCGCCATGGTCATCAGCGAGCCCTTAAACGCTGCCCATATGCCTACCGCCGATGGGTCCGTGGCGTCGGCACCTGTCAGGAACGTCCAGTTAAAGCCAGTGCGCAATGCGTCTTTTTGCGCCAGCGTTGCAACTGTTTGTTCGGCTGCAGGCTCCCCATCGCGTTTGAACGCAACGTCCAATCGCGAATCTACTGGCAACCACAGCTGCTGCTTTGACTTGACGAGGCCGGGATTATCCATCAGCATCTGCCGCACATTGCCCGCAGCGCCCGATGTCAAAAGACCCTCGCTTATGTCGCCATATTGCTGACTAACAGCGAGTTCGACAATGCCGGGAACATCCATAGAATTGAGCGCGGCATCGGCATTAGGGCCACTGATTGCGGCAGCCGTCGTTCCCGACGTTAACGCAGGAAAGTCAAAATCGACCGCAATTTCTGTGCGCTGAAAACCACGCAAGCCTTGGCCCATCATCGTGAACAGCAAAAAGGCGAGGAACACAGTCGACAAGGCAACAGCCAGAAAGCCCATCACCTTAAACCGACGCTCGGCCGCATAGCGCCGCGCAATCCGCTTTTGCATGATCTGCCCGTTCCAGTCGGTGGGCGTCGGTTCCGTCATGGCTTCACTCATATGCTTCCCGATATTTTTTCACGACCCGTAAGGCGACATAATTGAGGAAGAATGTCGTCACGAACAACGCAAGGCCAAGCGCAAATGCCGCAAGCGTATGCGGGCTTCCGAAATCTTGGTCACCGGTCAAAAGCGCGACAATCTGAACGGTCACCGTGGTGATCGTTGCAAATGGGTTGGCGGTTAGGTTGGCGGTATAGCCCGCCGCCATGACGACGATCATGGTTTCGCCAATCGCGCGGCTGACCGCCAACAATACACCGCCGACAACGCCGGGCAGGGCGGCTGGCAACAACACCTTTTTGATGGTTTCGCTCTTCGTTGCCCCCATGGCGAGGCTTCCGTCGCGCATCGCATTGGGAACCGCAGCAATGCTATCATCGGACATGGACGATACCAAGGGTATGATCATCACACCCATCACAATGCCAGCGGCCAAGGCATTATCGGAGGCCGCATTGCTAAAGCCAAGCATCACGGCAAAGTCACGCACCGCAGGCGCCACCGTTAATGCGGCAAAATATCCATAGACCACAGTTGGCACACCGGCGAGAATTTCGAGGATAGGCTTCATCCATTTACGCACGGTCGCGGACGCATATTGCGTTAAGAAAATCGCACTCATCAAGCCGAGCGGAATGGCGACAATCATGGCAATGATCGCGCCAATGAAGATCGTGCCCCAGAATAACGGAATCGCGCCATACCCATTGTCTGCGCCAGGCGTCACAACCGATTTTGGGTTCCATTCCGTGCCAAACAGAAATTCAAATGGCGATACCATTGAGAAGAAACGCCATGATTCAAAAATCAACGAGGCAAAAATTCCCAGCGTTGTAAGAATGGCAATCAATGATGCGACCAGTAACCCGAACATGACAACGCGCTCGACTTTGCTGCGGGCGCGAAAGTCGGGTTTTAAACGGGTGAAGGCATATGCGCCGCCAGCGAAAAGCAGCAATAATGTCGCGGCAACGCCAATCAATTTATAATATGCCAATGCGCTTTTGTATAAAGGAACGAGCTTTTCGCTCTCATTCTGAAACGCAGCGATTTGGAAACCTTGAGCAATCGCCCGCGCTTCCGACAGGATCGCGGCGCGCGCGAAGCCTTCTTGGGGCAAGTCGGCAGCGGCGGGAGCCGACAGCACCATGTCCGTGACCAATGCCGGGGAAATCGATTGCCAGATGAACATGAAAACAAGCGCAGGGGCAATGGCGCAGATCGCGACGAACCAGCCGTGATAATAAGGCAGGCTGTTTACGGTGCCCCGCGGCCCACCTTTTGCACTGCGCACAAACGCAGCGGCCCGCGCACGCCCAGCTATCCAACCAATCAGGCCGAGACCAAGGACAAGGAAGAGCAATGCCGTTCCAGTCATAAACTTAACCATGCTCCCTTGAAACAGATGATCCGAAACCCGTCATACATAGCGCCCAGAAATAGCAAGGGCTTGGTTCAAACACAGATTCGATCCAAACCCATAGACGCCATCATTGTTGCAATTTTATTTCAAATCTGCACCCGTCATTACGGTCAGGTCGTTTGCAGAGCCGCTGGCGGTCTTATAGTCGGCATCGCTTGACGCAATCATACCCAATTTTGTGAGATAACCGCCGACGACACCGCCCTTCAGGAATTCGAGGACGAAATCTTGAATGCCCGGAATTTTATCGACATGCGCTTTTTTTACATAAATAAACATCTTGCGCGCGCCGGGGTAGCTGCCATCTGAGATCGTGGCGATAGTTGGGTTTACCCCATTCATGGTGATGCCATGCACCTTCGATGCATTTTCTTCCATATAGCTATAGCCGAAAATGCCGACCATGTTCGGGTTGGAGCTGAGCTTCTGCACGATCAGATTGTCGTTTTCGCCTTGCTCCTTGAACGCACCATCATTGCGCACTTCAGTGCATATCGCCTTGTATTTGTTTTCGTCGCTATCTTTCAACGCCTTGGTCGCTGCATCCGTATTGCAGCCAACTTCCATGATTAGTTCATGGAAAGAATCGCGCGTGCCCGATGTCGTTGGCGGGCCATAAGCCGAAATAGGTAAGTTGGGCAGGGCAGGGTTAACATCGGACCAAAGCTTGGCGGTCTGTGGTTTGCCAAACGGATTGGCTGCAAGCGCCTTGTAAACATCGGCGGTGGACAATGCGAACTTCGTGCCCGCGTTGGACTGCGCCAGCGCAAGCCCGTCAATACCGACCTGAACTTCGATCACGTCCTTCACGCCATTTTTCTGGCAGTTAACGAACTCGCTCTTTTTCATGCGACGCGAGGCATTGACGATATCGGGCGTATCCGCGCCGACACCCTTGCAGAACTGCTCAATTCCGCCGCCAGTGCCAGTCGATTCCAGTACGGGCGATTTGCGCGATGGGTCTGCCTTTGCAAATGCCTCTGATGCGGCCTTGGCAAATGGGAACACCGTCGAAGAACCCACAATCCGGATTTCCTGACGCGAGCCACCCGCAGCGCCGCCGGTGCTGGCTTGGTCATTACACGCTGACAGCGCGAGTGCACTTACGGCAATGAGCGATAATTTCTTCAACATATTGGCTGTCCCCATAATGGATTTGGCGCGGTTAGAACTAGAAGTAACAGGGCCATTAGACGGCCCAGATGGATGATAAATGACTCTTGTATTACATTTTTATGACGGCCCCGTTGGCGCAACCGGTAACAATATCGACACCGTCGTACCCTTGCCGACTTTACTGCGGATTTCCAGATGGCCCCGATGCCGATCAACGATATGTTTGACAAGGCTTAAGCCTAAGCCAGTTCCACCAACCAAGCGACTTCGCCCTGAATCCACACGATAAAACCGTTCAGTTAGGCGTGGCAAATGTTCAGGGGAAATGCCGTCTCCGACATCTGTCACCGTAAAATTAATCATGGCGCCAGATCGCGAACGCAATAATGAGACCGTGACGGGCGTGCCAGCACGACCATATTTCAGCGAATTGTTCAAAATGTTGCTCGCCAACTGCCGCAATTGCCCGGCGTCTCCCATGACAGGTGGCAGACCTGCCGTCACATCGACCACAATATCTGCGCCACGGTCCTTTTGGCTGTTGCGCAGTTGCTCAACGGTTTCCACGACGATGTCGCAAAAATCGACGGGCGTTTGTGGTGGATCATATTTTTCGGCCTCAATCCGGCTCAGCGACATCAGGTCACGGACCAGCGCCTGCATCCGGTCGGTTTCCGTGGCCATGATACCCAGAAACCGGCTGCGCGTGGCAATGTCATCGCCCGCTGCGGGATCATCCAGCGTTTCGATAAAGCCCTTGATAGCGGCCAATGGCGTTAGCAATTCGTGACTTGCATTGGCGACGAAATCGACGCGCATTTGTTCGGCGGCCTGTGTTCCGCTGCGGTCGGCCAAGTGCACGATTTTCTGCGATGGACCCATGGTCTGAATCCGCATGTCCCATAATTGGTTTTTCTGGCCAATGCCCGCCAGCCGAATCGGGTGTCCGCTGTGCTGCACCTCTGGATCGGACAGCCGTTCAATCGCGCCAGCGTGACGGAACGCCATCCGGACATTTTGGCCAACAATATTTGCGCCAAGCAAACGTAGCGCAACTTGATTGGCAGCCGTGACGCGGGCATTTTCGACCATCAATATGGCATCCGCCGAAGTATCAATAAACGCCTGCAATTGTGGATGCGAGATGATAGCCGGGATATCGAGGCTATTGCCATCAGATGTGGCTGGTTCGGCAGGTGCCTCTTCGCGATCATGGGGATCGGCAACGACGAACAATGCAACCAACATGGATACAAATATAACGAGAAAGCGTTCGGCGGATCCTTCCATTTGGGATGCGAACATTGCGCCGACAAATGCCAGCGCAAATGCAAAAATCATGCGGGGAGACATCCAACTGTTCACTTTATACCCTGCTGCAATGCCTGTGAGATCGCCCCACATATAGACGCAGCAAATTGGCGCAAGCAACGGCGAAGAGAAAATCGGCTCGGCTCGGCGTGCTCTGCGCGTCTGCGTGACCTAATTTGAACCCATGCTTTTGAGGCAATCCAGCAATTCGTCAAAATGATCAATGATTGCGTCTGCGCCCATGTCCTCGACTGGCCCATGCAAAAACCCGAAACTCGCGGCCACGCTCGGCACGCTGGCATTTTTTGCCGCCATCATATCGTAAATCGAATCGCCGATGTAAGCCGCCCGTCCGCCACCACAGCGTTTGATCATTTCAAAAATCGGTGCGCCTGAAGGTTTGGCATTTTCCTTGCCCAAAGTATCTGCGCCCAAGATGCATCCCATACGGTGTGCCAGGTTAAGGTCGGTGAGCAATTTGACCGCAAGGCTCTCAAACTTGTTGGTCACCACGGCATAACGCACTCCCATTTCATCAAGTGCATCCAGCACCGCCAACGCGCCATCGAACGGGCGGCTATGCACCGACACATGCGCTTCATAATATCCGAGCATCTGGCGGTAGAGCGGTTTGAAATCGCCATCCGGAATGCCGCCTGTTGCCTCAAGCCCTTGTTGTAGCATCAGCTTTGCGCCGCCGCCAATATGCTGCTTCACGGTTTCTGGCGATAGCAGCGGCCTGCTGACGCTTTCCAGGACATGATTGACCGCAGCGGTCAGATCGCCGCTGGTGTCGACTAAAGTACCGTCAAGATCAAAGCCGATGATGTCGAAAGGAAAATCCAAACCCAAGCCCCAAACTCCCCAATTATTTGTCCAATTATTTTTGTGTGTCGCGCGTCATTGAAGTGTTGTTCTGGAAACTGCAACAATTTGCTGGCATGAGAGTATCTATGACTGAATTAGCTGCCATCATTCTCGCCGCGGGCAAAGGCACGCGCATGAAATCCGACCTGCACAAGGTGCTGCATCCCATTGCCGCGCGGCCAATGCTGATGCATTTAATGGCATCGGTCGATGCCTTGCGCCCTGCCAAAAAAATTGTGGTGGTCGGCAGCGGCAAGGCGCAGCTAGAGGCCGCTTTGGCAGGCTCCGCAGAGCTGGCGGTGCAAGAACCCCAATTTGGCACTGGCCATGCCGTGCAGCAGGCCCAAGGCGCTCTGGAGGGGTTTGAGGGCGATGTCCTCATCCTCTACGGCGATGTGCCGTTCGTGCCGACGGCCACGATGCAAGCTATGGTTGACCGGCTTAACGCGCCTGATGCGCCGGCGGTGGTCGTGTTGGCGTTCGCGCCAGAAGATCCAACGGGCTATGGCCGCGTCATCGTCAAAGATGGCCGCATCATCAAAATGGTGGAGCAAAAGGACGCGACCGAGGCCGAAAAAGCGGTGAGGCTGTCCAATTCCGGCTTGATGGCGGTGAAAGCACGCGACCTGTTCCCGCTTCTGAATCGCGTCACTGACGATAATGCGCAAAAGGAATGTTATCTTACCGATATCGTCAACATAGCTAGCGAAGACGGGCGGATTTGCGTGGCTATCACAACCGAACCCTACAAGGTCGCGGGCATCAACAGCCGCGCGCAATTGGCCGAGATGGAGCAAGCGTGGCAGCAGCGCCGCAGGGTGCAAGCCATGGATGAAGGCGCAACTTTAATTGCGCCGGAAACCGTCTGGTTTGCGTGGGATACGCAGCTTGGCCGCGATGTCCTGATTGAACCCAACGTCTTTTTTGGTCCCGGCGTCAGCATAGGCGACAATGTAAAAATCCGCGCAACCAGCCATATTGAAGGCGCTATCATCGGTGAGGGTTGCGAAATCGGTCCCTTTGCCCGGCTGCGGCCCGGGACGGTTTTGGAGGAAAATGCCAAGATCGGCAATTTCGTCGAAACCAAAAAAGCCCATCTGGGCAAGGGCGCAAAGGCCAACCATTTGACTTATCTGGGCGACGCAATAATTGGCGCAGGCGCGAACATCGGCGCTGGCACGATCACCTGCAATTATGACGGCTATTTCAAATATCAAACGGTAATCGGCGAAGGCGCGTTCATCGGCAGCAATAGTGCGCTGATCGCGCCCGTCAAAATCGGCCGTGATGCGATTGTGGCCGCAGGCAGCGCCGTATCCCGCGACGTCGCCGACGGCGAACTCCGCATGGTCCGCGCCGAACAATTATTGAAGCCCGGCTGGGCAGATCGGTTTCACGATGCGATGCGGAAGAAGAAAGCTGAGAAGAAGTGACTAACCTTGACATGATATCATGATATGATATCAGTATATCATGACTCGTATCCTCGCCGATTTGCCTGATGAAGACATCAAATGGCTTGACCAGCTTGCCGCTGAACAGGGCAAGTCGCGTGCGGCGGTGTTGCGTGAGGCGGTGGAGGCATATCGCGCGGACGGGCCAGCATCCGGCAATACCGATTGGCTGGAGGCGGGCTTTGGTTTGTGGGCAAAACATGGCTTCACGGAAGATGGGATGGAGTATCAAAACCGGCTACGCGACGAATGGGTGCGCGAATGGGATCCGGAATATGACCCCGCAAAACATGGTCCGCTGACGGATGAGAAAGACGTCGCCGCGTGAGCGACATCTATTTCGATACCAATATCATTATCGATGCTTTGGCGAGAAGACCCGAGGCACTTGCCGAGCTTCGCCGCGCTAAGCGTCACTGGATTAGCCGCATGACGTGGATTGAAGTTCTGGCTGGCATGCCCGTGCCAGCACGCGCCGAAACAGAAGCCTATTTGCAAAATTATTCCATACGTGAGTTGTCGCCGGAGATCGCACGACGGGCTGCCGACCTTCGTTTTAACAAGCGCTCGCTCAAGCTACCAGACGCGATAATTTTCGCCTCGGCTCAAGAGCATGGCGCCATTTTAGTGACGCGCAATGTCAAAGACTTTCCGGCAAATATGCCGGGCATTCGCGTCCCCTACATCACGCCAGATAAGGTTTAGATTTTATGTGCGGCATTATCGGAATTGTTGGCAAATCTGCGGTTTCTGGCCGTTTGGTCGATGGGCTAAAGCGCATGGAATATCGGGGCTATGACAGCGCTGGCGTCTGCACCGTGTTCGATGGTCAACTGATCCGCCGCCGGGCGGAGGGTAAGCTCGCCAATCTCGTCAACGTGCTTAGGACCGACGATGCCGCTGGAAATATCGGCATTGCCCACACCCGTTGGGCGACACATGGCGCGCCAACGACAAGCAACGCGCATCCGCACGCAACGGACGAAGTAGCGCTGGTGCACAATGGCATCATCGAAAATTTCAAACAGTTGCGCGACGAACTGACGGCGCGCGGCCGGACGTTTGAAAGCGAGACCGATACAGAGGTTGTCGCGCATCTGGTGTCTGAACAAGCAGAGGCAGGCCTTGCGCCCGCCGATGCCGTCAAGGCCGTGCTCCCCCGCCTGCGCGGCGCGTTTGCCCTCGCGATTGCATTCCGGCAATTTCCTGATTTTCTCATCGGCGCACGGCTCGGCAGCCCGCTGGTCGTCGGCTATGGCGATGGCGAGACCTATTTGGGTTCGGACGCGCTGGCGCTTGCGCCGCTGACGCAGCAAATTGCATATCTGGAAGAAGGTGACTGGGTCATCGTAACGCGCGACGGCGCGCAAATTTTCGATAAGGATAACAATTCGGTTACGCGCGAGATCACCGCTTCAGGCGTGTCAGCGGCGCAGATCGAAAAGGGCAATTACCGCCATTATATGCAGAAAGAGATTTTTGAGCAGCCCACCGTGGTCGCGCAAACACTCTCCAGCTACATTCGTCCATTGGAGCAAACCGTTGCCCTGCCGCAGATGGATTTCGACTTGGCGGGCGTAAAGCGCATCACCATCGTTGCTTGTGGTACGTCTTTTTATGCAGGGATGGTCGCGAAATATTGGTTTGAAACCTTCGCCCGCGTGCCTGTCGACATCGATGTCGCGTCGGAATTCCGTTACCGTGACCCCGTGTTGGAGGAAGGTGGCCTTGCGCTGTTCATATCCCAATCGGGGGAGACCGCAGATACGTTGGCGGCCTTGCGCCATTGCAAGGAAAATGGCCAGACAATCGCGGTTGTCGTAAACGTGCCGACATCCAGCATGGCGCGTGAGGCGGACCTGTTGCTGCCCACACATGCCGGTCCCGAAATCGGTGTTGCCTCGACCAAGGCATTTACCTGCCAGCTTGCGGTGCTGGCTGCGCTTGCCGCGCATTTGGCGCTGGTGAAGGGCAAGTTGAGCGCAGAGGAAGAACGCGACATCGTCCGGCATTTGATCGAAGCACCCGCCGCATTGAACGCAGCGCTCGCGCATGATGACGACATCGCCGCAATGGCGCATTTGATCGCGCCTGCACGCGACGTGCTCTACCTTGGTCGTGGCTCGGATTACCCGCTGGCGATGGAAGGCGCGTTGAAGCTGAAGGAAATCAGCTACATTCATGCGGAGGGCTATGCCGCAGGCGAAATGAAGCATGGGCCAATTGCGCTGATTGACGAAGCCGTGCCCGTCATCGTTCTTGCGCCATCAGGCCCGTTGTTTGAAAAAACCGTGAGCAATATGCAAGAGGTCCGCGCGCGCGGCGGCAAGGTCGTGCTGATTTCCGACGCCGAAGGCATCGCCGAAGCAGGCGAAGGTTGCCTCGCCACCATTGAAATGCCAAGCGTCCATTCGCTAATTGCGCCGCTGGTCTACGCCGTGCCTGTCCAATTGCTTGCATACCATGTCGCCTGCGCCAAGGGCACGGACGTGGACCAGCCACGCAATTTGGCCAAGTCGGTCACAGTCGAGTGATTTTGCGCGAAGATCGTTGAAAGCGTGACGGCAATTCGCCATCAGTTGAATTGCCTGGAGGTCAGAACAATTGCGGTTTTTTGCGCGCTTTAGACATTTTTTCATTCAGCAAAAGTTGCGGCCACCGCCGCCGCGCGAAACGGTGGTCGCGGCGCCGTGGCCACCCGCGCCTGTTGCAGCGTCTGCGCGCAATGCATTTCAATCCGCGGTGTCGCCAGAGCCTGGGAGCCTGCTGCGGACAGAAAAAAACCGTGATGCAGGCGGTGATGGTGCAGTGAACACATCATCGACTATCTCAAACGGCGAGTTTCGGGTCACTGACGCTGCTGGATGTGACAGTAGTATTGGCGGTGGCGATGATGGCGGCGGTGGTGGCGGAGACTGAGTCCTTTTGACCTGACTAATCCACCCACCCCGAAAACGGGCCAAACCGAAGGGCTACAACAAACCCTATGCCCCTGATAACGCCTGAGTTGCAAAAAAGTAAACTGAGTACGGTCTGATTTTACATTGCCTGACCCAGTCTGATGCGCGTTAACACGGTGTCAACCACTGGAACAAGCGCATGTCAAACAGTAGCGATATTCAATCTACCCATTACACAGCACTCGGATTTTCGGACTGGTTCGCCTTGCGCATCACCAAGACCCTACGCTGGGGCGCAGATACGTTTTTTGCAAAACGATACGGCAATCGCGCGATAGTTTTAGAGACCGTCGCTGGTGTGCCCGGGATGGTCGGCGCAACGCTCTCCCATTTACGCGCGCTTCGGCTGATGCAAGATGACCGTGGCTGGATCCGCACATTGATGGACGAGGCGGAAAATGAACGGATGCATCTGATGACCTTCATTGAAATTGCGCAGCCATCTTGGTTTGAACGGCTTGTCATTCTGACCGTACAATGGGTCTTCTACATCTTCTTTTTCTTCCTCTATCTGATTTCCAGCAAGACGGCGCACCGGCTTGTTGGCTATTTCGAAGAAGAGGCGGTGCTGAGCTATACTTTATATCTCGCGGAAATTGACGAGGGGCGGCACCCGAACCCGCCTGCGCCCCCAGTTGCGATGCGGTATTGGAATTTGCCTGAGGGCACGACACTTCGCGACGTTATCCTCATCATCCGGGCGGACGAAGCGCATCATCGTGACACTAACCATTATATGGCCAATGCGCTATCGGGTCGTGATGCTAACCATAAGGCGATAATGGCATGCCCAGCGCATGTGTCGCTTGACGCTGGATTGTTGTTACAGTCCGGGGTTGTTCATCACTCAAGCGGCGTTATGGGTGGGCGTATGAGCACGCCTGCCAAATTGATCATCATTTTTATCCTGTTGTGGGTGGCGGTGCATTTGTTGCTCTATGGTTATTTGAAGCGCCGTATTGCTGCTGCCAAGCGTGACAGGGATGCCGAGGCATAGCTTGATTTGCCATTTTCGTGTGCCTATAGCGGAAAGGTGAAAACAAGCGGTCCTAACGGGCCGCTTTTTGGCTTTTGGAATATGCCAAATATTTGGTCGGAAGGAAGAAAACCATGACGATTACGCCCTTGATGCCAGTCTATCCGCGCTGCGGTTTTCGGCCGGTGCGCGGTGAAGGCGCTTGGTTGATTTCCGAAGATGGCAGTCGCGCCCTCGATTTTGCCGCTGGTATCGCGGTGAATTTGCTTGGCCATGGCCATCCGCATTTGACCAAGGCCATTCAGGACCAAGCTGCAACGCTTATCCACGTATCCAACCTTTATGGCAGCCCGCAAGGCGAAGCCTTTGCCCAAAGGCTGGTGGATACGACCTTTGCTGACACCGTGTTTTTCACCAATTCCGGTGCCGAAGCCGTCGAGTGCGCGATCAAAACCGCACGCGCTTATCATCAGAGCCAAGGTAGCGACCGGTTTGAGATTATCACCTTCAAGAACGCCTTTCACGGCCGGACGATGGCGACGATTTCAGCAAGCAATCAGGAAAAGATGCACAAAGGCTTCCTGCCATTGCTTGAAGGCTTTCATTATGTCGATTTTGACGATTTGGAAGGCGCAAAGGCCGCCATTGGACCAAAGACCGCCGCGTTTCTAGTTGAACCCATTCAGGGCGAGGGCGGTGTTCGGCCTGCGTCAGATGCATTTATCCAAGGCCTGCGTGCCCTAGCGGACGAACATGGTATCCTGCTGATCTTGGATGAAGTGCAATGCGGCGTGGCGCGCTCAGGTACGCTATATGCGTATGAACAATATGGCATCATTCCTGATATCATGGCGACGGCAAAGGGCCTTGGCGGCGGATTTCCGGTCGGCGCATGCCTTGCCACCGAAGCGGCGGCGCGCGGCATGGTCGTTGGCACGCACGGATCGACCTATGGCGGTAATCCATTTGCAATGGCGGCTTGTCAGGCGGTTTGGGATGTAGTGGCGAACGCGGAATTTTTGGCGCAAGTGCGTTCGACTGGCGACAAATTACGTTCAACGCTTGAACAATTTATCGGCAATTATCCGGATTTGTTTACCGGTGTGCGCGGTAAGGGCCTGATGCTCGGCGTGATGATGACGCATGAAACCCGGGCCTTTGTGGCGCATTTGCGCGACAATCACGGGCTGTTGTTGGTGGCGGCGGGTGACAACACCTTCCGCGTATTACCGCCGTTGAACATCGGCGATGCAGAAATCCAGACATTCATGGAAAAATTGTCGGCGGGTGCCGCCAGCTACCAAATGCCGCAAGCTGCATGATGCGCCACTTCCTGAACTTAAGTGACGCTGGCGGCGATGCAATTGCAGCGATGTTGAACGACGCCATGGCCAGAAAAAATGTCCGGACTGGCTGGCCAAAGGGCAAATCCGATTCCGACGCGCCGCTTGCTGGCCACACATTGGCGATGGTTTTTGAGAAAAACTCGACTCGCACGCGGACATCGTTTGAAATGGCGATGAAGCAACTGGGCGGCGACAGTATCTTTATGGCGTCTGGCCAGATGCAGCTTGGCCGCGGTGAAACCATTGCCGACACGGCGCGGGTATTGTCCCGCTATGTCGATGCCATCATGATCCGCACCGATGACCACGCTAAGGTAGAGGAACTGGCACATTATGCCAGTGTGCCAGTGATCAACGGCCTGACCGATCTGTCGCATCCCTGCCAGATTGTGGCTGACCTGCTAACGGTGATGGAACATGAAAAGGCATTGCCGGGGCTTGAGATTGCCTGGCTTGGTGATGGCAATAATGTGTTGAATTCTGTGGTGGAGGCCGCAGGTTTATTCAAGTTCAACGTGCGCATTGCCGTTCCCGAGGGTTATGAAAGCGACAGCAATTTTATTCAAGCGGCCAAGGCCGCTGGCGCGAACATCACGCTTACCCGCGATGCAAGCGAAGCGGTGGCAGGCGCAGACATACTGCTAACCGACACATGGGTGTCGATGGGGCAGGAGCATGTCCATAACAAGATGGCGGCCATGATGCCCTATCAGGTGAATGAACGCCTTATGGCTTTGGCAAAGCCAGATGCGAAGTTCCTACATTGCCTGCCAGCGCATCGTGGCGAGGAAGTGACCGACGCTGTGATCGACGGCCCGCAATCACTCATTTGGGATGAGGCGGAAAACCGGCTTCATGCGCAAAAGTCGATTTTGTTATGGTGCCTCGGAAAGTTATAATGGCTGAGCAATCGGAAACCTTATCCAATCAGCCATTGCGCTTTTCCATACCCACGCGGGACGCGCGCGGACGGTTGGTACGTCTCGATCATGTGCTTGGCGAAATTTTGGCGGCCCATGCGTATCCTCCGGTGATTGAACGGACATTGGCGGAGGCTTTAGTTTTGACTGCGCTGCTGGGCGCGTCGTTGAAGGAGCCGGGTAGCCAGCTGACGTTGCAAACGCAGACAGAAAAAGGCGCAATCCGCTTATTGGCCTGCGACTATAAGGATGGCGCATTGCGCGGCTATGCGCAGTTTGATGCCGCGACAGCCGCTGCCCTGCTGCAGGACTCGACGCTATCTGGCATCTTCGGGCAAGGCTATCTTGCGATCACTTTTGACCGGATGAAGCCCGCGAGCGAGGGTGGCGGCCGTTATCAGGGCATCGTGCCACTTGAGGGCGAGACGCTCGCTGATGCGGCGCAGAATTATTTTGTGCAATCCGAACAAATCCCGACCTTCATTCGCGTTGCCGTGGACCATGTCGATGGCCGTTGTGTCGCGGGCGGCCTGCTGGTCCAACATTTGCCCGAGGGTGAGGAAGGCCGCGAGCGTTTGCATGTGCGGCTCGACCATCCTGAGTGGGCGCATATCGAAGTCATGTCGTCGACCATCGCCGCCGCCGAGCTTGCCGACCCGGCGCTTTCGCTTGAGGAAATCGTCTGGCGCTTGTTCCATGAAGAAAAAGAAGTGCGGATTGAGCAAGGCGATCTTCTGTCAAAGGGCTGCCGCTGTGATCCCGTTCATATCCGCGATGTCATTGCCAAATTTCCCGCCGTTGACCGAGCCGAAATGGCAGATGATGCCGGAGACATCGTCGTCGACTGCGAATTTTGTTCGCGCCGCTTTCCGATAAGCCTTGCCAGTTTTAACAACTGAACTGCGCCACAATAGCGGCGTTTTGTGCATCGTTCATGAACCACATACATCGTGCAAAATGTCACAAATGATGTTACGCAAATTAAGAAAAAAGCGACTCGCTTCGCTGTGTAAGTTTAGTTTGCGGACAGAAGCTTATGAACACATTTTACCGTCTTTATGCCGTCCCCGGTGCGCTTTTGCTTTCGCTGGCTACGGCGGGCGCCGCAAAATCAGGTGGCGATATGGCGTTGCTGGACTCACTTGATCGGGGAAACTGGCAATTACGACCAACGGGCGGGAGTGTACCGACTGCCAAAATCTGCCTTGGTATATCGCAGAGCCTTATCCACATCCAACATAGCGGCTTAGCGTGCGAACAATATGTCCTGCGTTCGAGCCCAAATTCCTTGACGGTTAGCTACACCTGCGCGGGGCACGGTCAGGGGTTGACGATTATCCGTAAGGAAACAAACCGGATCATCCATATCCAATCGCAAGGTATCCGAAATAATGCGCCATTTTCGTTTTCAGCGGAAGGGCGAAGAACTGGGCCCTGTTAACCGAACACGTTCTTGGCATGGTCGATTGGCCGTTCATCAATTATTTAATATCTTGGCCTTATGAGGTCAGTTGTGTCTCTCACGAGACACGCTTTCCTTCCTATGGCTGAGAAGCCAAGCCTGGGCCGCCGCTGAAAAGCTGAGCGGCCCAATTTTTTGTTAAAACGCCGCGATTCCCGTAATGGCGCGGCCCAATATAAGCGCATGCACGTCATGCGCGCCTTCATAGGTGTTGACCGTTTCAAGGTTTACCATGTGGCGCATGACTTGATAATCCTCGCTGATGCCGTTGCCGCCATGCATGTCGCGCGCAGCGCGGGCGATATCGAGCGCTTTGCCAACATTGTTGCGCTTAACGATGGAAATCATGTCAGGCGCAAGCTGGCCTTCGTCCATCAAGCGGCCAACGCGTAAGGATGCCTGAAGCCCCATGGCAATATCGGTCATCATATCGGCCAGCTTCTTTTGATATAACTGGGTAGCGGCAAGCGGTTTGCCAAACTGGTGGCGATCAAGGCCATATTGCCGCGCGGCGTGCATGCAAAATTCGGCTGCCCCCAATGCGCCCCAACTGATGCCGTACCGGGCGCGGTTGAGGCATCCAAACGGGCCTTTTAGCCCTTGTACATCGGGCAGCAACGCGTCTTCGCCAACTTCGACATTGTCCATCATGATCATGCCCGTGGTCGATGCGCGTAACGAAAGCTTCCCCTGAATTTTCGGCGCAGTGAGACCCTTCATACCCTTTTCAAGCACAAAACCGCGAATGCCGCCGCCATGCGCTTCGGATTTTGCCCAGATGACAAAGACATCGGCAAAAGGTGCGTTGGAAATCCATGTTTTCGATCCATTGATGACATAGCCGCCATCAACCTTTTTAGCGAAGGTGCGCATGCCCGCAGAGTCTGATCCGGCGTCAGGCTCAGTCAGACCAAAGCAGCCGATCAGTGTACCCGCCGCCAGACCCGGCAGATATTTGCGCCTTTGCTCTTCTGAACCAAAAGCATGGATGGGATGCATCACCAAAGACGACTGTACCGATGCCATCGAACGATAGCCCGAATCGACGCGCTCAACTTCGCGCGCGATTAGCCCGTAAGCGACATATGACGCGCCAGCGCCGCCATATTCCTCCGGTATAGTCGCGCCAAGCAAGCCGGTCTGCCCCATCAACGGGAAAAGTTCAGGCGCGTCACATTCCGTCCGGTAAGCATCGATAACGCGTGGCTGCAATTCGCTTTGCGCAAACGCGCGGGCGCTGTCGCGGATCATGCGTTCATCTTCGGTCAGTTGGTCCTCAAGACGAAAAGGGTCAGACCAATCGAATGCTGCCAACTCGGCCATTTTTATCTCCATTAGCAATGGCCTGCTGAATAGCTACCTGCGGATTGTTTCCCTTTATAAGCGTGCGGGCAAGACAGCAACCCTTGCCATCAATTCTGCGCCTTGCCATGCTTTATGGGAATACAGGACAAAGTCTGGGGAAATAAATGGCATTAGCAGACGAAACAAAAACGCTTCTCGAAACGATGGGCTGCGCTGTTGATGGCGGCGATCTTGCGGTACACAGCCCATTGATGCTAGTCGCATCGGGGCGGTGGCGACCGCTACAGTAGATGATATCAACGATGCTGTTGAAAAATCAAACGCTGCCTTTCTAATGTGGCGCCGCGTCCCTGCGCCGCGCCGTGGGGAGCTTGTCCGCTTGTTTGGTAATGCGTTGCGTGCACAAAAATATGACCTTGCCCGTCTTGTCACCATTGATTGCGGAAAGCCGCTGTCGGAGGGACTTGGCGAAGTGCAGGAGATGATCGACATTTGCGATTTTGCCTTGGGTCTTTCACGGCAATTGCATGGCCTGACCATCGCCAGCGAACGGCCCGGTCACCGGATGATGGAGCAATGGCATCCAATTGGTCCAGTTCTTATCATTTCCGCATTTAATTTTCCGGTTGCGGTGTGGGCATGGAACGCGGCTTTGGCATTGGTGTGTGGCAATAGCGTTATCTGGAAGCCATCGGAAAAAACGCCGCTGACCGCAATTGCCGTGCAGGCCATTTTTGACAAGGCGGTGGCTACTTTTGGCGACGCGCCCGCGCATCTGTCTCAAGTTCTGCAGGGCGGACGCGACATCGGAGCCGCTTTGGTGGCTGACCCGCGCATTGCGCTGATCTCTGCCACCGGCAGCACAGAAATGGGACGAAAGGTCGGCCAAGTGGCCGCGGCGCGCTTTGCCAAAACTATCCTTGAACTTGGCGGAAACAATGCCGCGATTACTAGCGACAAGGCTGACGTCGCGCTTGCGCTTCGCGGCGTGTTGTTCTCGGCATTTGGCACAAGTGGTCAACGATGCACCAGTTTACGCCGCCTTCTTGTACATGACGCGATTTACGACAGCTTCGTTGGGGCGCTTAAGTCGGCCATTGGCTCAATGTCGGTTGGCGATCCGCTCGACAGCGGCAATCTTGCGAGACCATTGATCGACGAGCATGCGTATGCGGGCATGCAAACCGCGCTTGATGAGGCAAGGCACGCGGTGGAAATGTCATTGGCGGCGAACGTATTGCGATGAACGGCGTCTATGTCCGCCCGGCTTGTGTCGAAATGCCTGCGCATGTCGGTCCAGCCTTAAGGGAGACTTTCGCCCCTATTCTCTATATATTTCGCTATTCTGAATTGGCGGATGCCATCGCCCAGCAAAACAGTGTTGGGGCAGGGTTATCCTCGTCGATATTCTCAACCGACATGCGTGAATGCGAAAAGTTCCTGTCTGCCGAAGGCAGCGATTGTGGCATTGCGAATGTTAACATCGGCACGTCAGGTGCTGAAATTGGCGGAGCATTTGGCGGGGAAAAGGAAACCGGCGGCGGCCGGGAGTCCGGCTCGGACGCATGGAAGGCCTATATACGCCGCGCGACGAACACGATAAATTACTCCGACAATCTGCCACTTGCGCAAGGGGTGACATTCGACATAGGCTGAACGCCCAGAGGAGAGCGAAATGCGGGTTGATAAACTACCGCCGGTGAAAGCAACGCTGCAACCGAGCAACCATCCCTATCTCAATGGGGCGTGGACGCCGCAGCACGAGGAAGTCACCGCGACCGACCTTGATGTGATTGAGGGCCGCATTCCCGACGATATTGCCGGCATCTATTTGCGCAATACCGAAAACCAGTTGCATCAACCGCTTGGCCGCTACCACCCGTTTGACGGCGATGGCATGATCCACCAGATCGATTTTTCTGGCGGCAAGGCCAGCTATCGCAATCGCTTCGTCCGCACCCGCTGTTTTCAAGCGGAGCAGGATGCGGGCGGGTCTTTATGGGGTGGGTTGATGGATAAAAGCAGCCTGTCCAAACGCCCGGGATTTGGCGCGCATGGCAGCCTGAAGGATTCCTCTAGCACGGACATCATAGTGCACGCGGGCAAAGCTGTTTCCACTTTCTACCAATGCGGGGAGGGCTATGTGCTTGACCCCGAAACGCTGGAGCAAGAGGGCGTTGCGTCTTGGGTTCCGCTTGATGGCATTTCCGCGCATCCCAAGGTTGACGCGCGCACGGGTGAGTTGCTGTTCTTCAACTATTCAAAACATGCGCCCTACATGCATTATGGCGTCGTCGATCGCAGTGGCAAGCTCGCGCATTATGTCCCCATCCCGCTGCCAGGGCCTCGCTTGCCGCATGACATGATGTTCACGCAAAACTGGTCAATATTGTGCGACTTTCCGCTTTTCTGGGATGAAGAGTTGCTGAAACGTGACGTCCATGTGACGCGCCTGCATGAAGGTCTGCCATCGCGTTTCGCGCTAATCCCGCGTTATGGACAGCCAGAGGAAATTCGTTGGTTTGAGGCGGATCCTACTTTCGTCCTGCACTTCATTAATGCCTATGAAGATGGCGACGAAGTCATACTTGATGGTTATTTCGAAGAAGACCCTTATCCCCCACCGCTCGAAAACGCCGACGGCTATGGTCATATGATGGCTTATGTCGACGAACATAGCTTCAAGCCAAAGTTGCACCGGTGGCGGTTTAACTTGGCCGATGGCACAACGCGCGAAGAGCGGCTCGATGACCGCATTCTCGAATTCGGCATGATGAACCAGCGTTATTTGGGGCTGCCCTATAGATATGCCTATAGCACGACTTCTAAGCCCGGCTGGTTCCTGTTTAACGGTTTCGTGAAGCACGACATGGTCACGGGCGAGTCCTGGTCTCTCGAGCTTCCCGAGGGGCGCTACGGCAGTGAGGCACCCTTTGCCCCTCGTGTCGGTGCGGTTGACGAAGATGACGGATATCTGGTCAGTTTTGTGACCGACGAAAATCGCGGAACATCCGAATGCATATTGATCGACTGCAAACGCTTTGCAGAAGGGCCAGTGTGCCGGATTGCGCTGCCGCACAAGATCAGCAGCGGTACCCATGCGCATTGGGCAGATCGCGTGGCTCTGTAACGCAAAGTTATTGCTATCCTTTCGGCCGGCATCTGGTTTTGAATGGCCCGCCCTGGTGGTTGTAACTGATAACATGTATCTTATTGAGATAATGATATAATCTACATTGTTAATTTTGATTCGGAAACAGTTTGCTGTTTCTTGCCGAAGTTGGCGCGCTTAGTGCTTTGTGCGATTATGCGCTTGACGGTGCACGGATTTCTGGAGGAAAATCAGGAAATTTCCCGAAGTCATTGCCCGCCAGTGCGGACGGCAGCTTAAACTGTCCCCCGATCAACTGCATGCCGTCACCGCTGTCCCCGGCAAAGCGCACAACAACTGCGTCGCTTTGCATTAGTTTCGGGGAGCTAATAGTGCTTCCCATTAACTGCTGTTTTTGAAACGTTATTTCCGTTTTTGTTATTAGCCATACTGACCATGACACCCCATTATAAGGCACTTCCATAGCAACTGAAATTCTAAAAACAAACGGTTGTTTTGCGATTGGAGGCCTGCTATCTCAGTGACAAATATTATCTGAGTTACGCTGCAGGTTGAACTGGATGTGCCGGCGTTACTGGAGATGTTGGTGAGCAGCATGGAGTAGCATCTCGTGGTAGTGAAATCACTTTACAAGCATCAGTCAAATTCCGACTAAACAAAGCGTCGGCTATAATGCTAAAATGCTAAAGAAACCTAAGAAAATTGCGTAGGAGACGATAATGAGCAAGCAGCCAGATTTTGATGCAGTAGTAATCGGCGCTGGCATCACTGGAATGTACCAGCTATACAAGCTGCGTGAGCAGGGCTTTAAAGTGAAGGGCATAGAAGGTGCTCCTGATGTAGGTGGGGCATGGTTTTGGAACCGTTATCCAGGATGTCGCGTAGACTCTGAAAGTCACACTTACAGCTATTTTTGGTCCGATGAACTTAAGCAGAAGTTCAACTGGACCGAACGTTTTGCAGGGCAGCCAGAGGTTCTTACCTATCTACAAACCGCCGCTGACCTTATGGACATCCGCAAGGATTATATTTTCAATCAGCGCGTTAAAACCGCGCGCTGGGATGATGAAAACAAGTATTGGGTAATTCAGCTCGAGGAGGGTGGGTCAACCCCCATCACTTCTCGGTTTTTCTTCTCCGCTATGGGGCCGTTATCTGCACCACAGATGCCAAATGTTCCGGGCGTCTATACGTTCGAAGGCGACTGGTGGCATACGGGGCGCTGGCCACGGGACCCTGATAGCAATTATGGCGCGAAGATCGATTTTACCGGCAAGCGCGTAGCTGTTGTTGGTACCGGTGCTTCGGGGGTTCAAGTCATTCAGGAAATGTCGAAGGTCGCCAAAGAACTTTACGTATTTCAACGTTCGCCCAACTGGACCAACCCTCTAGGTAATGCGCCGGTCAGCCAAGAGGAGATGGATGAAATCAAGATTAATTACAACAAGTTGAACGAGTTCTGTGACACTACATTATCCGGCTTCCCTCACAAATGGATCGATCGCGATACGCTCGACGTTCCTGAAGAGGAGCGCAATGCGACATTCGAAGAACTGTATAAAGGACCTGGTTTCCGTCTGTGGCTGGGCAATTATCACGACTATTTGGAAAATCCTGAAGCCAATAAAGTTGTGACAGAATTCGTAGCACGCAAGATCCGCGAGCGCGTTAAAGATCCTATAACCGCCGAGAAGCTGACGCCGCGTGACCATGGATATGGAACGCGCCGCGTCCCGATGGATACCAAATATTACGAATGCTACAATCAGGACAACGTACATCTCGTCGACTTACGTGAAACGCCGATGGAGCAGGTCGAGGCCACAGGTATTCGCACTTCGGACGGCAAATTGTACGAGGTCGACGTCATCATCTATGCGACCGGCTTCTACGCCATACGCGGTTCGCTGAGCCGGATTGAAATTTATGGTAAAGATGGTCGTTCGCTCAATCAGGTTTGGAAAGATGAGGGTGTTGAAACCTATCTCGGCCTCATGGTTGACGGGTTCCCTAACTTTTTCACGCTCGTCGGCCCCCAAAATGGTACGGTATTCTGCAACATTCCAAGATGTTCTGCGACTGCAATCGACTGGAACGAAGGTTTGATGCAGAATGTGTTCGATATGAACATAAAGACGATCGAAGCTGATCCTACCGCGCAACGTGAATGGAATGAGTTGTGCGAAGAGAAACTCGCGAAGGGGCTCCTGGGTAAAACCGATTCCTGGTTCACTGGTGTGAACAAAAATGTTGCGGGTGCACAAAAGCGGGAAGTTCTGTTTTACGCTGGAGGCATTCCGGAATTCAAAGAACTCTGCGTAGATATCCAAAACGACAATTGGCGTGGTTTCCTGTTTGACGGCGTCCCTGCTGCAAAGTTGACCGAGCCTGCGTGAGCATTTCGGAAACTTTAGAGACACGCCTGTCGCTGGCCGGTAAAACAGCCGTAGTGACAGGTGCTGCCAGTGGAATCGGTTTAGCTACTGCAAGGCTCTTTAGCCAATTAGGCGCACAAACCGTGTTGCTTGACCGTGACCCAGATAAATTGAAATCAGGAACCAATGCGTGCACTGGTCAGCCCGGGCACGCACTTGGTTTTGAAGTTGATCTCGGCAACGCCGCAGCCATTGAAAATTGCTTTCAGCAAATAAATAACAAATGCGGTGGCATCGACATTCTTGTGAATTCGGCTGCCATGAATGTCTCAGGCCCAAGCGTCGATTATGATTTGGCAACTTGGCAGCAGGTTATTGATGTGAACCTGACAGGCTTATTTCTCGCATGCAGGCTTTCGGCCCGGTCTATGATCGAACGCAAGGTAGGCGGATCAATAGTCAATGTTGCTTCGGTTGGAGGGTTAAGCGCCAATATTACGGGAAGGGCAAACGCAAATCCGTCTTACCGGGCAACGAAAGGCGCGGTAGTAAATCTGACCCGCGCGTTGGCTGTCGAGTGGGCATCGCAAAACATTAGAGTTAATGCAGTGGCACCGGGGTATGTGAGAACACCGATGATAAGTCGGCTGACGGATGATCCGGCACGAGAGGCGGCAACTGTGGAAAAGATACCATTAGGACGTTTGGCGGAGCCTGAGGAAATCGGTTGGGTGATAGCGTTCTTGGCCGGTGAGGGGGCCTCTATGGTAACAGGGCAGATACTACCCGTCGACGGCGGCTTGTTGGCATGACAGTTTGGTTGAACGATGTCTAAACGCGCCAAACCCCATGTACATCCTGTCGACGAGGCGTGGCTTGCACTGTCTAGTGAAACGCGCATTGAACCTGACATCGATATTGTCGATTCCCACGTTCATCTTTGGGACTTTTCCGATCCCAATTACTTTGCTGATAGCTATATCCGCGATGCAAAGTCCGCGGGCATTTCGTCATCGGTCTATGTTGATTGCACCATGGCCTATCGAGAAGATGGTCCAGTTGAATTGGAACCTGTGGGCGAAGTAGAATTTGCCTATGCTCAGGCTAATACTTCACCTCACGACGTTTCGGTGGCGGCGGGGATCATTGGATGGGCTGACCTTACATTAGGCAAGGGCGTTGGTCATGTCTTGGATGCGCTTGAAGTTGCCGGCAGAGGGCATTTTCGGGGTATCAGAACACGCGCAACATATGACCCAGATACTGCCGCTGGTTATGGCGCTTTGGGTGTCGGCCCCAGCCATATTTTGAGAAACGATTTTATGCTAGGCGCTGAGCAACTCCATGCGCAGGGGCATGTGCTGGATTTATATGCTTTCCACACCCAGCTAAACGAAGTTGCGGACTTAGCCCGTGCATTTCCCGGCTTGCCGATCATTCTTAACCATATCGGCGGGCCGCTTGGTGTGGGGCGCTATGCCGATATTGGAGAGCGAGTCTTTGCTGATTGGGCGCAAGGTATGACCGATGTTGCGTCCTGCCCGAATGTCCAGGTGAAAATCTGTGGCTTTGCAATTTCGCGCATTGCCATCGTGCCGCTGCACGCGCGCGAACGACCATACTCATCGATGGAAGTTGCTGAATTTTGTAAGCCTTGGGTTGACCATTGCTTATCAGCCTTTGGCGCGCAGCGGTGTATGTTCGGCAGTAATTTCCCCGTCGATAAAGTGGCTACGCCTATGCTGACGCTTGTCAATGCGATGAAGCACCTAACTTCGCATCTTTCTCATTCCGATCGTCAGGATTTCTTCGCGTCCAACGCCCGGCGGGTCTACAAAATTTAGCGGCAAGCGCCGAAAAGGAAATTTAGAATGTCGTCGCCATCTTCATCTGGCCAGTCGTTATCCGGCCTCAAGGCTCTTGATATTTCGAGGGTCATGGCTGCTCCATTCGCGGCCCAGATGCTGAGCGACCTGGGCGCCGAGGTCATCAAGGTTGAAGCTTTGGGCGGTGACGATACCCGCATTTGGGGCACTCATTATTTTCGGTCAGCCAATCGTGGTAAAAAGAGCATCGCGGTCAATCTTAAAGACAAAAGAGGGCAAAAAATTGTCCAGAAACTTGCGGTACAATCGGATATTTTGCTCGAAAATTTCAAGGTCGGAGATCTGGTGCGCTACGGCCTGGACTATGAAACTCTGAGCAACGAAAATCCTGGGCTGCTTTATTTGTCGGTAACCGGCTTTGGCCAAACCGGTCCTCGCAGCGCACAACCTGGCTATGATACGATCATCCAGGGAATGACCGGGATCATGACTTTGTGTGGCGAGCCGGATCGGCCACCCGCGCGTGCCGGTCTACCGATGGTCGACATCATGTCTGGGTTAGTGGGGACTGTCGGGATTCTTGCTGCCTTGCATGAGCGGGTTCGATCTGGCCGAGGGCAACATATCGATATCTCGCTTTTTGACGTCGGTATGATGATGCTGGTCGATGCAGGGCAGGACTTTTTGGATCACAATCATGTCCAATCAAGATTGGGCGGTATTAATCGCAATTTTTCGCCCGCTCAGCCATTCCAAACATCGGATGGTTGGATTACGTTGGCAGTAGCAACAGACGATCAGTTTAAGCGCATGTGCGATGCGATGAACATTGGCGAATTCGTTAATGATCCCAGATTTTATGATAATACAGCCCGTGTCGCAAACCGGATTGCGCTCGCTCAACTTCTGGCGCCTCTTTTTATAACGGACGCGACAGCCCAATGGGAGCGTATCTTCCTGGATGCTAAAGTCCCGTTGAGTCCGATTTTTAACATAGAAGAGGCCTTTGCCGAGCCACAAAGCGCTGCGCGAAATTTGATTTGGACGGTGGAGGACAAAATGCGGCTGATTGCAAATCCGCTTCAGCATATGAGCAGGACACCAGCGCGTCCTGCAGCACTACCGCCAGAGCTGGGGCAGGACGCACGCTCGGTTTTATGCGACAATCTTGAAATTTCTGACGATGAATTTGAAACGCTCGTTGCCGATGGCGTTGTTGGATCGCCGCCAGAATAAATTGTCGCTAAAATAAAAACAAATATTTGTGTACGCCATGGCATCGAAAAGATAATTCGAAAGGGAGGAGAAACATGGAGCCAGTTGAAAAGAACGCAGAGGTCGAGAATAGTCAGGGCGGACCTTATGCTTGGTACGCTCTCTTTGTGCTCATCGTCGCCTACACGTTTTCGTATTTAGATCGCCAAGCGCTAACGTTGATGGTTGGTCCTATCCGCAAATCTCTGGACATCTCGGATACTCAACTCAGCCTGCTTCACGGTCTTGCGTTTGCAATCTTTTACACCTTGCTTGGACTTCCCATTGGCCGCCTTGTTGATGGACACCGCCGAACCACGATTATCGCGATAGGCATCGCCATTTGGAGCATCATGACGGCGCTTTGTGGTCTGGCAAAAAACTTTACGCATATGTTTCTGGCCCGAATCGGTGTCGGAGTTGGCGAAGCAGCACTGTCACCGGGAGCATATTCGCTCATCAGCGATTATTTCCCGCAGCGGACCAGGCCAATCGCACTCAGCCTTTATTTAAGCGCAGTTTATGTGGGCTCTGGCCTCGCGACCATAATTGGCGGTGCGCTTATCTCGGTTATGCCTGCATTCGACGCTCCTTTTGTTGGTTATCTTGAACCATGGCAGGCCGTTTTTATCGTAATCGGACTTCCAGGCATTCTTGTCGCGATTTGGGTGCTGACAATGCGTGAACCCGCGCGCACTGGTAAAAAAATTGGCTTGGAGCCTACGATGGGGGCCACTTTTCGCTATGTTTGGGCAAATCGCAAAACCTACCTTACGTTTATCATGGGCTATGCCATGTTCACGCTCATGTGGACCAGCGCCACCGCATGGTACCCAGAATACTTCATGCGCATTTTTGGATGGACAACCAGCGAAGTAGGAACACGATTTGGCCTGACATTAATGATTGCAGGCGCAGCAGGTGTTTTGCTGGGTGGCATGCTGTCCACCAAGCTGCGTGATCGCGGCAAGCTAGATGGCGGGATCCTGACGGCTATTATTGCAGCTGCAATCGCCCTGCCAGCCGGCCTGATCAGTTGCTCGCTTGGCACGGCGTGGGGAACGTTGGCTGCGGTTTTTGTTTTTCAGTTCGGCTGTGCGATGCCGTTTGGCGCGGCGGCGGCTGCACTGCAAGAAATTACCCCTAACCAGATGCGTGGCCAGGTTACGGCCATTTATCTATTTGCTGCAAACATGTTCGGGATCGGTCTTGGGCCAACGGTAGTTGCCTTGATTACAGACAGGGTTTTTCGAGACGATTTGGCGCTGGGTAGTTCAATTTTTGTAGCAATCGGCATCAGCGGTCCGCTGACACTGGTGCTTCTCTGGTTCGCGCGCTCGACATATAAAAAGACTTTGGCCAATGTGGATTTTTCATGAAGGAAATCTTCCGGATTGCGAAAGCCGTTCGATTGCTAATTCGGTAAGCATGAACTTTTGCGGCCGTCCGGTGGCTGTGAGTGGGACGTACTGAGGCTTTAACAGGATCCCATATTTAGGGACCTTGAACTTTGCCAGTCGCGCAGCACAATGGGCGATTACATCGTCCACAATCAGCGTAGCGCCATCTATCGGAACGATGCACAAACAGCCCACTTCTCCCATTTTGGGGTCCGGAATACCAATTGCAAAAACTTGCGCGATACCGGGATAACTTATAAGCAGATCCTCAATTTCGCGGGGCATAACCATTTCACCACCGCACCGGTAGGTCTCCTTGAGGCGTCCGGTCAGTTTCAAATGCCCACCTTCAGAAAGCCGACCAATATCGCCTGACCTGAACCAGCCATCGGTTGTAAATGCTGCATCGGTCTCTTCAGGTTTTTCAAAATACCCCTGCGTAACAACTGGCCCACGAACTTGTAGCTCGCCATCACAGTTAAAGGGTAGTTCTTGACCTGTCTCGGGGTCTACCACACGGTATTGCGCCACCGATCCTCCAATCGCTTCGTCACCGGCTGTTCCTGCGAACTTGTAACGGCCATTTGAGTCTAGCAAAATCTCTGCGTCGTCCTCCGTCCAGGTGCACATGGTCGATGCAGTCGTTTCAGTCATGCCGTAAGCCGTATGAATTTCTGCGGCACCGAGCACCTCGCTAATGTCGGCCCAGACCGATGGCAGATTGACACCGCCACTGTTAAACACCGACAGCAACGTTTCAGAGTGGAAGCGACGCATGCGCGCTTGCTCAATCAAAGCTTGCGTCATCACAGGTACGCAAACTATGTCAGTTGCGTCCAGATTTTTTGCGAGGTCCAGCATTTCAGTTGGCTCGAAAATGGTTTGGGGAATAATTGAACCGCCAACAAACAGTGCCGCGACCCAACACTCGACGTAGCCAAATACATGGTACATTGGTAACGCAAAGAGAATGCGGCGACCGTCTTCAAATGACCGCGTTAAAGCCGAAGAGAACGCAGCACGAAGAATGTTGTCATGCGTCAACATCGCACCTTTGGGCCACCCGGTAGTACCCGACGTGTAAACGATGTCCGAGACCGACGAAGCGGAAGTCTTCGCTTCACGTTTCAAGAGATCAGCATCGCTCGCAGCGGTCGCAACGCAAGCAAGGTCAGAAATAGATCGAAATTCTGACGGTTCGCTTCCGTTTTGTGGCAATACAAATATATGCTCTAAGTCCGGCAGGCTCGAACGCAAACGAGCAAAATCACTTGTGTAATCGCGCCCGCGATGCTGGCTCATGCCGATCAGGATTTTGCTTTTTGATTGGTCTACAACATATCGCATCTCTTCATATTGGAGTAGATAATTTATAGGAACAGACACGTAGCCAGCGCGGGCAATCGCAAGTTTCATGATAGGAAATTCGGGATAATTTGCCATCACAATTGCGACGTGCTCGCCAGCATTTAATCCGAGACCAATGAGACCAGACGCCCATCGGCGGCTCATGGACTGGGCTTCACGATAAGTAATGCTGTTGCCTGGCGTAAGCACGACAGGTCGCTCAGGAAACTCGCTTGCGATGTGGTCAAACAACCCGCTGATTGTGAGCGCTGGCCATGAAGGAAACCGCGAGAGTAGCTTTGATCGTCTGATTGACGGGCGTTCCAACTTTCCTTTACTCCTCCATTGACCAAGCTTGCCAAACGCATTAACAAACATTTGTTTATTAGCAAGCTCGCGCCATTTGTGCAGCTAAAACCGCCATAAAAGGATGTTGGTCGATGGATTTTAGTTTTACCGAAGAACAGCGGATGTGGAAAGACGTTGTGCATAATTTTATGGACAATGAATTTGGCCGTGAGCTCACGTTAAAGCATGATCAAAGTCGCGAGTTTCCCGAAGAGCTATATCGCAAGATGGCGAAAGAAGGTTGGCTCGGCCTTTTAATCCCTGAGGATCAGGGTGGTCTTGGAATGGATAAAGATCCGGTCATGTTCGCAATCTTTTGCGAAGCGATCGGCAAGCTCAGTCTCGATACCGCAGCATGCATAATGACTTCGATGTTCACGGCAACAAATGTTGCAAAACATGGAACGGCGGAGCAGCGCAAAAAATATCTTGAGCCCTTTTTGGCCGGTGAAGCAAAATTCGCCATTTCTATCAGTGAGCCTCAATCCGGCTCGGACGCTGCAGGCGCAAGGTCGACCGCCAAGCACGTCGGTGATGAATGGGTAGTTAAAGGGAGCAAGGTCTGGTGCTCTGGCGCACACCACCCCAATACGTGCATTGCTATGATGCTGCGTACAGGTGAAGGGCGTTATGATTTTAGCGTACTACTCGTTCCGAACGATACGCCGGGATTGGAAATTCAGAAAATGGACACGCTTGTCCGCCGCAGCCTTGGAACAACATCACTGTTCATGGATGATCTGCGTGTGCCTGAGAGCGCTTTGTTGGGCGAAGCGGGTAAGGGATGGAAATATATCGGGGAACATCTTGATTTTGAGCGTCTGTCGATCGCAGCTTCTCAAATCGGCAACGCGCGCACTGCTCTTCAGGATACGCTTACTTATTTGAGTGAGAGAGAAGCTTTTGGTAAAAAGCTTGTGCAGTTCCAAGTACTAAAACATCGTTTGGCCGAAGACCAAGCAAGATTGTCAGCTGCTTATTATCTTGTATATGCGGCTGCGTCGGCGATGGCGCGTGGCGAGAATGCAACCAGTCTGGTCTCTCAGGCGAAGCTGATATCGTCTCAAACTCTTTTTGATATTGCTACAAACGGGATGCAGGCACTCGGTGGCTATTCCCAGTTGCCAGAATATCATATGGAGCGTTATTTCCGCGAAGCTAAGCATGGTATGGTTGGGGGCGGCACCAACGAAATACTTAGAAGTATAATCGCAAAATCGATGGGGCTATAAGCGCGCTCGATTTGTCGTTGGGGTAGAATTCAATATGGCAGGAACGCAAAAAGTCGACATGGATGGCAAGCCTCGCGCCGTTATAATGAACGTCGCTATGCATCTTTTCGGTAAGCAGGGCTTCAATGGGACCTCTATGCGTGTCATTGCAAATGCGGTGGGATTGCTGCCTGGGAGCCTTTATGCGCACATTGAGAGCAAGGAAGCGTTGCTACTTGAGATTGTGGCAGATGGGATCGAGCGTTTCTTGGCTGCCGTCGAACCGCACGTGGCATCGTCAGGCAATCCGTTAGACCGCCTTCGTAAAATGATCATTGCCCATGTTGAGGTCGTCGCGGACAACCCAGAGCGGTCGCAGGTCGTTTTTCATCAATGGCGCTTTTTGAGCCCTGAATATCTGCCCGAAGCGATTGAGCGAAGAAGGCGTTACGAAGCCTGCTTTGTCGAAGTTATCGAAGAGGGCGTAAAGACGGGACTGATAAGATCCGACTTGAATCACCGAATTGCTGTGCTTTCTATACTTGGGGCGATGAACTGGACCCCGGAATGGTTTTCCCCTGATGGGCGATTGAGCGCAGCTGAAGTCGGCGATTTGATGGCAAACACTTTGCTTGGCGGCATCTTAAGTTAAAACAATTTTTTGGGCGCTCGCTTGACTCCCGGGACAATTAAGCATACCAAAAACAAATGATTGTTTTAATGAGGCTGGAATGAGCAGGGCATTCGTCGATCCGGAACCCAAGTGGTTCGAAGATTTCGAACTCGGTGACGTTATGACCACGCGCGGTCGAACCGTCGATATCGGCGATATCGCCAGTTTTGCTGGCCTTACTGGAGATCATTATCAACTTCATACCGACGCCGCCTTTATGGAAGGCAACCGGTTTGGTCAGCGCATCGCGCATGGGCCATTAACATTTTCATTAGCTGTCGGGCTTGTGGGCCTGAGTGGTTTTTACGGAGACGCGATTACTGCGCTTATAGAAATTACGGCCCTCAAGGCGACGAAACCTGTTTTCGCAGGCGACACGCTGCACGTTGTGGCGACGGTTACCAATCATGATGCGAGCGGGCCAAAGTACGGAACACTTGGTGTGACATATTCGGTCCGTAATCAAACAGGAGATGAAGTGATGACTTTCTTGCAAACTATGCTGGCCAAGCGCCGCAAATTGGAGGGTTGAATATGTCTGAAAAATGGACACTTAATGTTGGACCCGGGACCGATAATGATCCGGTTTTTGTTGGCGTTGGCGAAATTCCGACGGGAAAATTCCCTGATCGGGGGTTTATTCAGGGCTTGACCAAAGTTGCAATTTTGGCGCTCAAAGACGCTGGCATGGTTCCACGCGATATCGATACCATTTTACTTATCCCAAATCTTCATTCCGCTGCCGATCAGGCCGACCTTATCTTTTCTAGAATGGTCGAAGAACTTGGAATTCACGGTACGTGCAAATCAAGTATGATGGTGCATTCCGGCGGCTCCACAAGTGACAATGCCGTTCGTACCGCGCATGGCTTAATAGCTGCGGGGCATGCTCAAAACGTGCTCGTTCTTCATTGCGAGCGCTGGGGATCAGCTGACCTCCAAGAGATGATAACAATGCTCTCAAAAAATGGAATTCCAGGAGAGTGGGAACTGCCAACGGGGATCCAGTTTAATGCGATTGGTGCTATGATCACGCGCCGCTATATGCACGCTTCGGGTAGTACTGCGGAAGAAATGGCTTCCGTGTGCGTAACGCTGCGCAATTGGGCCAATCTCAATGAAAATGCCATGTTCTATACCAAGCCGCTCACGGTTGAGCAGATCCTGGCATCACGCATGGTGGCAGACCCACTGCATAGTTATGAGTGTCCACCAATGGCAGACGGTGCATGCGCGTTCGTGATGACCAATACGGGCAATGCCAAAAAACGGGGCATTTCAAACTCCGTCCGCGTTGCTGGTTCGGGTGGCTGCGTCAGCCATTATTGCCTAAGCCAAGAAGCTGACCAAGCGGTGCTCGGTTGGCCACTTGCTGCGGAGCGCGCCTGGAACCAATCGGGTTGGGGGCCTGAAGACGCAGACATCGCAGAAATTTATGACAGCTATGCCGCAGTCACCGCAATAGCCTTGGAAGGTATTGGTATCGCAGCAAAAGGCGAGGGTGCAAGATGGTTTGCCGCAGGTCATGGCGATCCCGGAGGTAAGCTTCCGATGAACACAAATGGTGGATTGCTCTCGGCTGGTCACACTGGTGTTGGAGGCGGAACGGCTTTGCTGGTCGAAGGTATCAGGCAATTGCTGCACCGCGCACCTAGCAAACGGCAGGTTGAAGACTGCCAGCGCGCAATTATCGGCGGATCAGGCGGAAGCTACATGGATGCACAAATCCTGCTCCTCGAACGCACCAAATTGGGAGCCTAAGACATGCAAACGCCAATAATCGTAACCGAATTCCGTGCAGGGCTGTCCGACGGTAAATTACTTGTCCAGCTATGCAAAGATTGCGGTAAGCCTAATATGTGGCCGCGTTATGCATGTCCGCATTGCCAGTCGGAGAATTTAGATTGGCAACACTCGGGCGGTGTTGGAACGCTGCATAGCTTCTGTGTATTACGCCAAGGCGCACCCGAGGGGTTTGAAGAAGACCTTCCTTATGCAATCGGTGTCGTAAAGCTCGATGAAGGTGTGCAGCTGGCGGTGCGACTTGTTCCTAGCGCGCCAGATGACTGGTCAGAATATCAGTGCGATGACCGCGTCGAATTTGTCCCGGTTTCAGCGGACCAAATCGAAAAGCGCCCTTGCGCTACATTCAAGCGGATTGCGGACTAAGGTCCGTGAACACCTTTGCGTTTCTGGCTAAATCGGCACGCCACGGGCCAAATACCACAGCACTTCTGCAAGGCGATGAGGTTGTTACCTATCGTGAGTTTCATGACCGCGCTTTGGCGATAGGTGGCAATCTTCTTGCTGCAGGTTGTCAGCCTGGTGACCGCGTCGCTTTCTGCCTCGCCAATTCACCGCGCATCATGGAACTGATTTTTGGTTGTTTTGCTGCGGGATTGGTCGTTGTTCCGGTCAATGCCCGGCTTCATGCGCGAGAGATGGCATATATTGTTGGTAACAGCGGTGCCAAGATACTGGTCCATGGCGCCGAGTTTCAGGATGGCATTCAGACGAACATCGAATTGTTTTCTGGCGTTACGCGCTACTGCACCGACGCAGTCGATGGTGCCGTTGATTTTTCGGCGCTTGTCTCGGTGGAACATGCACTCACGGCCGCAGTCGACGCTTCACCCGAAGATATCTGCTGGTTGTTCTATACTTCCGGTACAACCGGCAAACCCAAGGGCGCGATTTGGAACCATCGGATGGTTCGGTGTGTGATCATGAACTATCTGGCTGATCTGCATAATATTCAGCCCGGCGAGGTCGTCTTGCATTGCGCACCCATGTCACACGGAAGCGGCATTGTTGCGCTGCCAACTGTTGCGCGCGGCGCGGTTAATGCAATTACAGAAACCGCCAGCTTCGAAATTGACTCTTTGCTGGCAACGGTTGAACGCCTTCGTGTTTCGCATATTGCCTTTATGGCCCCCACACAGATCGTCAAACTGTTGGAGGACTTTGAGCCCGGAAAATACGACATCTCCAGCCTTCATGCCATATGCTACGGCGGTGCCCCGATCTACGTGGACCAGTTAAAGCAAGCAATCCAGACATTCGGCCCGATATTTGTGCAGCTTTACGGGCAGGGGGAAGCGCCAATTACGATTACGGGCATGTCTGGTGATCGGCACCGCGAGTTGCTGGCAAATAACGATCCACGTATAGGTTCTGCAGGCCAGACACGCACCGACGTTGAAGCGCATTGTGTCGACGAGAATGATAACCCTTTACCGCCGGGCAAAGCAGGAGAAGTGGTAGCCCGGGGCGACGTTGTAATGCCCGGTTACTGGCAAAATCCTGAAGCAACAGCCGAAGCGCTGCGCGGAGGCTGGCTGCACACGGGCGATATCGGTTATTTTGACGATCAGGGTTACTTGTTCCTGCTAGACCGTGCCAAGGACATGGTGATTTCGGGTGGGAACAATGTATACCCGCGTGAAGTTGAAGAAGTTATCATTCTTCATCAAAAAGTCGCCAACTGCGTCGTCTTTGGAATTCCCGACGAGTATTGGGGCGAAGCTGTCCATGCGGTGGTGGTTCTGAAAACCGGTGAAACGATGACGGGCAGGGAAGTCATCGATTTTTGCGGTGAGCATATGGCTGGTTACAAAAAACCGAAAGCGGTCGATTTCGTGAGCGAACTGCCCGTCAGTGGATACGGTAAGATACTGCGTCGAGAAGTGCGCGATGCCTATTGGGTTGGTCACTCTAGTCGCATTGGCGGTGGTTCAGGCACAAAGGTTGCAAGCTCATGAGACAGGTTGCAATTGTTGGCGCCGGTATGTCGCAATTTGGAAAGCAAATCGGAAGGGGTCTTAGAAGCCTTTCGCTTGATGCTGTCGATGGTGCGATGGCATCATCGGGCCTTCAGTTCGACGATATTCAGAGGGTCTACTTCGGAAATGGTATAGCCGGTACCGTCGTTCAGCAGGATATGATCAAGGCGCAGGTAGTATTCCGGCATCATCCGCTTGCGCATGCGCCGATGATCAATGTGGAAAATGCTTGTGCGTCTGGCGGCTCTGCTTTTCTTTTGGCGGTAGAGGCGGTAGCCAGTGGATGCGTTGATGTTGCACTCGCAGTTGGTACTGAACAGATGCACCATGTGGATAAAACGCGCGCTTTTAACGCGTTACGTGGCTCTGCTGATATTGACGAAATTGGCGAGGTCGAACCAGGTTCCACGAGTGCTAATTCAATTTTGATGGATTTCTATGCAGGCGTCGCCCAATCCTATCTTGATAAATATGGCGCTTCGGTTGAGGATTTTGCACGCGTAGCCGTCAAGAACCGCGAACATGCCTCGCATAACCCTTTGGCCTATTTGAGAACGCCACAAACGATCGCAGAAGTGTTGGAAGCGCGAGTAATTGTTTCGCCGTTGACCTTACCAATGTGTTCACCGGTTACGGATGGCTCTTCGGCAATAATCGTCTGTTCGCTTGAAAAAGCTACAGCTATAAGCGACACCGCCATCTTGGTTCGCGCGTGTATGAACGCCTCCGGTGCTGCCGGCCGGCCAGTGGCGACTGCCGCGCAACAGGTCTATGCATATTCGGGAGTTAGCCCACACGACATTGACCTGTTTGAATTGCACGATGCAGCTGCCCCAGCCGAACTGATACAATATCATGAAGTCGGTCTGTGTGAGGTTGGCGACGGTTCACAACTGATCCGTGATGGCGTAACCAAGCTAGGAGGAAAATTCCCGGTAAACACCAGCGGCGGGCTTTTGAGTCGTGGGCACCCGCTCGGTGCGACAGGTTGCGCACAAATATATGAGTTGGTGCAGCAGCTGCGCGGAGTTGCTGGTGCAAGACAGGTTGAAGGTGCGCGCCTCGGGCTGGCAATCAATGGCGGCGGCTGGCTTGACGGGTCATACGCGTTGGCGATAGCCACACTTCTCGAACGGGTGTAGCATAGGCGAACTGATGACATATCAAACAATCATCCTTGATCGTCCTGCGGACGGTGTGGCCATGATCACCCTTAATCGCCCGGAACGAGGCAATGGGGTTGTACCGGAAATGGCGGCAGACTTGATTAACGCGCTTAATGCGCTCGATGCCGATCTGACTGTCCGTGTTTTGGTTATCACAGGTGCAGGAAAACAATTTTGTGCGGGCGCTGATTTGGTTGAATTCAAGCGCTACTTGGAAAATGAGCATGCAGCAGCACAAGAGCCATACAATGCCCGTGTCCTATTTCCAGTTACACAGAAGGTCGTTGCTTGCCGATTGCCTGTGATTGCAGCAATTAACGGCGGTGCTACTGCGGGTGGATTGGATTTCGCGCTTGCTTGCGATATCCGGATTGCGTCAACGGCGGCGAAAATGGGTGAGACCTATATCAAGCTGGGCCTGGCACCAGGCAATGGGGGAACATATTTCCTGCCCCGCTTGGTCGGCAGCGGGATGGCGGCCGAGATGGCGTTGACAGGTGACATTGTCGATGCGCAACGCGCGCTCGAAATTGGATTGGTCAATCAGATCGTTGAACCCGATTCGCTGATTCCAACTGCCGTTGCTCTGGCCGCACGCATTGCCGAACGTCCTCGCCTTGCGATTGAGGCAACGAAGCAGCAATTGCGGCAAAGTTGGCATACGGATCTGCAAACGTCGATGAATGCAAGTTTTTGGGCCGTGGCGGCGCTGACCTATAGCGACGATTTGCGCGAAGGCGTCAACGCAGGCTTGGAAAAGCGGACACCTGAATATAATCGACCTAAGTCATAAACTGGTTTTGCAGGTCGTTGTTTAACTAGATGCAGTCTTTTCGCCTTCAGCGTGTCTCAGACCAGAGCCTAGAAATATCCGATCTTGGCCTTCGTATGCCCAAGGCATCGGGTATTATTGACCCCGAGCCCTTTCGTGCAAGGGCAAGAGGTGAGGGCGATCCACTGGCCGAGTATCATGCAGCGTCAGGTGGAATGCGGACGATCTACCTCCCTGAGGGTAAAGATACGGCTCTTTTGGGGCTCGAGTGCTCCGCCCTTACATTCGTAATTTCGGGCAGCGTTGAAATCCAGTCGGCTAATCGCTCGATGGCTGTTTTGTTGCCGGGTGACATTTTCCTTGCAGATGCCAGTATCCCTGAACATCTTGTCGTGGCTAAAGGCGAATGTAGGCTTATCCAAGTGTTGGTTGAACCTGACTGGCCGGGA
Source organism: Sphingorhabdus sp. EL138 (assembly GCF_945882965.1). Classification (GTDB taxonomy): domain Bacteria; phylum Pseudomonadota; class Alphaproteobacteria; order Sphingomonadales; family Sphingomonadaceae; genus Sphingorhabdus_B. The sequence continues at coordinate 77,700 of NZ_CAMCWY010000003.1, forward strand.
GAGCGCACTAACCCGGTAAACCCGAGGTCGGATTGTCCGCGCGGCACGCACCACATTAATTGCAAACGCATGGTAAAGGGTGCGAAAGATCAGTCCTACTTCCATGATTTTGGATTACTGTTTGGATCGCCCGGAAGTTGGAGTGACATCACGCCCCTAACCGGTTTCCGATTTATCGGAATGGCGGAAGACACATTTATCGATTGGCACCCAGAAATCGTTAATAATCTCGTGATTGTTATGTCAGGCGGACTTGAATTAGAGGTCGGCGGGAACGACGGTGCTGTCGAAATTTTTCGACAGGGAGATATTTGCCTGGCGGAAGACCGCACTGGTGAAGGTCACATTGACCGGATGCACAGCTATGTTCAGGTTGCTGTTTTAATCGTGGATGATGCAGATCTTTGGCCGCGTTAAACTGCCCAAGTTATGGAAGTATAATCTTCAAGTCAGTTAAGTTCAGCGTTAACCAATAGCATTGCACTAAGGGCAGACTTAGCCTCATCGGACATTGGCTGTGACGACTTGGCTGCAATGTTAACCTGAGCCATGGTACTTGAGGAGACCGATGCGCAGCGACCATTCTGAAACAGAGCTTGCCTGACAGTCAGTGAACTATTTCCGATCCTTTCGATGCCGTTGGATATGGTAACGATACCTGGGTAGTGAATCTCGCCAACGAAATCGATTGTCGTTGTGACGATAACAAAGAAACAATCCGGCGATAGCAGCTTTTCATTTTCAAGCACGATTGCAGCCCGGCCCGCTTCGAAGAAAAAAGAGAACGCAACGTTATTTACATGACCTTGTCGGTCTGTGTCGCTCAGCCTGATTTTTTCAGTTATCATAACAGGGTAAGCGGTGATGTCTTTTGGATCGAACATCAATTTATTTTCTGCATTTTGAACCTTAGCTCTTTTGCCGACGTTTCAAACAATGGTGAATGCCCCGTATGTTAATCATTGGTTTTGGTAAAAAACGGAATATAACTTAAAAGCATTGGGTCTGCGATAGACTCGGTCATGGTAAACGTTGATCGACGTTCAACCAGCGCTTCGAACGCTGCTTTTGGGTCATCTAGATCATACACTGCTAGATATTTGTGCTGTGGTTCTTGTCCCGCAGGCGTTATTTGTTGGACAGCGCGATAGCGGGTCATCGACCGCATCGTTGGCAAGGATAGTAAATCCTTGGCATGCACTTCGTTATACCACCGATTAAATTCTGCGTCTCGTTCGGGTGACAAGCTGTTCGTCAATGCAATCCATACCGGCCTTGCCATCTTCACTCTCCTCAAAAAATGTTTGTCGAAGCAAGCTGATGCTGCGCTTCTACTTCAGTCCTCGACTACTGATATGGCTCGCTCCGGGCAGCTTTTCATTCCAAGCGCTGCGTTGCGTTCTTCGCCGACGGGCACATCGATCGTTTTGCCTGCATCAGCATTGTAGCCGTCTTCGTCATTCAAGCGAAATACGTTGGGAGCGTATTTTGCGCAGCGACCGTGGCCGGTGCATTTTTCTTCGTCGATATATACCTTCATGATGCTTATCTCCCTAACAATATCGGCTAGTTTTTAGCTTTGCGCTTTTGAGAGCAAATCAACGACAGCTAGCGCTTCCAAGCTCAAACCAAGGCTGAGGCCTTCATCCATAAGTCGCTTATAGCGCTGGGTGAGCACCACGCGTGAGTAGCGGAGGGCCAGGTCGGTCTTTCCCGCAAACACCTTCGCGATTTCCATTGCACGTGCTTGCAACTCACCCGGCGGAACGACCTCGCCAACGACACCGAAGTCCAGCGCTTTGCCGGCGCCCAGCTCCTGGCCCATGAGCAAAAAGTAACGACCGCGATTAGGACCAAGAAGATGCGTCCAAACGACATGTGCCCCATCGCCAGGAACGATGCCGCCCATGAAATGCGGGGCGTCCTGAAAAATAGCGGTTTCGGATGCAATGACGATATCGCTTAGTACAGGTATTTCAGGATGAAACCGTGCCGGCCCGTTGACAGCGCTGATAATCGGCACTTCGATGTCTAGCAGATTTTTAAGAAGTTTTCTGCCATCGTAGAATGTGTGATCCCACTCAGAAGCGGTATTTAGCTTAAAGCTAGCGAAGTCTATTTCTTCGCACCAAACGCTACCAGTACCGGTCATTACAACGACACGATTGCCCCGGTCGGCTCCAATATCCGCGAAGCAATAGCCTAGCTCTTCGTGGCTCTCTTCGCTCCACACGAAAGGTCCGCCCTTAGTGTGCAAACGCATTAGCAAGATGCCATCGTCATCACGTGTCAGCGCAATGTTGTGATACCGATTTCTGTAGTCTTCGAATTTTGGTGCCAGTCTGCTCATGCGATCACCATTCAAGTTGGAGGGTACGCATGGAGCGCAAAAAGCCGGTGACATAGGTTGGCTCACCGCCCGGCTTCACGCGATATTCGGGGATACGCTTTAGCCACTCTTCCAATGTCGCTATCAATTCAATACGCGCCAGATTGGAGCCAATGCACCGATGCGGACCAACGCCGAACGTGGAATGCGGAATGCCCTCGCGGCTCAGGTCGATTTTTTCTGGTTCATCCATGTGGCGCGGATCACGTGACGCACACGCGTAAGTCAGCATAACGAACTCGCCTTCCTTAATTGAAGTGCCGGCTACTTCAACATCCGCAGTCGCAGTGCGTCCTAGTGCAACAACTGGAGGAAAAAAGCGGGCATATTCCTCAATGGCGTTTTCGACCAATTCCGGGTTGTCAATCAACAGCTGCCGCTGGTCTGGGTTCGTTGCGAGATGGTGTATTGCTGAGCCCATAACAAATGTGGTGGTGGCGATGCCGCCAAAGGTCAAATCGACGAGGATACTGACCTTGTGTTCCCATGGTGATTCAGTGCCATCGTCATAAGTTACCCCGGCCAAAATCGTATCGATTAGATCACCGCGCTGCGGTTGCGTCGAGCGCCACTGAAGATGTTTATCGAGATATTCAAATACCTCACCAAAATTTCGGGCACGTTCGGCAAGATCGAGAGCAAACGTCCCTTCTTCGACGCCATTTACCAGCATAGCCAAATCGTCAATGGGCAGGCCAAGAACGTTTTTAAAGAATGCCCAGCCTGGGAGCAGCGCACCAAATTCGCTTATGAATTCGCATTCTCCACGATCAATGAATTTGTCGATCAGCGCATTCGCATCGTCCCTTACAACTTGCTCATAACCTGCGCAAACCTTCGGACTAAGGTGGGGGTTCAGCACTCGGCGCCAGCGCGTGTGGATCGGTGGATCGCTCTCTTCAGGCATCAGATAGGGCAAGCCGTCCGGCCGATTGGGCATGTAGCCCTTTGCGCTACTGAAAGTCTGCCAGTCCTGTGCAGCGGCGCGGACGTCGTCTTGCGTGTTGATCATATAATACCCTTTGCCGACCTTTGAATGGACGACAGGGCATTTATGAGCCATAAAATTGAGTGTTTCGTCGAAGCGATCATTGAAAACGGGATCATCCAGATCAAAGTCATTTACCAGATCGCGTCCAAAACGCTCAATCAGAGCTTCGGGCGTGGTTTCTTGATCCAGCGGTTCGGTTGGCGAACTACCATTCATGGTTGCAATTCCTCTCTCACGAGCTATTTACTCAAAACAATCATTTGTTTTTGTCATAACCTAATCGTGACGTCAATAGAAGATGCACGCCCATACAAGCGAGGCTGCGCTTTAATGTTTTAGTTTTCAGAGGAGCTGCCATTGTGCTGTGTTCATAATGACTGATGGGATCTCACGCCATAATAGTCAAAGCTATGTTATGGGAAAGCAATTGCCTTTTCTGCCAATGGGACGAATAGGTGATGCGCTTAGACAGGCAGCTAACAACTGGCCGCACTTCGAAGCATTGGTTTCAGTCGAGCAAGGAATCCGTCTCACTTGGTCAGGCCTCGATCATGCGGTTGATGACTTGGCGGCAGGCTTGCGTGCGTTGGGTCTTTGCCCAGGTGATCGTGTGGGCCTGTGGGCTGTCAATTCTGCTGAATGGGTGATTGTCCAACTGGCCACTGCACGCGTTGGAATGATATTGGTGACAATTAACCCCGCGTATCGCGTGGAAGAATTCAAGCACGCTGTGGCAGCGTCAGGCTGCGCGGCGCTGATCGTCGGGCCAGCTTACAAGACTAGCAATTTTGCAGAGCTGACCTTAGAATCTGAACCAAATTTAGGCAGTGTAAGTCAACAAATTATGCTGCCTACCATCCGGGTCGCAATTCAGTTCGGTTCCGAAATAACGGCAGGATTTTTGGACTGGGATGAAGTCATCGCGGCGGGCAAGCGCAACATTGACATGCTGCACGATAATGAGCCCGCAACTTTCAACGAACTAAGCCCAGTAAATATCCAATTTACGAGCGGCACCACTGGTCTTCCCAAGGGCGTGACCCTTAGCCATCAGAACATTCTGCAAAATGGCTGGTTCACTGGTAGGGCGTTAGGCCTCACTGAACGTGACCGACTCTGCATTCCTGTGCCACTTTATCATTGCTTTGGTTTGGTAACCGGGGTGCTGGCTTGTGTAGCGCGCGGCGCCACGATGGTGTTGCCTAGCCCCACCTTCGATGCAGAGCGGACTTTGTCGACACTCGCGGAGGAGGCATGCACCGCAGTTTATGGAGTGCCAACTTTATGGAGTGCCAACAATGTATGCGGCAATTCTTCGGTTACCGAATTTTGACAGTTATCAAATCCAGTCCTTGCGGACAGGAATAATGGCAGGATCAATCTGTCCAGAGGATCTCATGCTTGACGTCATGACCCGCATGCACGTGTCTGATCTCGCCATTTGCTATGGAATGACAGAGGCACCAGTGAGTTTTCAAACGTCCCCCGCAGATACAATTGCTGAGCGCACCGGCACCGTCGGGCGCATCCAGCCGAATGTTGAAGCTAAGATAATTTCGGAAAGCGGAGAAACCGTTCAATGCGGCGTTACCGGGGAAATATGTGTGCGCGGATATAATGTGATGGTTGGATACTGGGGCGACCCAGCATCAACAGCGACGACGAAAGATAGCGAGGGGTGGCTTCGTACCGGCGATTTAGGAACGATCGACACCAGTGGATTTTTGAACATCGTTGGTCGCATAAAAGATATGGTCATCCGTGGAGGAGAAAATCTCTATCCCAAAGAAATCGAAGAATATTTGCGAACACATTCGGAGATAATGGATGTTCACGTGTTCGGAGTAGCCGATGCGCATTATGGGGAAGAATTATGCGCGTGGGTGTCGGTTGCTTCGACAAGCACGCTGACTGAGGGGGATGTGAAATCCTTCTGCCACGGGAAAATATCTCACAATAAAATCCCGAAACATGTTCGCTTTGTAGAGACTTTTCCCATGACGGTAACAGGTAAAGTGCAAAAGCACATAATGCGCGCCGAAATGGAAAGTCGCCTCGTCCAGCACTGATATGAATCCTGAATCTTGTGCAACAATAAGACCCCACGGCAGAGCCCCTAACCCGAGATGCATATTCAGTAAACAAACACTTGTTTTATCTGGAAAAGCTAGGCAACAGTGCTAATTGTTATGACGACGGACAGGCTGAAGAAGGGACAAGGTCATTAGCGCGCAATTGATACTGAATGATGGTAGGTTGATGCCGCAATTGGGCTTGGGCTTGATGCGCTTCGGCTCAGAATCGGAAACGGTCGCGGTACTAAGTCGGGCCGTTAGCGCTGGTTATCGGTTGTTCGACAGCGCCGCTGTTTATGGCAATGAGCAGCTAGTGGGTGAAGGTCTTCGCCAGTGCGGGGTGGTCAGGCAGGATCTGTTTGTTACGACCAAGTTGTGGAACACGGAGCACGGTCGCTTAAAGGCCCGCGCTGCGCTGACGGGAAGCCTTGATCGGCTCGGACTTGATCAAATCGATCTATATCTGATCCATTGGCCTCTCCCGATGGAGGACCTTTACGTCGATACGTGGCGTGCGCTGATCGAATTACAAGGCGAGGGGTTGATCGGTTCGATCGGTGTTTCGAACCACACTCAAGAGCAGTTGGTGCGCTTGATTGAAGCAACTGGCGTTGTTCCTGCCGTTAATCAAATCGAGATGCACCCGCGGTTCCAGCAGCACATGCTGCATGAATTCCACAAGCAGCACGGCATTGTAAGTCAAGCTTGGTCACCATTCGGCGGCGGCGGTACCGGCGAAGTTCCAGTGCTTTCCGAGCCGGTTCTTATTAAAATTGCTGCCAAGCATGATTGCACAGTTTCACAGGTTATCCTCCGCTGGCTTACACAACTGGGTGCGTCAGCTATTCCCAAAGCAACAAGCATGAAGCACCTTGCAGAGAACATTGGCGCGTTGGCATTTGATCTTGACCATGCAGACATGGTTGAGATCGCCTCTCTAGATAGCGAGTATGGCCGGACAGGGCCCAATCCAATGACCTTCGCCGTAAAAGATTGGTCCGCTTCTTGATCCGCCCTTTCCCTGCACACCTACAGTTCAATTCTGCGGTACCAGGTGATCCTAGAACGTACATGGTCAATGTACGGTTCAATTTTTAATCGCACTGTCTAAAACGAATTGATTATCGCCTCGGAGAGGCGATATCGAATATATGGGCACACTCTTTTGGGCTCTGGTTTTGGTTCCTCTTGATTGCAGCCTGTGGCTTTCCCCAATAGCTTGGCGATGCTGGCTATTCTGATATTGATAATAAGCTTCAGTAAGACAGATCCTCGCATTTTTCAAATGTCAGAAGTTTAAAAAATGTGTGCTTTGTCAAGTAGGCATTCCTCTTTCGGCTTTTAGTGAGTGACGCGGGTCGTCGGCCGGATGGGAGTGGTGAGATGGCCCGATGGCATCGGCATCTCCGCCTTCGTAAGAACCTAGCGCTGGAGCTGGGCGCATTGCATCCTTCGATCGAAAAACCGGCGCGATTGGCAATGGGAGAACAGGGATGTTCACGCCGTCCGCAGTTAGGGTGCGATCGAACAACCCTGTGTGTTTGTTTTGCGGGTGGGAAACCGCAGTCTGCAGATCTTCAATCAGCGAACAGCACACGTCCTCGCCTTCAAATGCCGCCATCCATTCCGATGCCGTTCGAAGGACGATCAGGCTTTCAATGGCATTCGTGGTAGTTTCAGCTTGTGCCTGATCGGCGTCCCGCAATTCGTCAGGCAACCCAATAATTCGGCAGAAATTTAGCCAGAACTGCTGCTCCAGTGGCGCTGCTGCGATGAAGCGATCGTCGGAGGTGCGATATATCTGGTAACGGGGAGTCCCGCCCGTTGTGAGGCCACCCTTACCCTCCGGCCATTTTGCAAGGCCCAATCCTTCGCCGAGCGTTTCGTAGGCGAAAGTGTAGAGCGAATCCGCCATAGAAAGGTCGAGATAGGCGCCTTCACCGGTTCGCTGCCTACGCATGAGTGCCAGCAGGATATTGATTACTGCTGGGTAGGTGCCGCCAGCTATGTCCGCTGCAAGGACAGGTGGAAGACCTGGCTTGCCGTCGGTCCCGACCGATGATCCCAGGAGGCCGCTTTCGGCCATAAAATTGAGATCATGTGACGCCTTGCCGGCCTTGGGGCCGCTCTGGCCCCACCCAGTCAGAGAGCAATAGATTATCCCCGGATTCTTCGCCACTATATCTTCGAACCCCAATCCAAGGCGAGACATGACCCCCGGTCTGAACTGTTCGAGAATGATGTCGGCCTTTTCCAGCAGTGGGTCGAGTCTTGCGCGGTCCTCGCTATCCTTGAGGTTCAGCGTGAGACTTTGCTTGCCGCGATTGAGCATGTGGAAATTGATGCTGCTACCGGCCAGCCGCGGTTGGTAACTGCGCATCTCGTCGCCGGTACCTGGCCTTTCTATTTTGACGATCGTTGCACCGGCTTCTGCTAGCATCAAGCTTGCAAGCGGACCGGGAAGAAGGGTGCTGAAATCGAGAACGAGAAGGTTGGTGAGAGGGGGCATGTTCGTACCTGCCTATTGGTTGTTGCTGGATGGCGATAACTGTCTCGGGTTTCTCGGTACTGCCGCGATCGGCGCTGCTAGCGACATCAATTTTGCGAACGGCTCAGGTTGAGCTCCTCTTTGACACCGTGCCTTGGGACACATTTTGATGCACACAAGAAGGGAATTAAAAAGGTTGTGTCATTGCTCTCTATGCCGCGCGGGGTCGGGCGCGCACTAGAAAAGATCTAGCAGATATAGATGCGAGGACCAGAAGACAAAATACGCAGAGCAGTATCTCGAAAACAACGATTTTTCCTAGCAGTGAGAGGCAGCGCCCCGATGAGCGTTCCTGTCCGCCGGTTTCAGAGACTTAGCTTTAACCCCAACGATTACCAGCCCGACCCATCATCGAGGGCTGCCGCTGCGAGAGCGGCCTCAGGCGTCAGCGTAGCCCCCGATTCGTTAACGAAATAGATATCAAACGGTGCGTCGGCAACCATGAAAATTAGGCAGTCTTCAACGGACGTGCACCGAAAACGGTGAATGTGGCCACTGGGTAGTTGAGAATAGGATCCAACCTTCAGGATAACAGGCCGTTCACCCTTCATTTGCGCAAGCGGGGCGCCTTGCAGCACTACCAATTCCTCCGTCGGAGTATGCCAATGGTTGGGTACAAGGCAACCCGACCGCATCCGCACCATCAAGGTAGATGCACCAGTTGCCATATTACCTCGCAAAGGCGCGATAGTGGTGCAGGAAGGTACCCCTGGAACTGCCATGAAGGCTGCATCGGCGGGGCGCTGCAAAAGTATTGCTGGTGTGCCCGACGCATGGGCGGCATGCGCGCCTTGGGAAGCCTCATCTCCCCCCAAAGCTGCCGCAGCATTGGCTGCACCGGCACTCAACAGGGCAAACGCGGCGGCAGTCAGAGCTGAACATCTTATGGTCATGGCAGGTCTCCGGAGGGGTATCTGGTTTCGAGGCGGCAGACGCCTTGGGACTATTTCGCGTGCAGCGCTTGGAACGGCGGTGGCGGCAGGTGATCAGCCGCTCCGTTAGCCTTAGCTGTGCGATACATCCATTCGCAATCGACGAATTCACCCGTTGGCAGCCCGTCCTCGCCGACGCCACTCAGTCCAGCATAGAAGATGACGAAGAAAGTTGCGCCATCGGGCCCGATGGTAGGCTTGTGATGAATGCCGCCAGCTTCCACGATATAGTCGCCCTTGAACATCGTACCATATTCGTAGGAAAACTCGCCCTCGAGAACAAAGGCATGGGCCTCACCGAAGTGATGGTGATCTGGTGTTTCGAGCCCACCGCGCATACGGATAAGCGCCGTAAACATGCTGTGTGCACGATTGATGTAGAGCAACTTGAACTCGCTGCCTTCCATAGCCCAATTCGTCCAAGGCACTTGCTCGCACCGCACCAGCGATGAACCATCCGGAAAGATCTTCGACATGTAGCGGTCAGCCACTGCGAAGCCGGATCGATCGTTAGAAGCATTTGGGGCTCCGGTGCTTGCGGATTGCTGAATAATAGTTGACATATAACTCTCCTTGTTTTTTTCGCATCAATTGAAAGGTATAAACATCCCTTTTAAACCATATAACTGTTATGTGAACCCCCTTTTTGCCGTGCGCCGAAAAAGGGGCCGTCAGCATAGATGACGCTTACCATTTCCACAGCCATACCACACTGCCAAGCCGCATCGCCAATGAAAGGGCAAGCCACGCGTATACCACAATCCAGATCGACGATCCCGATGGCATAGGGCAAGTCTTCCTCGAAAATAGCCGGACCGGCGTGGACCCGCGTCCACGAATAGATCCTTCCCTCGGTTGTTATTTCCTCCCAATCGATCACATCTGTCCAGCAATGTGGGCAGATTGGCTTTGGAGGAAAGCTGTGACGTTGACATCCTCGGCAACGGGTAACAAGGAAGCGGCCTTCGGCAAGCGCATCCCAGAACACACGCGTGAACTCGGTGGCCCGCGGCGGATAGCGGCGACTGTGAGACAGTTTCACCAAAGGCATTGTCATTTCGCGGCCTCCAGAACATGCACAAGTGCAGCGTTGTAATTGCCTAGCTCGTTCATAAGGAACCCAATCCTTGCGCTATCAACCTGACGCGGACCAGCGCGACCGCGTAGCTGGTCAAAAAGTTCCACGACGCTGTAAAGCGGCGTAGCGTAGGAGGGGTGGCCTCGCGAAGTCAACCCGCCAGACGTGCCGATAGGTATCTTCCCGCCTAACGATGTCATGCCAGTGGCAGCGGCATGCGCTCCAAGCCCTTTGGGAAAGAAGCCTGCCGCTTCGCTGGCCAACACTTCGACGATGGTGCAGGGCGCATAGAGTTCAGCCAAATCGACAGCATCGGGGCCAAGTCCGGCAGCCTCGAATCCGGCTGTAGCCGCTGTGGCAGCGGCAGTAAAACCGATCATGTCTGCAGGGACATCCCCTATCTGGTGAACACCTTCATGGTGAAAGGCTCGCGACCGGATAATGACATAGGAAAGTCCCCGCCGCCGCGCGTATTGCTCGCTGGCAATCACAACGCATGCCGCGCCGTCACCCCTGGGCGGTACTTCGTATAGCCCCAGCGGTTCAACGATGGAGCGCTGGGCAAGAACTTCTTCCAGCGTGATAGGTTTGCGAAACTGTGCAAGTGGATTATGGGCTGCATGGCCACGGTTCTTGACGGCGACAGAGGCCACCTCCGAGCGACTGACGCCGTATTCAAACATGTAACGCTGCATGTCGAGTGCATACCAGCTAATCGGCGTAAAACCGGCTGGGGCGTGAAAATCAACGTCACCCGTCTTGCGCATGCTCTCCATCATGTGATCTCGAGCACTGATAGCTGTTTCCATATTTATGCCCAGCGCGAGGGCCACTTCCGTGCGACCCAAGGCAACCTCGTCCAGAGCCTTGTCGAAGGCTAGGGCCCCAGTGAGGCCGTTGCCCAAGACCTCCATGACAATGCCGTCGCAGGGAATGCGTAGATAGCTGGTCATGAAAGTGCTGAAATATTGTTGGCGCGTGTAAGGCCGAGGCTGGGCCACAACAATTGCCCCAACCCTCTCCCTCTCGGCACCTGAATCGGCCATGGCCTCGACTACCAGCCGAGCGAGCAGCTCGTGTTCCACCACATGGACTTCTGCATTGGAAGGTGTCTGGTGGCGACCTACCGGTAACGCACTGCAGCCAATGATTACGGGGCGGCAAGACATAAGCGCCTCTCCAATTGATATGTTTTCCAAAGGGGTGCTAGGAGACGTCCTTGTTGTCCCACAATTGCAATCGTCGAGGTCATCGTATAGGCGAAATAACGTATTATATAGAAAAAATATGGTAGACGCCATAAGAGCGGTTGGCGATAAAATAATCCAGTCAAGGAGTACGCCTTTTGGCCGAATTGTCTCACAAATCGATCATCGAATCCCGCAGATTGCTGTATTTTTTCTATGTCGCCAAGCATGGCAGCTTTAGCAGGGCTGAAGGGGTGCTGGATGCGCCGCAGCCAGTAATTAGCCGTCAAATTGCGAAGCTTGAGGATGAGCTTGGCGTGCAGTTGCTGGATCGTAATGGTCGTGGCGTCACGCTGACCCCGTTCGGCGAGATTCTGCTGCGCCATGCCGAGACCATACTGCGTGAAATGGGTAATGCCATTTCTGAGCTCGACATTGCCAAACGCAAGCCTGCCGGTCAGGTTCGATTGGCTGCGCCTGCTACCTTTATGACCCTCTACATGCCAGAGATTTTGCGTCGGTTCATGGAGGAATTGCCCGACGTAGAACTGGTTATCACACAGCTCCTGACGGGAGAGATTTATGAAAGGCTGGTCTCCGATTATATCGACATCGGTATCGTCCACTCGGTACCCAATAAGACGCGGTTCGAAGTGCGCGAACTGCTGGTGGAACCCATGGTCTGTCTGGTGGAGCATAACCACGCATTGGCCGGAACATGCACCATCGCTCGCAGCGATCTGGCCGACCAAAGGCTTGCCGTTCCCTCTTCTGCGCATGGCTTGCGGGGCCTGATCGACAGTTACATGGCCGCGGGAGATATTAGTTTTACGCCGCATGTCCAGATCGACAGCGTTCCTTTGATTCGCGAAGTCGTGGCAGAAGGACAAATGGCAACAATCCTGCCGCAATCGACAGCCGCGCTCGAATTTAACGACGGCCGGTTTGTTGCGCTTAATCTGCGTCCGACATTCAAACGCTCGCTCTTTGTCGCGCATTTTAAGGACGCTCGCAACAAGGCAATCGTTGATGCCATGGTCCATCATATCTCGGCAGTAGTGAATGAGAGAACGTTAGCCCTCACCGGCTTGGCCTGACGCTGAAGGCGCTTCATTCATGCAGTCTTCCTGGTAATCATAGTCCGCGTCGCTGCGCACCAGATGCAGCGTCCCGCGGTTGTAAATGACCTCAGTCCAAGCATGGTCGACATATCTGGCGGCGGTGGCGAGATCTTGTGAGGATCGCCATGTCGTCCAAAGCTGGCCGTCAAAATCGATCATAGACTCAATCCGTTCGGCTAGGTGCACCCCAGCTACCCGTGAACTGGCCTCTAGGGCTGCCAATATGCGGGGATCGGCCGTGCCGCGGACGCCATGCTTGGTGCAGGGTGGCAATGTCACTTCGAAGCCCTCTGCCAGGCAATTTGAGCACGTCGCGCTGGGGTGAAATCATTGTCACCAAGCGCGCCTTCTAGGACTGCAGTGACTTCATGATGATCGGCCAATCCAGTTCGCGCAAGTAACGCATTAGGCCCTTCGGGATAGCCAAGGCCCAGCATTAGGGTCTTGTCCATGTCCGCCGCTGACGCCAGTCCATCATCCAGACGCCGGAGCACGGCATTGAAATAGGGCCTAATCAAGCGGTTGACAATCCGGCCGGGCCGATCGGCGCAGCATGCCACCACAAACCCGCCGCCTTCGAAGGCCGCCTTCGCCGCAGCGACGGCATCTTCATCAGTCCAATCCATCGAAACCAGTTCAATCAGATTGCTGGGATCGGCTGTTCCCAATCTAAAACGTGCAAAGCCCACAATGCGCGCAGCAATTGGGTCGGCATCCAACCCAATATGGTCGCCCAAGCATTCGTTATTTAGCTCAACTGCTACAAAATCCAGACAGGCTTTTGCCGCGCCGGAAATCACATCGGCAGCTGCAGTTCCAGCTAGAACGGTCCCACTGCCTGGCATCGGCGGGACATCTTTGGGGAATGAACGGCTCCGTCCAGTGATGATCACGTTTACAGGCATTGTCAGGCTCCAAACATCTTGCTGTCATCGTAATGGTGAAACCCGCGGCCGCTCTTCTTACCGAGATGACCAGCCGCTATCATGCGCCTGATGAGCGGTGGACAAGCTGCTCGCTTTTCGTTGGTAAGTCCGAACATGGCATCGCAAAGCAGTTTCTGCGTGTCTGCGCCCACAAGGTCAAGCAGCTCAAATGGGCCCATCGGATAGCCCATTGCCGCCTTCATAGCGATATCAATATCCGCTGGGCTAGCCACGCCTTGTTCCACCAAACGGATAGCGTCATTATGATATGGGATTAGGAAATAGTTGAGCACGAAGCCGGGAGTGTCGCTGGTCGCCACAGGCTTTTGCCCCAGAGCTTCGCAGAACGCCCAAGCCGCTCTCCAAGTTTCATCGCTGGTGTTCAGACCCGGAGACATCTCCACTAGCCTCATCAACTGCGCCGGCAAGCAGAAATGCATGCCAACAAACCGGTCGGCTCGACCAGAGCCTGCGGCGATCTCCGTGATCGAGATTGTCGAGGTGTTTGAGGCAAAGATGGTTTCCGGCGGACAGACTTGGTCAAGCTGGCCGAACAGATCATGCTTGGCAGTTAGGTTTTCATAGATTGCCTCAATCACAAATTCGCAATCGGCCAAATCCGCGATCCGGGTAGAGCCGATCAATCGGGCAAGTGTCGCGTCGCGATCACTCGGCGAGAGTTTACCCCGCGCCACCGACTTTTTGAGAAAGTCTGCGGTCTGCTCATGTGCGCGGTCTAGGGCCTCGCTGCTGGTGTCAAAAACACGTACGGTGAATCCCGCCCGTGCCGCGACGATAGCAATGCCTACCCCCATAGTGCCGCATCCGGCTACACCGACCGTTCTTGTCATAGGAAAATACTCATCGCGAAATAAAACTCCTGCCAATGATCTGGCGATGCACCTGATTGGTACCCTCCCAAATCTGGGTAATCTTGGCGTCGCGCATCAGGCGCTCCACTCGGTAATCCTTGCAATAGCCATAACCGCCAAGCAACTGGACGGCTTCGGTGCTGGCGCGCATTGCAACGTCTGACGCGCGCAGCTTCAGGATTGACGCCTCGATTCCGAAATCGGTCGCCCCGGCATCAATCATCGCGCCCACTTGCCAAAGATAGCTTTCGGTAAGAACCAGTTCGGCGGCGACGTCGGCGAGAAGGAACTGGATACCCTGAAACTCTATAATCTTGCGGCCCGATTGGCTGCGCTCGTTTATATAGGCTGTGGCGTCTTCAAAGGCTGCGCGGGCGATGCCGAGCGCATGCGCGGCGACGCTGGGGCGCGAGCGGTTGAGAGAAGCCAATAGCACCGTCAACCCGTCTCCTGGATTGCCGACAAGGTTCGCGCGGGGGACGCGACACTCGTGAAAGCGAATGGTCGCTGTGCTTGAGGCCCGGGTGCCCATCTTGTCCTCGTTGCGCAGGACCTCAAGGCCTGCGGTGCCTTTTTCCAGAACCAGAACGCTAATAGCCTTGCGCGGATCTTGAATGTGCGTCCACTTGCCAAACAGCAGGTAAAGGTCGGCGACATCGCCATTGGTGATAAAGGTCTTGCCTCCGTCAATGATGATGTCATCGCCATCTGGGCGGAACGCGGTTGTCATGCCAGTGGCGTCAGATCCGGCCTCTGGCTCAGTAATCGCCAGCGATGCCAGCGCACCCTCGGCGATGCGAGGCAGGAAACGACTTTTCTGCTCTTCATTTCCAAACTCGATTAGGGGCTTCATCGCATGAAAGTTGGTTGCCCAGATGATACCGGTGGCTGCACAAGCGCGGGAAATTTCCCGCACGCAGGCCAAATAGCAAATGTAAGACAGACCCATGCCGCCATAGGCCTCGGGCACAAACATCATGTTCAGGCCAAGGGCATTAATGTCATGGACATTATCCCACGGAAATTCTCCTGTCCGATCAAATTCGGCGGCGCGCGGAGCGATGCGCTCTCTTGCCAAAGAGCGAACGCTGGCTAGCACCATCTGCTCGTCCTCAGGGAGGTTTAGGGAACTGTCGAGACGATCAAATACGGTCAATGGGCAACTCCTTGTGCACCGTCGATATAGATGGTTTCTCCGCTTAGGAAGCTTAGGTTTAAAGCGTAGAGTGATGCCACAAGCCGTCCGACGTCGTCGGCCGTGCCTGGCTCACCACCAGGAATGCGCTTCTCCAGATAGGCGCGCAACGACCCTTCCAGTATCGTATCACGGTTGAGGTCGGTAACTATGTAACCCGGCGCAACATCAAGCACAGCGATTGCGTGCCTTGCCCATTCAACGGCGAGAACACGGGTTATGGCACCAACCGCCGCCTTGGACGCGCAATAGGCTAGGTTGCGCTTTACCCCGATCTTGTCGAAGAACGAACCGATGTTGACTATTAGTCCCCCCGCCGCCTTCAGGTGTGGAAAGGCAGCCTGGCAACCAATCAGCACGGCCGTGGCGTTAATCGCTATCTGGGCGTTCCAATCAGCAATCGAGAGTTCTGCAGAGGGCGCTTCTGTATGTTGTCCGGCATTGTTCACGATGCCAGCTAGCGCCCTGCCGCTTGCCGCACCCTCGATCACGGCCCTCATGGCCGTTGCGTCTGTCACGTCGACGGCATAGGGGATGAACCGGTCAGCGAGCTCTGGCGTAGCTGTGGGCAGGGCCCCGCTGCGCGAAAGGCACGCCACTGTGAAGCCCGCCTCGGCCAGATGCTGCGCAATGGCTGCGCCTATACCTCTACTGGCGCCTGTTACGATCACTAAGGGATTGTCCATCAGCAGTCCTTGAAAACGGGGGGGCGCTTGTCGAGAAAGGCGGCCATGCCCTCATTCGCATCTGCGGTCTGATAGGCCAATGTAGAGAGATCGGCTTCAGTCTGAAGACCTTCGTGCAAAGGGCAGTCCATGCTGCGTCGGACAGCCTCTCGGGCGAGCCCGCTAGCGACTAAGCTGAACCCACCAAGTTCGACAGCGAAGGCTACTGCAGCCTCAAGCAGGTCGCCCTCCACGAGGCGATTGACGAGGCCGATTGCGAGTGCCTCTTCTGCACCAACCATCCGCCCTGTGAGAATTATCTCCAGTGCCCTGCTCTCGCCGACGAGGCGCGGCAGGCGCTGGGTGCCGCCATAGCCTGGGATCAAACCCAGCTTGACTTCCGGTAACCCAAAGCGCGCGCGGGGGGTGGCAAGACGGAAGCTGCAGCTTAGCGCTAATTCGCAGCCACCGCCCAAAGCGAAGCCGCTGATCGCAGCAATTGACGGGATCGGCAGCGTGTCAAGTTTGGAGAAAACGCGCTGGCCAAGTTCCGCCCCAGCCTTCTGCGCCAAAAGTGTGCGTCCGGTCAGTTCGGTAATATCAGCCCCTGCGCAAAAGGCGCGATCGCCTGCGCCGGTGATGACCAGCGCCCGCGCGTCGGATCGCGCCACTGCATCCAGAGCCTCGCTTACGCTTTCTATCATACCGAAATTCAGCGCATTAAGCGCATCAGGACGCGAAAGGGTGAGGATTGCCGTCCGGTCACGATAAGTCAGGTCAACACTCATAGATTAACTCCACTTGTGCGCCAGCGCACGGTCTGGGGAGCGAGCGTTCCGGCTCGCAACCATTGAACCAGTTCCCGCTTAAGGACCTTACCGGTAGGCCCAAGCGGTAGCCGCTCAGTTTGTCCAAAAAATTCCGGCATGTCATATTTTGAAAGGCCTTCCTCGGCGAGGAACTCGAGCAGCGCGCCGCCGTCGATCGGTTCGGTGCCAGTGACTACAAGGCAGACCTTTTCACCAAGCCTTTCGTCGGCAACGGGCACCGCCGCCGCCTTCGTGACGGCCGGGTGGCGCATCGCCAGATCCTCAATCCGCGCCGGGTGAATGTTATGCCCGCCCCGAATGATGATGTCCTTACTGCGGCCGACGATCTCCAAATTACCCTGTTCGTTAACCCTGCCAAGGTCACCGCTGAGAAACCAGCCGTCGGCATTGAACGCCCCCTCGGTCGATGCCTGATTGTTGAAATAGCCAAGCATCCGCATCGCCCCGCGACCAGCGATTTCACCAATTTCACCATTAGCAACGGCGACGTCACGGTCATTCTGGTCGAAGATAGCAATCTCGTAGGCAGCGCAAGCCTTGCCGCAGGTGCTGATGATGGTGTTCACGTCATCATTGGGCAGGGTATACTGGTGCGATCCGTTTTCGGTCATCCCGTATACGTTCTGTGGAGTTATCCCTCGATCCAGCAGGGATTGGGCGGTGACGCGCGGAATGGGCGCCCCAGCTAGATAGAAGACTTTAACCTCTCCAAGGCAGGCCTGGCCACGATCTACAAGTGCAGCAAGGATATCCATGGCGTGGGTAGGGACCCCCATGATATAGGTGGCATTGGTCTGTTCGATCCATTCGATCGGGTGTTGCCCCGCCGTTACGTCGTTCAGTACCAGCTCAAACCCGCCGACTAGCGCCTGGCAAAGGGCAACGGTGCCGATATGGTGGCTCATCTGGCTGAGCGTGAGCAATACCGTTTCCTGACTGAAACCCCAGTCTGAGACCATTGCGCGGGCATTCGCTAACAGGGTATTGTTGCTGTGCATCACAGCCTTAGGCGCTCCGGTGGTGCCCGATGTAAAGGCGAGGTAGACCACCTGATCCGGGTCGCTAGAAACTGGAGGTAACGCAGCCCCTACCCCGACAGGGTAGGCCGTCGCGGGCAAACCGGAGGCATCATCATTGCGCCGCGGGAGAGCGAAAATCGCGCGCATTTCTGTCTGCGACCGAGCCATGGCGAATATGTCGTCGCGCGCACCACCGGCGCCATGGCCTACCTCGGCAAACAGGGCACGCGATGAAACCTGGTCAAGTAAGGTGGCAACTTCGCTAGCGCCATAGGTGGCATGAAGCGACGTGTTGAAGACATAGCCATTTCGGGAACAGGCTAGGAAGATGGCAATAGCCTCTATCCGGTTGCTCATCCAAACCGATACTCGGTCTCCCGTTGTCAGTCCACATTGGTGCAATGCGGCGGCGACCCGATCAGCCTCAGCTAAAAGTTCGCGCCACGAGAGGCGACGGTGATGATCACGCACTGCCGCGCCCTCACCCCGCTCCGCCGCCCAATGCGCAGCGAGGTTGTAGAGTGTGTCATCCTGCCAAAGACCAGACGCGTAATAACGTCGCGCTTCGGCGGGGTGATGAAGGGTGAGTAGCCGATGCACGGCGCCTGTCCTGCGTCTAGCAGCCGAACTTCGAACTGTCCGGCTTCCGCCGCTCCGCGAACGACGCGGACAGTTCCTTTGCCTCTTCGCTTCGCAGATAGCCCGGCAGCAGCAAGTCGTGGGAAACGCGCGAAAGTCCGCTTACGCCGCCATGGCGTGCGCCGAAGGCTGCCTTAATGCTGGCAAGGGCAAACGCACCGCGATCAGCGATTTCCAAGGCATAAGCCCGCGTGGCCTCGGATAAGTCTGCGTCAGGTACGACCTGGTTGATCAACCCGATCGCCTCAGCTTCCTTTGCTGAGAGCTTGGGGTTGCGGAACCACATATCCTTCGCCCGCTTCTTGCCGATTAGGTCTTCAAGATACCATGTGCCATAGCCGGCATCGAAACTGCCCATCATTGGACCGACTTGACGGAACACGGCGCTTTCCTTGGCGATGGTCAAATCGCAGACCATCTGCAATACGTTGCCACCTCCAACTGCAAACCCGTTGACGCAGGCGACAACCGGCTTCTGAAGGCGATCAATGCTTTCATACATTTCCAGCGTTGGCAGCACGCCGGCGTACAACCGCGAATCCTGCATACCGTCTTTGCGCCCACCGATGCAGAAGAACTTGTCCCCAGCGCCCGTTATTACGAGCACCCGCGTGCGGGTTTCGCGGCGCACTTCATTGATGCAGTCGCGAATTTCATGGCACATTGTTTCGGTGAACATATTCCCATCATGGGGGCGGTTGAGGGTAAGCGTCCCGATTGGCCCGTCTTCGCTGTAAAGAATTTCTTGGTATTTCATCGGATGCTCCTTCAGATTATGCCTGTACGTGACATTGCTTCAATTTCGTTGGATGCAAGGCCCAGCCAGTCACCGAGCACAGCTGCGTTGTCTTCGCCCATGCGCGGTGGCGGATGGTTTGCGGCCTCGCTCTGGCCATCGAACTGGATGCCCAGCCCTACTTGCGGCACGCGCAAGCCGTCTCGGTCCAGCGCGTAGAGAAAACCGCGACGGCGCAGCGCCGCATCGGCGCCGATTTCGTCCAGTCTGTAGATTGGACCTGCTGGCACGCGGGCGGTCGTGAAGAGGGCGAGCCATTCATCGCGCGGACGCTCAACGAGGCGGCCTGCGATCACGTTGACAATGTCGGCGCGGTGCTGGCGGCGCAGGGCGTTAGTTGCATAGTCAGGGTTCTTGGCGAATTCGGCATCCCCCAGAGCGTCCCAAAACCGTTGCCAGATACCGTCATTGCCGAGGCCTAATGTAAGCGGCAGATCAGCCGTCTCAAAGGGCTGATAGATTGCGATCACGCTGTCACGCCCACCAGAACGGCGCACAGGTTCGCCGGACCCCAAGTGCGGCATCAACCGCGGAGCCATGAAGCGCGTCATGCTTTCGACCAGCGAAATGTCGATCGCCGCGCCTTTACCCGTCCGTTGGCGGCGAACCATCGCGGCAAGCGCTGCCAGTGCGGCATCTTCGCCGGCAAGCAAATCAGCAGCCGGCGTTCCTACCTTCTGCGGCGGACCATCGGGCTCGCCGGTCATGTCCATCACACCGGAATAGCCTTCAGCGATAAGGTCATAGCAAGGCATCTCGGCCCTTTCGCCAGCGAGCCCAAAGCCCGTAATCGAGACATGGATCAAGGCCGGATTGGCGGCAGATAGGGCGGCATGGTCGATGGCGAGTTTCTGCTGCACCCGGCCAGTCACATTGACAAGAACGATATCGGCCTTCTCAACCATCTTCAACAGGGTCGCGTGGCCCGACGGGTCCGTGATGTTTAGGGTCACGGCGAGCTTGTTGCGGTTAACGCTCAGGTACCAAAGAGATTCTCCGCCTAAGAAAGGCGGGCCCCATGCCCTACAATCGTCGCCCGCGCCCGGCCGCTCCACCTTAATCACGGTGGCGCCCAGATCTCCCAGCAATTGCCCCGCATAGGGGCCGGCAACCGATCCCGTTAGGTCGAGTACAACGACGCCTTCTAAAAGATCGAGGCCTGCATTAGATTTTAATGGCAGCCCGTCCGCGGGAATGGTCATCAAGCCGCCCCGCAAGCACGCAGGGAAGCAATTGCATCGGCAGACATGCCGAGAATGTCGGCAAGGACTGCATCGGTATCGGCACCCAGAGCTGGTGCCGGACGCATTTCAGGCGCGGGGCCATTGCTAAAATGGGGCTGAATGGCAGGCAGGCGCAGTTTACCGATCACTGGATGATCAAGCTCTGCAATAGCGCCACGCGCAGCGTAGTGCGGGTCAACCGCAATATCAGCGGGTGTGAAGATAAGGCTGTGGGGAACGCCGAACGCCTCTAACGCGGCGGCAGCCTCTTGCGCCGACCTCTCAAGAAACCAATCGATCATCACGGCATTGATCGCATCGAAATTCTCAACGCGCTTGATATGGCTAGAGAACCGCTCATCATCCGCGAGCTCGGCACGCCCGATGGCATCGCACAGGCGCCTAAAGACGTTATTGGCGGCCACTGTCATGGCCACATATTTGTCATCCGCAGTAAGGTAGTGATCTCCAGGCGACGCGGCAAAGTGCCGATTTCCTGAGCGGTTGCGGGGGGTTCCAAGCTTGTCGTAGGCCGTGATCATGACATCTGTGAAGCGAAACACAGCCTCAAACAGCGATAAGTCGATTTGCTGTCCAGTGCCTCCCCCTCTATCGCGCTCATACAGCGCTATCATTAATGAGAAGGCCCCCAACAAAGCAGCCTGATAGTCTGCAAGGGCCGTGCCTGGACGGATCGGTGCCCGGTCCGCGTAGCCTGTCATATTCAGGAACCCAGCAAAGGCAAGCGATATGCGGTCATATGCAGGACGTGCGGCATTGGGCCCTGTCTGCCCAAAGCCGGATGTACTTAGCATAATCAGGCGCGGATTACATTCGCGCAGGCGGGTATAATCAAGCCCCCAACGCTCCATGGTGCCCGGGCGGAAGTTTTCAACCAAAACGTCTGCATGCAGCACCAACGCGCGAAGCACGTCCTGTCCCTCAGGCAGGCGCAGATCAAGGGTGACCGAGCGTTTTGATCGCCCCTCAACATTCCAGTAGAGGCTTTCCTCGCCCACAAATGGCCCAGAATGCCTGATCGGATCGCCAGCGCCGGGGGGCTCGATTTTTATCACCTCGGCCCCAAAGTCACCCAACAACGTGGCCGCCACAGGCCCCGCGATCATTGTACCGAGTTCAATAACCCTTATTCCAGCGAGCGGTCCCCCCCGGTCCTGTCCATCGGTCATATCTTAGGCTGCCGCCGCGAATTTCTGGGGAATAGGAATGTTGAAAAGTTTGGCCGAGTTAAGACCGACAATCTTGGCAATCTGCTCTTGGGTAAGGTTCTTGGACCACGAAGCGATCGCTTTTTCACTGTTCGGCCAAGAGCCCTCAATGTGCGGATAGTCATTACCCCAGAGCAGATTGTCTACGCCAACGCGGTCCAACAACTCGATACCAATGGGGTCAGTTTCGAAACTGGCATGGCCATGCATTCGGAAATATTCCGACGGCTTGTACTTCAGTTGCGGTGAAACCCAGAAAGCAAAGCAGTTATGGCCGTGGTCCATCGCCCACAGGGCGTAGGGAAGCCAACCTGCGCCAGCCTCGATAGTGGCAAATTTGAGCTTAGGGAAGCGGTCGAATACGCCGGAGCTACAAAGCTGGACTGTGGGCTCCAGAACAGTGTTCATTGCGTGGACAACATAGTTGATTATGGCCCCACCATCGCCGCCGGCCGTGCGGGGATCCTTACCTGTGCCAGCATGGAATGTGACGGGCAGCCCAGTCTCGGAAAGCGCGTCCCACAGCGGATCGAACACGGATTGATTGTAGCTTGCACCCTTCACCAGCGGCGGCATCATAACGAACTTGAAGCCGCGATCGGCTGACCGTTCAATCTCACGCACGGCGGCCGGGATATCCGCCGGCGCAACGCAGGCCGACGGGAAGCTGCGGCTGTGGCCACCAAAGGCTTCGAAGGCCCAGTCATTCCAAGCCGCACACATAGCAACATTTAACTCGGGATCGGGTGACTGCCAGTTAGTTAACCCCTTGTTTGGAAACACTATCTCTGCGTCAACCCCGTCATAGTCCATGTCCCTGTAGCGGTCGGCGCTGAAGCCGCCCTGGTTT
Organism: Sphingorhabdus sp. EL138; assembly: GCF_945882965.1. Lineage (GTDB taxonomy): Bacteria > Pseudomonadota > Alphaproteobacteria > Sphingomonadales > Sphingomonadaceae > Sphingorhabdus_B. Next base: position 100,265 of record NZ_CAMCWY010000003.1, read on the forward strand.
TGGAACATTGCCCCCTTCGTCCTGTCGAGCGACGGGCGGTACGTTTCGTTGCCAGCATCCTTGATGAATTCATCGACAGGAACCGAGAGGTCTCGCGGCGCCTCACGAATCATCGACGGCCGAATTCCTTCCGCAACGAACCACTTACGTCCCTTTTCGTCAACCTTGACGTGCGGCAGCCGCTCGCGAAAGCGTGGCTCAACCCTCGCTGACCATACGTCGTTGGGCTCATTTACATGACCATCGGCCGAGACCACAAAAAAGTCCTTCAGTGCGCTCTTGTCCGCAGCAACGTCGGGCGCCGCTGCGATATCATGATTTAGTACTGTTGCCATATTGACCCCCATTTACCATATATCTGGTATGCAATTTTTTATCCCGTGTCAACGACACTCATGGGCAAATATCAGAAATTCCGTTGAGCATATTCTGGCTCAGCGCCGTAAACTGGCGACTGGCCCGTCCACACTGATGATGCGGATGACGCTAGGCTACTTAGTGCCAACCACCGCCATATTCCGAGCAAGGAATTGGCAGTGCTGCCGAGTGTCCATTGGCGCAGATGAAGGGGAACAGCCCAGTTATCCTGCAGGTCGGGTCCAATTCACAGTTACCTCCTGGGTATACCCACCGACTTCGCGGCACCTCAGTTGGAGGCTGTCTCATAATCATGTTTGCCGACGCGGCGTTCTATACATCTTTTTCTGTACGAAACGCGGCTTGCACTGACTAACTAGGCAGCGCCCGCAGTAGGGGCACTTGACGACGTGTTGGGTCGCAAAAAAACTAAGAGCTTGCGAAAAAAGCGTCTTTTTGAGTTTATAGATTTTCGGGTCTTCTGATCAGGATGAACATACTGGCGCTTGGAGGCTGTCCGATAACACATTAATGAGCACCCCGGAGGCTGCTCATGCTTTAACCGCTCGCGGTTCCTTAATTTCTATTTTAGTTCAGTATCGAAATCGACTGTCATTGGCTTTGGGCGACTTCTTTCAAACGATTCCCGACATTCTAAGCGGCGAACAAGTTTTGCGATGTTGGAGAAGCGTGACGACCAAACAAGCGCTGGTAACTTAGGGATCATCCCTTGTTCGATAACAAATTCCCACGCCAGCACGGTCGTTGCTAATGCTATCTCGCCAAGGTGCGGTCGATCGCCTTCAATAACACTATTTGCCACCAGTTCTTCCGCTGCAGCTAAGCCGCTATTCAATTTTCGCTCCTGCCGCTCTATCACTGCTTGCGCGGATGCCGGACGATGATGCTCGAAAATCATCGCCTGCGCGACCTCCATCAACCGTTCGCCCAGAACTTGCAACCGTCTCGCCTGCACACGGTCCTCAAGAGGGCCGGGAAGCAACGCGGTTTCTGGGTGAAACCATTCCAGCCAATCCAGAATGAAGCTTGAATCGTATATGGCCTCACCATTATCCCTCAGCAATATCGGCAATTGCTCCAGTGGGCTGTGGCGCCGCGTCTCGGTTGCTTCAGCCCATGGTAAATCGTAGATTGTCTCGAACGGCAGTCCTTTCTCGTGAAGTGCGACTGCTACTTTGCGGCCATACGGGCTTGGACCGGCGTTCACCAACTTATACATCTTTACGGTCTCCTATGTCGCTGCAAGCTAGCTATGGGCCAATAATCATTGACAATCAAATAAGGGATATACGAAAATCAAATAGGGGATATACGAAAAGTGTATGAGTTGTTATTGGATCGCGGTCGGGCTTGACCCGGGACGAAGCGATGGGAAAGAGACTAATGGATTACGAGTCAACGGACTATGACTATATCGTTGTAGGTGGCGGATCGGGCGGCGCGGTGGTTGCCGCAAGATTGAGCGAAGATCCCGCCAACAATGTTCTATTGCTCGAAGCTGGACCTGCAGACAGCGGACGTTGGATCGATATTCCCATAGGCTTTGCCCGCGTGCTGGCAGATCCGAAATTCATGTGGCATCTTGAAACTGAACCCGAAGAACACCTCAATGGCCGCAAGATATCGGCGCTGCGGGGCAAGGTTTTAGGAGGTTCAAGTTCGGTAAATGGAATGATCTACGTGCGGGGCATACCTTCAGACTATGCCATTTGGGGGCAGATGGGAGCCCGCGGCTGGTCCTTTGATGAAGTACTGCCGTATTTCCGCCGAAGTGAGCGCTACGCCGGAGGTCCGGACGAATTTCATGGGCAAGACGGCCCGCTCGGGGTCGAGACCGCTGGCTGGCAAAACCCGCTGGCTGACGCATTTCTGGACGCTGCTGTAAGCGTCGGCATACCGCGCCGAAACGATTTTTGTCAGCGTGAAGTCGAGGGGGCAGGTTATTACCAGACGACGACGTGGCGCGGCAGGCGGTCGTCCACAGCCAAGGCATTTCTGGATACTGCGCGGAAGCGGCCAAACTTAACTATTCTAACCGAAGCGTTGGTTTCAAGGGTCGAATTTTCTGGGCGAGACGCGACCGGTGTGCTGTTTAAACGTGGCGACACAGTTCAGCGGGCGACAGCGCGGCGCGAAATCATCCTGTCGGCCGGTTCGTTTGCTACTCCGCAGTTACTGCAGCTTTCCGGAATAGGTCCGGCGGACCTGCTTCGGGACTTGGGCATAGCCGTGGTGCAAGATCTGGCGGGCGTAGGCAGCAATATGATTGATCATATTACCACCAAGCGAACCTTTACGACAAATAGTCCGCACACATTCAACAAGATGATGTCGAGCCCGGTGTCGCAAGGTATCGCTGGCTTGCGCTATATAGCCACGCGCAAGGGCCCGCTGGCAGTCGGTGCTGCACTGGCAGGCGGCTTTGCACGAACACGTCAGGGGCTTGATGATCCCGACATCCAGATGTTCTTCATGCCCTTTGAGGCCAATAGCTACTCTGGAGAATTACTTCCTGAATCGAGCTTCCAAGTGGCGTTTTATCAAAACCGGCCAGAGAGCCGAGGCACTGTGCGCATATCCTCAAGCGATGTCCGGAACGCACCGACGATATCTCCAAACTACTTTTCAACTGATCGCGATATGCAAACTGCGGTAGACGGCCTGCGCTTGATTGGTAGGATCTGCGCCGCGGAACCGATGCGGCGCCTTGGCAATAGAGAGCTTCAGCCTAATCTAGCCGATGAAAGCGATGAAGCATTGATTGCCTATGTCCGGGAAACAGCGAGCACTGGATATCATCATATTGGCACATGCCGTATGGGTGCAGTGACCGATGGGAGCGCTGTCGTCGATTCCGAACTGCGAGTGCATGGGATCGGCCGGTTGCGGATCGCAGACGGGTCGATTATGCCAGCTATCACATCAGGAAATACTAACGCCGCATGCATTATGATCGGCGAACGGTGTGCCGACTTTTTAGCCAAGGCGGCGCTGTAAGATAAGACTATTGATCTCAAAAATGCTCAGCTGTGCGAGTAAAGTCAGTCATTCTAGGCGTTTTAAGTATAGATCAACTCGACGCTTGCGCAGCTTGGCCAATGATCGCAACCTAGTCCGCCACGCTGTTGCCATGCATATAGACCCACTTCAAAGCTTCCGATTACGGGCACTCGTCAAAACGGAGGCCGAAGATTGAGATGGACATAACCATGCCTAACGAGTTGCAAAAGAGCCACAGTAAAGAAATATCGCAAAAAATGCATATCAGTTATTGATTTTTCGTTTATAAAGTGGTTTATCTTTTAGACTATCGACCTTGGACCTTTAAACCAAGGCTCAAGGGAGAACGGATTATGATTAACAGAATTCTTTATAAAACGCTGCTTGCTACAGTTGCAGTGGCGTCGCTGGTGCCGCACACAGCGTTCGCCCAGGCGCAGGCTTCGGAAGAAGCTAACCGCGATGAGCAGGACGATGTTATCATCGTGACCGCGCAGCGCCGCGAGGAAAGCTTGCAAGAAACGCCGGTTGCAGTTTCAGTAATCGGCGGCGAAGCCTTGGCTGAGCGATCCATCACTAGCGAAAGCGACCTGCAGACTACTACACCGGGCTTGATTGTGCGCGCGTCTCAAAACTCGAACCAGCTCAATTATGCTATTCGCGGTCAGAACCTTGACGCTTTCAGCAACACGCGCCCTGGCGTTCTGCCATATTTCAATGAAATACAGGTGGGCGGAGCCGGCGGTAGTTCGGCTTTTTATGATCTTCAGTCGGTCCAGGTGTTAAAGGGCCCTCAGGGCACATTGTTCGGCCGCAACGCCACTGGCGGAGCAGTGCTGTTCACTTCTGTAAAACCAAAGAACGAGCTTGGCGGTTATATCGATGCCCGGGTTGGTAACTACGATCTGCGCCAAGTCGAGGGCGCGATTAATGTTCCATTGGCGGAGGATCGGGTTCTTGCCCGTGTTTCCGGGTTTTACCAACAGCGTGATGGCTACCAGGTAAATCTTTTCAAGAACGAGCGTGCCGGCGATGTCGATCGCTTTGGCGCACGGCTAAGCCTTTATACGCAGTTGTCCGACACGATCGAAAATGAAATCGTTGTCGATTACCTCCATTCAGGCGGGAACAACTCGATCGGCGGGATCTACAGTATCAATCCTACTGGTGCTGTGCCGGTTACCCTGCTCACCAACTTTGGTGATGCCGGTACCTTCGATTTCCTCATCGGTGCCTTTACTGGCCAAGCACCAGTCGCCGGATCGGCGGCGGCTTATGCTGCAGCAAATCCACGCCTCGATCCGGGCGGTATCACCTCATATATCAACACGCAGCTAGCGCGCGGTCCGTACTTAGTAGAATCAGATGGACCCAATTCATATAAGGGCCGCAATCTGGTCGTCTCGAATATCACTACGATAGACGTAGGCTCCAATGCGAAGATCAAGAATGTTTTAGGCTACACCAGTCTGATAAACGATGTCTTCGGAGATATTGATGGGATCCCTTATGGGATCGATGATAACGGAATTATCGGAAAACGCGATAAAACCGAGCAATTTTCGAACGAGCTTCAATTGCTGGGCGAAGCAGCAGGTGGTCAACTTGAGTATGTCACCGGCGTATATTTCTCGTCGGAAACTAACCGCAACATCACGGGTAGTGATTTATTCAACTTTCCGCTTATTCGCCAATTGCAGATTAATACCTCAAAGACGGGTAGCAAAACTTACGCTGGCTATGCACAAGGCACATATGACCTGTCGGGTGCTACAGGCGTAGAGGGTCTGGCAGTGACGGCAGGCCTTCGCTACACCAGTGAGAAGCTGCGAATCCAGATGCTGCCTGATGATCTTTCATTTGACGATCCAGCAGCAGTTCAGGCTACTTACAAGCCAAATCAAAGTAAGACTTACAATAATCTGAGCTGGACATTGGGGGTACAGAACCAGGCCAATTCTGACCTGCTGCTTTACGCGGTTACCCGCCGGAGTTATCGCAATGGCGGTTACAACGGAGTGGTTCGTCCGCGACCAGGCCTTGGGACCGTGGGCGGCAATGGCTATGACGTAGAGACGGTGACTGACGTTGAGTTTGGTTTCAAATTAAGCGGTTCCGGCTCGACCCAGTTCACTTTCAATGGTGCGGCCTATCAAAATTGGATCCAAGATGCGCAGCGGGTTGCCTATACGCTTGTTGGCGGCTCGCCGGCGGCAATTACGGTCAATGTACCGAAGGCGAAGGTCAAGGGGTTCGAGTTTGACGGTACGGTTGAGCCTTCAGATTGGCTGAGCTTGGGTGCTTCGCTGTCTTACACTGATGCTAAATTTACGGATAACGAAGTATCGGTTGCAGGTGGGGCGCCAGTCGCTTTCGGAACATATCCAGATGCGCCTAAATGGTCGGGTTCGGTATTCGGCGTCCTGACTGCTCCAGTCGGCGAAGACATGGAAGCATCGTTGCGTGCCGACTTATACAAGCAGACGTCGACCTCTTTCAGTTCTACCGGCAACCTGAACCAAGGTACTGTCCTGCCATCATATGAGGTTGCCAATTTGCGTTTGGCGCTGAAGCACCTTTCCGCAGGCTGGACAGTTGCAGCATTGGTCAAAAACGTCTTCGACAAGACCTACTATGTCGGCGGCGTCGCGCTGGGCGAATTGTTCCAGTTCAATACTGCGGTACCAGGTGATCCCAGGACGTATATGGTCAATGTACGGTTCAATTTTTGATCGTAGTGTCTAACTGAATTGATTGTCGCCTCGGAGAGGGGATATTGAATGAGCGCCCGTATAGTCGTTACATATGACAAATATACGGGCGCACTCATTTGGGCTCCAGCTTTGGTAGCTCTTTAATACAGCCTTTGGCTCTCCCCAATAGCTTGGTGATGCTGGCTATTCTGGTATTGATTCGAGGCGTCAATTGAACAGAACTGACCAATTGTTAGATGAAAAGAAAGTCGGGTGTCGGTTACCAAGCCGCCAAGGGTAAGTTTTCTGGCTGTAATTCAAAACCGAATGAAGCGGTCCATTGGCGATTTTGCGCGATCAGCACGCCAAGCTTCTCAAGGATAACCGAATCGAGATCTGCCTCGTAAGGTTGGCCGACAGCGGCAGCGGACAAAGCGGTGACGTGATCGCGCAATTGGCGGCTAATGTTTTCGAAATCAGCAATGTCCGCTTCCGGATCGGTCAATACGTGAACCCCATCGGCTATCGTTTTTGCCATAACATCTGGCACACTAACAATCTGAGCCGCGTTCTTCGATAATTCGATCCAACTTCGAAGGTCCATGCGATAGAAGCGGCGGGCTTCGGGTAGCCGCGCCTTTACGAAACCTACCGTCGCAACTGAGAGCATCAACTGCTCGATCACATGATTGTCCGCTCCGGAAAGGGCCGGTGCGACGATGTCCTGCAAGGCAGTGAGGGCAACCTGAAGCTGAGCATCAAAATCCCGGATCATTTCACAACTCCCAAGTAATAATCGCGAAGGTCAGCCAAAGCGGGATAGCCAAGCCCAACAACATAATTCACCAGAACGTCCTGATGCGTGCCGCGGCTTCGTGAGGCTCGTGCGGACGCTGCCAATGTCAATATAGCTATTAGATAGCGATTGTAGATATTGAAATAGGCGATCCGCACCGGATCGACGGTCAGGCCGGACGCCTTTTCGTAAGCGACATAGAGGTCATTCTCTGCCATCATTCCCGATCCCAGAAGCGTCGTTTCGTCCTCCGCGAGATGAGCAAATGACGGCATAATGGCATAGGTCAGGTCCTGATGCCGATCGCCTAAGGAGGCACCTTCCCAATCGAGCCAGGCCGTTATCTTACCCTGTTCCTCGTCGAAGAGAAAATTGCCGCTGCGGTAATCACCGTGAACGATTGAAACATGGTCCAGAGGCGGTGCATTTGCGATCAACCAGCGATAGATTATTTCCATGATCGGTTCTTCCTCGATCCGATCTTCTTCCCAAATGCGCCGCATCGAATTGACCTGCCGGATTATGGACTGGTTGCTTCCTACGGTTGGTCGGTCAAAATGCTCCATGCCGTCTATGCGTGCCACATCAATCGTATGCAGCTTGGCCAGCAGGCCAACAAATTGCGGCGCCAATTGGGCACGCAGTTTCGGTCCATAATTTTGACCCAATCCGGAAACCTTGCCGGCATCATAGGATGGCTTTGCGGAGCCCGACGCAAACGCGTAAACCATAGCGGGATAGGGAAGAAAACTGCCATCTGGATCAACCCAAAAGGCGCGCGGCGCGGGAATGATCCCATTTACCGCATGGATAACTTCGAATTCGCGTGTGCGACTGGACTCGGTGACCGAGGCCGCAGGCTCCATTCGCAGAACCAGCACGTCGGTGCGCTCCTCGCCATTGGGCTCGGTCCAATCGAGTTCAAACTTCATCTGGATCTTCGAGGCTCCGCCAGACAACCATTTGGCGTTAGAGATCTTCACCGGTCGACCAAGACGATCGGAAATTAAATTTGATGTGCCTTCGACCAACTGGTTCAGAGTTGCGGCCTCGAAACATTTGCCCGCTTGGCGACGTTTCATCTTGGAGGTTAAGACCCGGTCGATTTCTGGCTCGGTGGGATATCGGTCGCGGATTTGCGCAATTATCGCATCGCTCGGCCGCTGGCGTTGTCCTTCATTGATTATCTCATATTCACCCATCGTCATCTGCTTTCTCAATCATAGAGGTCGTCAGCCATGCTGAGCGAAAGATAATATTGCCCAACAAAGTCAGCGATATGGCTGTGCCCTACTCGGTCTCCGGATGTCCATCGCAACAGACACTGATAGCCCACACTGGAGGGATTGAAATTATACCATGGGCCTGCGGCAATGGTCTGGCCAACAGCCTCATAAACATCGCCTTGATCGTCTTCAAAGCGGACCTTTGCGCTGGTCACGAGCATGTCAGATCGGGTAGCTGTCATTTCGCCGGATAGGAGCGGGCGCCGCTCACCGCCCACGAGAACGTATCCGTATTTCAGCGAACCATACCGAACCTGACGCCCCTCAATGTCGAGATCGAGCACAAGAAACGCAGTCAGGTCCTCGCCAAGATCAACGTGAATCCAACTCGCGCCCTTGTTGCCCCAATCATTCCGTGGGCCCCAACTCTTGTTGACCCCTTCAACACAATCAATCGTGTAGCTCTTGTCTCGCAGCTTTAGTGTCCCGACGACCCGGCTTTTGCCTTCGAGGTGGCCATTATTCCAGCCAGCATACCCTTTGACTTCACTATTGCTCGCTTGAGGGACTTGATTGGGATCGCGAGCATCAGTTGGATCACAAACCGCTGAAGACTTCAACTCCAGCGAACAAAGTCCATCGCAAGATTTATAACTCCACTCTTGCTCGCGTTCCGAGTGCGCTTTGAAGGTCAGGCCGTTGGGAAGAGTGAAGTCAGAAAAATCCTCCGGGCAGCGCATATGCATCTGCGAGTCATTGTGGTGAAGCTGCCATGGGTGCATGCACAATCCCTGATGGATCTCGATTGAGCAATGGCAAACGCCCAAATTTGGGCGGGTGAGCACATAGATATTTCCGCTGATGCCGAGTTCTGGAACCGAAAATATCTGGAAGACGGTTTCGGTCCAAGTGTCGTCGGCGCTATCGCGCTCATGAAATTTGTAATCTGCAGCTGTAATCATAGGTTCACCCTGGTTTACATCTAAATCGCGCGAAACACGGGACGCGAAGGTGGGAAATAATCGAAGGCCATTCCGGCCTATTTGATCAAACTGAACGTTTCAGATAATGCCTCAATAAAGTTGTCATGAGACACCCTTCCGTAGCCCAAAAAACTCGCATCTGCCTCATTCGGTAAAACTAAAATATCAGTATTAGACTTGCAACGGTTTGGTTCCGATCACTTGAGATTTTATAACTCCCTTAAGGAGACCACTCATGGAGATCAAACATACGGGCGATTTCAAGCAAGAGGCGGTTAGGATTGGTCTGAGAAGCCGGTTTCCGCACCGTCGGGTGGCACTCGATTTAGGCGTGGGCCAGTTCAGATGCGCAAGCAAGGTATTAACCGAAGCGGTCGAAGATTAGGTCATAATCGCGCTTACAGGATCGCTGGTCGGTAAACGCCTTGCCGAGGAAGAGTAACCGACTTTTTATGTTGTCCTGTATGATTTTCACCGCATTCTCTCCTGCGCTGATGATATATAGTAAATATGTTTACCGGAGTAGTCACGGCACGTTTTTTTGATAGAGTAACTTCCGACTGCCGTCAAGGCTATCATGATCCCGGATTGGAGGGATGTTCGGCCTGAAGTTGGGTTCGAGTCAATGGCAGCAAGAGTGAATTGACTCGGCCATCTGCATTTAGTAAATCGATTCATCAAAAGGAAATATGAATGTCCCTTACACCATTGTTCATATCCGTCATAAACGAACGTGATCGGCTGGCGCTTAACAACCCGAGCAAGGGTAATCCGATTAACCCTTTTCTATGGTCTGAAATATGTGAAGCGGCGATAAAGGTCTCGGAAAGCTCCCTAGCGCGCTGCGTGTTCCAAATGTCAAAGGGCGTTGGCTAATGTGGGCTTATCCTGAAATCCGAACGCTGGGCGATTATCCTGATTATTGGGCGCGGCACGACCCGGAACGCACCGCATTCAAAATGACTGGGCGGACTGTTAGCTTTGCCGAGTTCGACCGCCTGGCCAATCGTTCCGCCCATTTCTTGCTAGGTGAGGGTGCGCAGGCCGAAAAATTGGTGGGCTTTATGGGTAAAAACACCATTGATTTCTATGCTGCATTCTTTGGTTGTGCAAGGACTCGTGCTGGTTTCGTTGTGCTTAACTGGCGACTGGCTGCGCCCGAGCTTGCTGAGCAAATAACTAACAGTCAGGCAACATTTGTGATTGTTGAGCGCGAACAAGGGTCGTTGTGGACAGGCGCCTGTGCGCACATGACCAATCCGCCACGTGCAATCTGGATTGACGAAAACGACACTTATGAAAGCCTAGTAGCAACGCAGGTCGAAGTGCGACCCACCACTTTGGTCCGCGAAGATGACACTGCATTTCAGCTTTATACATCGGGCACTACAGGTCGGCCCAAAGGTGTCATGCTCTCGCACCGCGGCACCAATATGATGCGGTTGTCCGAGCATCTCGAGCCGGCTTATCATTGGGAGCGCGATGACAGTTTCATTAATGCGCTACCAAACTTTCATCTGCTCCATTTGGGGATTACACTGCAATGCTTGTATAATGGCGTGTCGATAACCATCGTGCGCCAGTTTGATCCGGCGTTGGTGTTGCGCACAATTGCGCAGTTGCGGCCGACATTACTAACGCTCACCCCGACCATGCTGCAAATGCTCCTCGATCATCCAGATGCAAAGACGACCGATTTTGCGTCACTGCGGCTGACGCTCTATGCGGGTTCTCCGATTTCCCTTGGCCTGATCAAGCGTGCTATTGCGACCATGCCGGGCAAATTTATGCAGTTTTACGGGTCCACCGAAGCGGGCGGCGCTTCGTCAATCCTGCGGCCAGAAGAACATGATTTGAGTGACGAGGCCAAGCTGCAAAGCTGCGGTCGTCCCTTGCCTTTGGTTGAATTCCGCATCGTGGATGCCGACGGTAATGAGGTTGCAGACGGCGATCCTGGCGAATTGCTGATCCGGCAGCCCGCGATTACTAAGGGCTATTGGCAGCAACCGGAAACGACGGCCGCCGCGTTGCAAAATGGTTGGTATCGCAGCGGTGACATTGTTCGCAAAGATACCGAAGGGCTTTATTACATCATTGACCGTGCCAAGGATATGATCGTCTCAGGCGGGGAGAATATCTATTCCGCCGAAATCGAAAATGTCCTTTCAACACATCCCCAAGTAGCGAGCGTCGCGGTGATTGGCGTGCCTGACCCGCGTTGGGGCGAAGCGGTGAAGGCCATCGTAATTGCAAGAGAAGGTGGAGCAAGTCCCGAAGACCTGATTGTCTGGTGCCGTGAACGGCTGGCGTCCTATAAAGTGCCAAAGAGCATAGATTTTGTTGACGCATTTCCACTGGTGCCGTCGGGCAAGGTTTCTAAAAAAGATTTGAGATCGGGCTATTGGAGCAAAGACGAGCGCGGCGTTGCTTGACTAGGGCTGATGTTGATACCCTGAAGTCCACGCCGCCGGTTGCTTGATCGATGATAACCCTGTTTGAATTACTTGGCCGTGATAGCGAGTATAAGGCGACGGCATTAAGGCTGGGCACGGTTTCGATCGAAGGGCCGCAAATAATCAACAATGACCAAATTAGATCCGCCATCTTTATCCAGATACCCCCTTTTACAATGACCGGCAGATATGGACGATTAAAGGCAGGTCTCTCATCCGGCAACAACCTTTGACGGCGCCAGCTTAGCTTGTTAAAATTGTCTGGGTCACATGAATAAACGCCCACCATCAACGATGGCGACCTGCCCGGTCGTATACCCTGCACGCATGAAGTACAGATATGCCTCGGCGACCTCTTCGGGCAGCCCCGGACGGGGTAGCGGTTGGCCATCGACCATCGTTTGCATTGCTCCCTCTGGTAGTCGGGACCAGACTTCTGTTGCGATCAATCCCGGCGCTACCAGATTGACGCGCAATGGTGCCAGATCGACGGCTAGCCCACGCATCAAATGTTCTGCGGCCCCGGCGATCGCGGTCGAGAGTGCTGCTCCTTTTTGCGGTCGATGCGCGAGTACGCCTCCGGTGAGCGTTATTGACCCGTCTGGTGCAATCATGGGCATAGCATGTTTGACCGCCAGCAAAGCGCCCCAGAACCGAATTCCAAATCCTGCCTGCGCATCGGTCAGGTCAAAATTGTTACCGATGTTATTGTTTCGCCGTTTCCAATCGCCCGCAGTGTAAACAAGGTGATCAAGGGGGCCCACTTGTTCAAAAAATGCCATGATGCTGGATTCATCATTAACGTTCAGCACTCCGCCTGTTGCCGACATGCCCAGTTCGGCGACCGCTGCATCTATCTTTGCTCGGTTATGTGAACCAACAACGACCGTTGCTCCATCCGCCAACACCGCTTTGGCAACCGCAAGGCCAATTCCTGAAGTTCCGCCCAGGACAACCACTTTGCGACCTTGCAGCGTTGTAGGCATCATAAAATCTCCTATTAATAATGGGCGCACTGCGATCATTGCTTCATACCCGTTCACAAAACTTCGGGCAACACGCGCCGGTTCTCCGAATACCTGTGTCAGGCCCTTAATGGCTCTCTAGTTTATAGCTTTATGATGCGCTTGCCCTTGTTTTCGCCGCGGTATAGCCCCGCCAATGCGTCGGGACAAGTATCCAGCCCGTTTAAGATATCTTCTTGATAGCGGAGCCAGCCCGAGCGAACCCAATCAGCGAGCTGTGCCACCGACGCCTCATATTTGTCCATATGGTCAAAAATCACAAAGCCCTGCATCCGCGCGCGTTTGAGTAGGAGATGACGCTCGACACGCGGTCCATCTGGCCACGGCGACCATGAAGATATTGCTGCTGTTCCGCATATCACTACGCGCGCATTAAGCGATAGATGAGGATAGACTAAGTCACTGATAGCGCCTGCCGTGTTGTCATAATAGACATTCACGCCATCGCTACATGCGGCGGCCAGCGCCTCGGAGAAATTGGCCGCTTTATAATCCAGCGCGGCATCATATCCGAAATGTTCGGTGCACTGCGCGACCTTTTCGGCGCCGCCGGTTATACCAATTGTCCTGCAACCGAAAATCTGTGCAATCTGGCCAACAGCAGATCCGACCGCACCTGCGGCGGTTGATACCAGCACCGTATCCCCAGACGTAGGCTCACCTATCAGCGTCAAAGCAAGATGCGCGCTTACGCCATTAATCCCCAGAATGCCAAGCGCCAGCGACGGCGGCAGATCAACTTCGGTTATCCGGCGCACAATATCGGATTGTTCAACGACCGCTTCGTCTTGCCACCCGAACCAACCGACGAGAAGCTCCCCTGGACGGTATTTCTCTGTCAGACTTTCTACCACCTCACCTACGGCAAGCGCACGCATGACTGCGCCAATCGCTACTGGCGCGGAATAGTTACTGGCGTCGGCGATCCAACCGCGCATTGCGGGCTCGACCGACAGGTATCTGTTGCGGATACGGATTTGACCGTCGGCCAATGGCAGGGACGATGCATCGACAATCGCGAAGTTTTCAGCTTGCGCCACACCAGTTGGCCGCGACGTCAGGATGACTTGCCGGTTCACGCTTTCATGCCCAACGCGGCCCGCGCCGCTGTATATTCGCCAGCGAGCCGGTCGATATAGGCCGTCGCGGGCTCGGCGTGTTTCACCACACAAATACCCTGGCCAGCACTCCAGATTTCTTTCCATGCCTTAGCATTTTCGCCGCCGCCATCGATGTTGATGCCTTTGCCTTCAGCGCGTTTTAGGTTGGCGGGATCAAGACCATTTTCTATGAGTGACTGTCGCAGGAAGTTGGCGTCGACCCCGGTAAAACAATTTGTGGTAACGATGTCAGCCGCCGAACCATCGACGATCATTTGCTTGAAACCGGCTTGCGTATTCGCCTCGGTTGAAGCCAGAAACGGCGAACCGATATAGGCCAAATCAGCGCCGAGCACTTCGGCTGCCAGCACAGACCGGCCATTGGCGATACAGCCGGAGAGCAAAAGCAATCCGTCCCACCACTCGCGGATTTCTTGTACCAGCGCGAAAGGCGAGAGATCACCAGTATGTCCGCCAGCGCCTGCGGCAACCGCAATGATCCCGTCAACGCCCATTTCCGCACATTTCTGCGCATGGCGGTTTTTGATGACGTCCTGAAACACAAGACTGCCGTTGTCTTGAAGCCGTTTAACCAAATCGGGATTGGCAGCCAGTGCCAGCACGACGATCGGCACCTTGTATTTCAGGACAACCTCGAGGTCGGCTTCCAATCGGGAGTTGCTGGCATGTGCAACCAGATTGATGGCATAAGGCATGTTGGCGACACTTGCGGCTATGCGCTGCACATCTTCACCCAGTGACTCGGTAGAACGTGGGTTGAGCGCAGGCATTGAGCCTATGATACCCGCATTGCACTGGGCGATGACCAGATCTGCTGTAGAGGCTATGAACATTGGCCCAGCCATGACCGGTATGCGTAGTTTGGAACGAAGATCAGACGCAATGCTCATACAGGATCCCACGTAAAAATGTCTGCTGAACGATCTAGCGGATAGAAGTCGTTGGCAAATTGATCGAATACACGCTCGGCCACGGTTTCGGGAGTCCAGCCATCGGAGGTGTGTGCCACGCGGATTGGACGTGGCTGCGAGAACAAGAAAATTTCGTTGTTCCGGACGGCAAAAATCTGCCCGGTAACTTTAGCACCTTGATCGCTGCACAAGGCGACAACAAATGGCGCGATTTTGTCAGCATCGAGTTTTTTCAGCCCATCGACGCGCTTTTGCTGTTCGGGGGTATCGGTCGGAATCGAGTCAATCATTCGCGTCCACGCAAATGGCGCAACTGCGTTGGAGCGCACACCAAAACGCTGCATATCCAAAGCGATGGATTTACTCAGTCCAACGATGCCAAGCTTCGCCGCCGAATAATTGGCCTGCCCGAAATTGCCGATTAGGCCGCTAGTAGACGTCATGTGGACGTAGGCACCTGACCCCTGTTCCTTGAAAAAGGGCGCTGCAGCACGGCTTGTGTTGAAACTGCCTTTCAAATGGACCGCGACAACCGCGTCAAAATCTTCGGGACTCATCTTATGGAAATAGACGTCGCGCAGGTTGCCTGCGTTGTTTACCACCGCATCAATTCGTCCAAAATTATCGACTGCGGATTTGACCATAGCACAAGCCCCGTCCCAGTCGGCGACGCTGTCATGATTAGCGACAGCCTTGCCACCCAGTGCCTTGATTTCGGCGGCAACTTGCTCTGCTGGCGATCCCTCGGCATTCTCCCCGGTAATCGATACGCCTAGGTCATTGACTACTACCGCTGCCCCAGCCTTTGCTAACTCCAGCGCAATGCCTCGCCCGACCCCACGACCCGCGCCCGTGACCAAAACGGCTCTGCCATCCATCATTCCCATAAACCCTGTCCCTCAATAACTTTTTGGAAGCCCAAGCACCTTTTCAGCGATGAAGCTCATAATCAGCTGTTCGGTAATCGGCGCTAGCCGAGTCAATGCGGATTCGCGGTAGAGCCGTTCGACATGATATTCCTTGGCATAGCCAAAGCCACCATGCGTTGCGACTGCCTGCCAAGCGGCATCATGGCATGCGCGGGCTGCGAGGAATTTGGCGGCGTTCGATTCTGCACCGCACGGCAATCCCTGATCGTATAGGCGGGCGGCCTTTTCGCACATGAGCCATGCAGATTCGAGATACATCCACTTTTCAGCAAGCGGGTGTTGAATGCCCTGGTTTTGCCCGATAGGGCGATCAAATACCACGCGGTCTTTGGCGTATTGCGTGGCACGGCGCAAAGCATCGCGGCCTATGCCGATGGCTTCAGCGCCAATCAGTATGCGTTCGGGGTTAAGGCTGTGGAGGATGTAACCAAAACCTTTGCCCTCTTCGCCGATCCGGTCCTCGTCGGGGATGAACAAGCCGTCGATAAAGATCGCGTTCGAATCGACCGCTTTACGGCCCATTTTCGGAATTAAGTTTACGTCGATTTTGCTGCGGTCAAGGTCGGTGTAAAAAATGGTAATGCCGTCGGTTGGTCTATCGCAATCCTCATATTTCGTCGTGCGCGTTAGTAGCATAATCTTGTTCGCCACCTGCGCGGTCGATGTCCAGACCTTTTGGCCATGCACGATATAGCCGCCAGGAACTTTTTCGGCGAAAGTTTTGATGCGCGTCGTGTTGAGGCCAGCGTCGGGCTCGGTAAAACCGAAGCAGCATTGGTCTTCGCCCGACACTAGACGCGGAACCCACCGTGCCTTTTGCTCTTCCGTGCCTTCCACCACAATCGGATGTGGTCCGAACAGATTGATATGAATGGTCGATGCGGCTGCAAAGCCGCCGCCGTGGGACGACACTTCGTTCATCATGACCGTGGCTTCGGTGACGCCAAGGCCCGAACCGCCATATCGCTCAGGCATGGTAATCCCAAGCCAGCCACCTTCGGCCATCGCACGGTGGAACTCATGCGGAAATTTCCCATCATCATCGCGGGCGAGCCAATAGTCGTCACCGAAATGCGAGCATACGGCTCGAACGCCTTCGCGAATGACGTTGAGATCATCTTCGGTAGGAAGGGGACGGGATGCGGACATTTTTTTCTCCTAATTTACTGAGGCGAGCGTTTTTTGCGCTGCCTTTAAGTGGGGTATATCGAACATCTTGCCATCGATGCCGAGCGTACCAGCGCCCGGATGAGCGGCGAAGGCATTTACAATTTTGCGGGCCTCTGAAATTTCAGCATCCGACGGCGTGAAGCAGCGGTTGATGATGTCTACTTGATCAGGATGAATAGCGATGCGGCCCAGAAACCCGTCGCGCCTGGCGCGTCTGCAATCAGCCTCAAGGCCCTCGGCATCGCGAAAATTGGCGTAAAGCGTATCGAGCGGCAATACGCCCGCTGCAGCCGATGCGAACAGGCACATATTGCGCGCCATTTGATAGGGCGAAGTCCACTGACCGTCATCTTCCTTGTTGCCCGTTGCGCCAATGGCTGCGGCCAAGTCCTCTGCGCCCCAGGTGAGCGCAATCAGGCGCGGATGGGGCGGGGTATAGCTTGCCAGATTGAACATCGCGATCGGCGTTTCTGTCGCAACGACTGCAATTTTAACGGTGCCGATTGCCATTCCAGCGGCTGCTTCCAGTCTGTCCAATTCTTCGGCAATACGCGCGATATCATGTGCCCCATCGGCCTTGGGTATTAGCAGACCACCAAGCCCGGGTTTCACAACCGCTGCTAGATCCTCATAGGTCAATCCGGTGTCGAACGGATTGGGCCGCACGAAAAACGACCAGCGCCTCGGGGTATCATCGTTGAGCAGCGAAGCGACATGGTCGCGCGCCGTGGCTTTTTGTTCAAGCGCAACCGAATCTTCCAGATCAAGGATCAATGCATCAGCCGCCGTCGCGCGTGCCTTGGCAAATTTCTTTTCGCTGTCGCCGGGGACAAAAAGCATCGACCTTAATTTCATGCTGGCGCCTTTATCATCAGCGCAGCGCGTACAGTGCGACAGATTACCTCGTCGCGCTGGTTAAGACCGATATGTTCGAACGTCACGATACCTTGCGTCGGGCGCGATTTGCTCTCGCGTTTTTCGACAATCTTCGTTTCGGACCGGATCGTGTCCCCCGCAAAAACTGGCTTAGGAAATGTCGTATCCGTCATGCCCAGATTGCCGATTGTGGTGCCGAGCGTGGTATCCTGAATCGACAATCCAATGACGAGGCCGAGCGTAAAGATCGAATTCATCAGCGGTTTGCTGAACTCGGTGCCTTTGGCATATTCATGGTCGATATGGATCGCTGCTGGATTGTACGTCAGCGACGAGAACAGAATATTGTCCATGTCGGTGACGGTACGGCGGATTTCATGTTTGAAAACCTGCCCAATCTCGAATTGGTCGAAGTAAAGTCCAGCCATTGTCTGTTTCCCTAATTTAGTCGTCCGAGGATAGAGACAGCCGCCACGCTATTGGCGGGCTGCCCGCCCAGATTATGCGTAAGGCCGAAATCTACATTGGCCAACTGTCGGTCGCCCGCGCGGCCCAAAAGCTGGCTATAAACCTCATATGCCATCCGCAGGCCCGAAGCACCAACCGGATGGCCGAAGCATTTCAATCCGCCATCGGTTTGGCACGGCATCGCGCCATCGTGGTCATAGCGGCCATCCAATATGTCGAATATGGCGCTGCCTTCAGCTGATAGGCCTAGATCTTCCATGGTAACCAGCTCGGTGACTGAGAAGCAATCATGCACTTCGGTCATCGACAGGTCATGAGCGGAAATCCCCGCTTCGGCATAAGCGCGTTTAGCGGCTTCTTGTGTGTTGCGGATAGATGAGCCATCCCATTCATGATAACTTGCTTCCCAGCCATGGCTTGCCGATAATTGAATTGCCTTAACCGTCACCGGATTGGCAATGCCAAGACCCTTGGCAATTTCAGGCGTTGTTACAATCGCGCAGGCAGCACCGTCTGACACACCGCAGCAATCGAATAGCCCGAGCGGATTGGCAATCATAGGAGCGTTTAATATCGTTTCCATATCCACCGCTTTGCGTAAATGCGCCTTGGCATTGAGCGCACCGTTCTGGTGGCTCTTCCAGCTGACATGCGCCATTGCGCGCTTGAGGTCTTCGGACGACGCGCCGTGGCGCGCGGTGTAAGCCCCGGCCAATTGCGCGAAGGTTCCCGGCGCTGATCCATAAGGCATCCATAGGTCATTCGCGAGACCTTTGGTGCGCAGCGGCAAGCCCCCATAGCCTGTATCCTTCAGCTTCTCGACACCGAGTGCGACGGCGAAATCGACCGCTCCTGCGGCAACGGCATAAGTGGCTGCGCGTAATGCTTCAGTGCCGGTCGCGCACATATTCTCAACGCGCGACACGGGGATGGCTTTCAGACGCAGCGCATGCGCAAGCGGGAGCGCGCTGTTGCCGATATTAATGTCGTCCAGCGCATTGCCAACCCACGCGGCGTTAATATGTCCGCGCGCAATGCCCGCATCTGCCAAGGCTTCTTCAAACGCCTCGACGATCAGGTCTTCGGGCCCTTTGTTCCACAATTCACCAAATACGGTGCAGCCCATGCCGATTATGGCGACGCGGTCTTTGATCCCACTGGCCATATTTACGCCTCCATTATCGGGCGGAGAGCAGGGGCGGCTTTCCAGAAATAGGTCCGAAAGCCACGCCTTTTGTCGTGCGATTTAATCCGCAGCCGCATCGCCACACTATCCCCCACCTTAAAGCCATCGGCGTCCGCATCAGTGAATTCCATCATCACCCGCGCGCCGTTTTCGAACTGAACTAGACCAAACCAGAAAGGCGGGTCTGGCGTGAAGTTCAACCGGTCTGCGGTCACCGAAACGAGTTTTGCAGGCACATCGGCCAACCGCATATCCTCCATCGGTTCGGGGCCATCAGCATCAGGACGCACGGGAATTCGCGATTTGGGGAACTGGACATTGCCTCTCGTATCGCGTCCACCGATGAAACCGATCATGTCGCGGCCATAGCGTTCCAGCACCGTTGCTTGGGTCTTTTGCTCAAATTCGGACCGGATGCCCCAGTCCAGATCGATTGTTCCGGTGAGTGAGAGAAACCGCAAATAGTCGGCGAAAATCAGGCCTTGTGTGAGTGCGGCGCGTGCTTTTGCTGCTCCAGCAACCGCTCCGATCACTTTAAAAATCAAAGTATCGCAACCACTTCCAAATCCAGCGAGCAGTATTATATCGCCCGGCTGAGCTGCGTCCAAAGCGAGTGCGAGCGCGAACAGCGGATGCGCTGCGCCGAGATCACCAGCGGCGGCACTCAGGTCGCTTGCATGATTGGGCGCGGTGATGCCAGTTGCTTTGCTGATATCCCGCCACATACCCGGCAATGGCTCGCATATAGCGGCATGAGCGATGTCCGCTGACGTCACACCCGCATCAGCAAGCGCCGCTTTAATGGTGGGCGCAATGACATCACGCGTCGCAGTTTCTTTTACGAAGCGTTCTTCGTACGCATAGGGCGTCGGATGTTCGCGTGACGAATACAGATCAACATAATCACGCGCAAGACTGGCATAGCCTATCAGGGCAGCGCCGCCATCATCCGTCACGACAGCTGCACTGCCACCATCGCCCCACGCAGTATGAAAAGCACTACCCGCCCTGACTGGCCGCTTTTCACCAG
The DNA here is from genome assembly GCF_945882965.1 of Sphingorhabdus sp. EL138. GTDB lineage: Bacteria > Pseudomonadota > Alphaproteobacteria > Sphingomonadales > Sphingomonadaceae > Sphingorhabdus_B. The sequence continues at coordinate 120,510 of NZ_CAMCWY010000003.1, forward strand.
ACGCAATCAGCGTATCTCCCTGCCCCAATAACGCATCAAGAAGTGCAGATACGGCGCAGCGCCGGTTGCCCGATACGTCGATAGTGCGGGCATTAGCAGGCAACGCCAACGCTTCGAGCAACATCGACGCATGGCCGCGTTCAATAAAGGGTGACGAAGTTGACGCGAAGCAAATCCGGGTTGGCGCAACCGTCGAGGTAGCATGTCTCGAAGCCTCCGCAGCCATTGTCAGTGCATCTTCATCCCATCCCGCCGTTGTGCGGTATCCCGCATTACGCCCACCAAGGCCAGAGAACTGCAATCCCTTGGATGCAGCAGACCGGTCGAGACGGAGCAAGGGGAGATAGCCCCCAACGCTTGCAATTCCGCGCTTGCCCGTATCCTGTCCCATGATCATCCTGTTCGGTGCGTTTCGTTGATATGTATTTCTTGACAGCTTTCGCGAAACTTGTAAACAGGTTCACAATAAATAGCGTTAAATAGCATTGAGCGCGCAATCTTTTGAGGACCGATTACCTATGAGCATGCCATTGGCGGTCGAATGGGGCAAATATGGCATGCGCCCGACCGTACCCGGCCCATTCCCGCACGAAAGTGTATGGGAAAAGTTGAACCTTATCCCCGATGCGCAAAGGTGTGCACTCGGCTTCGATACGGTTCCGCCTGGCCGCTATGGCGATATGCAGGAATTACAGAGCTTAACCATTTTTCTGAAGCCCAATGGCTGTGATGACATAAATGGCCAGGCTATCGCGATTAATGGCGGCCAGCACCTCGCCCAACCGAGTACCTTTGTTGATCTGTCGGGTTTGACCGATGCACAATGGCAGGCTGCATGCGAAGCGATTCAGGAATCCACACAAAGAGACAAGGCCAACGGTTCATGATCGAGCGTACTTTATTCAAGGAAGAACATCACATGTGGCGCGAAACGGTGCGTCGTTTTGTCGAAAAAGAAATTGTGCCCTTTCATGATCAATGGGAAAAAGAAGGCGTTGTCCCGCGCTCGCTTTGGCTAAAGGCCGGTGAGCAGGGAATGCTCTGCTGCACAGTGCCCACCGAATATGGCGGTCTTGGACTCGATTATTTGTTCGATGTCATCCTGTTTGAGGAATTGTGGAAAGTCGGCGCAAGTGCCCCCGGCTTCCTCATCCATACCGATTTAGTCGCAACCTACTTATTGTCGCATGGGACGCCTGAACAAAAGGCGTATTGGCTCCCTAAAATGATCAGCGGAGAGGCGATTGGTTCGCTTGGCATGACCGAACCGCATGCGGGGTCCGACTTGAAGGCGATTCGCACCAAAGCGGTTCGCGAGGGCGACGAGTTTGTCATCAATGGACAGAAAGTTTTCATCTCCAACGGCCAAAGCTGCGACATTCTTGTCCTTGCCACCAAAACCGACAGCGCTGCAGGCGCAAAAGGGGTCACGCTGTTTATCGTCGAAGGCGACCGCACCGGTTTCAAGCGTGGCCGTAATCTCGAAAAGCTTGGCATGAAGGGTCAGGATACCTCAGAGCTGTTCTTCGAAAATGTCCGCATTCCGGCGTCGAACATGCTGGGCGAAGAGGGCGGCGGTTTTGGCGTAATGATGAGCAAGCTTCCTCAGGAACGGCTTGCGCAGGCGATCCGTTCTGCAACGGTGACTGAAACCGTCATCCAGTGGACGGTGGATTACACTGCGGAGCGCAGAGCCTTTGATCAAACAATCGCTGATTTTCAGAACACACAGTTCGTGCTGGCTGATTTGAAGGCGCGCTCGGTAATGGCGCGTGTGTTTACCGATAAATGCATCGAATTGTTCATGCATGGTAAACTTGATCCAGTGACCGCTGCGATGGCGAAAATGACTACGTCCGAGTTGCACTGCGAAGCAGTAGACAAATGTCTGCAGCTCTTTGGCGGTTGGGGCTACATCTGGGAATATCCGATTTGCCGAGCTTATGCTGATGCCCGGATCGTCAAAATTGCCGGCGGTTCGATTGAAGTCATGAAGATGATTATTTCGCGCGAAATGTTCAAAGGGCGGCTAAAGGGCCGACCAACGGCCTGAAATATGAATTCGGGGGTGAATCTTGATGCACTTTCACCTAATGGCGGTCGTTCAATAATGGCTGAAGGTAAACCTGTGCAAAAAGATCTTAACTCTAGCCTCCGGTTTGGCTTTCTTATCCACGACGTATCGCGTCTACGCCGCATCGTTGTCGACCGCGCGCTCAAGCCGCTCGGCATCACGCGCTCTCAATGGTGGGTTCTCGCTTTCCTGTCGCGACGCGACGGCATGACACAGACTGCGCTGGCCGCTGACCTTGATCTTACAAAGGTGGCTATCGGCGGATTACTTGACCGGATGGAGGCATCACGCCTCGTCGAACGCCGCGCCGACCCTAAAGATGGCCGAGCGCGTCGTGTCTATCTGACCAAGTCAGGTCAAAAGCTGATTGCTACAATTCGAAAGAATGTTGAAAATGTTGAAGTCGGCATTTTGACAAAAATCCCCGAAGCCGACCTCAATCAGGCGTCGGACACGTTGCTGGCGCTCAAAAACACTTTGCTCGAAATGGTCGACAGCGATGACCCGGACGATGATCGGGCGGATATCAATATTCTCGAATAAGCTTTTAGGAGATTTAAGTTGCGCGGATTGAAAGACAAAGTGGCGATTGTAACCGGCGGCGGACAGGGGATTGGTCGCGGCATCGCACTGCGCCTAGCAGAAGAAGGATGCAAAGTCGCTCTTTTTGATATGAACCCGGGTGCTGGCGCGGAAACCGAGGCGCTTGCAGGCGATGCCATGGTAAAAACCTACGCAGTCGATGTCACGGACTATGACGCAATTAAAATTGCCGTCGATGCAGTCGAAGCCGATTTCGGCCCGATCTGGGCGCTGGTCAACAATGCCGGTTGGGATTTGCCTAAGAACTTCCTTCAGACGGACAAACCCTTGTGGGACAAGATTATCGCGATCAACCTCTATGGCCCGCTCAACACGCACCATGTCGTTGCCCCTTTGATGGTGTCGCGTGGCGGTGGACGTATTATCAACATCGCCTCCGATGCAGCCCGCGTGGGGACGAGCACCGAAGCGGTCTATTCGGCCTGCAAAGGCGGCGTGATAGCGTTCACCAAATCGGTCGCGCGTGAGCTGGCGCGGAATAACGTGCTACTTAACGTAGTCTGTCCGGGTCCTACCAATACGCCAATGATGGCGAGTGTACTTGGCGAAGGCGAAGCAGCAATCAAATGGAAAGACGCGATGGTTCGGGGGATTCCGCTCCGCCGTATGGGAGAACCCGAAGATTATGGCGGGATGGTCGCGTTCCTCGCGTCGGACGATGCTTCCTTCATGACCGGCCAGACGATCTCGATCGCTGGCGGCATGAACATGATTTGATTTCTTGGAGATATTGAGATGACTGACCCCGCTACTTTCGAAGATGTACTTTATGAAGTCCGTGACCGGGCGGCGTGGATTATCATCAATCGCCCGCAGCTGTATAATGCGTTCCGTGCGCAAACCATCGAGGAACTGATCGCTTCGTTCAAGCTTGCAGCTGATGACAAGCAGGTTGCTTCGGTTGTATTGACGGGTGCTGGCGACAAGGCATTTTGCACTGGTGGTGACCAGTCTGCGCATGAAGGCCAGTATGACGGACGCGGTATCGTCGGCCTCCCGATTGACGAACTGCAATCCATCATCCGCGATATAGGCAAGCCCGTCATCGCACGCGTTAACGGATTTGCGATTGGAGGAGGCAATGTATTTGCGACATTGTGCGACCTGACAATTGCGGCCGATACCGCAAAATTTGGCCAAGTTGGACCAAAGGTTGGCTCGGTTGACGGCGGCTGGGGCACGGCACTACTCGCTCGGCATATCGGCGACAAGAAAGCACGCGAAATGTGGTTCCTCAACGATATGTACACGGCGCAACAGGCTGCGGACATGGGCTTGGTCAACAAAGTAGTTCCCGCAGCGGAACTTGATGCGGCGGTCAATGCGTGGACCGATACTTTGGCAGAACGTTCGCCCACTGCGCTCGCGCTCGCCAAACGGTCATTCAACGCTGATAGCGAGAATATCCGCGGGATTAGCCAGATGGCTTTGAATGCCGTCAAGCTGTTCTACGATACCGAAGAGTCGAAAGAAGGCGTCCGCGCCTTTACCGAAAAGCGGAAGCCTGATTTTCATAAATATGTGAAGTGATTGCAAAGGGCCGGGACAATGACAGCTATCCGCTTTGACCCGGCCAATTTGGCGGATGTTTTGCCTCCGGGCGGATTGACGCTTGTGTCATCCTGTTCGGCTGAATCAGGGATTTTGGCGGATGCCGTAATGGCGGCAGGCGATGATCTGGGCGCGATGACCTTTAGCGGCGTGTTCGTTCCCGGTCTCAATCGCCGGACTTGGCTTCCGAATCCCGATTGCAGCGTGCTCACCTTTTTTATGACGCCAGAGCTGAAGGCGGCTGGCGAACAGGTGGAGTTTCTTCCGATCTGTTATCAGGATATCCTGCACCTCTACCGCCGCCGCCAACCAAATGCGGCGCTTTTCATGTGCAGCCCGCCCGACGAAAACGGAAATTGCAGTTTCGGCAGCGAAGTGGCGTTCATCGCCGATCTATGGCGCGATATTCCGGTGCGGATTGCGCATATCAACCCGCAGATGCCGCATACCCCGGGGGATAATGGCATTCCTTTTGCCGAGATCACTGCATATTTTGAGTCCAGCCAGCCGTTGTTGGAAAGCCTAGGCGGGGCGCCTGATCCTGTTGCAGAAGCCATCGCCGCGTATATTGTGCCTCACATCTGTAACGGCGCAACATTGCAAACTGGCCTCGGCAAAATACCCGACGCTGTGATGCGCGGCCTGACTGGTCATAACGATCTGCGTGTGCATACCGGCCTGATGGGTAACGGATTACTTGAACTCGCAGTATCGGGCGCAATGGCAGAAGGGCCGTCCGCACTTGTTGGGGTCGCGATTGGCAATGCGGAGCTCTATGCAGGCATTGCAAACCCGGCCTTCCAGTTCCGGCCTGTGTCGGTCACACATGGGTTGGCGGCGCACGCCGCAATCGACAATCTCGTGACCATAAATTCTGCAATCGAAGTCGATCTTTTGGGGCAGGCCTACGCCGAGCTAACGCCTAAAGGCTTGGTGTCCGGCCCCGGCGGCGCCTCTGATTTTGCACGCGGCGCGCGTCTGGGCGATGGCTTGCGGATCGTCGCCTTGCCTGCATCCGCCGCAGGCGGCAGCATCAGCAGGATTGTTGCACCGAGCGGTGGTGCGGGCGCCGTGTCACTGGGGCGGATGGACATTGACCTCGTGGTGACCGAACACGGCGTCGCCGATCTGCGTGACAAGACATACGCGATGCGCGCGAAGGCGTTGATAGCCATCGCTTGCCCATCACATCGTGATTTCCTTCACGTTGCGTGGACCAACTACGCCAAAAAACTTTAATGGGAATTCAATATGGCCACGAACAAGGTTATTATCAGCTGCGCGATTACCGGATCAATCCACACGCCGTCCATGTCGCCTTATTTGCCCGTGACTGCGGCAGAAATTGCCGATTCTGCACTGGGCGCAGCAGAGGCGGGGGCCGCGATTGTCCACCTCCATGCGCGTGATCCGGTCGACGGACATCCTGTTCACACGCCTGAGGATTTCACGCCGTTCCTTGAGGTCATTAAGCAACGCTCGGATGTCGTTGTGAACATCACCACCGGCGCTTCACCCTATATGCCCGTTGAATATCGCGTCAAACCCGCTGAAACGCTGCAACCCGAGGTTGCCAGCCTCAACATGGGATCGATGAATTTCGGCCTCTTCCCAATGCTCAAACGCTTCAAAGAATTCAAACATGCGTGGGAGCCTGAGATGCTCGAAGCTTCGTATGACCTGGTGTTTCGCAACAGTTTCAAAGACATTCGCTACGCGCTCGATACGCTCAACAAGACCGGTACGCGCTATGAGTTTGAATGTTACGACACCGCGCATCTGCATAATCTCTATTATTTCTGGCAGGAAGGGTTGGTCGAAGGGCCGCTGTTCATTCAAACCTGCTTTGGGTTGCTAGGAGGGATTGGTTCGCACCCCGATGAAGTGATGCACATGAAGCGCACAGCGGACCGTTTGTTCGGTGATAATTACCGCTGGTCGGTGCTGGCCGCAGGAGCCGCCCAAATGAAGGTCGCAGCGATGGCAGCTTCGATGGGCGGGCATGTGCGCGTCGGCCTAGAAGACTCGCTTTGGCTTGGTAAGGGTGAACTGGCCCAAACTAACGCAGCACAAGTGACACGCGTCCGCCAGATCATCGAAGGGCTTGGGCTGTCCATTGCAACGCCCGATGAAGCCCGCGATATTCTCTCCCTAAAAGGCGGCGATAAGGTAGCATTCTGACGAATATGCTATCGCTTGCCGAAACACCATCACGCCATCCGGCGGACCGCCTAGCGTTGGTTAAAGGCGCGGAGCGTTTGACTTTCGGCGAGCTTGAAACGCGTTCAACTCGATGGGCTAGCTGGTTGATCGGCAAAGGCGTGCAGCCAGATGATCTCGTTGCCTTTTCACGGCCTAATGGCCCGGAATTCATCGCCATAGCTTTTGGCATCTACAAAGCAGGGGCCACACCCGCACCGATTTCTGGCAAGCTTCCCGCCTTTGAACGCGATGCGATTTTGGACGTAATGCAACCGCGGGCGTACATTGAGCCAACCGATGCTCCTGATTGTGCAATGGCTATGCTGTCACCTATTCACGTTGCTGCATCATGGAAAGCATGCACCAGCGGCGGAAGTACGGGCAAGCCCAAAGTAATCGTAGATGGACGGCCTGCTGCTTTTCCAGATGGCATGGACTTTATTGGTATCCCCGAAAATGCCCCTGTGCTGGTGCCAGGTCCGCTCTATCACAATGCCTCGTTTAGCTCCGCGATTTTTGCGCTTTGGAAGGGCTGTACCGTCTGCATGATGGACCGGTTTGAGGAAAAGGCTGCGCTACAATTGATCGATGATCTGCGCATTCAATGGTCGATCATGGTGCCCACTATGCTGCACCGTATCTGGCGTCTGCCTCAACCTTACCGCGAGAGTTTTGACCTTTCATGCTGGAACATGGTGGTCCATACCGCATCACCCATGGCACCGTGGCTAAAGCAAGCGTGGATAGACTGGATGGGTGCCGACCATATCTGGGAAGTGTATGGGGCGACCGAAGGGCTGGTTCGTTGTTGGATTGGCGGCCGCGATTGGCTCACACATTCCGGATCGGTTGGTAAGCCGACAGGAGGAGCCCGTCTTCGGATATTGGACGAGCGGGGAAATGAAGTTCCAACCGGCATTGACGGGGAGGTTTATGCTATGCCCGCTGGTGGCCCAAAATCCAGCTATCGCTACATCGGCGCAGAACGTCGCGCCACCGCTGACGGATGGGAATCGGTTGGCGACATCGGCCATGTCGACGCAGAAGGCTATCTGTATCTGGCGGACCGACGCGTAGACCTGATCATTTCGGGGGGCCTTAACATCTGGCCGGCAGAGGTCGAGGCAGCGATTTCCCGGCATCCCGATATTGTGTCTTGTGCGGTGCAGGGAAAGCCTGACGCTGACATGGGACAAATCGTCCATGCTGTTATTGAAATGCAACGCAAAACACTCTCGCTTGAAGAACTAAGCGCGTTCCTTTCCAACTATCTTGTGCGTGTCAAGCACCCGCGCTCGCTAACCATACAGGCAAGCGCAGTCCGCGATGACGCGGGTAAGTTCCGCAAACAGTGATTTACCGAAGGAAGCATAATGACCGTTACCCCGCCAACTCTTGAACAGTTCCGGCTTGAATTTCAAGCGAATGGACTTGTCCATCTCGTTTTTGATTGCCCTGAGCGGACGATGAATGTGTTTTCCAATGCGGCCATTCACGAGCTTGGTGTATTTGCCGCTTGGTTGGCGGGGGCAGATGTAAAGGGCGTTGTTATCCGCTCGGGCAAGGATAATGCCTTTTGCGCGGGCGCGGACCTGACTGAACTTGGCGTTGCCTATGATATGATAATGGAAGCACCGTTGCAGGACCGCTTTAATGTGGCGTTCGAGCATTTTTTCCCACTCAGCAAAGCCATTCGCGCTTTGGAAACGGCGGGTAAGCCCGTTGCCGCCGCAATAGCCGGCCTTGCCCTTGGCGGCGGATGTGAGTTGGCATTGGGTGCGCATTACCGCGTGCTGGTGGATGATCCTAAAATTGGACTTGGTTTGCCTGAATCGCTCGTCGGCTTGTTACCCGGGGCTGGAGGAACGCAGCGTTTGCCGCGCCTGGTCGGCCTTAAAGCCTGCCTCCCGATCTTACTTGAAGGCGCTCGTTTGAGCGGTCAAGCCGCGCTCAATGCAGGGCTGGCGCACGAACTGGCCAAGCCGGGCGAAGAGGTGGCACGTGCGGAAGCTTGGTTGCTGTCTTGTGCCGATGCGCGGCAGCCGTGGGATCGAGTTGATTGGGTTTTGCCGTCAACGCCAGAGATTGACGTGATCTTAGCGCCACTGCGCGCAAAAGCAGACCCCCTCTATCCTGCGCCGATCGCCATTCTCGATTGTGTTCAATATGGCTTGCCGCAAACCTTCGAAGGGGCAATCCGCAGCGAGATGGCAATCTTTGCACATCTCATCCAGCGGCCTGAGGCCCGGAACATGATACAAACCCTTTTCCTTGGTAAAACCGATTATGACCGGCTTAAGCGCAGGGATGCGTTACCAGCATTTGTCTCCAACGTTGTTGCTGCGGTTCAAGCTGTAGCTGGAGACAGAGGCGACCCTGTGGTATTGTGCGCAATCAGCGAAGCCGTCTTGCCGTGGCGTGAGAAGCACACTTCTGACGAGCTGCGCCTCGCCGATTACGCGGTCGTCAAAGAGACGGGCTATCCGTCTTACTTGGGCGGCCCCTTCAGTTTCGCTGTTCGGGGTTTTGACTGACCGTATGGCCTATCGAAATGGATGTGCCGCATCAGCGGCTTAGTCCGCAGCAGGCTGGCCTGACTGGTTTCACGAAGAGCCCAATGCAGGGAAAATGGCTGCGGCTTGATTTTGTAGCGGATAAAAATGCCGAAGCACTATTGGCCTCAGCATTTTTTGTTTCATTGGTTTTGGAGAGCAAGGACTATTCTGAATATTCAGCGCGTAACTGGCGAATACTGTCTGGTGAGACGCCCAAGCCATTTACGATATAATCTTCGATGCTACCAAACCGTGAACTCATCTGCGCAAATGCGGTCGCCAGATATTCGGGGCGGACAAGCATGACTTCCTCCAACACCTCGTCGCTCAGATCGAGGTCATATTTCGCGCGCAAAGCGGCAATCCCATCGTTCATACGGTTATCCCCAGCGGCATTGGTTAGCATGTAATCCTGATAGATATCATTTTCAGACACCCCCATCAGCTGGTGGAATAAAGCAACGGTTAAACCCGTCCGGTCTTTGCCCGCAAAGCAGTGCACCAATGATGCCGACTGACATTCCGCGACGCTATTGAGATACAGCCCGAAGGACAATTGGTTGGCGGGATTGAACGGCAGGCTGCTATAGATTTCTTTCATTCCATTGATTGCTTCCTGACGGGTTGAAAGCCCTAAAAATGTCGACGACAAATGCGGTGTTTCGCCGTGTGCGTCTGGTATAAAGGCAAGTATGCCGCCTGCGACAGGCCCGACCAAGCTTGGATCAGTTCTGCGCTCAACGTCGCTGCGCAAATCAACTATTAGGTCAAGTTCGATTGCCGAAAGCCGGTCAATATCGCTTTTCGTGGCATAGCTAAGATGCCCCGAACGAAATAATCGCCCGCGTGGAATCACAGCTCCGGAAAGCGTTCGATAGCCGCCATAGTCGCGAAAATTATGTATGCCTCCCAATGGAAGCACTCTGCTTTCCGTCATCAATCCATCAACCTTTGCTACTCACCAACTTCCCACTTCAAGCGTGCCATCAGCCCATTACATAAATCGATTTTGTCCGCATATAACCATTGACGGCTTCAGGTCCGAATTCGCTGCCCATGCCGCTACCCTTTACGCCGCCAAAAGGTGAACCGAGTGAGGGCATATAGCCGTTTACGCCCACGGTCCCGCTATCGACTCGGCGGGCAACATCGGTTGCGTGCGCGCTGTCGGAGCTCCAGACCGAACCGCCCAGACCGAATATCGAGTCATTGGCAATCCGCACTGCCTCGTCTTCATCCTGATATTTGATGATCGAAAGCACGGGGCCAAAGATTTCTTCCTGTGCGATGACGGCTCCATTATTGACATCGGCAAAGACAGTCGGCTCGACAAACCAGCCACGATTATGACCATTGGGGCGACCCCCGCCTGCAACTAACCGCGCTTCTTCCTTGCCCCTGGCGATATAGCCTTCGACGCGGTCCCGGTGGAGAGCCGAGGCCATTGGCCCGACATGGGTGCCCGCATCCATCGCATCGCCAATCACAAGTGTGGAAACCATGCCAGCAACAGCGTCGACAATTTCGTCGTAGCGTTTGGCCGGAGCCAATATCCGCGTGGCGTTGTAGCATGCCTGCCCGTTGTTTAGCATGCTTGCCATGGGAATGCCCGGAAGGAATGTATTCAGGTTGACATCTTCGAGCAATACAGCGGCTGATTTACCGCCGAGCTCCAGAGTGACCGGACGCAACAACTCGCCGCAGACGCTCGCGATCTTGCGTCCTGCCGCGGTCGACCCGGTAAACGCAATTTTGTCTACTTCCGGATGCGAGACTAGATGCGCACCCGCAGCACGGTCCGCCGCGACGATGTTGATGACGCCCGGCGGAACGCCTGCTTCAAGCGCAGCCTCGGCGACGAGATAGCTGTCGAGCACAGTGCCGGGCGAAGGCTTGACTACCAAAGTGCAGCCCGCCAGCATGGCAGGCGCGATCTTGCTAAACGCAAGGGTGGCAGGGAAGTTCCACGGCACAATCGCACCGACAACACCAATGGCTGATTTCTCGACGAGCGTTTCCTTGCCCATTTGCGACGGGCGACTTTCGGACAGCGACAATCCATCGGCAAGGCTGGCATAATATTGGAGCAATCCGGCGGGAAACTGGGCTTCGAGCATGTTTGACAGGCTTACCGGCATGCCGTTCTGCATGCTGACCGCTTGGGCTAATTGCGGGCCGCGCCTCGCCATGGCTTCCATGAATTTCAGCATGACCTTGGCGCGTTCGGCGGGGGATAATTGCGGCCAGCCGCTGTTGTCAAAGGCGGTGCGAGCTGCGGCAACCGCCGCGTCAATGTCGGCTTCAACGCCTTCGGGTACGGTCGCGATGCGTTCGCCTGTCGAGGCGTTGATGATTTCGAAAACCTTGTGGGTCGAAGGTTTGACCCATTGGTTTCCGATGAAGAATGCAGTTCGGTCTAAGCTCATTGTATCTCTCCTAAATTAGTCTTGTATCATACTGGCATCGTTGAATTTGTCGTAGAAAATTGCATCAAGCGGCACGCCCAGCCGCGCCAGCTCGGGCATAGCTGCATCGATCACCGCAAAGATAGGCCTGGGCGTCGGGTCCCAGACGCTCTAGGACGTCGATAAATGCGCCGTCGTGTCCGTGCCGAAGGAACATTACCGGCCTTGTCTGACCGGATTTTTCGGGCGCAGCGGCCAGAAAACAGGACCGGTGAACTGGGCCCCCATTCCGACACATGTTGAGATAATGGAGCGCGCGATAATGCATTGGCAAATCAGTTTCCCAAACCACCCGCATAACATCGTGCGTTAGCGGTGTTGTCTCGGCAAGCTTGGCCGTCGCGGTAACATGCTCTTCTGACTGCGGCTGCAATTCGACTCGACGACCAATTCGGTTTTTTGGAACGGCCTGGCAGGCGAAAATACAGACGGCCTCAAGCTCTTCCCTGCTGAGCGCGTAGCTAAAGGGTTTAATCGCATCTACCTTGCTCGAAATCAGATTTGTCCGGCAGGTTCCGCAAGTGCCGAAAGTGCAATCATGTGGATAGGGCGAGCTCACCTGTAACGCTTGTTCAAGTATGGTTTCGCCGGGCGCAACCAAAAGCTGCAATCCCGACGGATTGACCAGAACCTTTTGTGGCTCCGCCTTTCCGAATAGCGATTTAATCCAGCTCATCATGCAGTTCCATTGATTCTAAACCGATTATCCATTCTGCGCAGCATTCTGAAAGGTTGTACAAAACCCGCAGAGTGAAGGCCCTACTCTTTACCTTACGGAATGAAGGTAATTTCCAACAAATCTAAATAACTTCACAAATAGTAAATAGGTTGACATGATTCGGGCATAGCTTATTTTGAGGACGGCAGTATATAAATCAAATAATAATTTGCATGCCTCCATGCGAGCAACGCGCAAAGGTATGACTGGAAATGGCGAGCAGCAAATGGTGCTGAGCCGTGCTTATTTAGCCCGGAATCGTGATGCTATCCGCACTCGTTATTGATTTTTTGGAGAGAAAAAATGAAAGCGACAGCAGCAATCATCCGCAATATCGGCGGACCTTTTCTGATCGAGGATGTCGAAGTGCAAAGCCCGGTTGGGGCCGAAGTGCTTGTACGTATCGTCGGCGTTGGAATGTGCCATACCGATCTTGTCGCCCGCGATGGCTTTCCTGTGCCGATGCCGATCGTGCTTGGCCATGAGGGGGCCGGCGTGGTTGAAGCCATCGGCCCCGATGTGAAAGGGTTGGCTGTAGGCGATCATGTCGTGCTGAGCTTTGATAGCTGTGCAGATTGCGAAACCTGCAACGAACATCTTCCCGCTTATTGCCATAATTTCCTTGCCTATAATTTTGCAGGCGTCCGTCTTGCAGACGGATCGACGTCGTTGTCGAGGGGCGATGAAGTCATTCACGGCAATTTCTTTGGCCAGTCATCCTTCGCCAGCTTTGCAATCGCGCACGAACGGAACACGGTAAAGGTGGATAAGGACCTACCGCTCGAAATTTTGGGACCATTGGGCTGTGGCGTCCAAACCGGGGCCGGTGCCGCTGTCCTATCCCTGGAGATAAAGTCCGGCCAGTCGCTGGCGATCTTTGGCGGCGGCGCCGTTGGTCTTTCGGCTTTGCTTGGCGCACGTGCCATTGGAGCTGGCAGTGTAATCGTGATCGAACCCAATGCTGAACGCGGAAAACTGGCGCTGGAGCTTGGTGCAACGCATATTATCAACCCGAAAGAGTGCGACGATGTACTGGCGAAAGTGAAAGAACTCGGCGGAGGCGCTGGGGTTAACCATGCCTTGGATACCACCGGCATCCCAGCGGTCATTGCGGTGGCGGTAGAAACAATGCTGCCGCACGGCACTTTGGGCTTGATCGCGGTGCCACCGCCCGAAGCAATGCTGCCCGCTAACATGATGAGCCTGCTGGTCCGCGGTAGTATCATCAAGTACATCACAGAAGGCGACGCCGACCCGCAGGTCTTTGTGCCCCAGATGCTCGCTTGGTACCGGGAAGGTAAATTTCCCTTTGACCGGTTGATCAAGACCTTCCCGTTCAGCGCGATCAACGAGGCCGCCGCTGCGTCGGAAAACGGCAGTGCGATCAAGCCAGTACTGCTCTTCTGACGCGTAAGCGTTGCTCCTAGTGCGGGTCAGTGCAGTGGGATCGCCCTTTTTTGGTAACCGCCTCAACGAAGCACCGTCAAAATCATCCCGCAAGCTAGTTGATGCTCCCATGTCACCTCCTCCAAATGAAGAACAACATAGAATCAGACTTTCAACCGATTGGGAATCCCAAATCTGAGTCATCCTCAGCGCAGCTTGGTATAATGCTATGAAGTGAATGTCTCACCAGTCACCCGATGTTACAGCGGCAAGAGGCCGTGGTTTAAATGTAAGGAATGCAGAAAGTTTGCCGTCACCCGACAATTACCAGTTAGCTTCTTTATGGAGAATCTTATTTAATCGCTAGCCAATGACATGACCGGCGATAAGGAGCACCCCCATCGCGACCAGCCAACTGCGGTACATGAACCGCCAATGAGGTGCGGCATGCCGAGCCTCCATATAATGAATGATCACAAGATCGCCCTTGACAGCGGCGATAATAAAAACTGCACCAATAGCATAAAGCGCATGCTTTGAACCCTCAGCAAAGAATGTCGAAAATAACGATAGAGCCATTAGTATTAGCCATATGGTACTCGGCTTAGTTTGACACTTTAGCATCATTTTGCTCCCGCAAGATAAAGCATTGGAAAGATGAACAGCCACAGCACGTCCACAAAATGCCAAAACAGCCCGACATTCTCCATCTTCTTGCGAAAATTTTTGCTGCCTAGCTCCGTCGATAAACGCATTCGGCAGTGCCCCATGAAAACCATGCCACCAATCACATGGATGAAGTGCAGGCCAGTAATTAGGAAGTAGAAGGTGAAAAAGCCGTTCGATACCGGCGAAAGGCCGAGCGCAATCTTATCTGAATATTCGATCAACTTGTTGCCGGCAAACAATGCGCCGAGGAGCAGCGCTAAATTCAGATAAAGTGCTACCGCACGCTCAGCATTCCTGCGTGTCGCATGTACCGCCTCAACCATGCACCATGAGCTGGTCAAAAGAAATAGGGCGCTTGCAAGCCCAGTGAGAGGGTCTAGCTGCCGCTGTGAGACTGAGAATATATCAGGAAGGCGCAATCGCTCGGAAATATATACCAGAAAGAACAGAAAGAAGACAACCATATCGATGAACACGAATGTCCAAATCCCGCTCGTCCCGGGATGGTCCTCGTGATCGGAAATGTCGCTTCGAAACTCGTTGGATTGCATCGGTTCCCCCTACTGAAATGCGACAGCCCGGCACAGTCCCATAGGTCTATGCCGGGCCGAGCCGCTACAAATTACCTTCAACCTTATACTATTGCTAGCCTTCCAGCTGCGACTGCTTGGTCTGCGGTTGATTTGTAAACATGCTTCAGCACATAGAAGTTGTAGACGCCGAAGAACGCAAAAATCCATCCAGTGAAGATGATCCAGAAATTCCACAGCCCTGCGACCATGAACGGACCGTCGGTTACGAACGGCATAAATATTAGCGGCACAAAGCCGATACCGATTGCTGCCGACACCCATCCAGCCCAGGCTGGGAACATCGTCTGTTTCTTGTTCAAGATCGTGTAAAGCGCCAATGCACACATCTGGATCGTGGTTATCATATAAGTGCAATCAAAGATGAACCACGTCATGGTGTGCACCATCTTGATAATCTCTGGTGAAACCTGACCCGTTAGAATCGAACACGCAGCCCACATGGCGGAGCAGAATGCGAAGAGCCATCCGGTCAAGATACCGCCGGCCAGTTCGATGAAGCTGAGCGCACCAACATTGCCATGCTCATCGCGCATCAATGATGCCAACAGGCAGGACCAAATGGTGTAGAATAAGCCAAACGTGGCGCTAAGGATCATGCCAGCACCGATTTCTGGATATTTACCGTAATATTCCGAAATGAGCTGATCTGGCGTCATCGCCATCATGTTAGGTGGCGGGATGTTATGCCCCATTATGCCCCAAGTGTAGATAATGCTAACTACGAACAGCGGCCCACACCATGCGAGGCCACGCTCGATTGCTCTTTTTGCGCCTTCTTCCATTCCTCAACTCCTCCCATAAAACAGTTGATTGCTCAATAGCAGTCCCATAATTATAAAACAACTATTTGTTTTTATGATTTCGGTTGTTATGAAGGTGGCAGATCAAGTGTGCAGGGCAGGTGTCTGTCGTCAGATAATTTGAGACATATGTCAGGTGTTAATGATGCGTGTTGATCAATCAATTGAAGGAGACTTAAGATGTTACTGATCAGCGCCACACCGAGCCCCTTCGCCCGCAAGGTGCGTATTTCGATGATAGAAAAGGGCATCTCTTTCACGGTCCAGAACGAAGTGCCTTGGCACGCGGACACTAAGACAAAGCTCTATAATCCGCTCGAACAGCTACCGATTCTGATCCCTGACGACGGCGACCCTGTGTTTGAATCGACCTATCTTATGGAATGGCTCGAACATAAATACCCGCAGCCCTCCATGCTCCCAGCCGACCCCGCGCTGGCGATGGAAGCCAAGCTGGTCCATACCATTGCCGAGGGCGTCGCCGATGCGACTGTGCTGCTGTTCTGGGAAATGCAGCGCGAACATATCAGCGCCGAATGGGCGAAGCGTCAATTGCGGAAGGTCAAAGGCGGCCTCACCGATCTCAACCGCCGGGTCGGCGACCGCGAGTTTGTTGTGGGCGACCGCTTTGGTCTGGCTGACATAGCGGTTATCGCGCTCCTTGGTATGCAGGATACGGTGGTCGAATCGCAGATGATCCCTACGTGGCAACAATATGCGCCCGATATGGATGCGTGGACTGTGCTGTATCCTAATCTGAAGCGGTTTGTGGCGCATCACCAGAACCGCCCCTCGGTGAAGGAAACTGCGCCGTTTATGTTTGATCTGGCTGAGAAGATTGTCTGAGGGGATTAACCCTCAAATATCGCTACAGCCCCCTGCAACTCCGTTTGTTCCTTGAACGCATAAAAGTGGGCGCGGTTGCCAGCCAATTCGTCTCGGGCTCTATCTGGATCAACAAGCATAGCGATACCTCCTCAGACACGCCGTTTATAGGTGCGAAGATGCCGGGAGTGAACATTTAGATAGGGATACGCGACGTGCTTGAATTTACGCAGGTAAAGGTCGTGAACTATGCCAAGGCGACAAATGTCTAGTAAGGGTTTTTCAGCCCCGAAAGCAGCATCTCGGCGTAGGTCTTGCCGATCTCCACAGCGCCGACATTGCGGAAGTTCTTGTCGGCGTAGCCCTGATCGATAATCGCGATCACCGCATCCGAGGTTTCCGCTTTGAATTTGCGTATATCAGCTGACTATTCCGACCGTTTGTCGGACACATCGCTCAAATTCCCCCGGATGTAGACGCAAAAGAGTGGATAATGCTCGCCATAAGAAGTCATTAGCGTTGTAATTAGGTTGCGTAATTTACGGCGCTGGCTGATGCGGCTCTTTTGGATCTGCTTTACGATTTCAAGATTGCGTTCGACGACTGAGCGGACGAGTTCATCGAACAATTCCTCTTTTGATGAGATGTAGTAATAAAGCGCAGCATGGTTGCTTTTGAGTTCTGCTGCGACCGCATTGTAACTTGCGCCCTGAAAACCCAGCCGGTTAAATACCCTGATTACGGCTTCAGAAATTTCGATGCGGCGCAACTGGTAAGAGGAACTCGAAATTTCCTTGGCAGTCGACCTTCGCTGGCCGATGTCACCGCCTTTCGTCATCCAGGCCCATATTCAATTAGCAGAGTTGCCGGGTCATTAGATAAATATGTCAGAACTAACAACCCGGTGACCAATCCAGTCAATCTGCCATTTCGAGGGTAGGGGCTGGTGCAAACGCGTTAGGCGCGCTGCGCAGCAACTTGCCGGGAAGCGCGCCTGTGGAAACACCATTTTCAAAAGTCACAATGCCACTCACAATCGTTGCGCGATATCCGGTTGCGGTCTGGAGCAGTCGCTTGCCGCCTGCTGGTAGATCCGCAACCATATTCGGTCGAGAGGTACCAATCTTCTGATAATCGATGATGTTCACATCCGCCTTCATGCCGCGCGCCAGTACTCCACGATCGTTCAGATTATAAAGACTGGCAGTTGCTCGGGTTTGCTTCTCAACAGCTTTTTCGATCGACATGGTCGGCCCCGCTTTTCTATCGCGGGTCCAATGACTGAGCATGAAGGTTGGCATCGCCGCATCGCATATCGCACCACAATGTGCGCCAGCGTCTGACCCTGCCGCAATCACTGTAGAATTATCCATCAGTTCGTAGAGGAAATCGAGATTATAGTCGCCATAATTCACAAGGATCACATAAATATAGCCGTGCCCGCCATTCTCCATCATCATATCGTACAGAATGGTATCTTCGGAAACGCCCGAGCGCTTGGCGATCTGTTGCACGCTCGCTTCGAATGGGGGTTCATAATCCAGTGAACCGTCGGCCTGTTCGAGCCGGAACATCATTTCATAGCGAAGTGCAGTACCTTCAAACGGCAGCTTGTCCGAGGTTTCGGAAATGATCGCAGCTCTAATTTCGGGCTGCTTCATCTTTTCGACCTGCTCGTCGAAAGGAAGCAGGGCCAGCGCATCATATGTTGGTCGGCCCATGAACATGTGGAAACTGCTCTGTAATCCCATAACAATACCGGTCGGACGCATGCTTATCTGTGGATAGATTTCCGCACCCTCGGCCTGCGCCTTGCTGGTCAGTTCCATTGTCGAGCGCCATTTCGTGGTGTTACCGGGATTCTGGAAAAGCAAATAAGTGAACTTGACGTTTTTGCGTCGCGACACATCGGCCATCCAGTCAATCTCTTCAACATCGGTGAGGCTGCCAGGGATACCGTCAAAATTGATATCTGATACCACCTCAAAAATGCCGTGGCCCGCTTTGCTCAGCGCGTCGCCAAAGCCCTCCATCTCGTCGATGCTCACTTGTGTGCCTGGGACAACTTTGCCGTCGGCCGTCCGGTGCGCGGTGATCCGCGACGAGGAAAAACCAAATGCGCCAGCATCAAGCGCCTCGCTAACTAGCGCCGACATTTGAGCGATTTCTTGAGGAGAAGCAGGTTCGTTGTCGCCCCCCTTTTCACCCATCACATAAGTCCGTATTGCGGCATGTGGCACCTGCGAGCACACATCCATTGCATAGGATTTGGAAGCGAGCGCATCGAGATATTCGGGATAGGTTTCCCATTCCCAGGTAATCCCTTCGGTCAGTGCGGTGCCAGGAATATCCTCGACACCTTCCATGATGTTAATCAGCCTGTCGCGGAAGTGGGGCTTGACCGGCGCAAAGCCGACACCGCAATTGCCCATGACCACGGTCGTCACTCCGTGCCAGCACGAAGGAGACAGGAAAGGATCCCAGCTGACCTGGCCATCATAATGCGTATGAATGTCGACCCAGCCCGGTGTCACCAGATGACCGGTAGCATCGATCTCGCGACGACCCTGACCCGGCACGGCGCCCACTGCAGTAATCGTTTGCCCGTCAATTGCCACGTCTGCCAAACGTTTAGGCGACCCCGTGCCGTCAACCACCGTTCCTCCGCGAATGACGAGATCATGCATAATGACTAAATCCTTTTCCATTGGCTTACCTATTTACCACGACCCGATTTTTCCATTCCGGTTCATCGCTACTCTCACTGTTTTGCATCTCTTTAATATAAAACCCATAGCCTATCGTCAACATACTCGTTGATACCTTGCGCGGGGGGGCAACGTCCTGTTCGAAAAGATCGACGATTTGCAGCGCTGCAATTGGCTAGCCCATACGGTATTGATAGGCTTTCATCGCGGATGTTCTCAGCAGGCTGTCATGCCGCCATCGATGACATGCTCCATGCCGGTAATGAACGATGATTCGTCAGAAGCGAGGAACAGAACCAGCTGGGACACCTCGCTCGGCTTGGCCATTCGCTTCAGCGGAATCACATCCCCCGCGCCGCCGCCATTTTCATCAGTCGCCGCAACCATCATCGGGGTCAGGATATAACCGGGGTGAACCGAATTGCAGCGAACATTTTTGGGACCATATTCAAACGCGACTTGCTTTGTCATCCCTCGCACTGCAAACTTGCTGCCGACATAAGCTAAGTTGGGTGAGCCAGCGCAGGCGATCATTCCCGCAATTGAGGAAATGTTTACGATCGAGCCGCCTCCCGCCTTAATCATTGACGGGATTACGGATTGCATCCCAAGGTAGACACCCAGTTGATTGATGTCACACACCAGTTGATAGTCGCTTTGGTCGAAGTCTACTGTATGGGCGATGGTGCCGATGATACCAGCATTGTTGACCAGCACATTGATGCTGCCAAACCTAGCTTCTCCTTGCTCTACAACAGCCTTCCACTCGGCCCCGTATCGGACGTCTTGCTTTATGAACATCGCATTTTCGCCAAGGCTTTCAGCCAGCGCCTGCCCATCTTTTTCGTTGACGTCGGTCAGGATCACCTTGGCGCCTTCAGCCACAAACATTTTGGCATGTGCCTCTCCCATGCCCTGCGACGCACCTGTGATGATCGCTACTTTGTTCGAAAGTCTTCTCATTTCTGCTCTCCTGATTCATGTCCTAAAAGCGGTTCTAAACTACCTTGTTACGAAAGAACAAGCATTTGTTTTTGTGGCTAAGCAGGGGCCACGGCCTAACACTTCCAAATGTGAAAGCCTTAAACCGCCGTCCGCAGAACTATTCAGATCATCTGTCTGTCACCAGAACATTTGGCACTGATGTCTTCGTAAATGAGCGGAGCGTTGGCACCATCAGTTGGGTTGATATCATGCGGTGGCAAGCGGCATGATTTAGCCGCAGTTCACTTCAAAGCGAGCTCAGCCTCGATTGAGGCAATCAACGCCGGATCATCAGGTGCTGTATCGGGGGCATATCGAGCGACAACTCGTCCATCGCGCGCGATTAGAAATTTCTCGAAATTCCAAAGAACTTCTGGTGGATTAGTCGTATCGATTCCGTGCCCCGCAAGCATCGTGCGCATTCCGTCACCACTAGTGCTAAGAGCTACAGGCATCTCTTTAATCAAACTTGCATAAAGTTCGCTTTTGTCATCTCCTGTAACTTTATTCTTCGCAAAGATCGGGAAACCGACATCATATGTTAATTTGCAAAATTCAGCGATTTCTGCATTGGAACCTGGTTCTTGACCAAGGAAATCATTCGACGGAAAGCCAAGGACGACAAAGCCCCTGTCCTGGTAACGTCGATAAAGCTCCTCAAGGCCTTCATATTGGGGCGTCAGTCCACATTTTGAAGCAACGTTGACGATTAGTCGGACTTGCCCGGCATAGTCTCCAAGCCCTCCGTCGGTGCCGTCGATGCGCTGCAGCTTGATCATGTCAACTGTGTTAGTCATTTCAATCTCCATTAATTGTCGGTCGAGGCCTATTTCTTGCCGCTCGCATGCTTGGCGGCGAAAGCACCAATCGCGTCGGATTGAGCTATGGCAAGTTCGTCGCGGACATCGCGCGCATAAAGTTCGCTAGATTTAAGGCGACGGTTAGTCTTCTTGAAATGCGGGATCACAAACTCGCCAAACAGATGATAATGATGCTTTTTGGCATTCCAGTTTGCCCAATTGTGATCAAACAGCAGGAAGGCGCCGAACCCGCCATTGGACTGGTCCTGCAGAGATTCGATTTGTTCAATCGCATCTTCATAGGTTCCAATCACCGCCGATCCAGTGGACATTGCCCATTCAATGTAATCCTCCACCGTGCTTCCGGTCGGCACCATCTGCGGCGTAGGGGTCGTGTGTTGCAGATAGTCGCAGAACTCGCGCAGGCCAAACGCTACATCCTTGAGTGCCTGCTCCTTAGTGTCGGCTATGTGCATGAGGCCAACGAGCCGCCATTTGTCCCGGTCCACCGTCTTGTTGCACTCCTTAGCGCGCGCTTCAGCGACATCCCAATGCATGGCCAGAACGTCGACACCCGCCTTCATCGATGCACCAATGGAGATCAGACCTATACCATGCTGACCCGCCAAGCGCGGCCCGGACGGCGATACGATGGCCGCGGCAAGCACCTCTGGATGTGGGTCCTGATAAAAATCAAGCTGGAGCCGCGCGTTAACAAGCTTATAGCGTTTAGTCTCTATAGAAATTGGCTCATCACTCGTTAGCAAATGCATCAGAACGGCTGTGTCTTCTTCAAGCGCATCGCGTTGCTCCGATGGGTGGATACCAAGCATGGCAGCGTCAGTGGCAAGCGCGCCCGGCCCCAAGCCCAGCATCACGCGACCACGCGTGAGATGGTCAAGCATGGCAAGCCGATCAGCCACCCAGAGAGGGTTATGATAGGGCAGCGAAACAACACCGGTGCCAAGTCGGATATACTTCGTCTGCGCGGCAACATGCGCGATGAACATCATCGGATCACCAATTGGTTCCGCACCACCTGAGTGATGCTCACCAAACCAAGCCTCGTCGAACCCGATATTGTCCATTATCTGGACAAGCTCGGTATCGCGTTGCAGCGCGTAGGTCGGGTTGTAATTTACGGGAA
Source organism: Sphingorhabdus sp. EL138 (assembly GCF_945882965.1). Classification (GTDB taxonomy): domain Bacteria; phylum Pseudomonadota; class Alphaproteobacteria; order Sphingomonadales; family Sphingomonadaceae; genus Sphingorhabdus_B. Next base: position 142,590 of record NZ_CAMCWY010000003.1, read on the forward strand.
GATGATGCGGCGGCACAAACGCTCCAAAACGAAGTCGATCAGTCATGAACACTCTCCCTGTAAGCCATGAGCGGCTAATTGTATGTGTGAGATAATCGCGGCGCGCTTGCCACAAAGCCGCCCATTTCTAATCAGGAATGGGCGGCTTTGTGCCTGTGATATGGAGCGATGCAGCTCTAGAACGTATAGGTTCCCTGAATACCAAAGGTCCGCGGCGTGCCCACGAGCCGCGCGCTTGTGCCGATAACCGCGCCCAAATCTAGCCCGCCAACATAGTATTTCTTCTTGGTCAGGTTTTGGACATAAGCCACGAGCGAAAACTGAGACCCGCCAACATTGTCTAGACCTGCACGAAGGTTGACCAAGCTGTAACCGTCAATCAACGTATTTACCGTGAAGGTATTTGCAAGATTGGAATAATAGAACGATGACTGGGTATATATCTCGCCGCGCAAATAGGCAGTGCCAAGATTGTTGCTAAGCTCCTGACTGACTTTCGCAAAAGCACTGCCTGCCCATTTTGGGGCGTCGCCATAAGGACCATAGATAAAATTGCGTCCACCTGCGATAGCATCCGGATCATTGTAGACAGCGTCGGTGTATGCCAAATTGCCGCCGATTTCGACGTTGCTTGAAATATCAAAATTGGCGTCGAATTCAAAGCCGCGAATACGGGCCTTATCGACATTGCCGGTTACTGCAGCGATGCCGAGATAGACAGCACGTTGAATGTCTTTAACTGACTGATTGTAAAGGGCTAAGTTAATGCGTGACCGCACCAACCCTAAGTCGCCGGCGAATTTGATGCCAGCCTCAACGTCAGTAGTGGTCTCAGTTTTATAGGCATTGTTGCTTGGCCGACCCTGTGCATCAGGCACGGTGTTATCAATATTATAACCCGCTGTGCGGAAGCTGCCACGCTGCGCAATATAAAGCAGCAAATCGTCGTTAACCTTATAATCGAGGCTGAGGGTCCAGCTAGGCTTATCCACCTTGAGCGAGGCAAATGCGGTAACCGAATTTGGCAACAGTACTGATCTGTCACGGGGCGCGCGGGTAATGCTCTGTTTTTCCCAAGTGTGGCGATAGCCCGCAGTCAACGACAAGGGGTCCGATATCTTGTAGGTGAATTGGGCAAAAACGGCCTTAGACTCATTCCGCCTTTCCCCGCCAAAAACATTCTGGTTGCCCCATGTGAAAGGCGTTTGCAGAGAAGCGCCCGGAATGTCACAAAAAGCACAAGTTGGCGTCAAGGTTCCTTGCTTTACATCACCCAAATAGACGCCAACGATATAGTTCAGTTTGTCGTCCATGAACTTCCCAGAGATTTGCGTCTCGTTCGACCATTGCTTGGTGTACCAGCTATAACCTTCCGCGTTTGGCAGGTTTGCACCGGGCGTCTCAGTTTGAGTGTCGGGTACGTTGCCAATGATGATCCATGGCAAGCCAGCCCCATCGACGTCGATGACATCAGTGGACCGGACGTTGTTATAGCCAAAAATATTGGTTACCTTTGCCGTGTCGGTTAGTTCATAGCTGGTCTTGTTTGAAATGAAATATTGGCGGCTCTTATGATCATTAGTTTCGCTGTTGTAAAAATCGTAAAATCCAGCCGCCTGATTTCGTGCCAATTCCAGATCGGCGGCATTCAGGGTTCCGTTCAAACCCAAATTATAAAGGAAGGCAGTAGGAGCTTCCAAGGCATTTCCGTCCGGTCCCGTTGAGCCTGGCGCATTTATGCTGGTCAATTTCAGGCCGCTTGCTCTGCCATCGTCGGTGTTATACTGAAAAGTTGTAAGACTTTCAAAACGGTCGCCCGGCGTGAGTAGCACGCTCGCACGGAAAGCCTGATAGTCAATCTGGTTGGACTCAAGCCCGTTGCCAATAGCAAGGTTGCGCTGAAATCCATCGCGTTTGCGATGGGAGGCGGCAAGCCGAACCGCAACGGCCTCTCCGATCGGAACGTTGATTGCGCCATTCACTTCGATGTTGTTGAAGTTGCCATAACCTGCCGTCAAATAGCCGCCAAGTTCGTCCGTCGGACTTTGCAACTGATACAGAACCGCGCCGCCCGTAGCGTTGCGGCCGAACAGCGTACCTTGGGGCCCCTTAAAGACCTGAATTGACTGCATATCGAAGAAGGACTGCGTACCGAACCCTGCAATCTGCACTTCGTTCATATACACAACCACAGCCGGCGCGGTGCCGGAGAAGGCGTCAACTGTCTGGCCACGCAGAGCAAAGTTGATCTGGTTGTTTGACGATGTCTGGCGCAAAATCAGGCCAGGCGTTGCAATTTGCAAATCTGCTTCCGATAGGATACGCTGCTCGGCTAGCTGCTCGGCACCCAAAGCGGCAACGGAAACTGGAACGTCCTGAAGCCTTTCATCGGCGCGCCGTGCGGTGACGATGATGTCTCCACTTTCTAACACTTCGTCAGCTGGATTGCTCGTTTGCGCGAGCAAAGGCTCACTCATAAGCGCGCTAACCGCAATTCCTGTCGCAAGGAACGCCTTGAAATATGCTGGTCGTTGCGAAGCAACGTTAAAATTTTCTATCATAGTCCGTATCCCCATCCCCTCAACAAATCGTGTTCAATTTCAAAAAGCGAGCGCTTAATATGCACTTCTCGTTTATTTCTAATGGTACTAAAACGACTTCCTTCATAATTCGTGCGATTAACCACGTTCGCGCTTTCTTTCCGATAAACCTTCACGAATCAGATCATGTATTAAACTCGTTTATCAAACAGTGGTGTTGACAAGTCAAGTTGATTAAACAATCGTTAGTTTTAATCAAAAATGCTGCAGCATTACCCTGTGTAAAATTAAACTCGAGGCATGATCGAGGAGGCCAAATAGCGTCTCAGCAAAAAACTCTTATATCCGCCCTCAGCGACCCTCTCGGGCATTCGCTGATACGCGCGCACGCCGCCGGAATAAAGCATGACAAGGCGAGGTTTGCCGAGGATTTCGGGGCCGACATAATAGCTTTTGGCTCTGGGATAGGGCGTTTCTCTGGAACGCAGATTACCGTGATCGACCCCGTTTCTGCCGACTGCTTGCGTTGCACCTCGCGCTCGTCGTTCTTCGTCATCGAAAAGACCACCTTCCATCACTGGAACAATGCAAAAGGTGTCTGGTAACTCCCTACATGTCTAAAGCCTGGGGTGCGTCAAGCGGATTGCACACTGCTTATTCCGGAGAGCCGCGGACAGTCGGAATAGAGCTGTCGGTTAAGCTCTAACCAACTTTAGATCTCTGAAATGCCGACAAGGGTCATGGTCCGCAAGGCCCATGACCCTTTTGTCTGGGGTCGGTGTAGTCCGGTGTCAAACGTTCATGACGTTACCCAAAATTCCAGTTTATAGAGCTTTGGCACCCATTTCTGGCCGAGTATCGGCTGGAAGCAAACTATAAATCAAATCGAAGTGAAGCTTTGTAGAATTGCGAGCCCGTAAATACAGGCAGCATTTTCATAAAAAACTCTTGTTTCTAGTGGAATTAGTCTTTCATTAGAGGGCCGTTATCTACAATTTGGTGGAGCCAATCGATGACTGCACGCACGCGTGCTACCTTCGCCAAATCGCGGTGAACGACGACCCAGAAGCTGCGCCGAATTTCTGTGTCGGGCATTATTGAAACTAGGTTAGCATCAAATGCCGTAATAAAACTAGGCAGGACACACACTCCGAGGCCAGACTGTGTCATTGCCAATTGGACATTTATACTTGAGCTGCTGAGCGCAGGCACAAAACTATCATCAATCTCTGACAGATAGCGCAATTCCTCTGCATAGATGAAGTCTGGAATGTATCCGATCAGCGCATGCTCCCTCAGTTCCGCAATCGTCTGAGGTTGACGATACGTGTCAAGATACGCGCGTGAGGCGTACAACCCGAGTGTGTAATTTGTGAGCTTGCGCGCTATGAGTGGTCCCTTGACTGGTCGGGCGAGCATGACAGCTAAGTCAGCTTCGCGCTTGGACGGATTGAGAAATCCATTTGTCGTAACAATTTCGAGCTTAATTCCAGGATGAAGGGATTTGAATGAAGGCAAGTGTTTAGCGACTACCCATGTCGCAAATCCTTCCGATAAACTTAGCCTAACGGTTCCTGCGAATCTGCTTTTTTCTCCAGTTATAGAGCTCGCGGCAGCTATTGCGGACCGTTCGATCTCCTCTGCATAAGCCAGTAATTCAGTACCGCTAGCAGTCAGCATATGACCAGCGGGCCCAATTTCGAACAAGCTGGTTTTGAGTTCGCCTGCGAGCCTATCTATTCGCCGTCCGACAGTCGTGCTGTCGACTAAAAGGCTCTTAGATGCGGCTGTTAACGTGTGTGAACGCGCAACCGCGAGAAAGAAACGAAGGTCGTCCCACTGCATACCAGCCACTCCTGCAAAAACGCAGGATGTATATGCATAACTGTCTATATGTCTGCAAATTAATTTGGCTAATAGCATAGCCGTTGGTCCAGGAGAAGATATATGCGTCAAATCGATCATTTCATCAGCGGTGGTGCAGGCGCCAGCGCAACACGCTTTGGCGATATCATGGACCCCAATAATGGCGGCGTGCAAGCGCGTGTGGCAATGGGCGATGCAGCTGTGCTTGAACGTGCCG
>NZ_CAMCWY010000004.1 GCF_945882965.1 Sphingorhabdus sp. EL138
AACTTCATGGATGTTACCGAAGATTTTGCGGATACGCTTTTGACGCGACAGGGTCGCAGGAGCGGGACGGGATGCCATAAGGTGCTTTGCCTCAGTTAGAAATGTCAGTCGCGACGTGCCATTCCACAGACAAGAAAAGGCCGCATAGCAATGGACCGAAGAATCGGGTCCTGCCGTGCAGCCGTTTCGCGTATGTGAAAACCCATATCCATCAATACGTTAGCCAAGTTGCGCGACGACAAGGCCATTCCCGATGGGTTGGATGTTGAGGCGCCTATAGGCCGCGCGGGGGCTGGGGTCAAGGACTGTCCCTCGCGGTCTATCCTGTAAATCCGCTGGGAAATGTTTCACGTAAATCTATATGGCGCGACGGGCTAGCGGCTTTCGTGGTCGCTCCTGTCCAGCCATAATGGTCACTTCCCCAAAAACCACCCCAACTCACAATGTCCCCTACCGCCTTTCCGCCATGCTTGATGGCGCGGGGCGGCCCTGCTAGGGGCGCTTTATGACTGAACTTTCGCTTATCCGTAATTTCTCCATTATCGCACATATTGACCATGGGAAGTCGACTTTGGCCGACCGGTTGATCCAACAAACCGGCGGGCTGACTGCGCGCGAAATGACGAACCAAGTCCTTGATAATATGGACATTGAGAAAGAGCGCGGCATCACAATCAAGGCGCAAACCGTCCGCCTAGATTACACCGCGAAAGACGGCATCACCTATCAACTTAACCTGATGGACACGCCGGGCCATGTCGACTTCGCTTATGAAGTCAGCCGCAGCCTCGCCGCATGCGAAGGCGCGCTTCTGGTTGTCGACGCCGCGCAAGGGGTGGAGGCGCAAACGCTCGCCAACGTCTATCAATCGATTGAGCATGACCATGAAATCGTGCCCGTCATTAACAAGATCGATCTGCCCGCCGCAGAAGTGGACAAGGTCAAGGCCGAGATTGAGGACATAATCGGTCTGCCTGCCGACGACGCCGTCCTGACCAGTGCGAAATCGGGAATCGGCATTGACGAAGTGCTCGAGGCCGTCGTCACCCGCATTCCCCCGCCAAAGGGGGATCGCAACGCGCCGCTCAAAGCCATGCTCGTCGATTCATGGTACGACCCCTATTTGGGCGTCGTCATCCTGATCCGCGTCATTGATGGCGTTATCAAAAAGGGCCAAGAAATTCAGTTCATGGCCGCGGGTACAAAGCATTTGGTCGACCGCGTCGGCTGCATGCGGCCAAAGCTGGAGATATTGCCCGAAATCGCCGCGGGCGAAGTCGGCATAATCACCGCGCAGATTAAGGAAGTCGCACAAACCCGCGTCGGCGACACCATTACCGATGCAAAGCGCCCCGCCGCTGAACCGCTCCCCGGGTTTAAGGAAGTGCAGCCCGTCGTATTCTGTGGCCTATTCCCGACCGACGCCGCCGACTTTGAAAAGCTGCGCGAAAGCATCAGCAAGCTGCGCCTCAACGACGCATCGTTCAGCTTCGAAACCGAAAGCAGCGCCGCCTTGGGCTTTGGTTTCCGTTGTGGATTCCTTGGGTTGCTCCACTTGGAGATCATACAGGAGCGCCTGACCCGCGAATTTGACCTAGACCTCATCACCACCGCGCCGTCCGTGGTCTACAAATTGAAGCTGAGCCGCAGCAAAACCGAAGATGCGCGGGATATGGAGCTGCACAACCCAGCCGACATGCCCGACGTCAACCGCATTGATGAAATTCAGGAGCCATGGATACAGGCGACGATTTACTGCCCCGATGAATATCTCGGTTCCATCTTGAAACTATGCCAAGACCGGCGCGGCATTCAAAAGCAACTGACCTATGTCGGTGGCCGCGCGCAGATCGTTTACGAATTGCCGTTGAACGAAGTGGTGTTCGACTTTTACGACCGGCTGAAGAGCATCAGCCGTGGCTATGCCTCGTTCGATTATCACCAGATCGGCCACCGCGAAGGCGATCTTGTGAAGATGAGCATCATGGTCAATGGCGACCCGGTCGACGCGTTGAGCATGATCGTCCACCGTGGTACCGCAGAATCTCGCGGCCGCGGCATGTGCGAGCGCCTAAAAGACCTGATCCCGCGCCATTTGTTCAAAATCCCCGTGCAAGCGGCCATCGGCGGCAAAGTCATCGCCCGCGAAACCATCGCCGCGATGCGCAAGGACGTGACCGCGAAATGCTATGGCGGCGACATCAGCCGCAAGAAAAAGCTGCTGGAAAAGCAGAAAAAGGGCAAGGCACGGATGCGTGAGTACGGAAATGTGAGCATTCCGCAGGAAGCGTTCATCGCTGCGCTGAGGATGGGGGAGGAGTAAGCTTTCCCGCTTCCATCACCACAATGCGGTTAGGCGCTGCGATTTGCCAATTCTCTGACTGACAGCGCGCTCCCACTCTGCTACGCGGCCCTCCATGCTTAATCTGAACGGTATCACCGTGCGCCTTGGCGGACGCACTATCCTTGACCGCGCCACGGCGGCTTTGCCCCCTTATGGGCGGGTCGGCCTGATCGGGCGCAATGGCGCGGGTAAATCGACATTGATGAAGGTGATGATTGGCTCGCTGGAGGCCGATGACGGGTCGCTGGATATGCCCAAGGGCACGCGCATCGGTTATATCGCGCAAGAGGCGCCTGCGGGCGAATCCTCGCCGTTTGACACGGTGCTGGCGGCGGATACCGAACGCGCGGCGTTAATGCTCGAAAGCGAGCAAGAGGGACTTGACCCTGACCGCATGGCCGAAGTGCATGAACGGCTGATCGCGATTGACGCTTATACCGCGCCCGCGCGGGCTTCGCGGATTTTGGTTGGCCTTGGCTTTGATGAAGACATGCAGGGGCAGCCGCTCGATAGCTTCTCCGGTGGGTGGAAAATGCGGGTGGCGCTGGCGTCCTTATTATTTTCGCAGCCGGATTTGCTGTTGCTCGATGAGCCTTCCAACCATTTGGATTTGGAAGCGACCTTGTGGCTGGAAAATTTCCTTAAGGGCTATCCGGCGATGATGGTGGTGATCAGCCATGAACGCGATTTGTTGAACAATGTCGTCGACCATATCCTGCATTTGGATAATGGTCAGGTGACATTATATTCGGGCGGCTATGACTCGTTTGAGCGGCAACGCGCCGAACGCGCTGCGCAATTGGCGGCGGCCAAGGCAAGCCAAGACGCGCAACGCGCCAAGTTGCAGGATTATGTCGCGCGTAACTCGGCGCGGGCGTCAACCGCCAAGCAGGCGCAGTCCAGAGCCAAGGCGCTGGCGCGGATGCAGCCGATTGCCGCAATGGCCGAAGACCCGACGTTAAGCTTTGACTTCCCAAGCCCCGATGAATTGAAACCGCCCTTGGTGACACTGGACCTCGCGAGTGTCGGCTATACCGAGGGCAAACCGATATTGCAGCGGTTGAACCTGCGGATTGACCCTGATGACCGGATCGCGTTGCTGGGGCGCAACGGCAATGGCAAGACGACGCTGGCGCGGCTACTCGCGGCGCAATTGACGCCAATGGAAGGGCAGATGAGCGCGTCAGGCAAGATGCGCGTCGGTTATTTCACGCAATATCAGGTGGAGGAACTCGACGGCAACGATACCCCGCTGGAGCATATGACTCAGCAGATGAAGGGCGCAAACCCAGGCGCGGTGCGCGCCCAATTGGGGCGCTTTGGCTTTTCCGGGCAAAAGGCGACGACGAAGGTTGGCAAGCTGTCGGGCGGTGAACGCGCGCGGTTGGCGCTGGCGCTGATTACGCGCGATGCGCCGCATATGCTGATCCTCGATGAACCAACGAACCATTTGGACGTCGATGCGCGGGAGGCGTTAGTGCAGGCGCTGAATGAATATGAGGGCACTGTCGTGCTGGTCAGCCATGACCGCCATATGCTGGAGCTGACGGCGGACCGTCTGGTGCTTGTCGATGGTGGGACCGCGACCGAGTTTTCCGGCACGATTGAGGATTATACCGACTTCATCCTGGGCAAGGGGCCAGCCAAGGAGAAAATGTCCAAGGCCGACCGCAAGGAAGACAAGAAAGCGGCGGCTGCATCGCGTGAGGCGCATGTGAAGCTGAAACGCGATGTGAGCGATGCGGAGGCGGACCTTGCAAAGCTTGAGGTTGTGTTGAGCGCGATTGACCGGGCAATGTTCGACCCAGCATCAGCATCAAATGAATATAAGAACCTAACGATGGGCGAACTGTCGCAACGCCGGGGCAAGATTGTCGCGGCGCAAGCGGCGGCAGAAGCGAGATGGGTTGTGGCGAGCGAGGCGTTGGAGAGAGGCTGAGACTGCTCCGTCTAAGCCCCCGCCGCCACGAGCTGGAGCAGCTTTTGCGCTGGCAAAGCCGGGATGATATGTTCGACGCAGCCGATGATGCGACGTCATCTGCTTCTTCGAGCGAAGACCGTCGTTCGGGTACCTTTGGTATAAGATTTTGATTTAGAAAAACTAATTTTTCAAAACGACCGAAATTATGTTGACATAGCAAGCGGCACTTTTGCAGAGTTCATAGCGTGCGCATCGGCCTGCAAAGTATAGCCAAAGCCGTATAGGGCACTTAGGCTAATGCCTAATGTCGGGTCAAGTTTCAGGTTCTTGCGTAGCCGTGCGACATGCGTGTCAATGGTCCGCGATTGATAGTCGACGACCTTGCCCCATAATGTTGCCGCGAGATATTGGCGCGACAATAATCGGTTGGGGTTGCTGAAAAACAGCATCGCCATATCGAATTCCCGCTTTGGCAAGATGATGGCTTCGTCGTTGAAATACACCGTCGATATCGATGGGCGAAGAAGATATGGACCGAGCAATAACGATTCCGGCCGCGTTCGCACATCGCCATTATAGCGGCGCAAAAGAGACTTAATCCGCAGGGAAAATACTTCTGGGTCAACCGGCTTTGACACGAAATCGTCCGCACCCGCCTCAAGCCCGCGGATGATGTCGCGGCGATCATTGCGCGCGGTTAGCATGACCACTGGGATATCAGGATGGAATTTCCGGATGTATTCTATCACTTCGATGCCGTTCAGGTCGGGAAATGACCAGTCGATGATCAAGAGATCACATTCTTTTTCGCGCACCGCTTTCAAGAATGTCTGCGCGGAGCTATAGCTCTTTACGGCATAACCCAATCCACTCAAAAATTCTTCGAGTTCGGCTGCAAATATGGGGTCGTCCTCGACCACGGCGATATTATAGTTGCTCACAATTTGTCCCTTACTGGACCGGTCCAATGAGGACTTTTTACCCCGTTATTTTACATTTGTAACATTTTTTATGTGAACTAATGTAAACTGAAATCTGTTGTTGCAACAAACGTGACAGGTTTGGCGTTACCTTCTGTGGTGCGAATTACAAGAGAATTACAGGAGCGGGCGTTTGATGTCCATAATCTTCAGTTTCTCTGCGCCTTGGCGACTTGTTTTGGCTTGGGCATCGCCTCTGCTGCTTTCGCCTTTGGGTGAATATAGTCGTGGTGGCGGGTGATGGCGCGGGCGACATTTTGCATAAAAGCATTTGTTACTTCGCTGCCGGCAGGCGTTTGCGCAATCATCACCGCCACAGGATACACGCAGCCATCTGGTGCTGTCATCACCCCAACATCGTTGATTGCCGTAGCTATCGACTCCAGCACTTGCCCGGTCCCGGTTTTGTGCGCGAGGCGCCAGCCCGGCGCGAGGCCGGACCGCAAACGGGACCGCCCCGTATAGGTGCCAGCCATTAACTTCAGCAATTTGGCCCCCGGGTCATTGGCATCACGTTCGCTAAAACGTTTCAGCACCAGCGCGATTGTGCCGGGGGCCGCGCCGTCGAGTGGCGTTTCCAGATAGGCGTCCAGCGCAGCCTTCCTTTTGCCCATCGGGATGCGTGAACGCTGTGCTTTGAATGCATTGCCTTTGCGATATTCTGGTTGCCATTCCAAACCGGCAATCGCGCTTTGCAGCAGGACTTCGCCAGGACCAAAGCGAATGGATTGCACTTTGCGGCGGTCAAGCATTTGGTTGATCGCTTGCGGGCCTCCGGCAATGCGCAAAAGAACGTTGTTGGCGAGATTGTCGCTGGCATTGACCGAATGCGTTAGCAGTTCGCGTAACGACATGTCGAACGAGTCCCGCCCGTCGAGATAATTTTTCAGTGGCTGGCTGAAGACAACGACGTCGTCGCGGCTGACGCGAATGCGTTTATCCAGTGACAATTTACCCGCAGCCTCTTGTTCCAAAATCGTCAGCGCGACCCACATTTTGGAGACGCTTTGTTGCGGAAAGCGCTCGGTCGGGCGCTTGCCAATAATCTCGTCGGAAAAGGGTGTGTAGATGGCGACGCCTGCGCGACCGGGGAATGTTTTCCAATAGGTATCAATTTCCGTCTTTAGCTTTTCGTCGGCTGTCGCAATCAGATCGGTCGGTAGTGTCTTTTTAGCGATATCCGCAGACGCCGTGGCCGCAATTGCCGTGAAGCTGAGGGCCGAAGTAAGAGTGAGGGTTACGGCGAATATGTTGAAAAAGCTGCGCATGATCCGACTTTTATGTGTCCAAGGGCTGCATAGTTTGCGCTGTAGATGCAGAAACCAAATTCCGGCAAGAGGATGCCATTTGCGGACCTCCATCATCCGATTTATACTGCGACACCGCTGTTTTGCCCGCCAAAACTGCGCAGTACTTTGCCAGCCGTCGTTGCATGTTACGCGTTGCAGTAACTTGTCTAAAGTTTTGATATGTTTATTTGCAATTGTTAACATTGCGCGCAGTATTTGACGTAGGTCCCATGCCGTGCAATCTTTCGGATGGGAAAAGAGGAGGGGACTATGGCGGGTAAAGCGGAGACAGGCAGCAGCGCGAAGGCTGACAAAAAGAAATCGCAAAAGAAAGGCGCGCCATTTTCGAGTGTCGCGGGCGCTTTTGACGCCGCCAATGATGCCACCATGGCGCTTGGTCCGCTTACCGGATTGGCACGAGAAGATTTTATTGGCGCGATTGGCCTGATGCTGCGCCAGACCGCGACGAACCCTGATAAGGCATGGAAGGCAACGAGCCGCTTTTCCGAAGATGTTGTCAAGATTATCACCGGAAAATCAGACCTTGCGCCCGACCCCAAGGACAAGCGCTTCATGGACCCGGCATGGACGTTTAATCCGTTTTTTAAGGCAGGCGCGCAATATTATCTCGCGGTGCAAAAGGGCGTTAAAAGCTATATTGAGGATTTGGAGCTTGATGCGCTCGAACGCGACCGCGCAAATTTCATTTCGCAAATCATCATTGATGCCATGTCACCGACCAACACCCTGATTGGGAACCCGACCGCGCAAAAGCGGCTGGTGGATTCGGGCGGCCTCAGCCTCGTAAAGGGTCTGAAAAACGCCTATAATGACATGGTTCACAACGATATGATGGTGAGCCAGGTTAACAAAAAGCCGTTCAAGCTTGGCGAGAATATCGCAACGGCAAAGGGCACCGTGGTCTATCGCGACGAACGCTTTGAACTCGTCCAATATGCGCCAACCACGGACAAGGTGTTCGCAACGCCGCAACTCACCATCCCGCCGCAGATCAACAAAATGTATATCAATGATCTGTCCCCTGAAAAATCGATCATCAAATGGCAAACCGACCACGGGATTCAGCCATTCATGATTTCCTGGCGCAACCCTACTGATGACATGGGCGTGTGGGGCATGGCCGAATATACCGAAAGCTGCGTCAAGGCGTTGGATGTGGTGTGTGAGATTACCGGCAGCGACAAGGTCAACATTTCGGGCGGCTGTTCAGGCGGGCAGACGATGTCGGTGTTGCTGTCCAAACTCGCGTCCATGGGCGACACCCGCGCCAATGCGATCACCATGATGGTGTGCGTGTTGGAGCCCAAGCCCGGCGATACCGAGGCGTCGAGCCTTGTGTCGCACAATGGCATCGCATTGGCCCGCCAACGCGCGGCGAAGAAAGGCGTGATTGAAGGCAGCAGCCTTGCGCGCGGCTTTGCATGGTTGCGGCCCAATGACCTGATCTGGAACTATGTGATCAACAACTATTTGATGGGCGATGACCCCCCGGCGTTTGATATCCTGTTCTGGAATGCCGATGCGACCAACCTGTCATCGGCATTGATGGGCGATTTCTTGGAGTTGTTTGAGGCAAATGCGTATGCCGCGCCGGGCACGTTCGACATTGCGGGACACACGCTTGACCTGACCAAGGTGACGGGCGACCTGTTCGTTCTGGGCGGTACCACCGACCATATCACGCCATGGCGCGCATGCTATCGCTCCACGCAATTGTTCGGCGGCAAAAATGTCGAATTCATCCTCAGCCAAGCAGGCCATATGCAAGCGATCCTAAACCCGCCGGGCAACCCCAAGGCGAAATATTGGAAGCATGGCGAAGGCAAAGCGCCCGCTGATGTCACCGAATGGATGAAAGGCAGCGAAGAAGTCGCCGGAAGCTGGTGGCCACACTGGATGGAATGGCTCCACGCGCGGTCGGGTGCCGAAATTGCCGCGCCGAAGACGCAGGGGAGCAAGGCCCATCCAGCCATGGAAGCCGCGCCCGGGCTGTATGTTTTGGAGTGAGGGGGGAAGGGTTAATGCCCACTATCCATCGCAAAAATGGTTACCGATTTTATTTTTTCAGCCATGAACCAAACGAGCCGCCGCACGTTCACATCGACAAGGGAGAGGCAACCATAAAGATTTGGCTTGGCAGTTTGGAGGTCTCCAAAAGCCGGGGCTTTCGTGCCCACGAAATTTCTGGCATCATTGGGATGGTGAAAGATCATCAGACTGCGTTCACGGAGAAGTGGCATGAACATTTCAGCTAAAGTCACTGACGAGCGGGTGCTCGACGTTCGCTTTGACGCGCATAGCCTAATTGTCGACCTCATGGATGGCCGGACCATTTCTGCGCCACTCGCTTGGTATCCGCGTTTGGCAAATGCGACAATCGCACAGCGCGACCATTGGGAGAAATGTGCCGGTGGCTTTGGCATCCACTGGCCAGATTTGGACGAGGATTTGAGCACTGAAGGCTTGTTGCGCGGCGCGCCAGCTGCCAAGGTTTCTGCCTGAACGCATTTTTAGACTTATTAGGAACACAGATGACCAAAAACCGCGCGCCCACCTTCAGTATGGAGACCGTTGACGGGCGGACATTGCGGGTGGCGGTTTGGCGGGCGAGTGCGCCGACGCACAAGCTTCCGATATTGTTCTTCAACGGCATTGGCGCGAATATTGAGGCTATGGCACCGATGGCCGAGCTGCTTGATGACCGCGACTTTATCACCTTTGATATGCCTGGCATTGGCGGTTCGCCGGACCCTGTTGTGCCCTATAATGCGATCCTGATGGCGCGGATTGCGTCGCTGTTGCTTGACCGGTTTGAAATACCCATTGTGGACGTCATGGGCGTCAGCTGGGGCGGGGCGATGGCGCAGCAATTTGCGCTGCAGAATAATGCGCGCACCAACAAGCTCATTCTCGTCGCGACCAGCGCTGGCATGTTGATGGTGCCGGGCAATCCGGCGGCGCTCGTCAAAATGGCGGACCCGCGCCGTTATATCGACCCTGACTTCATGGCGAAGCATTTCAAGACGCTTTACGGCGGTATGGTGGGCAATAAGTCGGAGCATATTGGCCGGCTAAAGCCGCCGTCGAAAACCGGATATTTCTATCAATTGATGGCGATGATGGGATGGACGAGTGCGCCGTTCCTGCCGTTTATGAAAACTGAAACGCTCATCATGATGGGTGATGACGACCAGATTGTGCCGCTGGCCAATGGCAAGTTTCTGAAATTCCTGATCCCGAACAGCGAATTGTTCGTGGTTGAAAATGGCGGGCATTTGTTCCTGTTGAGCCATGTCGCGCAAAGCATCGCGGCAATCCGGGGGTTTCTTGATCGCGATGCGAATGCGGCACGTAAAGCGGCCTAACCCGCTGGCTGTTGCAGATACGTCACGGTTTTTTGCGAACTGTTAATATTTTTTTGAACTGTAACTTAGTGTCATCATAGTTACGCCATTCACGGGTTAGACACGCGTTTCTGTGGGCATAAAGAGGCTGCGCGCGCATGTTCAAAACTGTTGGGATCATCACTGGCGTAGATGCCGAGGCCGCAGCGTTATTTCCCGGCCAGAGCGCCGATAGCGAGGCGCTGCATGGCTTCATGGTGCGGCAAGTGCCCTTTGCGGCGCGCAATATGGTGATTACCTGCAGCGGCATTGGCAAAGTGAATGCTGCGATGGCGGCAATGATGTTGGTCGAACATTATCATGCCGACTTGCTGCTGGTTGTTGGCACGGCTGGAAAGCTGAATGGCAGGGAGGGAAATTGCTTCCAAATTATTGAGGCCGTGCAGGGCGATTATGGTGCCTCGCGCGCCGGCAGCTTTGTCCATTATCGGGCAGGGGCCTGGCCCATAGGGGAGGCGCATGCCGAACCCTTCCGCGCCGCCATCATGCCCGACACTGGCCTGCCTGAGGTGCGGATCATCACCAGCGATTGTTTCGTCGAAAGCGCTGAACATGGCAGCAGGCTGCATAAGGCGCTCAGCGGCGATATCGTTGACATGGAAACCGCCGCCGTCGCGCAGGCCGCCGCGCGCATGGATGTGCCATGGGCCGCGATTATGGCGACCAGCGATGATGCCAATGGCGACAGCGCTGGCGATTTCCAGGCCAATTTGAAACGCGCCGCCCGCTTGGCCGCCGATGCCGCCGAACGGATGATAGCGCAATTGCCGCGCGGTTAAATCCAAAGTCCGACGGAATGGATAAGGATGCCCGCCAAGCCGCCAACTAAGGTGCCGTTGATGCGGATGAATTGCAAGTCGCTGCCAACGGCATTTTCGACGCGGTCAGTGATGGTGGATGCGTCCCAGCGGGCGACGGTGTCGGACACCAAACGGACGATGTTATCGCCGTAATTTTCGGTCGTGCCGACAATCGCACGGCGGGCGAAGCGATTGATTTGGTGTTTCAGCCGCGCGTCTTCTTGTAAATTGCCGCCAAGCTTGATGAGCGCTTCGCCAAAGCTGCCGGCCAATGCGGCATCGGGGTTACGCGCGGCCTTTAACAGGCTATCGCGGCCTTGGTCCCAGAGGCTGTTGATCCATTTGCCCATCGCTGGATTTTCCAACAACTGCCCCTTCCAATGCGCGACCTTGGCTTGCAATTCTGTGTCATGGCGCAGGTCATGGGCCAGCTTGGCCAGCCCCTCTTCGCCCTTTTCCCGCAAAGGATGGTCGGGGTCTTGGGCCATTTCATGCAGCAACTTATTAAGGCCATTGACGATGGCATTGGCCAATCTGTCATCAAGGCCAGTCCAGCGCATGATCGTGTTGGCGCGTTCCTCCACCATTTCGCGGATCAGATGTTCATTGGCCTCCAGCGTGGCCGATGCCCATTTAATGATGCTGTCGAGCACAGGGATATGCCGCCGTTCGCGGATCATCGCGGTCAGCAACTGACCAAGCAAAGGCGCGATGTCGAGCTTGTCGAGTTCCTTGCGAATTGCGCCCTTGGCGATGCCGCCCAATCGTTCATCGTCAAGCGCGGCGATGATATCCCCTATCAGGCGCGATGCCCCCATGCGCATCCGGCCTTCGCCGCCCGATGGCGCGCTTAGGAACTTGCCTATTGCGCCTGCGACATCCATGCGCTGTACGCGGCGGGCAACGACCTTAGTTGTCAGAAAATTGGTGCGCAGGAAACTGGCCAAGGTGCGGCCAAGCCGCTCCTTGTTATTGGGAATGATCGCGGTGTGCGGAATGGGTATGCCCAATGGGTGCCTGAAGAGCGCTGTGACGGCAAACCAGTCGGCGAGGCCACCAATCATCCCAGCCTCGGCAAAGGCCCTTAAAAAGCCCCAATAGCCGTCGTAAAGGGTTTCCATATATTTGCCAAATACGAACAAAGCGGCCATGCACAGCAACAAGGCCGTTGCGATGATCCGCATCTGGCGCAGTTCGGCATCACGCTCTGTATAGCGCGCTTTTTCCGACAGACCGAGTTGGTTGACAGCTTTCACACCTCAGACCTTAACGGCGTATGCAAAAAAACGCCACCCATCCTCATCCCTAAACAAGTTCAGGATGACGTTCCTGTGTGGCGGCGCTGCCACCATTTCACTCGGCTGGCTGAAGACCGCCCAAGTCGCCTTTGCCGGGGGCGTTGTTAGTCGGTTTGACGGGTTCTGTAATAATTTCTTTATGCTTATCGGGATCATAGGTCAGCAAGCGCGTGCGCAGCCAAGGTCCAACGCGCTTTTCAAAACCGTCGGCGAGGCTGAAACCAGCAGGGACGATCAACAAGGTCAGTAAGGTCGAGACAATGAGGCCGCCGATCACGACCGTGCCCATGGGTGAGCGCCATTGGCCGTCACCGCCCAAGGCAAGCGCGGTGGGGACCATACCGGCGGTCATGGCAACGGTGGTCATAACGATTGGCTGCGCGCGTTTATGCCCGGCCTCCATAATCGCCTGAAACTTAGGCACGCCCCGCGCCATTTCCTCAATCGCAAAATCGATCAACAATATGGAGTTTTTCGCCACAATGCCAAAAAGCATCAACACGCCAATGAATACGGGCATCGATATTGGCTGGCCAACCAAGGCAAGCCCCAGCAAGCCGCCCAAGGGCGCAAGCAACAAAGAACCCATGTTGACCAAGGGTGACATGAAGCGATGGTACAAAAGCACCAGCACCGCAAACACCAGCAAGGTTCCGGAAACCAAGGCTACCAAGAAATCACCCTGCATTTCTTGTTCCCATTCTTGGGACCCGAAAGGTGCGCGGGACACGCCAGTCGGCAGATTTTCCATGATGGGCAGCTTGTTGATTTTTATGTCCGCCTCGGACGACACAATACCAGGCGCAAAATCCGCGCCAATGAAGACACGGAAATTCTGGTTTCGACGTTGAACCGAGGTTGGACCCGCGCCAAAGCTAATATCCGCCACGCGGGACAGTGGCACAGATCCACCGTTCGCCAAGGGGACGGGCAGGTTGCGGATGACATCCAAATCCTCACGCGATTCCTTGGCGAGCATCACGCGGATCGGGATTTGACGATCCGATAGCGAGAATTTTGCGCTGTTCTGGTCAATGTCACCCAGCGTCGCCACGCGGATTGTCTGGCTGAGTGCCACGGTCGATACGCCAAGCTGCGACGCAAGGTCATTACGCGGCTTGATGATCAATTCGGGTCGCTGCAAATCCGCGGAGATCCGCGGCGCGCGCAATTCGGGCAGCGTCTTCATCTGCTCGACAAGCGTTGCGGCTGTTCGGTCAAGCATTTTGGGGTCTGATCCTGACAACATAACC
Organism: Sphingorhabdus sp. EL138; assembly: GCF_945882965.1. Classification (GTDB taxonomy): domain Bacteria; phylum Pseudomonadota; class Alphaproteobacteria; order Sphingomonadales; family Sphingomonadaceae; genus Sphingorhabdus_B. Next base: position 13,311 of record NZ_CAMCWY010000004.1, read on the forward strand.
GACACGTCACGGCCGGAACCACCACCGTCGCCGCCCGGGCCGTTAACCTGAAACGTTACGCGGGCGTCTGCGATTTTGGTGAGCAAAGGTGTCAGGTCTTCTTCAAATTTCTGGCTGGTCCGGGCCCGGTCCTCATGCAAGGTGATGAAAATATTGGCCCCGCCTTCGCGCACGCTTTGTAATACCGTTTTTACTTCAGGCTGCTGCTCGACGATTGCAGCGGCCTCGCTGCTGATCTCGCGCGTGCGCTCCAGCGTCGTTCCGGGAACCATTTCGATGCGAATACGGCTGAAATCGGTATCTCCATCGGGGAAGAACTGCTTTGGCAGGACGACAAGCAATGCAACTGTCAGCGCAAGCGCCAGCGCACCAATGCCCATCATCCAACGGCGGTGACCAAGCGACCAGCGCAGGATTTTCATATATCGGTTGATCCAGCTGGCCTCGCCATGTTCGGCCATGCCGTCGGCTTTCAGGAAATAGGCCGCGATCATTGGCGTGATCATACGCGCCACGGCAAGGCTCATGAGAACGGAAGCGACCACCGTCAGGCCGAAATTCTGGAAATATTGCCCGGCGACGCCGGGCATAAGGCCAACCGGCAAGAAAACCGCGACAATCGAAAATGTCGTTGCCACTACGGCCAGACCGATTTCGTCGGCAGCATCAATTGATGCCTGATAGGCCGATTTGCCCATCCGCATATGCCGGACGATATTTTCAATTTCCACAATGGCGTCATCGACCAGCACCCCGGCCACAAGGCCAAGCGCCAACAGCGACATGGTGTTCAGCGTGAAACCCATCAGGTCCAAAAACCAGAAAGTTGGAATGGCCGACAGGGGAATGGCAATCGCCGAAATAATCGTTGCCCGCCAATCGCGCAGGAACAGGAAAACGACGACGATGGCAAGCAACGCGCCTTCGATCATCGCCGCCATCGAGCTTTTATATTGGGCCTTGGTATAATCCACACTGTTGAACAAGGTGATGAATTTTACGCCGGGATTTTCTTTTTCGATTTCGGCGATTTTGACCATCGCATCGTCAAACACCGTGACGTCGGATGCGCCCTTGGCGCGCGACATGCCGAAGGTGACGACTTGTTTGCCGCCAGCAAAGGCCATGGCTTTCTGCTCGCTGAAGCCGTCTGTAACTTCGGCGACATCGGACAGTTTGATGGAACGGCCACCGCCAAGGCTGATCTGCGTCTGGCTAAGCGCAAAGGCATCGGTGGCGTTGCCGAGCACGCGAACCGACTGGCGCGATCCGGCAATTTGCGACTGGCCGCCCGATGCGTTGACATTTTGTTGGCGCAGCACAGAGTTAATCTGACTGGCGCTTACGCCCAGCGACTGCATTTTTGCAGGGTCAAGGACGACGCGGATTTCCCGGTTTACGCCGCCATTGCGGCTGACCGAGGCCATGCCTTCGACAGCGAGCAAACGGCGCGCAACGCTATCGTCAACAAACCAACTGAGTTGCTCCAGCGTCATGTCGCTGGCTTCAACTGCGAAATAGGCGATTGGGTCGCTGGACGTCGCGACTTTGAAAATCTGCGGCTCCAATATGCCGTCGGGCAGGTCGCTGCGGATTTGGTCGACGGCGTTTTTCACTTCGCTGACGGCGGCGTTAATATCGTCGCCAATTTCAAATTCGGCGCTGACTGTCGTGTTGCCTTCGCTTGAGCTGGCATCAATGTTGCGGACACCCTGCACACTGCGGATCGCGGATTCGACCTTTTGCGTTATCTGTGTGGTGATTTCGGTTGGCGCAGCGCCGGGTTGCGAAATCGAGACAACAACAACCGGGAATTCTATATCGGGGTCATTCTGCACGTCCATGTTCATGAACGACACGATTCCTGCAATGGTGAGTGCGACAAACAAGACGATCGGCACCACCGGATTGCGGATGGACCATGCAGAAATGTTATTAAAATTCATGATATAAATCCCGAATGGCCCAAGGACTTACTGCTTTTTCAACAGTTTGGGATTGATCGTTTCGTCTGGGTTGAGGAAGCCGCCCGCATATAGAACGACGCGTTCGCTGCCGTCCAAGCCTTGTTCAATAACCAAGCCTTTTGCGGTCACTGGGCCAAGCTTAACCAAGCGCTGCTGCACCTTGTTATTCTTGCCGACAATATACACAAAGCTGCCTTGGCTGCCCGTTTGAACGGCAGATTCGGGCAATACAGGTGCCGTCATCGCGCCGGATTTGATTTCAACAGAAGCAAATCCACCGGGGCGCAACGCCTTATCAAATGGCAAGGCAATGCGGGCCATGCCCTGACGGCTTTGCGCGTCAATCATCGGCGAAATCTGCCAGATATTGCCGTTAAACACGCGATCAACGCCAACAGGGGTCACGGATGCAGGAATGCCGACCGCGATCTGCGCCAGATCAGCTTCGCTCAGCTTTGCCTGAAGCTCCAACTGGCCATCTTTGGCTATGCGGAATAATATGCCGCTGCCCGCGGACACCGTCTGTCCGGTCTCCACATTGCGTTCCAGCACATAGCCCGAAACAGGCGCACGGACGTCAAGCCGCGCATTGCGGGCGCGGGTTTCGGCCAGTTGCGCGTTGGCAACATTCACCCGCGCGCGCGCGGAGTCGCGGTTGGCGGTCTTGCGATCTACATCTGCCTTGGAAACAAAACCACGCTCAACCAACTGCATCGCGCGATCAAGTTCGTTTTGGGCAAGTTGCTGGTCAGCGCGGGCGACACCGATCTGTGCCTCAAGCGCGGCGGCCTGCTGCGTTTGTACCGAACGGTCAAGGCTCACTAAGACTTCGCCCTGTGTCACCCAATCGCCCGCATCGACATAGACCTTAAGCACGCGTCCGCCTTCGCCAACGACGCCGACGGGAATTTCGCGGCGTGCGGCCAATGTGCCAGTCGCGTTAATCGCGCGCATCACGCTATCGCGGCCCGGGGCGACGACGGTCACGGTCTGCGCTTGGCCAGCCTTATCGGCATCGGTGGGTGCAGTGGTGCGGCTACCAAAGAAATAATACGCGGCCCCCGCTATAATCAGAATCGCCATGATGATGGCTGCAATGCTGGTCCGACGCTGGTTCCGATCGCGGTTGTCCTGCAAAATCTCGCCATTTAGCGTCGCGTTCATCGTCGTTTCGTAATTCATACCGGAGTTCCAAATAATTTATTCAGGGAGTGCTTACGCCCCCATGTTGTTCGTATTATGGCTGTATTACCCTAATAAGTCACTGTCCGCAAGCCGCAGCACGCCAAAGGATCAAAGGTTTATAGAATATCGCAGATGCCTATGCGCAACAAACCAGACTGACGCCGCATATGTTTCGACAAACAACGTATAAGCGCGCCGGTAAATGTTACTCCAACGCTGTTCAATCCGGCGCGACAATATGACTGGACGTGGGACTATCCAGAAAACTGGCAATTCATGGACGAAGCTTATAGGGATGCAAACGCATGACCGATGACATTTATCATTCTGATTTTCAACTTGGCCCTGACCTGAAAGGGAAGCGGATCGTCGTTGCTATGTCGGGCGGCGTTGATTCCTCCGTTGTTGCGGCGCTGGCGGCGCGCACGGGCGCGGAAACCATTGGCGTCACGTTACAACTTTATGATCATGGAAGCGCCGTAAAGCGGGCAGGGGCATGCTGCGCCGGACAGGACATACGCGACGCACGCGCCGTCGCCGATAAGCTTGGCATCGCGCATTATGTTTTTGATCATGAAAGCCGCTTTCGCGAATCGGTTATCGACCATTTCGCCGATGAGTATATGGCGGGCCGGACGCCCATTCCGTGCGTGCGATGCAATATGGGCGTGAAATTCACAGATCTTTTCCGCCTCGCGCGGGAATTGGGTGCAGATTGCCTTAGTACCGGCCATTATGTCCGCCGTGTTGAAGGGCCAAATGGAGCTGAACTGCACCGCGCCGCTGACCCGGCACGCGACCAAAGCTATTTTCTGTTTGCGACCACGCAAGACCAATTGGATTATCTCCGCTTTCCCTTGGGCGACATGCCTAAACCGCACGTTCGGGCCATTGCGCGGGAAATGGGGTTAATCGTGGCGATGAAGCCCGATAGTCAGGACATCTGTTTTGTACCCGATGGTGATTATGCCAGCGTTGTCCGTGAAATTCGGCCTGATGCCGAAGTCGGCGGGGACATTGTCCATCTGGATGGCCGCATCCTTGGTCAGCACAAAGGCCTGATCCATTACACCGTTGGCCAGCGCAAAGGGCTTGAGGTTGGCGGGCAGCCAGTGCCTTTATACGTCATCCGCCTTGATGCCACGACGCAGCGTGTGATTGTTGGGCCGCGTGCGGCGCTTGCTGTCCAAGCTGCGCGTATCATCGATGCCAACTGGCTCTCCGATATCGGCAACCGTTCCGTAATGGCAAAGGTGCGGTCTATGTCGCGCCCTGTGCCTGCGCGTTTGGATGGCGAATGGCTTCGTTTTGACGCGCCCGAATATGGCGTTGCGCCCGGACAAGCGGCTGTATTATATGACGGTGACCGCGTGCTTGGCGGCGGCTGGATCGAAGAGACATTAGCGGTGGAGATGGCCTCTGCCGCTTAAAAATGTGCGCTTTACTGAATGGGGGGTTCGGGATGCATTTGAGGGAAGCACAACGCGATATGCGCCGGGCCTATGTCAACGGTGGGGTTGGTATTTTCGTATCCGGACTATTGTGGGTAATCGCAGGGACGGTCACTTTCTATGTCGACCTGTTTTCTGGCATGGCCACTTTGTTTTTTGGCGGTATGCTGATCCATCCATTGTCGTTGTTTCTTGCGCGGGGGGTATATCGTCGGGGGAGGGCGCGCGCGCCGAACCCAATGGAGATGCTCGCGCTGCAATCGACGGCGTTCCTCATCATTGGCCTTGTCATCGCATATCTGGTTAGCGGGACATATGGTGATTGGTTCTTTGCCATTGCCTTGGCGGTGGTGGGGGCGCGTTATCTGGTGTTTCAGACGGTCTACGGCATGCGCCTTTATGTTATGCTCGGCCTAGCCCTAATTGCCATCGCCGCCGTCGCTTTCTGGGCCGGCATCACGCCGGCATTTGTCGCCTTTGCCGGGGGCGCGACCGAGTTGTTAATTTCGGCGTTCATTCTTGTGCCGGCAAAACGTTAGGGTCAGGACCTAGCTTAAAGCGCCTCGATTTCCGCCGCGTTCAATTGAACACATCCAAAAGCACCGCGCCGTTCCGCCACAGCTTCGGCCAGAAACGGCACCGACGCATAAACGCGTTTATTTTCCGGATCGTCGCTCAAACGCACCATCTCCATGCCTTTTTCCTTGTCGGTTTCACACGACGCCATATCGCGACCTTCCATATAGCGGCATGAGCAGGTGACATGCGCGCCATAAGCGGCGCCAACCCGCGCCTGTCCCTTGATGCTGTTCCAGTTCCACATCAACCACAGGGCCGCAATTAGGACGATGACCGCAACGACAATCTTCAACCTCTTGAACCGAGGTTGCGATGCTTTTGGTCTTTGGGTCGAAGTTGCGGTTGCCATAAGCTCTCCATTTGGTAAATCCATGCGTTCTATGCCTAGAAACAAAATCCTCCTCGCCGCAACCGCTTTTTGCGCCATCTCTGCACTCAACCTATCTGGATGCGCTGCGGAGCCACCTGCCAAGCCTGCTGGTCCGGGTGTTAGCATGGTTGCCGATGATGCGGTGATCAGCAAAGCAAAGCTTGCCGCTGCTATAGCGCCCTTTTTTGAAGATCCCGTGGTTGGTGAAACCCGCGCGTTGGTCGTCATGCATGGGGGGCGTGTTATCGCCGAACGCTACGCGCCGGGATATGGACCGGACTCCAGGCTCATCAGCTGGTCCATGGCCAAAAGCGTGACTGCCGTCTTGGTTGGCATGATGGTGGCGGACGGTCGGCTGGCCTTGGATGAACCTGCAATCGTGCCCGAATGGCAAACGCCCCGCGATGGTCGTGCGGCGATAACATTGCGCCATTTGCTGCATATGTCGTCGGGTCTGGACCACACCGAAATGGCGGAAGGCAGTGTGGCGATTTTTGACGCAGACACGCCGCGCATGCTGTTTCTTGATGGCCGCGAAGATGTTGCACGCTATGCAGAAACGCGGCCCTTGGAGGCCGTTCCGGGCGAGAAGCACGAATATAGCACGGCCACCAGCCACATACTCGTCGACATCATGACGCGGTCGTTGACGGATAGCAAAGACCCCGTTGTGCGCCGGGATGCGATGTTGGAATATGCGCGCGGCCGTTTGTTTGAGCCGCTGGGCATGACAAGCGCCTTACCTGAATTTGACCGCAATGGCACAATGCTCGGCGGAAGCTTTATCCACGCCACCGCGCGTGATTGGGCAAAATTTGGCGAATTTTTGCGGAACAATGGCTCGGTGCGCTCTGCGCAAATGATGCCGACAAGCTGGATGCGTTTTATGAAGACGCCAAGCAAAACCGATGCAAGCTATGGCGCGCATATATGGTTGAACCGGAAACGTAAGGAAGGCCGCGATCCAGTGCTGTTTCCCGGCAAGGCACCATCGGATGTCTTCGCCGCATTGGGACATTTGGGGCAGTTTGTAGTGGTGTCACCGCAGCATCGCCTAACGATTGTGCGGTTAGGTAATACGCCAGATAATCAGCTTGATCCTGTCAACGACCAACTGGCCAAGCTGATTTCGGCTTTTCCGAAGCCTTAGGGTCAGGACCACTTAAATCCACCTTCGCGGCGTCAAAATGGCAAAGATATAGAAGTAAAATGGCCGCCGCAGGCAGTCATTCTGCCTGCAAGGGCATTTTGCTTTGAGATCGAAGCCATTTTGGCGTCCTTCGGATTTGACCCATTTTGTCCATTGCCGCGTTGGCAAAGCTAGACTTAGAACCACTAAGTCCTGCGCTTACCGCCTTGCACTGAACAAAATGGCTTCAAACCGCGAAGGTGGATTTAATCGGTCCTGACCCTAAAGCTTCGCCACGGGCGCGTCGTCGCCAAGGTCTTCAAACCATGCTTCGACCGGACCGCTGAGCTTTATCAGCAATGGGTTGCCTTTGCGATCACGCGCTTTGCCAGCCTGAACCTTGATCCAGCCTTCGGAAATGCAATATTCCTCAACTGTGGTGCGGACTTCACCCTTAAAGCGAATGCCAATGCCACGCGACAGCAGGTCGCCATCGAAATGCGCGCTCATCGGGTTAATCGACAGGTGATCGGGCGGGGTGTTGGGGCCCGCGGATATTGTTTCTTCAGTCATGTTGCGCGCTGTGCCGCAAAGCATAGCACTTGGCAATATGGCGCGGGCAGTGCAGGGGGTCGAAATGGCAAGTTCAAACAATTATGACGCGATTATCCTTGGGGCCGGTGGCGCAGGCCTGATGTGCGCTTTGACCGCCGGGCAACGCGCAAAGCGCGTGCTGGTGATTGATCACGCCACGGGCCCCGGCAAGAAAATCCTCATTTCCGGCGGCGGACGGTGTAATTTCACCAATGTGAATGCGACCACCACGCACGCGCAAGAACGCTATCTGTCGGCCAACCCGCATTTCGCAAAGTCAGCTTTAGGCCGATATACCCCGCAGGATTTCATTGATCTGGTGAGCGCGCACAATATCGCTTTCCACGAAAAGACGCTTGGGCAATTATTCTGCGACGGTTCCGCGCGGCAGATTGTCGCCATGCTGATGGCGGAATGTGACAAATCGGTGAGCTTTGGTGGTCAGGTCGATTTCGTGTTTGATGCACCCGTCGGTGAAGTGACCCATGACGGCAGCGATTATCATGTCACCTATAATGGAGTGCACGCGCAAGGCGCGGCGCTGGTGATTGCGACCGGCGGCCCAAGCATTCCGAAAATGGGGGCTACCGCCTTTGCCTATGATCTTGCGCGACAGTTCGGTTTGAAGATTGTTGAGCCACGACCCGCTTTGGTCCCGCTAACGCTTGGCGGGGATGATGTGCTGTTCCGCGAACTATCGGGCGTATCGTCTGAAGTGGTTGCCAAGCATGGAAAGGCTGCATTCCGCGAGGCTGCGTTGTTCACCCATCGCGGGCTAAGCGGCCCGGCAGTGCTTCAAGTCAGCAGCTATTGGCGGCCGGGGGATCAAGTCGAAATTGATTTCCTGCCATCATTGGATGCGACAGAATTATTGTTATCGGAAAAACGCGCACGGCCACGTGCGACTTTGCGGTCAACGTTGGACCGAGTGTTGCCTGCGCGCTTGGCCGAAGCGCTCGCCGCCAAAATTGGTCTACTCGGCAACCTTGCCGACCAAAACGACCGGAAATTGGAGGGTGCCGGCGCGCTACTCGGCAACTGGCCATTCGTGCCCAATGGCAGTGAGGGCTATGCCAAGGCAGAGGTGACATTGGGCGGGATAAGCACCGATGGCCTGTCGCAAAAGACGATGGAGGCAAAGAAAATGCCAGGGCTATACTGCATAGGCGAGGCGGTGGACGTCACCGGTTGGCTTGGCGGATATAATTTCCAATGGGCTTGGGCCAGCGGTGTCGCGGCAGGGGAAGCCATCTAAGGCCGTTGACCAAAGAAAAGGGCGCCGAAACCGACGCCCTTTTCTTTATGCAGCTTGTTTGGCGCGCGATGCTTTTTTCCGCTCATTCGGGTCAAGCAGGCGCTTGCGCAGGCGGATATTCTTCGGCGTGACCTCAACCATTTCATCGTTATCTATATAGGCAATGGCTTGCTCAAGCGTCAGGCGTTTGGGCGGGGTGAGGCGGATGGCATCGTCCTTGCCGGTCGAACGGAAGTTCGTCAGTTGCTTGGACTTCATCGGATTGACTTCAAGGTCATCTGGCTTGGCATTTTCGCCGATGATCATGCCTTCATACAAAGCTTCACCTGGTGAGACCATCAGGATGCCACGCTCTTCCAATGGGCCAAGGGCATAAGCAACCGCTTCGCCAGCGCCGTTGGAAATCAGCACGCCATTCTTGCGGCCTTCAATATGGCCGCGATGTGGGCCATATTTTTCAAACAGACGGTTCATGATGCCTGTGCCGCGCGTGTCGGACAGAAATTCGCCATGATAGCCAATCAACCCGCGTGATGGCGCGCTGAAGGTTATACGGGTCTTGCCGCCGCCCGATGGACGCATGTCGGTAAGATCGCCCTTACGCACGGCCATTTTTTCGACGACAGTGCCCGAATATTCATCATCCACGTCAATGACGACGGTTTCATAAGGCTCGGTCTTCTGGCCTTTTTCATCTTCGCGGAACAGCACGCGTGGGCGGCTGATGCCAAGTTCAAAGCCTTCACGGCGCATGGTTTCGATGAGAACACCCAATTGAAGCTCGCCGCGACCAGCGACTTCAAAGCTGTCCTTGTCTTCGGCCTCAGTGATACGGACGGCGACGTTGCTTTCGGCTTCGCGCAACAGACGGTCGCGGATCATGCGGCTTGTGACCTTGGTACCTTCACGGCCAGCCATTGGGCTGTCGTTCACTGAAAAGCGCATCGACAATGTTGGCGGATCGATTGGCTGCGCCTGAAGCGGCTCAGTCACTGACGGTTCTGCAATCGTATCGGCAACGGTTGCCGTTGTCATACCCGCAATGGAGATAATGTCGCCCGCCTTGGCTTCTTCTACGGGAACGCGCTCAAGGCCACGGAAGGACATGATCTTCGATGCACGGCCCGTTTCGACAATCTTGCCGTCAGGGTTCAATGCGTGGATCTGCTGGTTCACCTTCACGGTGCCTGACAATACAAGGCCGGTCAGTATACGGCCAAGGAAATTGTCGCGGTCAAGCAAGGTGACAAGCATTTTGAATTCGCCGTCAACGTCTGCCTTTGGCTCTGGAACATGGCTGACGATGGTTTCAAACATCGGCGTGAGCGTGCCTTCACGTGCGCTTGGGTCAATCGAGGCATAGCCATTACGACCCGAGGCATAGAGCACAGGGAAATCGAGTTGCTCGTCGGTTGCATCGAGCGAGACGAAAAGATCGAACACCTCGTCCAACACTTCCTGAATACGCTCGTCAGGACGGTCAACCTTGTTGACGACGACGATAGGCTTCAGGCCAAGGGCCAAGGCCTTGCCGGTTACGAACTTCGTTTGCGGCATCGCGCCTTCGGAAGAGTCAACGAGCAGAATAACGCCGTCAACCATCGAAAGGATACGTTCAACTTCGCCGCCGAAATCGGCGTGGCCTGGGGTGTCGACGATGTTGATGCGGGTCTTTTCACCCTTATGGTCGTCCCACTCAACCGAGGTGCACTTGGCAAGAATGGTGATGCCACGTTCTTTTTCGAGATCGTTCGAATCCATGGCGCGCTCTTCGATGCGCTGATTGTCGCGGAAGGTGCCCGACTGCCGAAACAGTTGGTCAACAAGAGTGGTTTTGCCGTGATCGACGTGCGCGATGATAGCGATGTTACGCAATGACATTTGGAAATGGGCCTTTTGGAAGGTCTTCATAGCAGCCACATGCCACCAGATTCTCGCGCGCCATTAACGCAATATGCGCTGCGGTGCAACATCGCTGGTGTTGCAATACGCGATTGCAACGGTCAAAGCGCTCTGATGTTCGCTCGTATCTTCGCTGATCGCTTTGTCATGCTGCTGCTCGCCACGATATTGTTGGCGAGTTTCTTACCCGTTCGGGGTGCGGCGGCAGAGGTCGCGTCATTGGTTTCAATGGCGGCGATCTTTCTGCTGTTTTTCCTCAATGGCCTGCGCTTGCCGCGCCACGAAGTGGTCAATGGCGTGCGCAATTGGCGGTTGCAGGGGGCGATTTTCTTTTTCGTATTTGGCGTGATGTCGGCCACTGGATTGGCTTTGTCATATATTTTCGACAATATCTTGCCGCCGACACTTGCCTTGGGGTTGCTGTTTACAGGTATCCTGCCTTCCACTCTGCAGTCGGCTGCGGCCTATTGCGCCTTGGCCAAAGGTAATGTGGCTGCATCGGTGGTTGCGGCAGCTTTGGTCAATCTGATCGGTGTACTGTTGTCACCTTTGCTCATGGCGGTGCTGGCGCATGTGGGGGAGGCGAATATTTCAGGTGCAGCCGTTGGGCGCATTGCACTCATCCTGCTTCTGCCATTTGCGCTCGGCCAAATGGCGCAGCGTTGGTGCAAACCATGGGTAGACCGCAACAAGGCGCTGGCGACGTGGATGGACCGTATCTCGATTGCCATTGCGGTTTATGTGGCGTTCTCAGGTGCGGTTGTGGCGGGGATATGGAGCATCGTGCGCGGTGATGAGCTTGCGTGGTTGGCCTTGGCTTTGTCGGTCATGTTGCTGATTGGCTTTGGCGGGGCTTGGGCCTTAAGCGGCCTCATGAAGCTACCGCGCGGCGACCGGATTACCATGCTGTTTTCGGGTGGACAGAAAAGCATCGCCATCGGCGCGCCGCTCGCCGCAACATTATTCCCGCCGGCAATTGCCGGAATGGTGCTGCTGCCGACGCTGATTTATCATATGGCGCAGTTGATCTTGTCTGCGCCGTTGGCCACGCATTTGGCCAAGGATCAGTAACGTGCCTCCCCATCGACTTGCGATGGGGAGGTGGATTGACCGAGCGCTAGCACGGGCAAGACGGAGGGGCACTCAACGCGGCGGCCCCTCCGTCATCCGAAGCTGTCGCCTCGGCTGCCACCCCCCCCATCGCAAGTCGATGGGGAGATTAGAGGCTCCTGAGCGCTTCCGATGGCCGCGCCGCTAAGATCGGGAGTGATCCGACGATGCCCAGCACAAAGGTCGCACCAGCGCCGCCAACAAGCGTCAACGCTAGGATCGAATAATCTGGCGCAAAGCTGAAGTCGAATATTTCGACGACGACATAATATGCCGCCGACATGCCAAGCAGCAGCGACACCAAACCGAGCACAACCGCCAATATGCCATATTCCAAAGCCTGCGCGCCCAAAATCTGCCGCCTTGTGCTTCCCAGCATTTTCATGATGACGCTGTCATAGATACGCGACTGGCGCGCAGCGGCGATAGCACCAACGAGCACTGCGATTCCGGCCAAGATGGCGATGGATGCCGCAGCAGCAATGGCTTGCGCCATTTGTGTTAGCAATATGGTGATCTGCGCTGTGACTTCGCCCACTTCAATCAACGACGAGGACGGGAATGTGGGTGGGATCGATTTTGCCAATATACGTTCGGCTGGCTTCGACACGGTCAAAGTCGCAACCATATTATGGGGCGCGGCGTCCAAGCTTCCCGGCGAAAACACCATGACATAATTTAAGCCGAAGTTATCCCATTTGACGGTGCGCAAGGATGCGATCTTGGCGGGAACCTCAACGCCAAGCAAGCTGATTGTCAGGGTATCGCCCACGCCGACGCCCAAGCTTTCGGCGGCTTCTGCCTCAAGGCTGACCAAGGCAGGACCATCATAATCCGCTGGCCAAAATGTGCCCGCGACAATCTCACTGCCTTTGGGCAGGGCGCTGCTGTAGGTCAGTCCACGATCTCCGTTAAGGATCCATGCGCCTTCGGGCAGCTCTTCCAACTGATCCACACGCTGGCCACCAAATTCAACAATAGTGCCGCGTAAGGCGGGTATCATGTTGATGGTAGCTTTGGGATCGGCTTTCTTGACCATTTGCGTGAACTGGGCAGCGCCATCGCGTGGGATGTCCAATGCAAAGAAGCTTGGCGCGCGATCCGGGACGCTGTTTTTGATCTCATTATTGATGCTTGTCTGAATTGCGGCGAGCGTTACGAACAAAGTAAGGCCAAGGCCAAGTGCCACGACCAATGCCTGCGTCTGCGCGCCGGGGCGGTGCAGGTTTGCAAGCGCGAGCCGCGGCAAGGGCGCGTTAGGCCGAGGGACGCGTAAGGCGATAAAGCGCAGTAACCAAGCAATGCCCTTGAGCAGCAACAGCAGGCCAAAGGCCGCGCCGATAAAGGCGAGCGAGAATAAAGGCTCTCGCGCCGACAGCACTGCGAGCGCGATGATCGCAAGAATGGCTGATATCGACCAAATCGCGCTGCGCCGGTCGATGCGGGCGTTGCCTTCCACAATCGCGCGGAACAGGCCAGCGGCCGGTACCGTTCGCGCACGGGCCAAGGGCGGCAATGCAAAGGCAATGGCGATCAACAGGCCATAGATCGCGCTGACAAGCAACGGCAAAGGATGTAGGTTAAAGCCCGGCGCGACCGGCAATATGTCGCCAGCCACCCAGCCAATAACCATAGGCATGACGCTGCCCATCGCAAGGCCAGCGATAATCGCGCCTGCGGCAACGGTCAGGATTTGAAGCATATAGATACGGAATATTGTTCCACTGTCTGCGCCAGTAACCTTTAAGGTCGCAATGCTGGCGCGCTTGCTGACGAGGTAGCTGCTCACGCCATTGCCGACGCCAATGCCCGCGATGACCAAGGCAGCAAGGCCGACAAGCGTCAGGAACTGGCCCATACGCTCAATAAAGCGCCTTGTGCCGGGGGCACCGTTGGAGCGATCCGTGACGTCCCAACCCGCGGACGGGAACTGCGCCTCAAGCGTTTTTGCGACTGCAGCGGCGTCTTCGTTCGCTGCCAGCTTGACGCGGTACTTTGCCTCATACATGCTACCCGGCTGGATGAGGCCGGTGTCTGGCAAGGCCGCCATATTGATGATGGCAACAGGGCCAAGCGTGAAGCCCTCGCCCAAGCGGTCGGGTTCTTCGGCGATGATGCCCGCAATCTTAAATCGCGCCTCGCCAAAGCGGACAATGCCGCCGGGTTGAATGTCGAGCCGTTCGGCCAAGGTTGGCCCGATGTATATTTCGCCTTTTGCAGGCGCCATTACAGTGTCGCCATCGCGCAATGTCAGCGTGCCATAATGCGGGTAGATATTGTCGATAGCCTTCAACTCGGCGAGCAAGCTGTCGCTGCCAGTTTGCGCGCCTATCGCCATTGCCCGCAAACGGATGGTTTCGGACACTGTGCCTGCCTTGCGCATGGCGGCCATTTCCGCCTGCGTAGCTTCACGTTGCGCGATCCCGATTTCGATATCGCCGCCAAGGATGGTCTGACCACGCCGTGACAGTTCATCGGCTATGCCAGCGGTCAAGCTGCCAATAGCCGCGAGCGTCGCAACGCCCAGGAATAGGCAAATCGCTAGCAACCGGAGCCCATGGATACGCGCGGAAAGGTCACGGCGCGAAATGCGCCAAATGGCCGCGAGGGGAAGGGTCAAGCCACGCTCTCCACCACATGGCCGTCCTGCATGGAAATCACCCGGTCACATTTGCGCGCAAGTTCGGGGTCGTGGGTGATGATCAACAAAGTCGCGCCCAATGCGGCGCGGCGGTCGAACAAGAGGTCGATAATTGCCGTGCCTGTGGACCCATCCAAATTGCCTGTTGGTTCATCGGCAAAGATGATCTTTGGCCCTGCAGCCATGGCGCGGGCTATGGCAACACGTTGCTGTTCGCCGCCGGACAATTGGGATGGATAATGGGTGAGCCGATGGCCAAGGCCGACGGCTTCGAGCTCGCTTTGTGCGCGGCCAAACGGGTCCCCCAGACCAGCCAGCTCCAAGGGGATAGCAACATTCTCAAGTGCGGTCATGGTGGGCAACAGGTGAAACGCCTGCAACACAATACCAATGCGACCACGCCGTGCGCGGGCGAGTTCGTCTTCATCCAGCTTAGTGAAATCCAGACCATCGACGAGGACAGTGCCACCGCTGGCTTGCTCCAACCCGGCCAGCACCGCCATCAAAGAAGATTTGCCTGACCCCGACGGCCCAAGCAACGCGACGCTGCTGTCATAGGGCACCTCAAGGTCTACGCCGCGTAAAATCGACACCGATGCGTCGTTGCTGCCAAGCGTGAGGGTGACATTTGCCGCGCGGATCGCCATATCGGCTTTGTGAGTGATAGGAGCGTGCAAGGAAAAATCCTTATGAGAAATTTCTGGCTATATGGGGCGTTATGCGTCGCAATCCAAGGGTTGTCGGGATGCGGGTCAAATCCTGTAGCCGAAGATAAGACTGATGTTCAGGAAACGGCAAAGGTCGCGCAATATGACCAATTGGTCGTTGCGTTCGGCGACAGCCTTTATGCCGGCTATCGCCTTGCACCAAAGGAAGGGCTTGCCCCGCAATTGCAGGCGGCATTGCAGGCAGATGGCATCAACGCACGGGTTCATAATGCCGGGGTTTCAGGGGACACCACAGCAGCCGGTAAAACGCGGCTGGCCTTCGTGCTCGATAATTTGGACCGAAAGCCTGACCTGGTCGTGCTTGGCCTTGGCGGCAATGACATGTTGCGCGGCATCAAACCTTTAGAAACCAAAGCGAACATGGCCGCGATGATGGACGAGTTGAAACGCCGTGACATTCCGGTGGTGCTGACGGGCATGTTGGCTGCGCCAAATCTAGGTGCAGATTATGTAAATTCTTTCAACGGGATTTTCCCGGATTTGGCCAACAATTATGGGGCTTCGCTTTATCCTTTTTTCCTCGATGGCGTGGTGACGGATGCGGCCTTAATGCTGCCGGATAACATCCATCCTAATGCAAAGGGCGTGTCGCGGGTTGTCGAAGGATTATCCCCGCTGGTCGAAGCCGCTTTGAAGCGGCAAGATGAAGCTGTATTAGAAAAATAATACAGCTGGGGACGGAAGTGCTTGAAATGGTCGAGCACTCGTTCCATTTGATGTCTTATCCAATGACAGAGGGATTTTTGGCCATGTCGACTGAAACCGCAACCCAGACCGTGCGAGAGCTGAAGCTTACACCGCCGGACCCTGTGCCGACCGTGACCCCGCAACAGGCGATGGGACTGGTCCCCGTAACAGATGCGCAGCAAAGCATGTTGGCACAGCGGGTTGAGGCCTATGTCACTGACCTAGTTGCGCAGGACGTTAACAGCCCTGAATTCGGGAAGCGGGTTGACCAGCTCACGAATATGGGCCGCAAGGAAATCATGGAGGCATCGGCGCAGTCGAACCGTTTTCTTGATAAACCAATCCGCCGCATGGATGCCGAGTCTGGCGTTGGGGCGGATTTGGCCGAATTGCGCCGCGTTGTTGAAGATTTGGACCCTTCCAAAAAGGGTAATTTGATGACCAAGCAGAAGCTGTTTGGCATCATCCCCTTTGGCAATAAATTACGCAATTATTTCGACAGCTATCAAAGCTCGCAAACGCATATCAGTTCGATCCTTGGGCGGCTTGGCAATGGCAAGGACGAGCTGTTGATGGACAATGCTGCCATTGATGTCGAACGTCAAAATCTGTGGGTCGCCATGGGCAAGCTTGAGCAGATGATCGTCATGTCAAAGCAGCTTGATTCCAAGCTTGAGGAAAAATCTGCTGAGTTGGAATTGTCTGACCCAGCCAAGTCACGCGCCATCAAGGAGAGTGCATTATTTTATGTGCGCCAGCGGACGCAGGACTTGCTGACGCAAATGGCTGTGACGGTGCAGGGCTATCTTGCGCTTGATTTGGTGAAAAAGAACAATGTCGAGTTGGTAAAGGGCGTTGACCGCGCATCGACAACCACCGTTGGCGCGCTGCGTACGGCGATCACAGTGGCGCAGGCCATGACGAACCAGAAACTGGTGTTGGACCAAATCACGTCGTTGAACACGACAACGGCGAATATAATCGACAGCACTGGCAAATTGCTCCGCGACAATACCGCACGTATTCATGAACAAGCGGCGGGCGCAACTATTCCGCTGGAAACATTAAGCCGCGCGTTTCAGAATATTTACGATACGATGGATGCGATCGACACTTTTAAGCTGAAGGCGCTCGACAGTATGAAGCAGACGTCGGATGCGCTTGAGAAAGAGGTCGAAAAGTCCAAGGGCTATATCGCGCGCGCCGAAGGTCAGGCGCAGGCGGTGAAGGCTACTCAGGACAGCGGTTTGCTCGCGGCTTTGGAGGGGTGATGCCCGGTTTGCAGATTGTGTCATTCCCGGATTCGCGGGAATGACAATGTTTAGGGAAAGTCAGTGAATAACCCAGCATCCAGTTCAAATGAGACCCTCAACGCGGCTGCGCGGTCTTTGCGCAATGTGCGGATGAAGCCGATTGGCTCCAAGTCGCAGGCGCTGCGCCGTGCGCATTTTTGGGGCAAGCTGAGTAAGGCTGTGGTCGCGGTAGGGGTGGTGTTGATCGGCGCGGGTATTGTCGGCGCGATTATCGATGGCATCGGTTTTTGGGGTGTGATGATCACCGGCATACTTGGCGCGGCGGCGGCGTATGTGTTGATGCGCTATCCCGAAATGCCCATGCCTACGACCGAAAGCCTGCGTGTCACGGATCTTGCGACTTTGGCTGGCAAAACTGAAATCTGGTTGGAGGCGCAGCGTCCGGCTCTGCCAGCGCCAGCGGTAACGTTGATGCGGGATATCGGCTTGCGGTTGGACCAGCTTGCGCCGGTATTGCAGACATTGGATGAAAACGACCCGGCGGCGCGCGAAATGCGCAAGCTGGTGGGCGAACATCTGCCCGAACTTATTAACAGCTATAGGAAAATTCCCGACAGCCTGAAACACAAAGAACATGCAGGCAAAACGCCAGCGCAGCAGCTTGTTGACGGGCTGAAAACCATTGATCGCGAAATTGAAACCATGACTGGGCAAATCTCAAGCGGGGAGCTGGATAAGCTAGCCGTGCGTGGACGTTACCTTGAGATGCGCTACGATAACAGCGAAGCACCAGGCTAGGCCGTCTCACTGGGTTCAAAGAGCCATCGACGCGGCTTGCCTTGCAAATCAGGGGCTAGCTTGACGCGGAAAAGCGCTTGGACGAAAAGGGCGGGCAAGTCCATGTGCAAGCACTGCCGGTGTTGTTGGAGCAAGTGTTGTTGAACCTGCTTCTCAACGCGAATGACTCGATCAGGGCACGCTACGGCACCAGCAATGCTGCCGAAGGCAGAGTTAAAATAACCGTCACGCGCCGCAACAAGCTTGCAGTCATCAACGTATAGGGTAATGGCGCAGGAATTCCTGCCAGTGCCCTTCGCAAAATATTTGATCCGTTCTACACCACAAAGGCGCCGAAAGACGGAACGGGTCTTGGTCTATCGATCAGCTATGGCATCGTGTCCGATTTGGGCGGCGTCATCCGCGCTAGATCGAGCCGCAACGGCGCGCGTTTCACAATTGAACTGCCCTTGGCGGAAGCGGTCACCGCATAAGCATTTGTGCCAAAAGTCAGCCTACAAAGGCGCGTTCGAGAACATAGGTGCCAGGGTGCGATTGTGCGCCTTCGATGAAACCAAGGCTTTCCAGCAACGCCCCTGTCTCCTTAATCATGGCCATGCTGCCGCATAGCATGACGCGGTCAAATTCCGGGTCGAGCGGATAATCCCCGATTTCAATTCTGTTCGTGATGCGACGTTTTTCGCCCGTCCACGTCGGACATTTGGTGACTGACGCGTCATAAATGAGCTGCGACTTTGCCTCGGCAGCAACCAGAGGGTCATTGGCCAGTTGCGATTCCAATATCTCCCGATAGGCCAGATCCTCAACCTGCCGCACGGTGTGCTGCACGGTTATTTTTTCATAGCGCTCATATACTTCAGGGTCGCGAATGATCGACATCCATGGGGCAAGGCCCGTTCCGGTTCCAATCAAATGCAAACGCTTGCCCGGAAGCAGCGCGTCGAGCGTCAGCGTGCCCGTTGGTTTGGCACCCAACAGGATTTCATCGCCGGGTTGGATTTTGCACAATTGGCTGGTGAGCGGACCATCTGGAACAATGATGCTTAAAAATTCAAGCGATTCATCCCAAAATGGTGAGGCCATGGAATAGGCACGCATCAACGGCTTATCATTGACCATCAGGCCAAGCATGACGAATTGGCCGCTGACAAAGCGAAATGAGGCCGGCCGTGACACCGAAAAGGAAAACAGTCCCTCGTTCCAATGATGCGTCGTCAAAACCGTAACAGTCGAAAATGCCATTATTCACTCCATGATTGAGGACGCTCTTTGACGGCAATGGAGCAATTTACAATAGGGTCATTTCTTTTATCGACAAAAGCCCGCCTTCTTTTTGGTGGAATTGCTGCCACCGTAATTGCCCATCGTCGCACCCGCATTTGTTAATTTCTCCCCGGTGCGGGGAGGGGGACCGTCGCAGACGGTGGAGGGGCACGTTCAGGATATCATCATGCCAGAAGATCAGGAATGCCAGGGCGCGCGCCCCCTCCCTATTCTGGGGAGGATTTGCAACCACAACTCGTCGTACCAGCCTGCGCTTGGGCGACGACGGCTTTTTGCAGAACGGGTTGGTTTAGGGGTTGACGCACCTGCCGCGGTAATTCCGCAATTCTCGTGCCTAAGTTTACAAACATATACCCAAAACGCGGTATTTCTGTAAACTTACCTCAACTTTGCGAGGTTGGCTTACCGGGTACGAAAGCCGGGCTGGAGTTCAACACGTTCAAAGAGCCGTTCGCGCAACAAATGCGGGCGTGACACACAGAATCTCAAACCAAATCCTACATTGCAAGCGAAACCTATTTAGGGGATGACGCGCCCATCACTTCCCCGCCTTACCCCACAAGCACCCCACAAGCACCCCACATAACCGCTAGCCAGTTTCCATAACGCAAGATACAGCAAGTGCGAACCAAAGTGACCGGGCGGGGTAATATGCTAACTACCTTCATTTCATGGACAAAACGCCATCCGACATGTTCGGTTCTCATCGCGCTGGTGCTGTTATTTGTCGTGTACCGGGTCGCTCGTCCGACGCCGCCTGATTATATATATATCAGCGAGGCTGTTACGCGCGGCGATGTCATTCGCAAGGTTTCCGCCAGCGGTAAAGTGCGCGCCTTGAACACGATTAAGGTAGGCGCTGAAGTTTCGGGGCAGATCACTAAGGTATATGTCGATTTCAATTCACGCGTGCGCAAGGGCCAAGTGTTGGCAGAGATTGACCCAACGCGGGTGCGCGCACGGGTCGAGCAGTCCGAGGCGCAAGTTGCCGTGGCGCGGGCCAATCTGCAACAGACGGCGGCCAATGTGGCGCGGGCGCGGGCGGAGCTGGAAATTCAAGCGCGCGATTTTGATAGGCAAAAGGCGCTGGCGGAACGCGGCTTTGTTTCAAAGGCAGGTCTTGATATCGCGCAAAGCAAGCTGAATAGCGCGCGCAATGCCGTGCAGGTCGCATTGGCGCAAACGCAAAGCGGAAGTGCGCAGATCCGGCAGGGCAATGCCGAGCTGTCGTCGGCGACTCTTGACCTTAACCGCACTGTCATCGTCGCGCCAGCAAGCGGGGTGATCATCAACAAATTGGTCGAACCGGGTACAACGGTTGCGGCAAGTTTTCAGACGCCGAATTTGTTCGAAATCGCCGCAGATACAACGAAGATGCAGGTTGAGGCGTCGGTCGATGAAGCCGATATCGGGCAAGTACGTGCGGGGCAGATGGTCAGCTTCACCGTCGACAGCTATCCTGATGATATATTCAAGGCAAAGGTCCGGCAAGTGCGGCAAGCGCCCGTAGAGGCGCAAAATGTCGTCAGTTATCTCGTGATTATTGACGTCGATAATGTGAATGGAAAGCTGCTTCCCGGCATGACCGCCAATGTCGAAATCATCACTGATGTCAGGACAAATGTCACGCGGGTTCCAACCAACGCGATGCGGTTTCGTCCGCGCGTGGCCGACCGGCCAAAACCTGCGGCAGAAAAAGCGGCATCGACAAATGGCAAAAAGGCAGTCGTCCGCCCCAAAGTATATCTGGTTGGCGACGATGCGTATCGGCCTGTGCGGAGGGTAATTCGGACAGGGTTGCAGGGCGAGGAATATACTGAGATCATCTCAGGCATAAAGGCCGGGGACAAGGTGTTGGTGCGGACAAAATCGCTGAAACCAAAGAAAGAGAGCGACGAAAGCGCGGATGAAGATGACAACGCTGCTACTTGAAACGCATGATTTGGTGAAGGATTATGCGATTGGCGGCGAAATTGTCCACGCGGTCAACAATGTCTCGCTGTCGATTGCGCGTGGCGAATTTGTCGCAATCATGGGCGCAAGTGGGTCGGGCAAATCGACGTTCATGAACATGATCGGGTGCCTGGATATTCCGACATCAGGCACGTTGTTGCTGGACGGGATCGACACCAAAACGCTGGATAGCGATGCGCTGGCCGAAATACGCAACCGCAAGATTGGCTTCGTGTTTCAGCAGTTCAATCTGCTTGCGCGGACCAGCGCGCTCGACAATGTCGCGGTGCCGCTGATCTATACCGGGATTGGCTATACCGAGCGGCGGCGGCGCGCGCAGGACAGGCTGGAGGCCATGGGCCTTGCCAACCGCCTGCAAAACACGCCCGCGAAGCTTTCGGGTGGGCAGCAACAGCGTGTGGCCATCGCGCGGGCATTGGTCACAGACCCGCTGATGCTGCTGGCCGACGAGCCAACGGGCGCATTGGACACCCAGATATCATTGGACATTATGGGCATTTTCCAGAAGTTGAACGATGACGGCATTACGGTTGTGCTTGTCACCCACGAACCCGATATTGCCGAATATGCCGCGCGGCGGATTGTCTTTCGCGACGGACAGGTGATTGACGACGCGGCGGTTAAGTCGCGACGCCGGGCCAGCGCAGCATGAAAGACGTGCTTGGGTCGCTTGCCGGTTGGGGCGTGAATGTCGCGATTGCGCTGACGGCGCTGCGCACCAATTTGATGCGGTCAATCCTGACCACTTTGGGCGTGATGATTGGGGTATTCTCGGTCATATTGGCAGTCGCAGTCGGGAACGGCGCGCAGGTTTCGGTGTCGCAGCAAATTGCGACCTTGGGGTCGAACATGGCGATCGTGGTGCCGCAGCCCGACAGCGGCAGTGGCCCCCCACGACCAAGTGATCGCGGCAGATTAACCGAGCGGGATGGTCAGGCAATCCTGCGCGAAGTATCCGGCGTCAGCACCGTCGCCCCGCAAATCCGCAACAGTGTTCAGATTGTTACGCCGGGACGAAGCGCAACGACGCAGGCAACGGGCGCTACCCCAGAATATGGTGTTGTCTCGAACATCACGGCCTCCGAAGGCCGGTTTTTGACGCAAAGCGACGTTGGTTCGGCGGCGCGCGTCGCCGTTATCGGTGAAACCGTGGCCAACAAATTGTTCCCCGAAACAATTCCGGTCGGCGAGACCATTCGGATTAATCGAGTGCCCTTTACGGTCATCGGTCTTCTGGAAAGCAAGGGCAGCAATTTGGGTAATGACAATGACGACCAAATCGTCGTGCCGATAACGACGTTGCGCCAGCGTTTATTGACCACCGCTGCGCAAGGGCCCGATGATGTGACGTTGATCTTTGTCGGGTTTGAGGATGAAGATTCGCTGCTTTCGGGGCAAAAGGAAATAGAGCGTTTGTTGCGCGACCGGTACCGCGTCGCGAAAGGCAAGATCAACCCGTTCACCGTCCGCACGACAACCGAAATTGCCGAAACCACCGGCGAAGTAACGCAAATATTTCAGGCTGTGCTTGTCGCCATTGCATCGATTTCGCTGCTGGTCGGGGGGATTGGTATCATGAACATCATGCTAGTCAGTGTCACAGAACGCACCCGTGAAATCGGGCTGCGCATGGCATTGGGCGCAAAGCGAAGCGACATTCGAAACCAGTTTTTGGTGGAGGCGGCTGTTTTGTGCGTGATCGGCGGCGCAATTGGGCTTTCGCTGGCCATATTGGCCGCCTCAATTTTTGAGCGCATCGCCGAATTCCCCGCGCCAATTGGCCTTGATACGGCGATACTGGCTGTCGCTTTTTCCGCCATTATCGGTCTGGTTTTTGGCGGCTATCCTGCCATCAGGGCATCGCGGCTATCGCCGATTGAGGCGTTGAGAAGCGAATAGCGGATGGAGGCGTCCTGATTCGGTGCGCCAGTCTGACCGGTTGCGGGTTAGACCTTCGCTATCATCCTCATATCAATTCTTGCTTATTTTTGACTGTTGCGGAACGCAAAGCGCAAGAGGTAATACCATAAAGGTTTTGGGTAACGCACAATCCGGTTAACCCGTCGCCTCGTGCTCCGGGTTGGGACTACCGCTACTTGGTAGTAAATGCGAAGAATTGCCGTCATCATGCTGCCTCTCGTTTTTCGGAAATGGCGTCTGCGTATGTCCGGAACAGTTCGACAAAATGATCGTCGAGTGTCCGTGCCGAGGCCGCTGCGCAGTGGGCGGCAGATCGGAGTTGATGTTGATCGCGATCCAATAGGCGCTCAATCGCTAAAGCGGCGTCGTGCGCGTTGCCCGGCGTATATATTTCGCTAAAACTAGGATGGGCTATATCGGCGACTGCGCCCGCATTCGGGAGGACCAGAGGTAGCCCTGAAGCCAGAGCCTCCGAGGCGACGAGTCCAAAAGTTTCTGCGGACGAACCATGCACCAGCGCATCGCAACTTGCCATTATGGTCGCCAGCGCCGTGCGATTGCGGACAGGTTCGAGCAACTGGATATGCGGGTTGCCATTTACATGTTCAATGACCGATGCCTGCTGATGGCCGTTGCCGATCAATACCAAGCCTACCGGACGTTTTGCGGCGACGCGCGCCACAGCATCAATGACGCAAGGCCAGCGTTTTTCAGGGGTATGGCGTCCAATACCGAGTAACAATGTGCCCGTATCGGGCAAGTTACAGCGCGCCAACAAGTCCCGGCGGACGGAAAGATGCCTTCTATCCGGGGAGAAAACCCCTGCATCTACGCCCATGGAGATATTTACCGCGCCGGAGATGCCACCACTGGTCATCCTGTGTTCAAGGCTTGGCGACGCGCATATGGTATAGTCAAAGCTGTTGCACATGCGTCGGAGATAACGCCAGAACCATTCAAACTGCCGATCAATGGCATCGCGTGAGGCAACGGTGTCAAACCAGCGATATGCCCATGCCGACAGCGCGTCATGATGCATGAATATTGATCGCAGCGCCTTGCCCTGCCAACTGCGGGCAATCCATGCCCCGCGCCATGGGGAGGATGCCTCAAGCACATCGGGTTGTTCTGCGTCCAAAATGGCGTGAACCGGGGCGGCGTTCCAGAACATGCCGTATTTTTTGTCAAAGGGAAGCGGGGGCGCTTTTACGTAAATAATCCGGCACCCGTTTCCATATTCGACGACTTCGTCGTTATGGCCGGGCGCAATCACGGTTATGGCATGTCCAAGCCGCGCACCAATTTCGAGCTTTGCGTGGATATAGGTCCGAACGCCGCCACCTTCCGGTGCGTAAAATTCGCAGACATCGACTATCTTCACGGCTGGCTCTCCGCCGTTTGGTTTTTGATGGGGCCAATACCAATGCCTTGGCGATATTTCATGACGATTGAGATGGACCGCACACCCGGTCCAACCGCAAGTGCAACTGCCTTTACCTTTGGCTTACTAAAGCCCAGCTTGGGATTGTTGGCGAAACCAACGCCATCACCCGAAAGACCAAACTTTCCATTATCGTCACGATCATGCAGCAGCGCCAAAGCATATCGTCCGGGCCCCGGCGCGCGAATGCATATCGAAACGGGGCCAGCGCTCGGTATAGTCATCGGCACGCGGCGAAACGGTTTGCCAGCCGCGATTAAAACCTTGTCGCTTTGAAGGAAATCAGTATCATTTTCGGGGTAAAGCTCAAGGATGAGCTTACCTTTGCGGTCCTTTAAGCCAATAACGCTCACGTTTACCGCAGGGCCGGACTCTGACGCCCGGCAATCCGCGCCATTGCGCCCGCGTTCCGCCTTGGGTGGTATGACAGCGTAGGCAGTCATGGACCACCCAAGGGCTCCGATTGCTAAAATATACTTCATGACGATTTGGCCTTTTTGGGGAACACGCTTGTATCTGGCGAAACCAGCGCAAGGGCGCCTAATGTTGCGGCGACCAAGACATGCATTGCCAACATCGTGGACGCAGTTAGAGTGATCAGCGTTGAAACCGCGCTGTCCTGGCCGACTAAGAATATCGCGATGACTGCGAACAGGGCTTCCTTATTGGGGAAAAACGGTAAGCGTCCGACAAGTAACCGGATCATTGACAGGACCAACCAAAAGCCAAAATGCGGTCCCGGTAAAATTATGAACCACAACAAGGCACATAAAAGTACGCCTGCCGATAATCGAACGATATGAACCCCAAAGATCCACCAAAGCTGCGGGCGCTCAAGCGTGAAAACGCGACGCGAAAACAGCAATATTAGGAACGATGACATCAACATGATGGCAGCAAAGGTGACCGATTCATCGCTATATTGACCAAGATTTAGCTGCGATATCAGGGGGTAAGTGAGAAGCAACAGGAGCAACGCGACGAGGTTTGCCGCTAACGCTGACAGGATGTTGACGTCCTTAATCGCTCCAAAGGGCGCTGCGCTTAGCTCCGTTCGTTTACGCGCCCATAGATAAAAATAGACTTCACCCGAATAGGATATGAGCACTTCATTGCCGATGCGTTTGGCAAGAAGGATGAGAAATCCCGAAGCAGGCAATGCCCACAGGCGCCGAAATATGATCCAGTCGGCAATGGGCAATGCGAAATATAATGCCAGTAACACGGGCAAAAACCATAGATTTTGCGGTAAGGCATTTTGCAACTGCTTAGCGTCGATCTGTCCGAGTTGAAACACGATGGCGATCAGCAAAGCAGCGGACAGGATACGCGACAGCCAGGTTGACCACAGCTTTCGCTCCGGCTGTAACGTCGGCAAATCCAGATGTGCCAACGGCGCAGTGGTCAATGTCACGCGGCGACCCAGTTGCGTTCACGCAGAACGGTGTCGCGCTGCCCACGCGCATCGAACCTATTGGCCAAAAACTGGTAGAAGAAATCATGCTGCCGTGAACGCGGTGTCAAATGGTACGTCAGACGCTCCACCAGCGTCCAACGCACATTGCGGCGATCAACGCGCCGATCAGATGTCGTGCACCATAATCGGGAATGATAAATTTGACGTCCCAGTTTTAGCACACGATGCATAAGCTCATGGTCTTTTAAAACATACGGCCACAACAAGGGATCATAGCCGCCCGCGGCCTTTAATGCTTCTGTGCGGAACATCTGCGCAGCACCGCTGGTATGGTTTTGATGTGGTAACATGCGTGCCACGAGCAAGCGGTGTACCATGCTCCCTAGGCCCGCGAAAAATGGCTCGCGGCGCAGATACGCGCATGCCGCAACATAATTCATGCCCTTTGAGTCAAACAGGCGCGTCGCTGTAAAAAGATAATGCGGCGGATAGTAAGTATCTGCATCACAAACCGCCGTGAATTCAGTCTCAACTGCGGCTATTCCGGTTTGCAAGGCATAGACCTGGCCCGGCCGGGGTTCCTGCAAATATGTTACGTTGCCTTGATAATCCGCGAGTTGGACGCGCGCTTTATCAATGCAGCCGTCGGTCGAACCGTTGTCGACAATGATCAAATCA
Organism: Sphingorhabdus sp. EL138; assembly: GCF_945882965.1. Lineage (GTDB taxonomy): Bacteria > Pseudomonadota > Alphaproteobacteria > Sphingomonadales > Sphingomonadaceae > Sphingorhabdus_B. The sequence continues at coordinate 39,674 of NZ_CAMCWY010000004.1, forward strand.
AAAGCTGTCGTTTGCGCCGTTACCGACTCTAACATCTGCGGGAGAAAGTCGGCCTCATTATATACAGGTATGACAATCGACCAGCGCACAAGCTACCCCTGACTAATCCCCCCGGCTATCAAGCTCATTTACAAAATTACGGTGTCAGAACGGCGTCAAATTTATGACGATTAGAATTATTTGGTGTCACAAACACTTTAGCAGCGTTCTGCTCTGTTTAATTTTGTTGGGACAATGATCCTGCTACCTTAAGCGTGCCCGATTTAGAAAATGTTCGGCAAATGCCGTCTTTCTTTGCTTAAACGAATGGTAGCAGAACGTCCGCATGCCAGCCGTAGTTGCGATCTACGCCCGACGGGGCAGACCTTTCTGCCGTCTTGGCGGTTTCGGTCACAATTATCTTCAATTCCGGAAGATAGCCGCGCATGCAATGGGACAGACTTGACCTTAAAAACTCAACTGGACGACCGTCCGCGTCTTGATGAACATCCCGGTGACGGTGTCACGCGTGGTTCAACAAGAATGGAAATCTTTGCCGACGCCGTGTTCGCTATCGCTTTCACGCCTCCAATTGTTGAAATAACCCTGCCCGAAGTCGGTTCTGACCTTGGACGGCAATTGCTTGCACTTTGGCCGTCTTATTTGGGCTATGCATTATCGACATTGGTAATCGGAACATATTGGGTCCAGCATCACTTTGCCGGCGCTCTTTTCCGCACAACGGGGCATCGCTTTTTGTTAGCAACACTCATTTTTGTAGCTGCTATCGCCTCTATAGCTATCCCAACACGCGCCTTTGCAGAGCATATTCAGGATCCAATTGATCGGGTCGTTGGCGCAAAATTCTATGCCGTTGCACTTGCCGCAACTTCGGTCATATGGTGGTTCAGATGGCGAACCGCGCGCGTAACGGGTGATCTGGATGAACGGCTTGACGCCGCCTACGTCATCCGGCTTGACCAACATTATTTGCGCGAAGCCGCCGCCATGGTTGTTGCCGCTATTTTAGTGTTTTTCAGTTGGGAACTCGGCCTTGCGCTGGCCGGCGCGACAACGCTGTATCAACTGCGTCCCCCCGAAACGCCACTTTATGTAAATCAGGCGCCAGTTATCGAGGAAGAACTTTAGAAACAGGGTCAGGACCACTTAAATCCACCTTCGCGGTTTGAGGCCATTTTGTTCAGTGCAAGGCGGCAAGGCGCAGGCTTAGTGGTTCTAAGTCTAGCTTTGCCAACGCGGCAATGGACAAAATGTGTCAAATCCGAAGGACGCCAAAATGGCTTCGATCTCAAAACAAAATGCCCTCGCAGGCAGAATGACTGCCTGCGGCGGACATTTTCCTGCGATATCTTTGCCATTTTGACGCCGCGAAGGTGGATTTAAGTGGTCCTGACCCTAAGTCTATATCGACATTACCCAGCCTGCTTGCACGCCGCAAATGTTGCCGATCACTGCCATGGTTCAACGCCTGCGTCATTCAGAAGAGGACGCTACGGTTAACCAGAACACGGCATTGGCTTAACAAAGCCACCAAAAGACTGACCCCCGGCTGTTATCGGCGCAAGCCATGTTGCATTGATGTTGCACGGAGCAGCCGAGACTGATCGTAATTGCCCGGAAACGCACAGAATTGACTAGGGAACGCAACAAACGCTGACGCGAGCGTTCCTCAATGCCGTTACCTAATAACACGCAATGAAATCAGAATTTTTAAGATGGTTCCCCGGTAAGGATTCGAACCTCAATAGACGGAGTCAGAGTCCGTAGTCTTACCGTTAGACGACCGGGGAGCGAGGGGTGGGCGTATATGCCCGTGGCCATGTCCGGTCAACCCGCTGAATCGGGCGGTTGCGGGGGGTGTTCAAAAATCTTGAATCTTTGTCTCTGTGCGCGTAGCGTCACGTTCAGGTACCGGCGGCACATCCGCCCGGATAGAAAATAAAAAGTGAGTTATCGGCCATGGGCGAAAATGTCGCGCCATCGCCGCAAAAAGGACGCGGACGAAAACGTAAAAAACCGTCCCGTCACAAAAATGCGGCACCCAAGGCTGCAACGCTGCAGCAGGCTTCGGCCCATGGCGCAGCGCGTCCCGACACCCCAAAGACTGCGCCTTCGGCCAGCAACGGCAGGCCGCAGGGTGACAAGGTTGCTTCGCGCCGAAATTGGCTTGAACGGACAGCCTATGCCGCGCTTGACCTTGGCACCAATAATTGCCGGTTGCTGATCGCGCGGGCAGGTGGCGACGATTTTACGGTCGTGGACGCGTTTTCGCGTGTTGTCAGGCTGGGCGAGGGCATGACCTCCACTGGCCGAATGAGCGAGGAGGCCATGGACCGTGCGGTTGAAGCATTAACCGTATGTGCGGAAAAGCTGAAAAAACGCAATGTGGTGCTGGCCCGTTCTGTTGCGACCGAGGCCTGCCGCCAAGCGGAGAACGGGGCACAGTTTATCGAACGGGTGAAGCGAGAGACTGGCATTCACCTCGACATCATTAGTCCAAAGGAAGAAGCGCGGCTGGCGGTTATGGGCTGTTACGCTCTTTTGGAAGATGGCGCCGGACCTGCGCTGATTTTCGATATTGGCGGTGGGTCAACCGAGTTGGTGCTTGTGTCGACAAAAAATGTGATACCTGAAATCCTCGATTGGGTGAGCGTGCCTTGGGGCGTCGTCTCGCTTACGGAAAGCGAACGCGCAGAAGGCGACAGTCCGGAACAATTAAGGGCAAGCTACCAATCCATGCGGGACCAAGTCATGGCCAGCTTTGCCGACTTTGCAGCCCGCTTGCCCGAAGATGGCGGCGACCGCCGCCTGTTGGGGACATCAGGAACGGTCACAACGCTCGCCAGCGTCTATTTGAAGCTTAACAGTTATGACCGGCGAGCCGTAGACGGTTTGCATCTCCAGACTTCTGCTATGCGCGATATCAGCCGCGAACTGGCACATCGCAACATTGCCGGACGCGCTGAGTTTCCGACCATTGGCCATGAGCGGGCCGATTTGGTGGTCGCCGGATGTGCGATATTGGAGTCTATTTTCGACATATGGCCTGGCGAAAGGCTAGGCGTGGCAGATCGCGGCATTCGCGAAGGTATATTGCGCGCGCTGATGGCCAGCGACGCCAAGCGCCGCAATCGGCAGAATTGAGATATGGCAGATAATCTTTTCGGTGGTAAGGACTCAGGTCGGACGCTGGCTGGCAAGCAGAAAGTCAAGACCGCAAAGCGGCGGACGGCGGGATCGACTCGTTGGCTTGAGCGGCAGTTGAATGACCCTTATGTGAAGCGCGCGCATGGTGAAGGCTATCGCAGCCGTGCGGCCTATAAGCTGGTTGAGCTTGACGAAAAATTCCATATTTTGCGCGGCAAGAAAGCTGTCGTTGATCTGGGCGTCGCGCCGGGCGGTTGGGCACAAGTGGTGCGCAGGCAACAGCCCAAGGCCGCCATTGTCGGCATTGATCTATTGCCAGTTGACCCGATTGAGGGGGTTATCCTGCTTGAGATGGACTTCATGCAGGATCGCGCGCCAGACCGGTTGATCGCCGAACTTGGGAGTGCGCCGGACCTGATTTTGTCAGACATGGCGGCCAACACGGTCGGGCATAAACAGACCGACCATTTGCGCACCATGGGCCTGGTTGAGGCAGCGGTGGATTTTGCGATCAAGGTGCTGCTGCCTGGTGGTGATTTTGTCGCGAAGGTCTTTGCAGGCGGCACCGATCCAGCGATGCTGAGCATTCTTAAAACGAACTTCACGACGGTGAAGCATGCAAAGCCGCCAGCAAGCCGCAAGGGCTCAGTAGAATGGTATGTGATTGCGCAAGGTAAAAAGAGCTGATCAGCCGTTTCGCCGGGCCTTTTCAACCGCGCGCTTCAGGGCGTCATAGCCCAAGGCACCTTCCAATATCTGGTCACCGATGATGAATGTGGGCGTGCCGTTGAAACCGATTTGCTGCATAAACGCCAAGTTGCGTTCGATCTCTTGGTTTGCTTGCGGCGAAGTAACAAAGGCGCGGGCAGCGGCTACATCCAGCCCTGCTATGCGCGCGGCGGCAGCAATATTTGCTGCATCAGCGGGGCCACCTGCGAACAAGGCATCATGAAATGCCTTGTGCTTGCCTTGGCGCGCGGCCGCAAGCGCCCATAAGGCAGCGTCCCGGCTGGATTGGCTGAGGATCGGCAATTCGCGATAGACCAAGCGGATATTGCCATCGCTTTTTAACAGGCGCTGGACATCGGGCACGCTTGCCCGGCAGAAACCGCAATTATAGTCGGTAAACTCGACAATCGTCACATCGCCATTCGGGTTTCCGGCCTCGGCACCGGGGAAGGGCTTGGCGATGTCATTTCCCACTGCGGATAAACGTTGTGTGACTTCACGCTGCTGCAAAATGGCGACGGCGTCAGTTATGATTTCTGGATTTTCAAGGATATAGGCTCTCACCAATGCCTCTGTCGCCTTACGGTCAGCAGGCGACATGCCCGCAGCAGCAACAGCATCATCGGCAGATTTCGTTGCGTCTCCGGCAACTGGTGCAGCATCAGAAGGGCTAACCGCGACGGCACTTGGCCAGAAAATATAGGCCGTCAAAGCAAGCAAGATGGCTAACCCCGTAACCACGGTTGCGATGATAATCCGGCGCGTTGATGCTTGTTCGTTCATGGACGCTGATTAGCCGCGCCGCGTGCATTGTGCCAGCAATTTAGCGGCGGCGTTTCTTTAACTGCGCAAGCTTGGCTTCGGCCACCATATTGATATCTTGTGCACGGATCCAATCGGGCGAGTATTCCGGCAACCCCGCCATTGCGGTTTGCGCGTTGGGCAAAGCAAACTGTGGCGCGCCCTCCATCATATAGCGTTCTGCGCTGGCGAGTGCGGCGCGCGCCGTATCCCCTTTTTGTGCATAGACGACGCCAAGCTGATACCATGCAAATGGATTTTGGTTGTCTTTGGCCACTGCCGCTTTCAACACTTGCGCAGCTTCATCAAGCTGCTTTTTATCTTCCGTAGCGATCAAGGCATGTCCGAATATCGCGGCGATTAATGGTTGGTTTCCGGTCAGGTTTACCGCTTTGCGCAACGGCACAATCGCATCGGCAGGACGCCCAGATTCCAGCAATATCTGCCCATATAGTTCGAGGAAATAGGGATCGTCGGGTGCTGAGGCGACAAGGGCGGATGATTCATCCAGCGCCTTTTGCGGATAAGCGGACTTGTGCCAAGCATAAGCGCGCGCATAGCGGGCAGGCACCGATGTGTCGGGCTCTGGATAATCACGCATCGTGGCTGTGGGGTCAGCAAGATAGCCCGTCAGTTTTGCCTTAACGCGTTTGAAATCGCTTTCCCATTTGGGGTTTATCGGCGCGTTCCACGCAGGGTCGGCGGAATAGGTGTCCTCCAGCACCGAAATACGCTCACCGGATAATGGGTGCGTGCGGCCGTAGCTGTCCTCTTGCGGGATACCGAGGCGGAATTCAAAATTCTGCAGCTTTTTGAAAAAGCTGATCGAACCGCGGCCTGATATCCCTGCCTTGGAAAGATATTGTGCGCCCGATGCATCGGCTGTGCCCTCTTGCCCGCGGCTAAACGCCAAGAATTTTCCCATAGCGGCCTGTTGCCCCGCCGACAATATGCCCATGCCCGCTTCGCCTGCACCAGCAGCGATGGCCGCTGCTGCGAGAATGAGGCTAGCGATGCTGATACCGCTCGCCACGGCGATGCCTTCGTTAAACCGCACGACATGCCCGCCAACGACATGGCCAAGCTCATGCGCGATCACGCCTTGGACTTCATTTGCGGACGTTGAGGCATCGATCAAGCCGCTGTGGATGTACACCGCTTGGCCACCGGCGACAAAGGCGTTGACCGACTTGTCGTTGATCAGGATGATGTCAACGTTTTTGGGATCAAGCCCAGCTGCCTCAATCAAAGGCGCGGAAATCTCATCGAGAAAAGCCTCGGTCTCTGCATCGCGCAAAATAGACTGCGCCATGGCGGGGCGCACGGACACCAGAGCTGCAAGGAACAGGATGAATGCTGTCCGGACGGCACGAAACATGAAGTTATCCATATCCAGTGAATGGCCCGAACTGCATGAACGCGCAATGAAGAAAATAGACAAAAGAAAAGCCCCGCCGGTTTGTGACCGGCGGGGTTATGTTATCTTTATAAGAGCGGCGTCTTAACCGAAGGTGCGTTGCCACCAACCCGTGCGGGGCGTGCCGTCATCAGGCGCATCGTCCGTTTGCGTGGATGCTTCATCTTTTGCTACATCCTTTGCGGCGGCTTTCTTGCGTGGGGCCTTGGCTTTGGGGGCCTCACCAGCTTCTTCGGTTGCGGTTTCCGCAGCAGGCGGTGTTGCCTTTACCTTGGCGCGTGGCTTGGCCGGGGCCTTTACCTTTGCAGCAGCAACTTCGTCTGACGCTTCTGGAGCCTTGGTGGCTGGCGCATCGGCTGTCGCTTCAACCTTAACGGCATCGACCTTTGGTTTGGCACGGCTGCGGCGCTTTGGCTTGGCATCTGCTTCTTGCACAGCTTCTGGGACTGCAGACGATTCGGCTTCGGCAGGTGCTGACGTGTCAACAATCGCATCAACGCCGGTTTCCTGACGGTCACGGTCCCTGCCACCACGACGTCCGCGACGTGCTTTTGGCTTGGCTTCCGCATCAGCTTCGGGGGCTTGAGCGACATCACTGCCTTCAGAACTTTCCGCAGCACCTGCATTTTCGCCTCCAACGGCACCCTCAACTTCAGGGCGGCCATCACGGTCGCGACCCTTGCCACCTCGGCGACCACGACGACGCTTGCGTTTACGACCTTCGCCGCCTTCGCCTTCTTCGCGTGGGCTCTCTTCTCGGGCACGACGTGGCTCACGAGCGGTTTCCTCGACTTCTTCAACCTCATCGTCGAAATCTTCGATGTCGTCTTCAATGTCATCATCGTCGAGATCGATAATCGGCGAGAGTTCCACCGGACGATCTGGACGCGGGCCGGAACTGGAAACAGCAAGCTTTGCGCCCTCGGTCTCGCCATTGGGCACGATCAGCACGCGAACATGATAGCGATCTTCGATCGCCGCCAATTCGGCACGCTTGTTGTTGAGGCAATAGATGGTCGCCTCTTGGCTTGCTTGCAACACGATCTGGTTGCCTTGACCCTTTGCCGCTTCGTCTTCGATAAGGCGCAGTGCGGACAATGCGGCCGACGACGCGGTGCGGACAAGGCCAGTGCCTTCACAATGCGGACATTCGCGGGTTGATGCCTCCAGCACGCCCGTGCGCAGACGCTGACGGCTCATTTCCATCAGTCCAAAGCTGGAAATACGACCGACTTGAATGCGGGCGCGATCATGCTTCAACGCTTCTTTCATTGCACGCTCGACTTTGCGGGCGTTCGAATGATGCTCCATATCGATGAAGTCGATGACCACAAGGCCGGCCATATCGCGCAAGCGCAACTGACGGGCAATCTCGCGCGCAGCTTCCAAATTGGTTGAAAGCGCGGTTTGTTCAATGCCATGTTCTTTGGTCGAACGGCCTGAGTTGATGTCGATCGAGACCAATGCTTCGGTCGGGTTGATAACAATATAGCCGCCGGATTTTAACTGGACGACCGGTTGATACATCGCATTCAACTGATCTTCGACATGGTAACGCTGGAACAAGGGAACTGGGTCGGCATAATGCTGCACACGCTTTGCGTGGCTTGGCATAAGCAACTTCATAAAGTCCTTGGCAGCCTTATACCCGTCGGGTCCTTCAACGAACACCTCATCAATATCCTTATTATAGATATCACGGATGGCGCGTTTAATAAGGTCGCTGTCGGTGTGGATCAGCATGGGCGCAGCACCGCGCAGCGTGCGCTCACGGATTTCGTCCCACAGGCGTGCCAGATAATCAAAATCACGCTTGATTTCAGGCTTCGTCCGGGCAAGCCCAGCGGTCCGGATGATGCAACCCATGGTTGATGGCAACGTCAGATCAGAAATAATCGTCTTCAAACGCTTACGGTCGGCTGCGCTGTGGATTTTACGGCTGATGCCACCGCCATGCGACGTGTTTGGCATCAAGACGCAATAACGGCCTGCAAGGCTCAGATATGTCGTAAGCGCAGCGCCCTTATTTCCGCGTTCTTCCTTAACGACTTGAACGAGCAAAACCTGACGACGATGAATGACGTCCTGGATTTTGTACCGGCGGCGCAAGTTCATCCGCTTTGCGCGGACTTCGTCGCTTGCCTTTGGCGCGCGGCCTTCGCCACTTCGGCGACCACGACGACGACGGTTGTTGCGGCCATTTTCGCCACGTTCGTTCTCGTCCGAATCGTCGCCATTGCCGCCAAGATCGGGTTCTTCACCCTCCGTCATGTCGATGGTGTCGATGCTATCATCGCTATCGACTTCGATGAGGTCGTTGGCGTCGTCGTCACGTTCCGACGAACCTTGCATGATATCCGAAGGCTCGTCGCTCTCCTCTTCTTCCTGCTCACGCAGTGCAGCTTCTTCAGCAGCAGCTTCGGCTTCTTCGGCCAATAACCTGTCGCGGTCTTCGCGCGGGATCTGGTAATAATCGGGGTGAATTTCGGCAAACGCCAAAAATCCGTGGCGGTTGCCGCCATAATCGACGAATGCCGCCTGAAGCGATGGTTCGACCCTAGTTACTTTTGCGAGGTAGATATTGCCTTTGATCTGCTTGTGCTCGGCAGACTCAAAATCGAATTCCTCAATCTGGTTTCCTGTTACGACTGCGACCCGGGTCTCTTCCCGGTGACGCGCGTCGATAAGCATACGCGTTGTCATGTAATTTACTCCAGCGAGCACGGCAGCCGATTGTTAGCCGAGGGCCGCTCGCTTCATTGTTGGTACGTTGCCGGACCGGACGCAAAGCGTTCCTGTCGGCATAGCGATTTGGTGGAAATGTTAAAAATGCGTCTGCTGCTTGTGCATGGCGGGCGTGTATCGCGCGCGCTTGATTTCCAACCCATGCGCCATGCCCTAACTGGGCGGCGTTGGTGGAAATATCATGCCTCATGTAGCGTCAACCTGTTAAATTGCCGAGCGTAAACACCGAACGGCGGACTATAGGGGCATTCATTATAATTCCCTGTAGTTAATCGCTAGCACTCCTGCATGTTTTCGGCAAGAGCAACCCGCGATTTAGCTTGGAACAACGGCTCATGGAGCGTTTTTATCAAAATATTGATTGGCAGGGGCCTTGACCCAAAGCAATGCAGCGGTTCTACGTGTCCTGTCGTTGGTCGCAGGACAGCGCAAGGTCGCACGGACATTGTCCAATGCCATTCAAGTCCATTTCGCACGGCGGATTGTGTCACGTTAAAAGGGTGTGTGGCCAAATTTGCGTCCATTTGCTGATTTAGATTCTGGACCTGTCCGGCAAATCGGCTAGACAGGGCCTGCAATGGATACCAAGCCCCCACCTGCCGAAGCCCCGACGACGATCAGTTACTGGCTGAAACGCTACGCCGAAAGTTTTCTGACCCGCTGGCAGGGATATTGGCAAAGCAAGCGTTTTCGTTTGGCCACTTACGCCGCAGGTGCGCTGTTCGTTCTGTTCCTGTTATTCTGGGCGTTGTTTGCCCGTAACCTGCCTGATGCAGAGGCGCTGATCGAATATAAATCGACGCTGCCAACGGTGGTGCGCGATTTTAACGGAGAGCCTTTTCACAGTTACGCCCGGGAACGTCGCGTTCAATTGGAATATGCTGATTTCCCGAAAACCTTGGTACATGCCTATCTCGCGGCGGAAGACAAAACGTTTTTCAGCCATGGCGGCATTGACTATCCCGGTATCGCGTCAGCCATTTTCGACAATATTTTTAGCGACAAGCGGGCGCGTGGCGCATCGACGATCACACAACAGGTGGCGAAAAACCTGCTGTTGACCAACGAGTATAGTTACACCCGCAAGGTCAAAGAGGCGATCTTGGCCAGGCGCATTGAAAACGCGCTGACCAAGCCTCAGATTTTGTCGCTCTACCTCAATGAAATCGCGCTTGGGCGGCAGGCATTTGGCGTTGAGGCTGCAGCACAGGCTTATTTCGGAAAAAGCGTTGATCAGCTTTTACTGCATGAAATGGCGTTTCTGGCCATTCTACCAAAGGCGCCGGAACGCTATGGGCGCGCCAAAAATGCTGACCTCGCCATGTCCCGGCGAAATTGGGTGCTTGGCGAAATGCGCGCAAACGGATGGATCACCGATGTGCAGCTTGCGACCGCGCGTGCCCAACCGCTTGGCCTTGTGACGCAACGCGGCACTGGTTATAAAAATGTTGGTGGTTATTTTGCAGAAGAAGTGCGTCGCCAGCTTATAGAAAAATTTGGTGAAACCGACGAAGCGGGTCCCTACAGCGTATATTCGGGTGGGCTTTGGGTCCGGTCGTCCATGCATCCCCAACATCAACTTGCGGCGACCAAGGCGTTGCGTGACGGCTTGCTGCGCTACAACGCTGGCAAGGCTTGGAAAGCCAATTTGGGCACAATTGATGTAACCGACGACAAATGGCCATCCCGCTTTGCATCGACCAATATTGGCATCGATTACGCCAATTGGCGTGCTGGCGTTGCGCTGGGCAAGGGCCGCGTTGGATTTGCAGATGGTTCAACCGCGCGCATTGACGGCGGCCCAGCCGCGATGAAGGCAGGCGACGTGATCGCCGTTGCCCCCAATGGCATCAACAGCTATGTGATCCGCAGCGTGCCAGAGGTCGGCGGCGGCATGGTCGTCCAAGACCCTTTCAACGGACGTGTGCTGGCGGTGCAGGGTGGTTTCGACAATCGTATATCCAGCTTCAACCGGGCTACACAGGCACAGCGGCAGCCCGGATCGACCATTAAACCCTTTGTCTACGCAACTGCGCTCGACAATGGAATGACGCCCACATCGATTATCGTCGATAGTCCCTATTGCGTCTGGCAAGGTGCGAACTTAGGCCAAAAATGCTTTCGCAATTTCACAGGTAGCGGGGCAGGGCCGCAGACGATGCGTTGGGGCCTTGAACAATCACGCAACCTGATGACGGTCCGAGCGGCAGCTGAATCGGGTATGGGCAATGTGACCGACACCTTACGGGCCTTGTCGATTGGCGATTATCCCGATTATCTTTCTTACGCGCTGGGTGCAGGCGATACGACAGTGTTGAAGATGGTCAACGCCTATTCGATGCTAGTCAATCAGGGCCGTGAATTAAAGCCGACGTTCATTGATTTCGCGCAAAATCGCAAAGGCAAGGTTATTTGGCCGGCCAAGTGGAAGCCTTGCATGGGTTGCCGTGCGCCCGATTGGAATGGCCGGCCAATGCCGCGCTTCACAGCTACGGGCAAGCAAGTCATGGACCCGATCACCGCGTATCAAGTCGTGCATATGTTGGAAGGCGTGGTTGCGCGCGGCACTGCCGTCACCTTGCGCGAACTTGACCGACCATTGTTCGGTAAAACCGGAACAACCACGGGCCCGACAAATGTCTGGTTCGTTGGCGGATCACCGCATTTGGTAGCTGGCGTTTATCTGGGCTTTGACCAACCGCGCAATATGGGCGGATATGCCCAGGGAAGCTCACTTGCTGCGCCCATTTTCAAACAGTTTGCACGCACGGCGATGGCCGATATGCCGAAGACACCGTTCATCGCGCCTGTCGGAACACGGCTTGTCCGCGTGGATCGCAGGAGTGGCAAGCGAGTCTATGGTGCTTGGCCGAGTGATGACCCGCTAAGCCTCGTGATCTGGGAGGCGTTCAAGGCCGAGACGGAGCCAAAGCGCTCTATCCGTCAGGAGGAACTGGCTGCGCGGGGCGACAAGCCAAAGAAAGCGACTGAAACGCAGTCTGATGGCGCTGCTGGCGCGGCCAATGCCCCAAGCGCAAGCGTCGGGACAAAGCGCGACCAGGAGTTTATCCAGCAAGAGGGCGGAATTTATTAGGTTCAGTGCTTAGGGTCAGGACCTAGTAGATTTTGTGATGCGGCGGATAACTCTGGATATCGCTACCTTTGACTTGAGCGTCCAATCCGCTAAAGGCCGCGCCAGACCTTTTCATTCCCTTGGAGTTTCTTATGCGCGCCGACGCAGAAGGCTATGTTGCCCGCATTGATGCCGCCCTTAACCTCGTCAAGATGTCGCTTGACTGGGATCGCGCTTTGCGCCGCTTGGATGAACTGAACGCCAAGGTTGAGGACCCGACCTTGTGGGATAATCCAAAAGCCGCTGAAGAAGTTATGCGCGAACGCCGCCGTTTGGATGCGGCCATTGGCACTGTGCGCGAAATCGATGCCGACAAGGCAGGCACGGTTGAGTTAATCGAACTTGCCGAGATGGAAGGCGACGCCGAATTGGGCGATGAAGGCGCCGCTGCATTGAAAGCTTTGGCGAACCGGGCGGATCGCGACAAGGTTTCTGCATTGTTGTCGGGCGAAGCAGACAGCAACGACACCTTCATTGAAATTCACGCTGGCGCTGGTGGCACCGAGAGCCAGGACTGGGCCGAAATGCTGCAGCGGATGTATTATCGCTGGGCCGAACAACGCGGGTATAAGGTGGAGATGGTCGATTATCAGGCAGGTGATCAGGCAGGTATAAAATCCGCCACATTGCTGGTGAAGGGCGAGAATGCTTATGGCTATGCCAAGACCGAAAGCGGCGTCCACCGTTTGGTCCGCATTTCGCCTTATGACAGCGCGGCAAAGCGTCATACGAGCTTTTCCAGCGTCTGGGTATATCCCGTCATCGACGATAATATCGACATTGAAATCAACGAAGGCGATTTGAAGATCGATACTTACCGCGCGTCTGGCGCAGGCGGGCAGCATGTTAACACGACGGACTCAGCCGTCCGCATCACGCACAAACCATCGGGCATCGTCGTTGCCAGCCAGAACGACCGCAGCCAACACAAAAACCGCGCCACCGCGATGGGCATGTTGAAGGCACGACTATACGAAGCCGAACTGCGCAAACGCGAAGAGGTCGCGAGCGGCGAATATGCGGCCAAGACCGAAATCGGTTGGGGCCATCAGATCCGCTCTTATGTGTTGCAACCCTATCAAATGGTCAAAGACCTGCGCACGGGAGTCACGTCGCCAACACCGGGCGACGTACTCGACGGCGACCTAGACAATTTCATCGCCGCCGCATTGGCACAGCGGGTTACAGGGGAAGCTGTCGCCGTTGAGGATGTGGATTAACTTCCCGTCTGTTGGCCCGTCAGGCTGAACTCGTTTTAATAAGCTCCGCTCAACAATTGCTCCACGCTAAAAAGCTTAGTTGACGCTTGCGTCAAGTGCGTGGGCACCTTAGAAGACGCTGCTTAATTGGGCGGTTAAACGCCTATCGCAACGGAGCCCATTTCATGACCGATACTCCCGCCAAATCCGGCCCGTTAAGTGGCATAAAGATTGTCGAACTATCTGGTATTGGGCCGGGGCCTTATGCGGGCCAGTTGCTGGCGGACATGGGTGCAGATGTGATTGTGATCGACAGGCCGGGTGGCGCAATCGTGCCCAAGGCCATTGATGCGCGTGGTAAAAAATCCATGATCCTTGATTTGAAGAAACCCGAAGCAGTTGCCGCATTGTTGAAGCTGGTTGAGTCTGCGGATGTCTTGATTGAAGGACTGCGGCCTGGCGTGACGGAACGGATGGGGGTTGGCCCTGATGTCTGTCACACGGTTAACCCTGCTCTTATTTATGGCCGGATGACTGGCTGGGGCCAAACGGGTCCGTGGAACCAAATGGCCGGACATGACATTAATTATATCGGCATGACGGGTGTTTTGAACGCGATTGGCAAGCATGGGCAGCCACCAGTTCCGCCGCTCAATATGGTCGGCGATTTTGGCGGCGGGTCGATGTTCCTCGTCAACGGTATCCTTGCCGCTTTGGTTGAACGCGCACGGACAGGTAAAGGCAATATAGTGGATGCGGCGATTGTTGATGGCACCAACAGCCTGATGAGCTTTGTCCATGGCATGGCTGGGCTTGGCCAGTGGCGTACGCAGCGTGCGGCAAATTTACTCGACGGGGCATCGCCATTCTACCGTTGTTATATGACATCGGACGGCAAGTTTATGGCCGCTGGTTGTATTGAACCACAGTTTTTCGCGGCGATGATGGATCGCTTACCTATCGATAAAGATGCCTATGGCGGACAGCATGACCGGGCTGCTTGGGCTGATCAGCATGAAATGCTTGAAGACGTGTTCGCGACCAAAACGCGTGACGAATGGGAAGCGATTTTTGCCGGAACCGACGCGTGTGTTACGCCTGTGTTGGATTATGTCGAAGCGGCATCCCATCCCGCAAACGCCGCGCGGCAGGCCTTTGTGCAGGATGGTCGCTGGTTGCATCCGCAGCTTGCGCCGCGACTTGCAACGCAGCCACTGGCTACCCATTTCGATATTGCAACAAAAGGCGGCGATTATGCCGACATCCTGACCGAGGCTGGACTCGGTGATCAAGAAATTTCCCAACTGATCGCGGCGGGAGCCGTGGTCGTAACCAAGGACTGAATATGACCGAAGCCTATATTTATGATGCGGTGCGCAGCCCGCGTGGCAAGGGGCGCCCTGATGGCGCGCTGCATGAAATAACGCCCATCGATCTGGCATCGCAGGTCTTGGCCGCGATCCGCGACCGCAATGGCCTGTCGGGCGAAGAAATTGAGGATGTGGCCTTTGGCTGCGTTTCCCCCGTGGGGGAACAAGGCGCAGTCATCACGCGCACCGCGATCCTGGCCGCGGGCTATCCGCACACAACTTCGGGCATTCAAGTGAACCGCTTTTGTGGCTCAGGTCTTGAGGCGTCGAATATTGCTGCGGCCAAGGTGAAATCGGGCGAATGCGATCTGGCGGTTGGCGGCGGCATTGAATCGATGAGCCGCGTGCCCATGGGTTCAGACGGCGGCGCATGGCCGATCGACCCCCGTTCGGCGATTGCCAATTACTTCATCCCGCAAGGCATTTCTGCTGATCTCATCGCCACCAAATATGGTTACAGCCGCGACGATGTTGATGCATATGCCGTTGAAAGCCAGAAGCGCGCTGGCCGCGCATGGGCCGAGAAGCGCTTTGCGCGCTCCATCCTGCCGATCAAGGACGTCATTGGTGAGGTCGTTCTTGACCATGACGAATTGATGCGCCCGCAAACCGATATGCAGTCCTTGGGTGCGTTGGCGCCTGCATTTCAGATGATGGGCACGATGATGCCCGGCTTTGATGACATTGCCATCATGCGTTATCCCGACGTCGAAAAGATCAATCATGTTCACCATGCTGGCAACAGCTCAGGCATTGTCGATGGCTCGGCGGCGGTGCTTATCGGAACCAAGGCAGCTGGCGAAAAATACGGCCTTAAGGCGCGTGCGCGGATCGTATCGATGGCATCCATCGGTTCGGAACCTGCCATCATGCTTACTGGCCCCGAATTTGCCGCGCAAAAGGCGTTGGCGCGCGCAGGCATGAACAAAGGCGACATTGACGTGTGGGAATTGAACGAAGCCTTTGCTGCGGTTGTCCTGCGTTTCATGGAAGCGATGCACATCGATCATTCGGACATCAACGTGAACGGCGGCGCAATCGCCATGGGCCATCCTTTGGGTGCAACAGGTGCGATGATCCTAGGGACCGTATTGGATGAACTGGAGCGGTCGGGCAAGTCGACTGCGCTCACCACCTTGTGCATCGGCGCAGGCATGGGCACCGCAACCATCATCGAACGCGTGAATTGATCGGGACTTCAGATATGACTTACAAAACTTTCTCCGTCGATGTTGACGCCGATGGCATCGCACTTTTGACCATCGATCTACCCGACGCCTCCATGAATGTGTGGAACGGCGCGTTGATTGAAGAATTCGGCGCATGGGTTGACGATTTCACGACCAATGAAGCCATCAAAGGCGCGGTCATCACCTCGGGCAAGAAATCTGGTTTCTTGGCGGGCGCGGACCTCACCATGTTGGGCGGTGCTAAAGCCGGCAGCACGAAAGAAGCCTTTGATCAGGCTTTTGCCTTGAACGCATTGTTGCGCAAAATGGAAACTGGCGGTCAGTCCGCCAAGGAGCTTAGCGCGGGTAAGGTTTCTGCAAAGCCGGTTGCTTGCGCGCTCAACGGCCTTGCCTTGGGCGGTGGTCTTGAGCTTGCCTTGGCATGCCATTATCGCGTTGTCGCAGATCATCCTAAGATCCAGCTTGGCATGCCTGAAGTCATGGTCGGACTGCTGCCCGGTGGCGGCGGAACGCAGCGGACGCCTCGCCTCATCGGCCTGCAAAACGCGGCGATGATGATCATTCAGGGCAAGGCGCTGGATCCCGCAATGGCGAAGGCGCAAGGCTTGGTCCATGACGTCGTGCCAGCGGCTGACCTGATTGCGCATGCAAAGGCATGGGCGAAAGCCAATCCAAAGGTCACGGCACCTTGGGATAAGAAGGATTTCAAATTCCCGGGCGGGGCAGGGGCAATGGACCCGCGCGCTGTCCAGTTATTTGTTGGCCTCAACGCCATGGCGCACAAGGAAAGCAAAGGCAATTTCGATGCCATAAAGGCGATTTTGTCTTGCCTGTATGAAGGCTCTATCCTGCCATTTGACACCGCGCTTCGAGTAGAATCGAAATATTTCACAAAGCTGCTTTCGGGCAGCCAAGCCAAGAATATGATCCGCACTTTGTTCATTAACAAGCAGGCTGCTGAAAAGGGCGCTGGCCGTCCCGCAGGCGTGCCGCCGGTTCAGATCAAGAAGGTTGGCGTGTTGGGTGGCGGGCTCATGGGGTCGGGCATTACGCATGTCACTGTTAAGGGCGGCATGGACGTTGTTGTTCTCGACCGCAGCTTGGAAGACGCCAACAAGGCGGTCGATTACAGCCGTAAGATCATCGACAAGGCCGTCAGCCGTGGCAAGATGACCAAGGAAGCTGGCGATGCTTTCATGGCGCGCATTACGCCGACGGACAATTATGACGACCTTAAGGATGTCGACCTTATCATTGAGGCTGTTTTTGAGCGTCCCGATGTGAAGGCGGATGTCATCAAGATGGCCGAAGCCGTAATTGGCCCTGATGTCGTGTTCGCATCGAACACGTCGACATTGCCGATCACAGGCCTTGCCAAAAATTCATCGCGTCCGGAGTTGTTCGTTGGGCTGCATTTCTTCTCACCCGTTGAAAAAATGCCGCTGCTCGAAATCATTCCAGGCGAATTGACGGGCCCACGTGCCTTGGCGGCAGCGTTTGATTATAATGCCAAGATCAAGAAAACACCGATTGTGGTCAAGGACGTCCGCGGCTTCTTCACCAATCGCGTTTTCCCGCCCTATATGGGTGAGGCGATGAAGCTGGTCACTGAGGGCGTTAAGCCAGCTTTGATTGAAAACGCGGCCAAGTCGCTTGGTATGCCGATCGGTCCGTTGGCGTTGCTTGATGAAACGACGCTGCAACTCGGGTATGACGTGATGCAGTCGACCAAGAAGGAGTTGGGCGACGCGTATCAGCCAAGCGGCACCGAAGACTTTATGGAGTTGATGGTAGTCAAGCTGGGCCGCAAGGGACGTCGTTTTGGTTCTGGCTTTTACGATTATGATGCCAAGGGCGAACGCCTTGGTCTGTGGCAGGGCATGGCGGAGCATTATCCGCTCGCCGCTGATCAGCCTTCGGTTGAAGAGGTGAAGCAGCGTTTGTTGTACATCCAGTTGATTGCCACGGCGCAATGCTTTGAAGAAGATGTAGTCAAAGACCCTCAGAGCGCGGATTTAGGAGCGATTTTTGGTTGGGGCTTCGCGCCATATACCGGCGGCCCCATGAGCTATATCGACACGGTCGGGCTGGAGAATTTCGTCCGCACCGCCGACAATCTGGCGCAGCGTTTTGGCAGCCGGTTCGCGCCACCCAAAAGCTTCCGCGAGATGGCTGACAAGGGCGAGACCTTGTATAAAGCAGCCGCTTAAACTTAGAGCAAAAGGCACAAAAAAAGGGCGGCCTCCGGTTTGGAGACCGCCCTTTTTGTTTGTAATGTTGGTTTAGAACTTAGCGCGGACGGTCATACCGTACATGCGAGGTTCTTCAACGAAACCAATCAACGAGCGCGTACCAGCACCACCGCGCAGCGGGGTGTTAGCGGTGATGCCGCGTGTGATTTCGTTCGTCAGGTTCGTACCCCAAAGCTCGAACGTGTAACGGTCATCCGGCGTGGTAAGCCCGATGCGTGCGTTCATCTTGAAGTAGTTTTCCTGCCGAGCGAGCGGCACGGGCAGACCGTTCGTGTCGGTGTCGATTGTCCGGGTCGTGCGGCTGTCGGAATAGTTCATATTGCCGTTGACCAGCAAACTCCATCCCGAGTCATTCAAAGGACCATCGTAAGTCATACCGACTACGCCTGCAAATTTAGGCGCGTTCGTTAGATCTTGACCACAAAGTCGCAATGTAGATGGTCGGGCTGCGGCTGCTACACCATCCGCGCAGTTGCTCGGATAGCGCGCATTGGCATATGTTGCCGAGACATTCGCAGAGATTTTATCACTCAACTTACCAAACAACTCTAGTTCAGCACCCGTCGACCGCGCCGAATTGACGTTGAAGGTCAGGAACTGGACACCTGTAAATTCAAGCACCTGGAAGTCGCTCATTTTCATATCGAACAAAGCCAAATTGGCCTTGATGCTTCCAAACAAAGTTGCCTTTACGCCAACTTCGATCTGGTTGACCTTTTCGGATTTGAAGCTTGGATCAGCATAAACCGGCGCCACAATGACCGGACCGCCCGGTGTTGCCAAGCCACCCAGAATGGCTGCCGAGTTCTGCAAGGTTGCCGACTGCGGATCAAGGTTGAAGCCACCCGATTTGAATCCATGGCTGTAACCACCGTAGAACAACAGATCTTCGTTCGCCTTGTACCCAAGCTGCGCGGTATAGGTGATCTCATCGTCCTTAAACTTCTGTGCCCAAACACGCGGCAACGGCAGTTTCGCACTGGCAAGACCGCCACCTACAGCTGCCGGAGCAGTAAGGGCAACCGACGTTGCAAATGGGAAGCAGTTGATACCAATCAAACCTGCACGTGCTGGGGAAGGTACGGCGCCTGTCAAAACACCATTCACACTGGCTTGGCACGCACTGGCGCCTGCACCGGTTGTTCCTGCAAGCTGGTTGAATGATGCGTCCTTGGTCTCATTCACATAGCGCGCGCCAAGCGTTAGGCTGAGCTTGTCCGTGAAACTGATGACATTATGCGTGAACACCGAGTAGCTGCTTGCATCCTGCAGGAACCGGTTTTCGGCATAGTTGCCATTCGCATTGACTGGGACACCGGCATTGCCGAATGCGGTCAGTGTAAACAAAGGGTTTGCGCCAAAACCATTTGGCGGACCCACCGCCGTGGCCGGACCGAAGTTAAACGCGCTACCAGTCTTCTGGAAATCGGCATTCAAAGTCATCGTTTGGTCAGCACGGATCTTCTCGCTGGAGTAGAATCCACCGACCAACCAATCAACATGATCGTTAACCGCCGTGCCCTGCAAGCGCAATTCCTGCGTAAAGGTTTTGATATGGTCACCCGACGGCAAGATTCCGACGCGCGATGTTGGTGCGCCATTACCGACCGTGTAGGTGTCGTTGGCGGTAAAACCACCAACCGTTGTCGAACTCGAATCAAACTTACGATATGCGGTGACCGAGGTAAGCTTTGCGCCACCCAAGTCCCATTTCAATTCGGCCGAAGTGCCCCATTGCTTAGAGCCGTTCTTATAAGGACCGCCGTTGATCGACAAATTCTTAAGAGCGCTCAATCCGGACTGGTCGACTCCATCGCTCAAAAGTCCGTTGGCGGCAAAGAACGGCGCAAGTTCGGTTTCGCGAACAATAACGGCTTCGCAGCATTGCTCGTCGGTTTTGGCATAATCGGCCAACAGGCGGATGCTGACATCGGCATTGGGTTCGATATACAGCTGGCCGCGCAGCATATAGCGGTCACGGTCATTGCTTTCAGCGCCTGTGGGGGATTTTAGATATCCGTCGCGCTTGCGCCATGTGCCTGAAAGCCGAACGCCAGCGACATCTTGCACAACTGGAAGGCTGACACCTCCCTGCACGTTCATGAATTTATAATTGCCATAGCTGGCATTCACGAAACCTTCCGTGGTCGAAAGGCTAGGACGCTTTGTGGAGACGTTCAAAGCACCAGCCGACGTATTGCGGCCGAACAATGTACCCTGAGGACCACGCAGAATTTCAAGACGTTCGATGTCGACAAGGTCACCCAATGCTACACCGGGGCGTGACTGATAGACACCGTCAATGAAAACGCCGACCGAGCTTTCAAGTCCGGTGTTGTTGCCGGTGGTGCCGACGCCACGTATCTTTATCGATGTGCCCTGCGTTTCGGTCTGCGATGACTGGATGTTAAAGCTTGGCGAAATGGATGCCAAATTCTTGATGTCGTTGACACCCTGACGCTCCAAAGCTTCAGGTGCGACTGCGGTCACGGCAAGCGGAATGTCTTGCACGTCCATTGCGCGCAACGTTGCGGTCACGATGATGGGTTCATCACCGCTGTCGTCGCTAGATTGGGCTGTCTGGGCGTAAGCTGCGGGCACCAGAATGGCGCTGCATATAGTGCTGCACAAAGCAGCGGTAATTACACGATTAAATCGACGCATTTCTCTCTCCTCCATTTAACCGGCAACCTATTGGCATTTGCTGCTCATATATGGTTGACGGCGCTCTTGACGCTTCCCGGTTGGGAAAATCCGGGAAGAACAACTCGCTGAACTGCCTATCCTATCAACGAAAATTGACAAATCCAGCAATTTAATCACGCGATTGAAAAAATCACTTTACTGTGGCTTTTACGCCTTATGACGTTAGTTATCTTGGGCTATGTTTGACCGCCCCACAATCTTGGACGAGGCATTTTCCCGCCGCGTCGCCGCGCATGACTTTCCATCTTCGCATACCAATCACATTGCCGAAATGGTTGCGCCGCACCTGCTTGTTGATCTGTTCGATAGTCAGATTATGAGCCGCCATCTCGACCTTTGGGCGCGGCGTTCCAAGGGCAAGACTTTCTATTCCATCGGCAGTTCGGGGCATGAGGGCACAGCAGCCATGGCCGCGGCAACGCGTTCGACCGATATGGCATTCCTGCATTACCGTGATGCTGCGTTCCTGATCCAGCGTAAGAAGCAAGCAGGCGGCCTGACGCCTTTGCACGACATGGCCTTGTCCTTCGCCGCGTCGGCAGATGACCCAATCTCAGGCGGACGGCACAAAGTATTGGGGTGCGCACACACTTTTGTGCCGCCGCAGACGAGCACGATTGCGTCCCATCTGCCTAAGGCCGTTGGCGCGGCGCATTCATTGGGCATGGCGCAGCGGTTGCAGGTTGCCGATGCTGTGCTGCCGCATGACTCGATAATCCTCTGTTCATTCGGTGATGCGTCCGCGAACCATTCAACGTCGCAAGGGGCGTTCAACGCCGCGTGTTGGGCGTCGTATCAGCATTTGCCCATGCCGATTGTCTTTCTATGTGAGGATAATGGCATTGGCATTTCGGTGCGCACGCCAGGCGGGTGGATCGCGGCCAATTTCGCGCACAAGCCCGCTTTGCAGTATATAAGCTGCGACGGTGCGGACATGAACGATGCCTTGCGCGGATGCGCAGAAGCGGTGACCTATGCCCGCACGCGGCGCAAGCCAGTTTTCCTGCACATGCAGACGATCCGGCTGATGGGGCATGCCGGGGCGGACGTTGAATTAAGCTACGCCCCTATTGCACAGATCGAGGCTGCCGAGGCGCAGGATCCGTTGCTACACAGCGCGCGTATTTTGTATGAACAAGCGGGCATGTCAGGCGCGGAGATAGTTGCGCGCTATGAAGAGATGCGTGCCCGGGTCGACAGCGTAGCACGCGATGCGCTGGCGAAGCCGCGACTGGTGACAGCCGCAGAGGTTATGGCGTCGATTGAACCAGCGAAATCCGCAAAGCTGCAGCAGCCCATGCCTGATGCGGCGAAACGTGATGCCCTGTTCACACATGACGCGCGTAACCTTGCCAAACCAGCGACCTTAGCCAAGAGCATCAATTTTGCCTTGGCGGACATCATGCTGCAATATCCCAATGTCGCGGTGTTTGGCGAAGATGTCGCGCGCAAAGGTGGCGTCTATGGCGTGACACAGGGTTTGCAGGGAAAATTCGGCGCCGCCCGCGTGTTCGACACATTGCTGGACGAACAAACGATCTTGGGCCTTGCCATTGGCATGGCGCATAACGGCTTTGTGCCGATCCCCGAAATCCAGTTTTTGGCTTATTTGCATAATGCTGAGGACCAGATTCGTGGGGAAGCCGCGACCTTATCCTTCTTTTCAAATAAGCAATATCGCAACCCGATGGTCGTCCGCATTGCTGGCCTGCCTTATCAAAAGGGTTTTGGCGGGCATTTCCACAATGACAATAGCTTGGCCGTCCTTACCGATATTCCCGGCATCATCGTCGCGTGTCCGTCCAGCGGGGCCGACGCGCCAGCGATGCTGCGGGAATGCGTCCGTCTGGCGCATGAGGACGGACGGGTCGTGGTCTTTATTGAGCCCATCGCGCTCTATCATACGACCGACCTGCAACAGGCGGACGACGGCGGGTGGACTGCACCTTATGTTGCGCCAGATCAGGACAAAATTATTTCGCTTGGTGCGCTCGGTCAATTTGGCAAAGGTACTGAACTTGCCATTATAACATATGCAAATGGTTATTTTCTTTCGCGGCAGGCGGCGGATGAATTGACGGCGGGAGGGATTGATCTGCGGATTATCGATCTACGCTGGCTGCACCCGTTGAATGCCGAGGCGATTGTTGCGGCGGTAGCGGATTGCGGGAAAATTTTGATTGTCGACGAATGCCGCAGGTCGGGAAGCCTTAGCGAGAAGTTGATGAGCATATTGACTGAGGCAGGACGCGGCGATGCGGTCAGCCGGATTACTGCCGAGGATTGCTTCATTCCGTTGGGACCAGCAGCGGAACTGGTTTTGCCCAGCAAAGCCTCCATCATCGAAGCGGCACGGGCGGCGGTGGCATGAAAAAACGGGCTTTAGTCATCTGCCCCGGGCGCGGGACATATAACGCTGCAGAGCTTGGCTATCTGCGCACGCATCATGCTGCGCGCGGGGACATAATTGCCACTGTAGACGCCGTGCGGGCGACGAAGGGGCAGGCGACTGTCGCGCAGCTGGATAGTGCAGACACATACGCGCCATCGGTGCATATGACGGGCGATAATGCCTCGGCGTTGATCTATGCATGCGCAATGGCGGACTTCGCTGCGATTGACCGCGAACGATATGAGATTGTCGCGATAACCGGCAATTCTATGGGCTGGTATCTGGCATTGGCGTGTGCGGGTATCGTCGATCTTGCGGGCGGGACGCGGCTCGTCAACAATATGGGCGGCATCATGCATGAGCATGGAACCGGCGGACAAATTGTCTGGTCAATCGTTGATGATGATTGGAAAATTAGCCAAGAAAAAATGCGTCTTGTCAGTGACTTGTTGCAGGAAGTACAGACAGTTTCAAACATTAAAGTCCACATTTCCATTCGCCTGGGCGGCATGATTGTTTTTGCAGCCGACGACGCCGGGCTGAAATGGTTGATGGAGCGGCTGCCCAAAGACGACCGTTTTCCGTTAAAGCTAATGCATCACGCCGCATTCCACAGCCCCTTGCTGAATCATATTATTCCGATGGTCCGGGCAGAGAATCCTGTGGGCGATTTCGGGGCTGGCGAAATTCCCGCGATTGATGGGCAGGGCCGGATTTGGTCTCCCCGCGCATTCAGCCGTGCGGCCATTTATGACTACACACTCGGCGCGCAACTGACTGACAGCTATGATTTTACCCGCGCAGTTCATGTCGCAGCCGCTGAATTTGCACCCGACACGATCATCGTTCTAGGCCCCGGCACGACGTTGGGCGCGCCCACTGTGCAGGCGCTGATCGCTTCGGGCTGGCGCGGTCTGTCGAGCAAAGCGGACTTTCAGGCGCGGCAGCAGGATGAACCGATCCTTATTTCCATGGGCATGGCCGAACAGCGCGCTTGGGCGTTAAGCTAGGTCCTGTCCCGAAGTCTTGCATACGAATAAGCGCTAGACGCCTTCTCGCTTCGGGATAAAGGGAGGGACGAATTGCAAGGCGATTGTCTGCTGCCTTGCCAGGAGACCGACGGAATGCCCAACCATAGTTCAACCTTGCTGCTGTTCGGTGCGACGGGCGACCTTTCGCGCCGGATGCTGCTGCCGTCCTTATACGCGTTGCACGCCGATGGTTTGATCGACCCGAACTTGCGGATCTTTGGCACCGCCCGAAGTCCCCTGACCGACGATGCCTTCCGCGATATGGCGCGCGCGGCATTGTGCGAATTTCTACCCGATGACCGCAAGGCCGAAGGGTTGATTGATGCCTTCTTGCTGTGTTTGCATTATGTCGCGCTGGATGCGTCCAACCCTGATGGCTTTGTCGAACTGGCGGCGAAAATTGGTGATATATCCGGCGGTTTGTCGATATTCCTGTCCACAGCGCCGTCTTTGTTCGAAGCGACGATTAAGGGCCTGCATTATGCCGGTCTGTCTGGCGAAAATGTGCGTATTGGTCTCGAAAAACCCTTGGGCAATGATCTTGCTTCCTCGCGCCATATCAATGACGCCGTCAATGCCGTATTCCCCGAAAAACGTACCTTCCGCATTGACCATTATCTGGGCAAGGAAACCGTGCAGAACCTGATGGCGTTGCGCTTTGCCAATATGTTGTTTGAGCCATTGTGGAATGCCAATGCCATTGAACATGTGCAAATCACCGTCAGCGAGACTGTCGGACTTGAAGGGCGCGCAGGTTTTTACAATGATACGGGCGCGCTGCGCGACATGGTGCAGAACCATATGCTGCAATTGCTCGCACTCACCGCGATGGAGCCGCCCGCCAGCCTTGATGCCACCGCCATTCGTGACGAAAAGGTCAAGGTTCTGCGCGCGCTCCGTCCTGTTGCTGAAGGCGACGTTGTGACCGGTAAATATACCGAAGGCGCGGTCCAAGGCGATGCGGTCAAAAGCTACGAAAGCGATCTGGGCAAAGCGTCCGACACCGAAACATTTGTCGCGATAAAGGCTTATGTCGACAATTGGCGCTGGCAGGGCGTTCCGTTTTTCCTGCGCACCGGCAAACGCCTGCCCGAACGGCGCAGCGAGATTGTTATCCAATTCAAGTCCGTCCCGCACAATGTGTTCCGTGATCGTGGCGGCAAGCTTGAGGCAAATACGCTGATCATCCGTTTGCAGCCGGAGGAATATGTGCGGTTGTTGGTGATGGCAAAGGAGCCGGGGCTGGACCGAGGCGGTGTTACTTTGCGCGAAGTGCCGCTGGACTTGTCGCTGACGGAAGCCTTTGCCGGATCGCGCCGGCGGATTGCGTATGAAAGACTACTTCTCGACCTCATACAAGGCGATCAGGCGCTATTTGTGCGCCGGGATGAAGTCGAGGCGCAGTGGACATGGATCGATGCCATACGGGCCTTGTGGAGCGCCACGGCACTTAAGCCAAAAACCTATGGCGCAGGAAGCTGGGGTCCGAGTGCGGCGATTGCGCTGACGGAACGTGATGGAGTGAGCTGGCATGAGTAAATTACACATTACCGTCGAAGCCGTCACTGCGCGGATTATTGAACGCTCCAAGCCGGGGCGTCAGGCCTATCTCAACCTGATCAGCAAGCAAGGCGACGCCGGTGTTAACCGCCCGGTTTTAAGCTGCGGTAATCTTGCGCATGGCTTTGCCGCCAGTGGCGAGGACAAGGCGTCGATCCGCGATGGCAAGGCGATGAATATCGGCATTATTAGCGCGTATAATGACATGCTGTCGGCGCATCAGCCTTATGGCCGCTACCCTGAGCAGATGAAAATTTTCGCGCGTGAGGTTGGGGCCACCGCGCAAGTCGCAGGATCAACGCCCGCCATGTGCGATGGTGTCACGCAGGGGCAGGACTCGATGGAGCTGTCCTTGTTCAGCCGCGACGTAATCGCGATGGCAACGGCGGTAGGTCTAAGCCATGGCATGTTCGAAAGCGTTGCGATGCTTGGCATTTGCGACAAGATTGTGCCCGGTCTGTTGATCGGCGCTTTGCGTTTCGGCCATTTGCCGACCATCCTTGTGCCAGCCGGGCCAATGCCGTCGGGCCTTCCCAACAAGGAAAAACAACGTGTTCGGCAGCTTTATGCCGAGGGTAAAGTCGGCCGTGCCGAATTGCTTGAGGCGGAGGCTGCGTCTTATCATAGCGCGGGCACCTGCACCTTTTACGGCACCGCAAATTCAAACCAGATGATGATGGAAGTGATGGGGCTGCATATACCCGGTTCCGCCTTCATCAACCCCGGCACGAAATTGCGGACCGAATTGACCCGGGCTGCCGTCCATCGCCTGAGCAAAATTGGATGGGATGGCGATGATTATCGGCCCTTGGGCCTTTGCGTGGATGAAAAGGCGATTGTGAACGCATGTGTTGGCTTGCTCGCGACGGGTGGTTCAACCAACCATGCGCTGCATATTCCGGCAATCGCGCGGGCGGCGGGGATCATCATCGATTGGGAAGATTTGGACCAACTGTCCTCAGCTGTGCCGCTCATTGCGCGGGTCTATCCAAATGGTTCGGGCGATGTGAACCATTTCCACGCGGCGGGGGGCATGGGTTATGTCATTCGCGAGTTGATACATGCTGGCCTGCTGCACCGCGATATCATGACGGTCGCAGGCAATGATTTGGCCGATTATGGGCGTGAGCCAATGTTGGAGGATGACCGGCTTGTCTGGCGCGATGCGCCCGCAGTCACTGCCGATGACAAGATGCTGCGTCCACCGTCTGCGCCGTTCAGCCCCGATGGCGGGATGCGTCTGGTGATAGGCAATTTGGGCCGTGCAACATTTAAGACCAGCGCAGTTGATCCTGCACGCTGGACCATAGAAGCGCCCGCCCGGGTGTTTCATGACCAGAATGACGCATTGGCGGCATTCAAGGCGGGCGAATTGGAACGCGATGTCATCATCGTCATCCGTTTTCAAGGGCCTGTCGCCAACGGCATGCCCGAATTGCACAAGCTGACTCCGCCCTTAGGCGTGTTGCAGGATAAGGGCTTTAATGTGGCGCTCGTGACCGATGGCCGCATGTCCGGCGCGTCGGGCAAAGTGCCTGCCGCGATCCATTTAAGTCCGGAAGGCGCGCGCGGCGGAGCAATCGCCAAGCTTCAGGATGGTGATATCATTCGGCTCTGCGCGAACACCGGAACATTGTCGGTTTTGGTCGACGCAGATATCTGGGCGGCCCGCGCGCCAGCACCGACGCCAGCACGGCATATAGGCACGGGGCGTGAGCTGTTCGCGATGATGCAGGCAGGCGCGGATGAAGCGGAGAAAGGCGGGTCGGCCATGTTGGCGGTTGCTGGATTATGACTGCTATCGTCGCTGTCGATATCGGCGGGACCCATGCCCGCTTTGCAATTGCCGAAGTTCTGGACGGCCGCGTGCTTGCCTTGGGTGAGGCGGTGACGCTGAAAACCGCTGAACATGCGAGTTTCCAGACCGCGTGGCAGGAATTTGAACGGCTCAATGGTGCGCCACTTCCGCGCGCGGCGGCAATTGCGATTGCGGGGCCAGTGGACGCCGATGTCATCAATCTTACCAACAATCCGTGGGTCATCCGCCGTTCAATGGTGTGCGAGAAATTGGACGTCGACAGCTTTGTCATCATCAATGACTTCGGCGCGGTGGGCCATGCAGTTGCGCAGGCGGGGCCAGAGTATTTTCAGCATCTGACGGGGCCGGATCAGGACTTTTCTTCGGACGGTACGTTGAGCATTATTGGGCCGGGAACTGGTCTTGGCGTGGCGCATGTCTGGCGCAAGGGCAGTGCCTATCATGTGCAGGCGACTCAAGGCGGTCATATCGATTTTGCCCCGCTGGATGCGATTGAGGATGCTGTTCTGGCGCGGTTACGCAAACGTTACCGCCGGGTATCGATCGAACGCGTGGTATCTGGGCCAGGTCTTATTGATCTTTACGAAACGCTTGCCGCGATTGAGGGGCGTGCGGTCCAGCAATATGACGATAAGACTTTGTGGCAATTGGGCATGTCAGGCGCGGACAGCCTTGCCGCCGCAGCGGTGGACCGCTTCTGTCTAACGCTTGGCAGTGTGGCAGGCGACATCACGCTCGCGCAGGGTGGGTTTGCTGGCGTTGTGATCGCGGGCGGGCTTGGCTTACGGATCAAAGATAACCTCATCCGTTCGGGTTTTGCCGAACGGTTTTGTGCAAAGGGCCGCTTCGAAGGGTTGATGTCTGCCATCCCTGTAAAACTGATCACACATCCGCAACCCGGCCTTTTTGGCGCAGCGGCAGCGTATGCCGAGCAACATGTTTGAGGATCTACACCATATGTCCGCAATCGAAAAAATCATGCGCACCGCGCCCGTTATTCCGGTGCTAGTCATTGAAGATGCCGCGCATGCGCGTGGCATAGCGCAGGCGCTCGTTGCGGGAGGGCTTCGCGTGCTGGAGGTCACCTTGCGCACTGCTGCGGCCTTGGACGCGATTGCCGAGATGAAGAAGGTCCCCGGCGCGATTGTCGGCGCTGGCACTATCGTCGATGTGCCGGGTCTTGAATGTGCGATCGCCGCTGGCGCTGAGTTCATTGTATCGCCGGGCCTCACCAACAATTTGGGTGAGACAGCTATCGCCAAAGGCATACCGTTCTTGCCCGGCATCGCCAGCGCAGGCGACATCATGCGCGGGTTGGATTTGGGACTGACGCATTTCAAATTCTTCCCGGCGCAAGCTAATGGCGGCCTTCCAGCGCTTAAGGCGCTCATTGGTCCATTCGGCCAGTGCCAATTTTGCCCAACGGGTGGTATAAAACAGGACACAGCGGCAGAATGGTTGGCAGTACCGGAAATTTTATGTGTTGGCGGTAGCTGGCTTGTTGGTAAAGGCGTTCCAGATGTTGCCGCGATTGAATCGGCAGCGCGTGC
Source organism: Sphingorhabdus sp. EL138 (assembly GCF_945882965.1). Classification (GTDB taxonomy): domain Bacteria; phylum Pseudomonadota; class Alphaproteobacteria; order Sphingomonadales; family Sphingomonadaceae; genus Sphingorhabdus_B. The sequence goes on from NZ_CAMCWY010000004.1 coordinate 68,715, forward strand.
CGCATCGGCATTACGAAACTAACGGAGACGCAAGGCATATGGCCGAAGAAATCGAATGGTGGGATTTTGACGCTGCGGAAGATTTGATCGACGCCGTGGTTGGCGACGTCAGCTTCATCATCGAAAGCGCGTTGGATGCCCGTGGTCAGGCACTGGTCGCATTCCCCGGCGGCTCAACGCCTAAACCGATTTTGGAAAAGCTTGCGCAAGCCAATATTCGTTGGAAAAATGTAACGATTATCCCAACCGATGACCGATTGGTGCCTGTGGACAATCCTTTGTCCAATGTGGCGATGATTGCCAAAATCTTCATTCCAAAGGGTGCGCGCGTGCTACCAATCGCAAGTGATGCCGCCGACCATAAACTGGCGGGTAGCGCGGCGAATGCACGGTTGGCGGACCTCCACTGGCCGCCGGATTTGGTCTGGCTCGGCATGGGGACAGATGGTCATACAGCATCGATCTTCGCCGGTCCTGATTTGGAATCGGCGATGGACAGCGGCAAAGACGTGCGCGCTGTGGGCGTTGCGCCTGATCCCTTACCACCCGAAGCGCCCGTCAATCGGGTGACATTAACAGGTGCAGCCATCGGCACGGCGCGGACCGCGATTTTGGTAATAAACGGCGCCAAAAAGCGCGAAGTGCTTGAAACAGCCATCGAACAGGGTGGCAAATCGACCTATCCGATTGGCCGTGTGCTGGACAAGATTGTCGTGCCTGTCGACATTTACTGCCTCGATGACTGATTAGGCGCGGCGCAATTTGCCGGGGACAGTCGTTGCGTTCAGCTTCTTAAGATAAGGCGGGATATCCAATTCGGAGACCGCAACGGGTTTGCGCGCATCTTTCGGATTGATCGGATTTTCGAACGCGATGCCTACTCGCCCCTCGCTGACCCACGCGATGCGGCCACTGACCCAGCCAATATTGTGCAGGTTCACTTCGACAAGTTCGCCCCGCATTGGGCCAGTTGGGAGTTCGGCCATTAAGCCGCCGGCGGACAGATTACGGATGCGTACCGGCAATTCTTCCTGCGTATTTGGAAAACGTAATATAGCCGTTAGCAAAAGGCTGTCGCGATTCACGCTACGCTTTGCAGCAGGGAATTGTGTATTGCTCAATGGGTCGTCCATATTGCAGCGCCAAACAAGATTAGTGTTAATTCGGCCTTGCACACTGGCATCAAAACATCGCCAAAAGGTTAATGCGGCGAACCTTTCCGGCATTCCGCTCTAATTCTTAACCAAAGGTGGTAAACGCAAGCACCGTTTAATCGTCGCGTGAAACGCGTTCTTGCCGTTCGTGGCGTTCCTGTGCTTCCAGGGTCATTGTTGCAATCGGTCGGGCGCGCAGGCGTGCTAGCGAAATAGGCTCGCCAGTCACTTGGCAGTAACCATATTCGCCATCAGTGATGCGGCGCAAGGCTGCCTCGATTTTGCCGATAAGCTTACGTTGGCGGTCGCGGGTACGAAGTTCGATACTCCAATCGGTCTCGCTCGAAGCGCGATCGTTAAGATCTGGTTCACGCATGGGACCATCCTGAAGCTGGTTCAGCGTTCCCTGTGACTCCGCCAAGATGCCATTCTTCCAGTCAACAAGCTGCTTTTCAAAATATCTTAATTGCCGATCGTTCATAAATGGCTCTTCGTCGCCAGGTACGTATGAATCGTTGAGGTCAAAGTCAGCGGCGCTTGTTTCGCTGGTCGTATCTTGAGGCTTGGCACTCACGCCCATCGTAATTCTCCACCCCCGGGGCAGGCCCTTCGACACGAAGTAGTCTGCCTCCAATCCACTCTTGGCGGCGCTATAGACTTGGGCCAAATGTGGCACAAGCCAAATGTTACGTGTTGTCTTCAATTGGGCAAAAGCACTGGGAAGTGTCCAAACGCGGGCTGGTTTGCTTTTTATGCACGGGCAATTTTGCGCTTACCGGCAAAGTTAGCTACGAAAGGTTGGTCGCTTGCTTATGCGGGCCGTCGTTCCGCCAAGAAAGCGATGGCAAGCCACATTGTGTCAGTGCCGCGCAAACGTCGCCAACTTTCTGTCGCCCTTTTTCATTGCGAAGCCGCCACGCGCGGGGCATAGCCTGCCGCCATGCATGACCTAAAATATATCCGTGAAAATCCAAAAGACTTTGATGCTGCATTGATGCGCCGGGGCGCTGAACCCGCTGCTGCGTCCATCCTTGCCTTGGACGAAAACCGGCGCGCGATCTTGACGGAGATGCAAAATGCGCAGGCCCGCCGCAACGATGTGTCAAAATCCATCGGCGCAGCCATGGGCAAGGGCGATATCGCAACGGCGGATGCTTTAAAGGCCGAAGTTGCTAAGTTGAAAGACATTTTGCCGCAGTTGGAAGAACGCGAACGTGTGGCGGGCATGGAACTCGACGCCTTGCTTGCGGGCTTACCGAATTTGCCAGCGGCTGACACCCCCGATGGCGCAGATGAGACCGGGAATGTCGAAATTGCCCGCTGGGGCGAACCACGGGATTTTGATTTCGAGCCCCGCGACCATGCGGATATCGGCCCCGCCCTTGGCCTCGACTTTGAAACCGGAGTTGCCATTTCGGGCGCGCGGTTCACCTTCATGCGGGGGCAGATGGCGCGCTTAAACCGTGCGCTTGGGCAATTCATGCTCGACCATCAGACTGCGCAGCGCGGCTATACCGAGTGCGCTACGCCTTATTTGGTGCGACAGGAATCCCTGTTTGGAACTGGGCAGCTTCCTAAATTTGCCGAAGACAATTTTCAGACAACCGATGGCCGCTGGCTCATTCCCACTGCGGAAGTGTCGTTGACCAACAGCGTGCGTGAACAGATTTTGGACGAAAGCGCCCTGCCGATCCGGCTGACGGCGCTGACCCCATGTTTCCGTTCCGAAGCAGGCGCCGCAGGCCGCGATACCAAGGGCCTCATTCGCCAGCATCAGTTTGAAAAGGTGGAGCTGGTTTCCATCGTCCGTCCCGAAGATAGCGCAGCAGAGCATGAACGCATGGTGCAGAGCGCGGAAGGCATATTGCAAGCGCTTGAATTGCCCTATCGAAAGATGCTGCTGTGTACAGGTGATATGGGCGCAAGCGCACAGCGGACCTATGATCTTGAGGTCTGGTTGCCGGGCCAAGGGCTATACCGTGAAATCTCCAGCTGCTCGAACTGCGGTGACTGGCAGGCACGGCGGATGAATACCCGTTACCGTCCAGCCGAAGGCAAGGGCAATGTCTTTGTCCACACTCTGAACGGGTCTGGCCTTGCGGTTGGCCGCACACTTGTTGCGGTACTTGAAAATCATCAGCAGGCCGATGGTAGCGTCACCATTCCGGCGGCTTTGCTGCCTTATATGGGCGGCCTTACAAAAGTAGAGGCGACCGTTTGATGCGTATATTGTTGACCAACGATGATGGCGTGAATGCGCCGGGCCTTAAGGTGTTGGAGGCGATTGCCCGCACGATCAGCGATGATATATGGATCGTCGCGCCTGCGGAGGAAAACTCGGGCGCTGGTCATTCGCTTACCCTGACGAAGCCTGTGCGCATTCGCCAGCATGGGGATAAGCATTACTCGGTTGCAGGCACGCCTACAGATTCCGTCATGCTTGGCATTGGCGTTATCATAAAGGACGCAAAGCCTGACCTGATCCTGTCCGGCGTGAACCGTGGTGCCAATTTGGGTGATGACATTACCTATTCCGGCACTGTGGCTGCCGCGATGGAAGGGTCGTTGGCGGGCATTCGTTCCATCGCCCTCAGCCAGGTTTACAGCAAGGAAGGCATGGCCGACGCTGTGCCCTTTTCGGCGGCGGAGGCATGGGGTGAGCGCGTCCTTCGTCCGCTGCTCGATATGCCAGATACGCCGCGTACATTGACCAACATCAACTTTCCGCCTCTGCTGCCGCAAGACGTGAAGGGAATCAAAGTCGCACGTCAGGGTTTTCACGACTATAGTCGTGGGTCAATTGTCAAAGGTACTGATCCGCGCGGATATGATTATTATTGGTTTGGCCTGCATGGCATGTTGCACACGCCGGGCCATGACACCGACCTTGAGGTTATCGAGGATGGTTATATTGCCGTGACCCCCCTGCAACTTGACCTGACGCATCATGAATCGTTAGCGACCTTGCAGCAAAGATATGTTGGCTAGATACGCACCTTAATGCCCAAGCAATAGGAAGACCAAACCCATAGCGGCGTAGAAGACTAACCAATAGCCGGCATCAATGGCGAATAGACGACCTGATTTGCGCGCAAACAGATAATTGGTGCCAATGGCAGGGATGATATAGCCAAGCGAAATGCCGACAGATATCATCAGCGTCGCGCGGGCATTTGTATCAAAAAACGCCAGTAAATGGCCAAGGAAAACAGCCGATAGCACCGAAAAGGCAAAGGTCAGGCCATAGATTTTGAGCATATTGCCACCGCGCAGTTGCGCCTCAGTAAATCCATGCTCCGCCATCCACGCTTTGCCGAACAATGGCCCATACCATAAGCCACCAATCAAAAAGCCCGTCGCGGCAGCCGCCAGTATCGCCAACAGATTTGCGTTTGCCATCAATATTCCTTTCGTCATCCTACGCGTTTATCATGCGCTTGTTCACTAGCCGTGACAAGCGCACCGAAACCCGCTATGCGGCCCATCATCATGGCAACAGTAATTAAAGCAGCGCCCAAGGTCGGCATGGTATCGCTTGGCTGCCCCAAGGCGCTGGTCGATAGCGAACGGATTCTCACCAAGCTGCGTGCAGACGGCTATGGCCTGTCGCCCGATTATGCCGGCGCCGATGTCGTGCTCGTCAATACGTGCGGTTTTCTCGACTCTGCAAAGGAAGAAAGCCTAGAGGCCATTGGCGAGGCTATCGCGGAAAATGGCCGTGTTATTGTGACAGGCTGCATGGGCAACGAAGCCGATGTCATCCGCGCGCGCTTTCCCGATGTGTTAGCGATTACTGGCGCGCATCAATATGAGGCTGTCGTATCGGCGGTCCATGAAGCGGCGCCACCGACGCGTGGTGCATTTTTTGATCTTGTCCCTGAAGGCGGATTGAAGCTAACGCCGCGCCATTACAGCTATTTGAAAATTTCCGAAGGCTGCAACCACAGCTGCGCGTTCTGCATTATTCCGACCCTGCGCGGAAAGCTGGCAAGCCGCCGGATTGACGCTGTGCTGCGTGAGGCGGAGAAGCTTGTTTCTGCTGGTACCAAAGAGCTTCTGGTCATTTCGCAAGACACATCGGCTTATGGGGTGGATACGCGGCATGAACCGCGCACGTGGAAGGGGCGTGAGGTGCGTGCACATATGACCGACCTTGCGCGCGAATTGGGCGGTTTGCGTTCGAGCGATGGCATCGCGCCATGGGTCCGGCTGCATTATGTTTACCCTTATCCCCATGTGGATGATGTCATTCCGTTAATGGCGGAAGGATATCTGACGCCTTATCTCGACATCCCGTTTCAGCATGCAGCGCCCAATGTCCTCAAGGCCATGAAGCGGCCAGCGAATGAGGCAAAGGTGCTCGAACGCATCCGCAAATGGCGCACTATTGCCCCTGACATTGCAATACGTTCGAGTTTTGTCGTCGGCTTTCCCGGCGAAACCGAAGCCGACTTTGAATATCTGCTCGATTGGCTAGAGGAAGCGCAGCTAGATCGTGTCGGCGCGTTCCGCTTTGAACCGGTGGACGGCGCGCAGGCGAACAATCTACCCAACCCAGTGCCCGAAGCGGTCAAGGAAGAGCGGTTTCAGCGTATCATGGCGAAAACCGCCGCTATCAGCGCTGCCAAGCTTGCGGCAAAGGTCGGACGCAGCATCCTTGTAATCATCGATGAAATCGGCGACGTGGACGAAGACAACAGCATCGGTGCGACCGCACGGTCGCAGGCCGACGCGCCTGAGATCGACGGCCATGTCTATTTGCGTGATGTCGCACCGACTTTGAAGGCCGGTGATGTCGTGATGGTCAACATCGAAGATGCTGACGAACACGACTTGTTTGGAGTGGTTGCCTGATTATCCGCGCTTTGGCGGTAAGGGAAAGAAGCCCGATGTACGGGCGACATAATCAGCATATTCGGGCCGCGTCTTCTTCATGCCACGTTCCAATAATGGCTTTCCCGACCATCGCGTCAGGGTGAATGTCAAGAATATCGGACCAATGATACTAATCCATCCGGCCAGCCCTACTTCGCAAGCGATGAGCCAGATGCCCCACCATGTGCCGGCATCACCAAAGTAATTGGGGTGACGCGTATAGCGCCACAGGCCGGTATCAAGGACCTTGCCCTTATTAGCCGGATTGGCGCGGAATGCGTTAAGCTGCGAATCGCCGATGGTTTCAAACAATATGCCGATGATCGCAATGATGGCTCCGAAAAATGCCAACGGGCCCAACACTGCGCGCACGCCTTCGCTTGCCCAAATACCAAGTTGCGCGGGTAGGGCAGTTATGAAGAGCAATGGCGCTTGTGTGAGAAACACCGAAAGCAAAGATGTCTTGCTCCAGCTCCAGCCTTTCTTTTCCATGACGCTGCCCATAATTTTTGCGTAGCGCTGGTCTTCGCCATGCGCGCGCCAGCGTGTCCACAGATGATAGGTGAGACGTAATCCCCATAGGCTGGTCAGACCAAGCAGCAGGTGGGACCTTGCGCCCGGCGCGCTTGACTGCGCCCAAGTCGCCCAGGCCAGCAACACCATCCCAAATGCCCAAAAGGCATCAATGAATGACACATCCCGAATTTTGACGGAGTAAGCCCATAAGGCAAGAATCACGGTTAGCAGCGCCGCAGCATTGATAAGCATCGTCGAACCAAGATCAGTCATGCATCGTCCCTCGCAAATATCTCTGTCATTCCTTTGGCTGGATGCTTTGGTATAACCTTTGCGTAGATTTCGGCAACCTTTGCCATATCAGCCTTATAATCGCCAGTTGGCCAGATCGCTGGGCCAAGCCCGCCCGTTTTTGAGCCATAATCCATCATACCGACAACCAAGGGCACGCCTGCGCCCATTGCGATATGATAAAAGCCGGTTTTCCATGCCCTGACCGTGCCGCGCGTTCCCTCCGGCGCGATGGTCAGCATGAATTCGTTGCGACGGCCGAATTCATCGATCATCTGCTGCACATAATTGCGGTTTGAACTGCGATCAACAGGAACGCCGCCCATATCAAGCATGAAGTTGGTAAACGGCCAGCGGAAAAGTGAGGTTTTAGCCATGAAATGTGGCTTAATTCCTAATTCTTCGGTCAATCCTAAAAAATAGACAAAATCCCAGTTGCTGGTGTGGGGTGCTGCAATGAGTACGAATTTGCGTGGTTCCGGAACGACGCCATGCGCCCGCCATTGGTCGCGTTTATATATACTGACCAGCACCCGCCGGACCAGCCGGGACAACCAGCTTGGCTGGCGTTCATTCAACGACATTAAGATATTCCTCCTACATCGCGCACATAACGCCGTTATAATGCATTTTAAACGGCTTGTTTCGTAAATACGCAAAGGCTAGGCATCCGGACGCAATAAAAATCAACGCGGGAAAATACATGTCGCAACATGCATACGGTGCCACTCCAGTCATTTCGTCGACAGGATTGTTGACGCCATCGGACATCATCAGCAACGAGGAACTGGTTGCAAGCTTCAATGCCTATGCCGACCGATACAATGCGGCTAACCCTGATGCAGAGCCGCTCACGCATAGCTCAGTTGAATTTGTCGAGAAGGCCAGCGGGATAAAATCCCGGCATGTTATGGATAAGCGCGCCATCGTCGATCCCGACATCATGGAGCCACGTTACCCCGAACGGCCAAATGACCAGATTTCGTTAATGGCCGAAATCGCTGTCGCGGCATGCCGTGATGCGCTGGAGCGTGCTGGGCGGCGCATCGAAGATGTAGATGCCGTCTTATGCGCTGCATCGAATATGCAGCGTGCGTATCCTGCCATGGCGGTAGAAATCCAACATGAGCTGGGTATGCAGCGCGGCTTTGGCTTCGACATGAATGTGGCCTGTTCGTCCGCGACATTTGGTATTCAAACTGCTGCGGACTATATCCGCAGCGGCAACGCGCGCTCGGTATTGGTCGTAAATCCCGAAATTACTTCAGGGCATCTTAACTGGCGCGACCGCGATAGCCACTTCATCTTTGGTGATGTGGCGACAGCAATATTGGTTGAGGCAAAGGATATGGCGCCTGCACAACATTGGGAAATTCTGGGCACGCGGCTGAAAACGCAATTCTCGAACAATATCCGCAACAATTTTGGTTTTCTCAACCGCGCGCATGGGCAAGGCCCAGTCAACCAAAGCGGGCCGCGCAATGACAAGCTATTTGTTCAAGAGGGCAGGAAGGTGTTTAAAGAGGTTGTGCCGATGGTCGGGCAAATGATTGTTGAACACGCCGAAAGCTTGGGCCTATCGGGATCAAATTTGCGCCGCATGTGGCTGCATCAGGCCAATACGGGCATGAATAGGCTGATCGCACAAAAGGTTTTGGGGCATGAAGCGAGTGAGGATGAAAGTCCCACAGTGCTTGATACCTATGCCAACACCTCAAGCGCTGGCTCCATCATCGCCTTTCACAAGCATAATGAAGACCTCACTGCCGGGGATATTGGTTTAATTTGCTCGTTCGGCGCGGGATATTCTGCAGGCTCGGTATTCGTGCGGAAAGTTGCTTAATCCATTGGGCTGCGGCTTTGTGCGCATTAGTCGAGTATCATCGCCAGCAAAATGTAAATCTAAACCGGCGAACCAAAGCCGACAACCGTTGCAACGGCGAAGATCAAGCGAATGATCATGGCATCCATGCCAGTCCAGTTTGCTAGGCCAGCGCAAACGCCGAGAATTTTCTTGTTGGTTTTATTCAGTGTTAAGCGTGTCATTAAATTGCTCCCTACTTCCAAAACGTGGGCTTATATTATGCGATATATGCTGCGGCGGGCGCAACTGCAGGTGCTACGCTGATGCCGATGGTTATGAATGCGCAGATAACTGCTGCGAAAGCCGATAGAATTTGTGTGCGTGCATACTGTGTCATGTTGATTTCCTTTTCGATGTCCCGGACCATTCCGGCTATGCGAACTACTCAGCATAGCCTGTGCCAAAATGAATATATAATTCAAAATCAGTATTTTAGTTAATTTTTAGGGTATCACAATATTGGCAGTGGGAGATTGCCAATAGCCGCTTGACCAAAAGCGGCCATACTATAGCTATAGCAGACGCATGATATGACGCTGTCGCGACTAACCCTGAATGATTTTCGAAATCACGCTGCGCTGGAGATCCGGCCAGTGGCGCAGTTCATTGCACTGCACGGGTCAAACGGCGCCGGTAAGACAAATATCTTGGAGGCAGTGTCGCTGTTGGTGCCAGGCCGGGGTCTTCGCCGGGCGGCCATGTCTGACATCGTGCGCAATGCGGGCAGCGGCGGCTTTGCCATCGTTGCCCATGCTGGCGGCAATGTGATTGGCACTGGGGTGAGCGCAGAGCAGCCTGAACGGCGTAAGGTGCGGGTGAACGAGAGCAATGCCGCGATAAACAGCCTTGCCGAATGGCTGTCGGTCATCTGGCTAACCCCGACGATGGACCGCTTGTTTGCAGATGGCGCAGCCGCGCGACGGCGGTTTCTGGATCGCTTGGTATTGGCGATAAACCCAAGCCATGCGCGGCACAGCAGCCGATATGAAAAGGCCATGCAACAACGCAACCGGCTTTTGGCAGGCGGTGTCGCCGCCGACCCACTTTGGTTAGATGCGCTTGAGGCGCAGATGGCAGAGAGCGGAAATTATATTCAGGCAGCCCGCGCTTGGGTGATTGAGGCGTTGAGTGCACAATTGCTTACGACAATGTCGGGGCCATTTGCCTCGCCGCAAATCAAATTGGTCGATAAGGTTGCACCTGCAGATGGTGATCTTGCGTCTGCATGGCGCAAGGGACGTAACCGTGACGCTGCTGCCGGGCGCACTTTGCTTGGCCCCCACCGCGCCGATCTCGAAGTATTGCACAGCGTCTCAGGGCAGGTCGCGGAGCAATGTTCCACAGGAGAGCAGAAGGCATTGCTGCTTTCCCTCATCCTTGCGCATGCGGCGCTTGTAACGGCGCAGCGCGATGCCCCGCCAATCTTGCTGTTGGATGAGGTCGCAGCGCATCTCGATCCGTCAAGACGCGCTGCGTTATTTGGATTGTTGGCAGATACTAAGGCGCAAGTCTGGATGACCGGAACTGAACCTGAATTGTTTAAGGATATTGGGCCGTCCGCCCAGTTGTTGCCAATCGGTCCTGACCCTAGAATGCTCCCCTGATCGCAGGGGAGCATTCATTTAGCCGGCTTTGCTGGACTTTTTCGCAGCACTCTTCTTTGGCGGCTTGGGCTTGGCAGACTTAGGTGGCGCCGGTGTCACTTCAAATGCGGGCTGGTCGTCCTTGATGCGTACAGCAACTTCGCCGCCATGAATCAGTTTGCCAAACAACAGCTCTTCGGCAAGCGGCTGTTTGATTCTTTCCTGAATAAGACGTCCCATCGGGCGCGCGCCGTATAGCTTGTCATAGCCTCGCTCGGTCAACCAAGCCCGTGCTTCATCATCAAGCTTGATGTGCACATTTTGGTCGGCAAGTTGCAACTCCAACTGCAGGATGAACTTGTCGACAACGCGCGCGACGACTTCGGTCGGCAGATAACTGAATGGCACCATCGCATCGAGGCGATTGCGGAATTCCGGCGCAAACATCTTCTTCACGGCCTCATCGCCAGCATCTTCTTTGCTGATATTGTTGCCGAAACCGATACCTTCTTTCGCCATGTCGCTGGCGCCCGCATTGGTTGTCATGATCAAAATGACATTACGGAAGTCTACGGTCTTGCCGTGATGGTCGGTCAGCCGGCCATTGTCCATCACTTGCAACAGGATGTTAAACAGGTCGGGATGGGCCTTTTCGATTTCGTCGAGTAACAGCACGCTATGCGGGCTTTGATCGACGGCATCTGTCAGCAGTCCGCCCTGATCAAACCCGACATATCCGGGAGGGGCGCCAATCAGACGGCTGACGCTGTGGCGTTCCATATATTCCGACATGTCAAACCGCTTGAGCGGAATGCCAAGGATAGAAGCCAGTTGCCGCGCAACTTCAGTTTTACCGACGCCGGTCGGACCACTGAACAGATAGCTGCCGATTGGCTTTTCGGTATCGCGCAGGCCAGCACGGCTGAGCTTGATGGCGCTCGCCAACACTTCAATCGCCTTATCTTGCCCGAACACCACGCGCTTGAGATCCGCCTCAAGCGTGCCAAGCGCAGTCTTGTCATCGGTCGAAACCTGCTTTGGCGGGATGCGGGCAATCGTGGCGATAACGGCTTCGATTTCGCGGGCCGTAATCAGTTTGCGGCGCTTTGATGGGGCAACAAGCATCTGCATGGCACCAACTTCGTCAATGACGTCAATGGCCTTGTCTGGCTGCTTACGGTCATTGATGTAGCGTGAGGATAACTCCACTGCGGCCTTGATGGCATCTGGGGTGTATTTAACTTTGTGATGCTCTTCAAACGCACTGCGCAAGCCTGCAAGGATTTTGATCGTATCCTCAATGCTTGGTTCGTTGACGTCAATCTTCTGGAACCGGCGCAGCAATGCTCGGTCTTTTTCGAAATGGTTGCGGAATTCCTTGTAAGTTGTCGAACCGATGCAACGGATGGTCCCACCTGACAACGCCGGCTTTAGCAAGTTCGATGCGTCCATTGCTCCGCCGCTTGTTGCGCCCGCGCCGATGACCGTGTGGATTTCGTCGATGAACAGGATTGCATCCGGAAGCTTTTCCAGTTCGGAGACAACCGCCTTTAAGCGCTCTTCAAAGTCACCGCGATACCGCGTTCCAGCCAGCAACGCGCCCATGTCGAGCGAATAGATCACGGCTGGTAACAGAACCTCAGGCACCTGATTTTCCACAATGCGTCGGGCCAGGCCTTCTGCAATCGCTGTCTTCCCAACGCCGGGTTCGCCCACGTAAAGGGGGTTGTTTTTCGAACGGCGGCATAAAATTTGGACGGTACGGTCAACTTCGGCTGTGCGCCCGATCAGGGGATCAATGCGGCCCTGCTTGGCTTTTTCATTCAGATTGACGGTGAACTGATCCAGCGCACCTTCTTTCTTGTCTTTTTTCGCCTTTGCGTCTTCGGGTTCTTCGTTTTTCGGCTCAGCGTCGGCCCCTAAACGAGGTTCGGCTAGCTTGCCGTCCTTGCCGATGCCGTGACTGATATAAGATACGGCATCAAGTCTGCTCATATCCTGCTGTTGCAAGAAATATACGGCATAGCTCTCGCGCTCTGAAAACAAAGCGACCAGCACATTTGCGCCGGTTACGACGTCTTTTCCGGAACTTTGGACGTGCAAAATCGCGCGTTGAACGACGCGCTGGAAACCACTTGTCGGCGATGGGTCAACCTTGCCCTCCACGCGCAGGCTTTCCAGCTCGGTATCCAAATATGTAATGATGATGTCCGAAAGCTCGCCAATATCGACACCGCAAGCCTGCATGACTTTCGCGGCGTCCGCATCTTCAATGAGCGCCAGCAGGAGATGCTCCAAAGTCGCATACTCGTGCGCGCGGTCGCCAGCATGCTTCAATGCGTTATGAAGTGTGGTTTCCAGCGACTCTGCAAATGATGGCATAACTTCGTCTCCCTAAATTGAGTCGCTGCGCGGTCTTCACACTATATCGGCGTGGCCTTCGGTGCTTTCAAGCATGATAAGAGAGATAACGGCCTGCGTTCCCGCTTTCTTCGCATTGGCCCGCCACGAGTCATTTTTTGAACAACGCGTCGGCAACGCTTCTGTGCTTGTCTGCAAACGTAATTTTGCCTTCGCAGCGCGTGATTTCGGCCTTTAGCGCAGCGATCCGCAACTCAAGTTCCGCCACGGACAGGGCGTCAATATCCTGCTTGATAAGAAGGGCCACAGAATCGTCGCGGCGACGCGGCAGGTTTTCGTCAATATCCATAACGCATATTTTACCGATGGGCGGTTGCTGTCAATATGAAGCTTGCTTAAAGGGCCGATCATTCAAAAGGGATAACGCAGTAATGGCACAGTTACCGGATCTAATGACCGTAATCGAAATTTCGACGCCGGGCGGGCCCGAAGTGCTTGTCGCGTCGCATCGGCCGCTGCCCGTTCCGGGTGCAGGTGAAGTGTTATTGAAAGTCGCTTATGCGGGCGTCAACCGGCCTGATGTTATCCAACGTAAGGGACTTTATCCCGCGCCTCCGGGCGCGAGTGACCTGCCCGGACTTGAAGTGTCGGGAACAGTCGTCGCTATGGGTGGTGATGTCGACCCAACCATAATCGGTGCCCGTTATTGCGCCTTAGTATCTGGCGGAGGGTATGCCGAATATTGCCTTGCACGGATGGATGTGTGCTTGCCAGTTCCAGCGGGCATGGAGATGGCCGAAGCGGCTGCTTTGCCTGAAACATTGTTCACCGTGTGGCATAATGTGTTTGAGCGGGGCTATGCTTCGCCTGGCGAGACCGTACTTATTCACGGGGGAACTAGCGGAATTGGCACCATGGCGATCAAGCTGGGCAAGCTGTTTGACCTAACTGTGATTGTGACCTGCGGTTCTGACGACAAATGCGCAGCAGCTCAAAAAATCGGCGCGGATCACGCCATCAACTATAACAGTTCCGACTTTGTCGAACGTGTGAAGGCGCTCACAAGTGGCGAGGGCGTTCACCTCGTGCTTGATATGGTCGCAGGGAATTATGTTTCGCGAAACCTGCAGTGCCTGCGTGAAGATGGGCGGCATGTCACCATCGCGGTGCAGGGCGGGATGGTAGCGGAAATCAACATGGCTTTTGTCATGTCACGCCGCTTGACGCTTACAGGGTCAACGCTGCGTCCTCGTACCCCCATGTTTAAGGCCATGCTTTCGCAGGAAATATTGGCAACCGTTTGGCCACTGGTCTGTGATGGTGCGCTGCGTCCGGAAATAGACAAGATTTTTCCTTTGGCCGAAGCCGCCGATGCGCATGCCTATATGGAATCCGGCGCGCATGTCGGGAAGATCATGTTGGCGGTTTAGGGTCAGGACCTAGGCGGGTTTATACTTTTGGCGTTTTAGCGGCCACGCCATCCAGCCAGATTTTGACATCATTGGCGCTTTTTTCAGGGATTTCCTCCATCGGGATATGGCCGACATTGGGGTAAATGACCAGTTTCGCCTGCGGCATGGCTTCAGCGAACCATTTGGCAACGGTGACGGGGATTAAATTATCTTCTGCGCCCCATAAGATCAAAACTGGCACCTTTATAGCCGAGAGCCGTTCTTTTGTGCCAGGTGCCATGCTCTTGGGACTTGAAAAGCGTTTCATGGTTGCGTCGCGGTTGCCGGGGTAGCGATTTAATTCCCAGTATCGATCGATAAGCTTGTCGTTGATTTTGGATTGAACGTGCATTGACGTTTTGACACTCGATTCAAAAATGCTGCGGGGTGCAATGAAGCGTACGGCTTCTTTTATCACCGGCATACGCATCAGCCGGAATCCAAGTGGCATTTCTCCGGACCTTGCATTTGGCTTTCCACTGGCATCAACCAACACCACAGCGTCAACCTTCTCCGGATGTTCCAATGCGTATAACCACGACACGCCGCCGCCCATGGAATTGCCGCCAATTACAGCCTTATCAACATTCAGCTTGGCCAATAAACTGTCAACAACACTAACATAAGATGCATTGTCGTAGACGCCTGCGGGGTTAGTTCCGGTCAGGCCATGTCCGGGAAGATCAAGCGAAATAACCCGATAGTCCTTGCCCAAAATGGCAATCCACTGCTCCCATGTATGCAGCGATGCGTTTGAGCCGTGAATAAGAACGAGGACAGGTCCGTCCTGCTTTCCTTCGTCACGATAATGCACGCGCAGACCAGGCTCCAATTCGGCAAAGCGCGAAGCAGAGTTACCATATTTGCTCTCCATCTGGGCGGCCTCTGTATCAGGCGTATAGCCCCAGAAAAACAGCGCAGCCAGAGCGGCAAGCAACAAAATGAAGAGCCATTTGATCAAGCGTAGCATTTCTTCCCCCAATGATTGCTCCGGAATGCACAGGTGGTGCGGCGCGTGCAAGTCCAAACGCGCATTGTCGCTTGCCGATATGGCAAACTTCGCCTAATGCCGATGCACGACATTCTGGCCGCTCCGTAAGGGGCGGCCCTTATTATTGGAGCAAATGAAATGGCCACCCCTTTGATGCCACATGCGACCGCCGCTTGGTTGGTCGACAGCACGGGTTTGAGCTTCTCGCAAATCGCCGAGTTTTGTGGTATTCATATCCTTGAAGTGCAGGCCATGGCTGATGACATGACTGGATCGAAATATACCGGGCGTGATCCTGTGCACGCTGGCGAACTGGCGATGGAAGAAATTGAAAAGGGTCAGGCAGATGAGGATTATGTCCTCAAAATGTCAAAGGGTCCGGATCAGGTTCGCCGCACAAAAGGCCCAAGGTATACGCCAGTATCGAAACGTCAGGACAAGCCAGATGGCATTGCTTGGTTGCTGCGCAATCACCCTGAGATTACAGATGGCGCGATCTGCAAGTTGATCGGCACGACGCGCAATACCATTGCGGCCATTCGTGAGCGTAGCCACTGGAACATCGCCGAAATTCAGGCGAAGGACCCTGTCACGCTTGGCCTGACGTCGCAGCGCGAACTGGATGTGATCGTGAACCGCGCTGCAAAGAAAGCCGGTATCGATAATACAGCTGCCAACGACGCGCGCCTTGGAACCGATCGCGACGCTTTGATCGAAGAATTGCGCGCAGAACGTACCGAAGCTGCACGCCGCGCAGAAGCTGCGTTGAACGGCGAAGATGAAAATGTTGGCAAGGTAGAATTGACGGCCGACACTTTGTTCAAAAAAGCTGGCGAATAATCAAAACGTGATGATTGCCTAAATCGCGTGATTAAGGCACGGCGGGGGGATGGCAGTTTCCACACCCCCCGCATATGACGCATCGCTTGCCGACCATGGCTTTGAAGCAAGAGAGCTTAAGGGGCTAACCTACCCCTTGGGCGAACACGCTCCGCAATATGGTGAAATTTATCCTATAGCACCCGATATGGGTTGGACGCGGATGCCGGTGCCCGGCAACTTGGCGCATATCAACCTATGGCTACTGGATGAGGCGAACGACGGATATGCGATTGCCGATACGGGCCTGTTTATGCAGCCAACGATTGACAAATGGCAGTTGCTTTTCAAGGGTGCGTTGGCGCACCGCGAGCTAAAACGGATTTTCGTAACGCATTTTCACCCAGACCATGTGGGTTGCGCTGGTTGGTTGGCCAACAAGTTCAAAGTCCCGATCTGGATGAACCGGACCGAATGGCTGATGGCGCGGATGCTGACGAGCGACCAGTTGGAACAGCCGCCCGAGGAAGTGCTCAATAACCGCCGATTTGCCGGCTTTGACGAAGCGCGCATTGAAAAGCTTCGTAAAGCAGGTTGGGGCGGCTTTGCGCGTGCGGTGTCGCGGTTGCCAGCGGGGCATGTGCGCTTGGATGACGGACAAGTCGTTCGCGTCGGGCGGCGCGACTGGACGGTCATGACCGGCGGAGGCCATACACCTGAGCATGCGAGCCTTGTCGATTTTGATAACAATATGATTATTGCCGGCGACCAGATTTTGCCCCGCATCACATCGAACGTATCCGTCATGGACAGCGAGCCCGAGGCGGATCCGCTGGGTGAATGGCTGGCGTCCATTGCGAAATTCCGTGGGGCTTTGCCCGCAGATATGTTGGTGCTGCCCGCGCATGGGGAACCGTTTACTGGTGTACATGTCCGTCTGGACAAGCTTGCCTCGGGACATCATGAACGGCTTGATAAGCTCGAGCGCGAATTGCGTATTACCGAAATGCGGGCCGTTGATACTTTCAGCCTTTTATTCGACCGCGAAATTGATGACACAGTGTATGGCTTAGCTACGGGTGAGGCGCAGGCACATCTGCGGCATTTGCATTTTGCCGGACGGATAAAATGCGAAATTCGCGATGGCGTTGGTTGGTATCACGCGGCATAATGTCTGCATGACACACAGCATTTGGAACGACCATTATTATCATCCTGCCAAATGGGACCAGCAGTTTCCCGCATTGGCACTGCATGATATGTTTTTCCAATCGGCCGAGCGCATGTGCGGCGCTGCAATGGCTGACTTCATGGGCCGCAAATATAGCTATGCCGAGATCGCTGCCACGGTTCGGCGCGTAGCTCGCGGGTTGCAGGACAAAGGCATTGGCAAGGGTGACCATATTGGCCTATTCCTGCCCAATGTGCCGCAGTATATTGCGGCTTATTATGGCGCCTTGGCAGCCGGGGCGACGGTCGTGAATTTTTCGCCGCTCTACACCGTTGATGAACTTGCGCATCAGGTTGCCGACAGCGGCACGTCCATTTTGTTCACGGTCTCTGCAGCGGCGCTACTGCCCACGGCGATGAAGGTGCTCGACAATAGCAGCCTGAAAGAATTGATCGTAGGAAGCGTTTCCGAAGCGTTGCCAAAAGCGAAAAGTTGGGCTTACCGTCTTTTCAAACGCGGCGAAATTGCGGCGATACCCTCTGATAGCCGCGTGTCTACTTTTGCCCATCTGGTCGCAAATGAAGGTAATTATGCGATTCAGCCGTGCGCACCCGAAAAAGATATTGCCCAGTTGCAATATACGGGCGGTACTACTGGCACCCCCAAAGGCGCAATGTTAAGTCATCAAAATATCACCGCCAATGCGCGGCAGATTAACATGATTGATCCGCACAGTAGAATGAATCAACCGGATGGACCATTGGACGATCGTATCCTTGGCGTCCTGCCGTTTTTCCATGTCTTCGCAAATGCAACTGTCCTCAATCGCACAGTTGCCAATGGCGGTGAAATTGTCATGCTGCCGCGATTTGAGGCAAAGGCGGCCTTGGCTGCGATTACCCGCGCAAAGATAACGTCGCTTCCAGGCGTGCCGACCATGTATCAAGCGTTGCTGGATTGCCCGGACCTTGCAAAGACCGATTTCAGTAGTCTTCGCGCCTGTATTTCTGGCGGCGCGCCCTTGGCCGGTGAACTGAAAAAGCGGTTTGAGACAGCGACCGGAGCTGTCGTTATCGAAGGCTATGGCTTAACCGAAAGCTCAGGCGTGGTTTCGTGCAACCCTTATGAGGGCCTGAACAAGATTGGCAGCATCGGGCAACCTGTCCCTGGAACCGATGTCCGGCTTGTTGACAAGGAGGACCCGGCTAAGCCCGCTCTACCCGGCGAACCCGGCGAGCTTGTTTTTTCTGGTCCACAGGTTATGTGCGGATATTGGAACCGGCCAGAGGCGGATGCAGAAGTATTTCTCGGCAAATATTTACGGACCGGCGACGTTGCGACGATTGACGAAGATGGCTTTGTTCACATCGTCGACCGGTTGAAGGATATGATCGCCGTTGGCGGGTTTAAAGTGTTCCCAAGCCAAGTTGAAGATGTGCTTTACCGACACCCTGCGGTCAAGGAAGCGCTCGTCATTGGCGTTGCTGACGCATATCTCGGCGAAATTCCGCGCGCGTTTGTGACGTTGCAAAATGGTGCGACCGAAGATGGCGCGGTGATTGCGGCGTGGCTCAACCCGAAATTGGGAAAACATGAACGCGTTCAGGGTGTCACGATCATGGAAGTCTTGCCAAAAACAATGATTGGCAAGCTTGACCGCAAAGCGTTGCGAATGTCGCTGGGGTCGTAGGCGTTGGTCTGCGATGGAAGAAGATATAGCTCTCATCCGCAAGATAATCCATGTCGACATGGATGCCTTTTACGCCAGCGTTGAGCAGCGGGATAACCCCGATCTGCGGGGAAAACCTGTCGCCGTCGGCGGTTCATCCAAGCGTGGTGTGGTGGCTGCGGCAAGCTATGAAGCGCGGGCGTTCGGTGTGCGCTCGGCCATGCCCTCGGTCACGGCGCAAAGGCAATGCCCCGACCTGATTTTCGTCAAGCCAAGGTTTGAGGCCTACAAAGCGGTGTCGCGGCATATTCGCGACATATTCGCGCGGCACACCGACCTCATTCAACCGCTGTCGTTGGATGAGGCCTATCTTGATGTAACGAATGACAAGCAGGGCATTGGTTCCGCAGTGAAGATCGCCAAGGCGATCCGCGCAGCAATCCGGGACGAGACGGGGCTGACCGCGAGCGCTGGCATAAGCTACAACAAGTTCATTGCAAAGCTCGCCAGCGACCAGAATAAGCCCGATGGAATGTGCGTTATACTGCCGGACCAAGGCCCGGCATTCGTAGCTAGCCTGCCGGTCCGCCGGTTTCACGGTGTTGGGCCGCGCACCGCTGAGAAGATGGCAAAGCTTGGCGTAAACACGGGCGCTGACCTTGCACTCAAGGATGAAGCGTGGCTGGTGCAGCATTTTGGCAGTTGGGGCGGCTATCTTTTCTGGGCGGCCCGCGGGATTGATCACCGCCCAGTCAACGCAAATGCTGTGCGCAAATCTATCGGAGCCGAAAGTACCTATTTTAATGATAAACGCAGCGAGGCCGAACTGCGCGAGGCACTGGAAGAAATCATCGATGTCGTTTGGGATCGCATTGACCGATATCAGGCAGAGGGTAGGACATTAGTGTTGAAGGCACGCTATTCGGATTTCCGGACGATCACGCGGTCCCGAACAGTTGGGCAAGCTTTGTCAGATCGTGCGACTATAGCCCAGCTTGGCCATGCTTTGCTTGATCAAATACTCCCGGTTGAGACGGGGGTCAGACTTCTCGGGCTGACACTTTCCGGTTTTGTAGACCATAATGAAATCGTCGAGCGTGCAACGCAGCAGGGACAATTTACATTTGCTTGATTGAAAATTGAATTTTTTTGTTATATATCATGAAACTGTTATGCTAATGTAATACAGGATGTAAAATGGCGCGCCCTCAGACAGATATCGATGCTGGAAGAACTGCATTGCTTGAGATGGTTGATGACTTGATCCGCAAGCGCGGGTCGGTAGATATCTCAATGACAGATTTGGCGATGGCAGCGGGCATGTCGCCATCCAATCTATATCGCTTTTTTGACAATAAAGAAGCGTTGCTTGAGGCTGTGGCCGAGCGTTTTTTTGCCGAAAAAATCCGGATAATGGTTGAGGTAACCGAATCAGACCTGCCTGTGCAGGACAAGATGTACCAATATTTTGCGCGGCGTTACCTCGCGATGGTTGACCAATATGAAGCGGAACCAGATCTACTGAAAAGTTACCTTGAAATTGGCCAACAATATTTTGAGGTTGTCCGCGGCTATGTGGATCTGGGAGATCATTATCTCTCCCTGATTGTCGCAGAAGCTATGGAGCAGGGTTATTTTGAAGGCCTTTCGATTGATGAGGCAGTGTCACTCATCAACCAGATGGTGCAGTGTTACACCAACCCGGACGCGCTTTTTTACGTTGGCACGATTAAGTTGAGGGTCGAGAAGCTTGCAACGATTGTTGAGACAATTTTTCTTGGGCTAGGCAAAAAATCGTCGGCGCAAAAGCTTGGTCAAACGCAAATCAAGATCGTTTCGTAACCGAGCAGATAGCTCTGCTGTCTGGCAAACGCCCACCTGTGCCGCAACAAAACTCAAGTCTAGCATGCCCCAAAAAGCCCGGCTAGATTTGTACCTACCTCTGAAGCGCATAATCACTTTTACAATGTCATAGCGCTGATTTAAGCACATGATTAAATCAGAGGGGAGAGAGCCGATCATGCGTGTAGACAATGCTATATTTCCATCAATGGCGCAGGCTACGTCATTTTTCGGCGGTCCAGAGAACGGGCCGTTTGTCATGGTGAATTTGCTGAAGTTCAAAGACAAGGCGGAATATGCCGATGGCCGCGATTCCGATCTTTCTGGTGCAGCGGCTTATGCCAGCTACGGTAAAGCTATTCAGGCTTGTTTGGCTGCCGTCGGTGGCCGCCAAATTTACGCCGGGACAGTTACTGGAATGATGATTGGTGAAGTTGAGGACGAATGGGACATGATCGCTTTGGTCGAATATCCTTCCCTTGCGGCCATGCAGAAAATGGTGTCTTCGCCTGAATATCAAGCCATTGAATCTCATCGTAAAGCTGGGCTTGCTGGCCAATTGAACATCCGCACTAGTCAGATTGGACATTGATATGAAACCGATGAAGAACCGCATGACCGACTTGCTCGGGGTCGAATATCCCATCATTCAGGCGCCAATGGGTTGGATTGCGCGGGCGCAACTGGCATCGGCGGTGTCAAACGCAGGCGGGCTTGGCATCATCGAAACATCCTCGGGGCAGTTGGATGAAGTGCGCGCCGAAATCATCAAAATGCGCGGACTTACCGATAAGCCCTTCGGGGTGAACATCGCACAAGCCTTTGTTCGCGACCCGGGCATTGTGGATTTTGTGGTCGACCAAGGCATCAAATTCGTAACAACATCTGCGGGCGACCCCAATAAATATTGCGGTCCGCTAAAGGCAGCGGGGCTTACAGTTTTTCACGTCGTGCCGACCCTCGCTGGCGCATTGAAAGCCATTGATGCTGGTGTTGACGGTCTTGTCGTCGAAGGTGGCGAGGGCGGTGGTTTCAAAAATCCGAAGGACGTTGCGCTGATGGTCCTGCTGCCGCTTATCCGGAGCAAAGTTGACGTGCCTATCGTCGCTGCTGGCGGCATTGTCTGCGGACGGACAATGGCAGCGGCATTTGCGCTTGGCGCAGAGGCCGTACAAATGGGCACACGGATGGTCAGCGCTGCGGAATCGCCTGTGCACCATAACTGGAAAGACGCCATCATCAACGCGAAGGAAACCGACACGCTGTTCCTCAATCGCCATGGGCCGGGGCCGGCATTACGTGCTTTGCGCACTGAACGAACAACAAAGCTGGACGTTGAACCAACGGACAATATCATGGGCGAAATGCGTGGTGTGCTTGATTTGTATTTCGGCGGTGACATGGAGGCTGCGATCGCTCTTTCCGGGCAAGTGGCCGGACGCATTGATGCGGTGAAACCCGCCAAGCAAATCATCGACGAGGTGATGGAGGAGTTTTATACCGTCATGAACGATTTGCTGCGTGACTATCTTTAGGATGTGAATTGGACCCTGTCCTCGAAGAATTTCTAAGCGATCCAGAGGCGGATGCTTCGGCGCTGCACGATGTTGCGCGGATCAAGGCCATACTGGAACAATGTGGGCGTGATGGCCGTGTGATCAGCTATTCCGAGCTTTTGTTGAACCTCGGCTTCCGCTTCACACGGCCCAAAATGCGCGCGGTCTGCAAGACGTTAGACAAGATAGACCAGATCACCGCCGACGAAGGCACCCCTGCGCTTGCGGTGCTTGTGGTGCGTGAAGGTGACGGCTTGCCTGGGCAGGGCTGGTGGACAGGGCGGACCGATTATCAGGGTGAATGGACAGGGCCGCAAGCGCATGCCCATATCCGAAAACTTCAGGACGATGTGTTCGCATATTGGCAAAACAAACCGCTTTGAATTTGAAACTGATCTGGGACGACGAAACTAATGCAACAGGCAACCGATTTTTTAGATGAGAGCAAGGCGTTATGCGCTTTGCTGACCTCGCTTTCCGAGGCAGATTTTGAAACGCCAACCCAGTTCAAGGGCTGGACCATCAACAACATCATCCGCCATTTGCACGTCTGGAATATCGCAGTCGACCTGTCGTTGCGTGACGAGGCGGCGTTTGGTGCGTTTGTCGCTGCGATGATGGCTGGCGTTCGCGGGGGTAAGTTGCCCGAGTTTGAGGCGAGCTATCTGGATGGTCTTTCGGGTCATGCATTGCGAAACGCGTGGATGGAGCGTGCAGAAGCCACTGCTGTTGCATTTGCTGCGGCGGATCCGAAGCTTCGTCTCAAATGGGTTGGCCCTGACATGAGCGCGCTAAGTTCAATCACGGCGCGGCTCATGGAAACTTGGGCACATGGGCAGGCGGTTTACGATATGCTTGGTGTGGCGCGGCAAGACACTGACCGGATTGGAAATATCGCACGGCTTGGCGTCAATACATGGGGCTTTACTTGGAAAAATCGCCGCAGCGAGCAGCCCGGCCCGATGCCGAAATTGCGCCTGTTCGCTCCATCCGGCGCGGTTTGGGAATATGGCGAGCCCTCCGAAAGCGGTATGATTTCCGGCAGCGCGACAGAGTTTTGTCAGGTTGTCACCCAATGCCGGAACATTGCGGACACTGCGCTTGAAGTCACAGGCGAAGTCGCGCATCAATGGATGCGTATTGCACAATGTTTTGCCGGGCCACCACAAGACCCGCCAACAAAAGGCTCGCGGCATTGCGCCGACAATGCTCAAGGTAAATGGCTATCTTGAACGGCTTGCGGCAAACCCCATAGTGGACATCACGACATTAAAAGCCGTGCGTTTCGTTATTAAGGATGGGCGGTTTTTAGGGCTGAATGATTATGCCCTTTTGCGGGTCTGTCCGGCCTTGAAGCGTCTCTGCAAAGGCGGTTTCGGCGGCCTTCAGTCCTGCACGAATTTCGATGTCCACCACGCCATCGGCTGCAGTTAGAAAGCTTTTCCAACTGCGGCCGACGGCTTCGCCAAAACCCTTTGGTCCTAGTTCCTGAATTGTCGCGACCGCGTGATCGGGGGCGAAAAATAGAACTGGTTTTGGTCCAGGCATTTCGCCGCCACTTGCGCCAGCACTGTTTGGGCCTCGCGCGTCAACATGGGTGGCTCCGACCAAGCAGCTATATTTTAAATGGCTAACCAACCTCTCGTGAATAGCACGGAGCAGCCGCGAGTTGCCGGCAAAATCGACGCATACCGACGCGGTCTCGGGCAGTGCGTCGACTTCATCATAGGCCATGACGCCGTCGTACAGGCCAGTCCCGAGGACAAAGTCCACATTGCCCTTTGAAGTCAGGCCTATGCGCTTTATGCTGGGCGATAAATCCTTCGCCACGCTTGCAAGACCCATCGCCGTTTTGGATGAAGCGCTGGTAATGAGCAGGTTTTCTGAGCCAAACCAGCCTTCTCGGCGGAGCATGGCTTCAATCAGGAAGCCGGTTTTGAATAAAGGCCCAAACAACATACGCTCCGCCTCTTTTGCGGGTTCATGTTCCGGGTCGGCGGCAAGACGGCTATATTGGTTATAAATTGGGCTCATTGGCTGCCGGTGTGCGGCCATATCGGTGAAACCACCGGCGCTCACTTTGCCAGGCACGACATCGAGCTGCGTCCCCATCGGTAAATAGCCATAGACGCGCTCGCCAACCGCGATATCGGGGCAATGTGATTCTTCAACGACTGCATGGCCCCACATTGGCACGACGCCAAAATCGCCCTCCGCTGGAAAGAAGTTCCAATAGCCGAACTGGTCCCCGATGACGGCATAAGTGATGTTATTCGCCGTGACGGAGAAGCTCTCGATACGCAAACGAACCGCTTCTTCGCCGAGCGGGTGTAATGCGGCTTCATGCACCTGCGTTTGTGTCAGCGCCTGTTTGTTTACCCAGATTGTCGATGCCATATTTGGACCTCCTTGCGATTGCATAACCGCCTGAACTTATTCATTCAATGAAAGACTAGAGACTCCATTGATCACATTGATGTGAATATGTACTTTGACAATCACACTGCAATGTGAAAAAGACGAATCATGAGCACTCAACTGATCAATAAACTTCGTAGCCTCGTCAACGACGGTGGCTTGTCACGGTCTGGCCTAGCCCGTGCTGCTGGCCTACATGCAAACACTTTGCGCGACTTGGATGAGCCGGGCTGGAACCCCACCGCTGAAACGCTGCGTAAGTTGGAAAGCTATTTGTTCTCCAACGACGAGACGCCTGCGCTCGTGCCGATTGAGGAAATCATTGAAGAGGCGCGCAATGGTCGAATGTATATTCTCGTTGATGATGAGGACCGGGAGAATGAGGGCGACCTGATCATTCCAGCGCAAATGGCGACGCCAGACGCGATCAATTTCATGGCAACGCATGGCCGTGGGCTAATCTGTCTGACCATGACCAAAGCGCGTTGCGAACAGCTTGGCCTGACGCCGATGGCGCGCGAAAACCGCGAGAGCATGCAAACAGCCTTCACGGTGTCCATAGAAGCCCGTGAGGGCGTCACGACGGGCATCAGTGCTGCTGATCGGGCCCGAACCATTTCCGTTGCTGTGGACGCCTCTATGGGGCCTGATGACATTGTTTCGCCGGGCCATGTCTTTCCGCTCACCGCGCGCGATGGTGGCGTTCTGGTGCGTGCGGGCCATACAGAGGCCGCTGTCGACATCAGCAGGCTTGCTGGCCTCAACCCGTCGGGCGTGATTTGTGAAATCATGAAGGATGATGGCACAATGGCGCGGATGGACGATCTCGTCGCTTTCGCCCGTATGCATAATTTGAAAATGGGGACGATCCGCGATTTGATCGCCTATCGCCGCAAGCACGACCATTTGGTCGAAAAGCGCGCGGAGATGAAGTTCAACAGCCGCTGGGGCGGCGATTGGGCAGCCATGACCTTTTACAACAAGGCGACGGGCGATGAGACCATCGCTTTGGTCAAGGGCCGCATTGACCCTGAAAAACCGACATTGGTACGTATGCATACCATGTCGATGTTCGTTGATGTGTTTGGGGAGGATAGTGAGCGTTCTGGCCTGCTGTCCCGCTCGATGGAGGCCATTGCAGCTGAAGGTGCTGGTGTTATCGTGGTCATCAACAAGCCAATGAAAAACGTCGTTTCCCGCTTCATGCAACTGCGCGCGGAGGGCAAGCAAGCTGGCGCACCCGAGATGGAAGAACTGCGCGACTATGGCGGCGGCGCACAAATCCTGACCGAACTAGGCGTGCACGACATGATATTGCTGACCAACACGCACCACACGCTGGTTGGCCTTGAAGGCTATGGCCTTTCTATTGTAGGTGAGCGGCCTATTCCCGGCACCGGAGGCGAGTAATGGCAAAGTTTCTGATAGTTGAAGCACGGTTTTATGACCATCTGAACGATATGCTTGTTGCCGGCGCGAAGGCGGCGTTGAAGGCCAAGGGGCATGAGGTGGAGGTAATCACTGTGCCCGGCGCGCTCGAAATTCCAGGTACAATTGCGATGGCCGCGGAGGCGCAAATATATGATGGCTTCGTCGCCATTGGCGTCGTCATTCGCGGGGAAACCTATCATTTTGAAATCGTTGCTGGCGAAAGCGCGCGCGGCATCATGGCGTTGACGATGGACGGCATTGCCATCGGTAATGGTATATTGACCGTTGAGAATGAAGCACAAGCCATAGTGCGCGCCGATCCCAAGCAAAAGGACAAGGGCGGGGAGGCAGCTATTGCCGCGATGGCCTTGCTAAATCTGCAAAATCGTTTCAACTGAAACGATGAGCGCACCGACTTTAACGACACAAATCAACGCTGACTCCGAAGAGTTTAAGGCGCGCAGTGCGCACAACCGGGGATTGCGCGATGAACTTTGGGCCAAAGTCGCCGAGGCGGCGTTGGGCGGTAATGAAAAGTCGCGTGAGCGCCATACGTCGCGCGGCAAATTGCTGCCGCGTGAGCGCGTCGAACGCCTGCTGGATAGCGGTTCGCCTTTCCTAGAAATCGGCCAGCTTGCAGCATGCGACCTGTATGATAGCGAAATTCCCGCCGCTGGCCTAATCACGGGAATTGGCCGCGTTTCGGGCCGGCAGTGCATGATTGTCTGCAATGATGCGACCGTCAAAGGTGGCACTTATTACCCAATGACCGTCAAAAAGCATTTGCGGGCGCAGGAAATTGCCGAGGCGAACCACTTGCCGTGCATCTATCTGGTTGACAGCGGCGGCGCAAATTTGCCGCATCAGGACGAGGTTTTTCCCGACCGTGACCATTTCGGGCGCATCTTCTTTAACCAAGCAAATATGAGCGCAAAGGGCATCCCGCAGATCGCCTGCGTCATGGGAAGTTGCACCGCTGGAGGGGCGTATGTGCCCGCCATGTCAGACGAAAGCGTCATTGTGCGGAACCAAGGCACCATCTTCCTTGCGGGCCCGCCATTGGTCAAGGCCGCGACGGGGGAGGAAATTAGCGCCGAGGATTTGGGCGGCGGGGACTTGCATGGCCGTAAGTCGGGCGTTGTCGATCATGTCGCCGAAAATGACGAACATGCGTTGACCGTCGTTAGGGATATTATCTCGCATTTAGGGTCGATCCACAGACCCGACATCGACATAAAAGAACCACGTCCACCAAAATTCGAACCCGAAGAGCTCTACGGTGTCATCCCCGATGACGTGCGCGCGCCTTATGACGTCCATGAAGTCATCGCACGGCTGGTCGACGGCGGTGAATTTCATGAGTTCAAGGCCCTGTACGGCACGACGTTGGTCTGCGGCTTCGCGCATATCTGGGGGATGCCCGTCGCGATTCTTGCCAATAACGGCGTTTTATTCTCCGAAAGCGCCGTCAAAGGCGCGCATTTCATTGAGCTTGCTTGCCAACGGCGGATACCGTTGCTGTTCCTGCAAAACATAAGCGGGTTCATGGTCGGCGGCAAATATGAGGCGGAAGGCATTGCCAAGCATGGCGCGAAGCTCGTCACCGCCGTTGCCACCGCGAGCGTGCCCAAGATCACTGTGCTGATCGGCGGCAGCTTTGGCGCGGGCAATTACGGCATGTGCGGCCGCGCTTATTCCCCACGCTTCCTGTTCAGCTGGCCCAATGCGCGGATTTCGGTGATGGGCGGCGAACAAGCGGCCTCCGTGCTCGCGACTGTTCACCGTGATGCCGAAAAATGGACACCAGAAGAGGCCGAAGCCTTCAAGGCCCCCATTCGCCAGAAATATGAGGATGAAGGCAATCCTTATTACGCGACATCGCGATTGTGGGATGATGGCATCATCGACCCAGCGCAAACCCGCGATGTGCTTGGCCTAGCCTTCGCAGCCGCACTCAACGCGCCCGTTGAAGAGGCACCCCGTTTCGGGGTGTTCCGGATGTGAGCAAGATAATCCAATCGCTCCTCATCGCCAATAGGGGCGAGATTGCTTGCCGGATAATCCGCACGGCGCAGGCAATGGGCATTCGCACAATTGCTGTGTATTCGGATGCCGATGCCAAGGCGCTGCATGTGCGCGAAGCCGATGCGGCGGTGCATATTGGGGCGTCTCCGGCGCGTGAGAGCTATTTGGTGGGCGAGAAGATCATCGCCGCTGCGATCAGCACAGGCGCAGAGGCAATCCATCCGGGCTATGGCTTCCTCTCCGAAAATGCTGAATTCGCGCAAGCGGTAATCGACGCTGGCCTCATATGGGTCGGACCGAACCCTGCCAGCATTACCGCGATGGGGCTGAAGGATGCCGCCAAGACATTGATGGCCGAAGCGGGTGTGCCTGTAACGCCGGGCTATATGGGCGCAAACCAAGACCCAGCGTTCCTCGGTGAGCGCGCCGCCGAAATCGGATATCCTGTGTTGATCAAAGCGGTTGCAGGCGGCGGCGGGAAGGGAATGCGTAAGGTCGAGAACGCAAGCGACTTCGCCGACGCGCTCGCCTCTTGCCAACGTGAGGCCAGCGCATCGTTCGGCAACGCGCATGTCCTCATCGAAAAATATATCCAACGCCCGCGCCACATCGAGGTGCAGGTGTTTGGCGACAGCCACGGCAACATCGTCCATTTGTTCGAACGCGATTGTTCGTTGCAACGCCGTCACCAGAAGGTAATCGAAGAAGCCCCTGCGCCGGGCATGGACGACGCAACCCGCGAACAGCTGTGCGCGGTCGCGGTGAAAGCGGCAAAAGCCGTAGACTATGTCGGTGCTGGCACGATCGAGTTCATCGCGGATGCCTCCGAGGGACTGCGCGCCGACCGCATATGGTTCATGGAAATGAACACACGGCTGCAAGTCGAACATCCGGTGACCGAGGAAATCACGGGTGTCGATTTGGTCGAATGGCAATTGCGCGTCGCCAGCGGTGAAGCCATCCCCTTGCAGCAGGAGCAGTTGCGCATCAACGGTTGGGCGATGGAAGCGCGGCTCTATGCGGAAAATCCTGCAACTGGCTTTCTGCCGTCTATTGGTTCCCTTGATCATTTGGAATTTCCCGAAGAGCTAAGGATCGACACAGGCGTTGAACAAGGCGGAGAAGTTTCGCCTTATTACGACCCTATGATAGCCAAGCTGATTGCATGGGGCGCGACGCGCGAGGACGCCATTGACCGGTTGCGCGACGGCATTGACGGTACTGAAGTGTGGCCAGTCAAAACAAACGCTGGCTTTTTGGGTCGGTTGGTCGACTTCGACGAATTTGGACTTGGTGACATAGACACCGGCCTCATTGCGCGGGAAGTTGAAGACCTCGTTCATCCATCGGAACCAGAGCCTGAAGAGTTGTTGGAAGCCGCTGCTTTGTTATGTGCCAGCCCCGGCGAGGGACCAGTGAGCGCCATTTTAGGTTTCCGCCTGAATGCACCACCGCTTGCTGAGGCGCGTCTCAGGGACGATGATGGCAATCTTTATGTGGTCGCATTTGATGAAATTGAGGCCGACGAACCCACGGCGGACGTGCTCGCTTTCGCCGACGGTTTTGCGCGTCGTTATGTGTTGGATGAACCGCGTGGGTCAGGGCATAGTGCCGCGAGCGACGGTGCAATCCTGTCACCCATGCCGGGCCGGATCATCGCAGTTGATGTTGCTGTGGGTGACGCAGTGTCCAAAGGCCAGAAACTGGTGACGCTTGAGGCGATGAAGATGGAACACAGCCTAACTGCGCCGTTCGACGGTGTGGTGGCGGAATTAAATGCGGAGACTGGTGCGCAGGTGCAGGTTGAGGCGTTGTTGGTGCGTATTGCGGTGGTGGAACAGTCATGACCATTTTTAACCGTCACCCTGAACTTGTTTCAGGGTCTATTTATCAGCCTTGACCGGTGGTTTGTGAGGCTCGATGGACCCTGAAACAAGTTCAGGGTGACGGATTTGTGCGAGGGTTAACGTAATGGCAGGCAAATATTTCAATGAATGGCAAATCGGCGACACCATCGTCCATGAAATCCGCCGCACGGTGACTGAAACCGATAATCTGCTCTTCTCGGTCATGACCCATAATCCGCAACCGCTGCACATTGATGCCGAAGCCGCGAAGGCCAGCGAGTTTGGACAGATTCTCGTCAATGGCACCTTCACTTTTGCGTTGATGGTTGGGTTGTCTGTAGGGGACACAACGCTTGGCACGTTGGTGGCCAATTTGGGCTATGATAAACTCGTAATGCCCAAGCCTGTGTTCATCGGGGATACGTTGCGCGCGGAAACCGAGGTCATTGCGCTCAAGGAAAGCAAATCGCGGCCAGACGCAGGTGTTGTCACTTTTCTGCATCGATGCCTCAATCAACGTAACGAACTTGTGTGCCAAACGGAACGTGCCGCGTTGCTGAAGAAGGCTTAGATTGCCATAACGTCCGACGAGGGGCATACTAACGGCATGAAACTGCGCTCCCTCCTTTTCGTCCCGGGTGACCGGCCTGATCGATTTGCCAAAGCTGCTGCAAGCGGTGCCGATGCGATCATCATTGATCTCGAAGACTCGGTTGCGTTTGATCGCAAGTTGGCGGCACGCGAAGCCACTGCGGAGTATCTGTCGGGTGACCGTCCAGTTCCGGTTTGTATCCGCGTTAATCCGCAGGACAGTCATCTTACCCATGACGATCTAGCGTCCGTGCTGCCTTATATGCCAGATGCTATTGTCTTACCCAAGGCAGAAGGAGCGCGTTCGGTCAATTGGCTACGCGCAGAAGCAGCAGCCGTGGCCGATAGTCAGGACGGCGAGGCGCCGCCGATCTTGCCAATCGCGACCGAAACGCCGGGCGCGGTGTTTGACCTCGGCACCTTGCGTGAGGTCGCACATTATCTCGTTGGTGTAAGCTGGGGAGCGGAGGATTTACCCGCTGCAGTTGGGGCTTCGACTTCGCGTGAAGCGGATGGCCGCTACACGGCGCCATATGAAATGGTCCGGTCGCTCACGCTATTTGCGGCGCATGCTGCCGGGGTTGCTGCAATTGATACTGTTTTCCCGAGCATAAACGACGCGGCGGGCCTGGCGTCCTATGCCAGTCGCGCGGCACGAGACGGGTTCACTGGCATGCTCGCCATTCATCCGTCGCAGGTTGCCGCCATCAACGCGTGCTTTACGCCTTCTTTGGCGCAGATTGCGCATGCGCAATCCATCGTCGATGCCTTTGCGGCCAACCCGGGCGCTGGGGTATTGCAATTGGACGGCAAAATGATCGACGCGCCGCATTTGAAAGCGGCACTGTCGATCTTAGCGCGCGCTTAAGCCGTCAGAATAATGGGTCGCTCCATCGTAGGCTGGAGCCTATCTCGCCTTGCAGTCCAAACTGACAGACGTAGTGGGCCCCAGCCTGCGCTGGGGCGACGGGTCCACTTAACCTGAGTTATGCTTAGGCCGCTAGTTTCCGCAAGACATAATGCAAAATGCCGCCGTTCATGAAATACTCGACTTCGTTCGCGGTGTCGATGCGGCACAAAGTGTCGAAATTGAACGTTGAGCCATCCTTGCGGGTGACCATCACGGTTACCGTCTGACGCGGCTGAAGCTTTCCAACGCTGGTGATCGTGAAGCTATCATCTGCGGTCAGGCCAAGCGTTGTCCGGCTTTCGCCATCCATGAATTGTAGCGGCAACACGCCCATGCCAACCAAGTTGGAACGGTGGATGCGTTCGAAGCTTTCGACGATGACGGCGCGAACGCCGAGCAGGTTGGTGCCCTTTGCCGCCCAATCGCGCGAAGATCCGGTGCCATATTCCTTGCCGGCGATGACCACCAAGGGTGTGCCGTCGGCTTTATGCTTCATGGCCGCGTCGTAGATCGGCATGACTTCGCCTTGGTAGCTGCTCATGCCGCCTTCGATGCCGGGGACCATTTCGTTCTTGATGCGAATATTCGCAAAGGTGCCGCGCATCATGACTTCATGGTGGCCGCGCCGCGCGCCGTAGCTGTTAAAATCTGCCTTGCTCACCTGATGCTCTAACAAGAATTTACCAGCAGGGCTGTCCGCCTTGATGCTGCCGGCAGGCGAGATATGGTCGGTGGTGATGGAATCGCCCAAGATCGCCAGCGGCTTTGCCTCGATGATATCCATCACCGGCGCGGGCGTCATGCTCATGCCTTCAAAATAGGGCGGATTGGCGACATAAGTCGATCCAGCGCGCCATGTATAGGTGTCCGAACCTTCGACCTGAATCTTCTGCCAATGTGCATCGCCTTCATAGACCTTGGCATAACGCGCAGTGAACATCGAACGGTCGATGTTTGCGGTCATGACGTCATGCACCTCTTGGTTGGTGGGCCAGATATCGCGCAGATACACGTCCGAACCGTCGGTCGCTTGGCCAATTGGCGTCGTGGTGAAGTCTTCGGTCACGGTGCCCTTGAGCGCATAAGCGACCACCAAGGGCGGTGAAGCCAAGAAGTTCGCGCGCACATCGGGCGACACGCGGCCCTCAAAGTTGCGGTTGCCCGAAATGACCGAGGCGGCCACGATATCATGGCCGTTAATCGCCGCCGAAATCGGCTCTGCCAATGGGCCCGAGTTACCGATGCAGGTGGTGCAGCCATAGCCGACCAAGTTAAAGCCAACCGCGTCGAGATCCGCAGTCAATCCGGCACGATCGAGATAATCAGTTACAACCTGCGACCCCGGTGCGAGCGAGGTTTTCACCCATGGCTTAGGGCGCAAGCCAAAGGCATTGGCCTTACGCGCGACAAGGCCCGCAGCAACCAACACGCTTGGGTTCGAGGTATTGGTGCAGCTGGTGATCGCGGCAATCACAACATCGCCATCGCCAATATCATGCGTCTTGCCTTCAACCGCGACGCGCTTTGCGCTGTCATGCTTGTAGACGTTGATCAAATCGTCGTTGAACACATTGTCGACTTGCGTGAGGATAACCTTGTCCTGCGGGCGCTTAGGTCCGGCAAGCGACGGGACAACGCTGCCCATGTCGAGTTCCAACGTGTCGGTGAAAATCGGGTCCACCATATCGGCATAAGCCCATAGGCCTTGTTCCTTGGCATAAGCCTCAACTAAGGCGATCTGGTCCTCATCACGGCCGGTCAGACGTAGATATTCGATGGTCTTTTCATCTATGCCAAAGAAACCACAAGTCGCGCCATATTCGGGCGCCATGTTTGCCAATGTCGCACGGTCGGCCAACGACAGCGAGGCAAGGCCGGGGCCATAATATTCGACAAAGCGGCCAACCACGCCCTTGGCGCGCAGCATTTGCGTTGCGGTCAACACAAGGTCGGTCGCGGTCACGCCCTCGGCCAATGCACTGGTCAGCTTGAAGCCCACCACTTCGGGGATCAACATCGATACCGGCTGGCCCAGCATTGCGGCCTCCGCCTCAATCCCGCCAACGCCCCAGCCCAGCACGCCAAGGCCATTGACCATTGTCGTGTGGCTATCGGTACCCACGCAGGTGTCGGGATAGGCGATTGTCGCGCCGTCAACGCCGGTGCTTGTCCAAACGGCCTGCGCAATATGCTCCAGATTGACCTGATGGCAAATGCCGGTGCCGGGAGGGACCGCCTTGAAATTGTTCAGCGACTTGGAACCCCATTTTAGAAAGTCATAGCGTTCGGCGTTGCGTTGATATTCGATTTCAACATTCTGTTCCGCCGCCTTCGGGTGACCAAATTCGTCGACCATGACGCTGTGGTCGATAACCAAATGCACAGGGACGAGCGGGTTAATCTTCGACGGGTCGGCCTGCAACGCGGTCATGGCATCGCGCATTGCGGCCAAATCGACCACACATGGCACGCCAGTAAAATCCTGCAACAACACGCGGGCAGGGCGATATTGAATTTCGCGGTCGGACTTCGCGTCCTGCTGCCAATCGATCAACGCCTGCACATCCTGCACCGACACGGTAAAGCCACCATCTTCAAAGCGGAGCAGGTTTTCGAGCAACACCTTCATCGAAAACGGCAGCCGCGACACATCGCCCAATTTCTCCGAAACCTTTTTGATCGAGAAATAATCCACCGTCTTGCCGCCAGCGGTCAAGGTGGAGCGGGTTTGCAGGCTGTCTAATCCGATTGCGGTCATGGTATCACTATCCCTAAAAATTGAGGCTTTTGGCCGGATGGGGAAGACAACACGGGTCACCGCTATCTGCGGCCAATAAACGCGCGCCAAACCAGCGTAAAAGCGGGAGATTCGTTTGCTGGCCGCGCCTTAGCGTAGCAAGGGGCTGGGTGCAAGGTAGGGCGGGGTAAAAAGGCTACCCGCGCGGGCTCTTCCCGCGATTAGCCGTGCCGCAACGCGTCGGTTACCTCGTCAAGGCTGCCGCGCACGCGGAGTAATTGATCTTTTCCAAATACGATCAAGCATTCATCATGCGCATTGTCGGCGGCGCGGACGAACTGCACGATTTCAGGATTGACCGAGATTTTTTGGCCGCGAACGTCGGTCAGGGTGACAAAGGGGATCATGCGTTTTCCTTATGAAATTCTATGGCGCGGCTGGGCGTCGCGAGAGCAGTTGTCTTGTCTATCATGTTTATTGTTCGCCTGCGAGGCGTGATGGGCCCCAGCATGAGCTGGGGCGACGGGGGGTGGGGTGTATGGATAGGCGGTCGCCTTCCAGTTTGCTTTGGCTGGCTTTTAATGTTCAGCGCCGCTACAGCGCGGCCATGAACCCCATCATACTTGTCATGTCTGGCGGAGCCATGGGCGCAGCCTTGCGTTACGGCCTGTCGCGCGCTTTGCCTGTCGGCGCGGCTGGTTGGCCATGGCCGACCTTTGCCGCAAATGTCGCTGGCGGGCTGTGCATAGGCCTATTGGCGATGTGGCTACTGCGCGGGGACAATGCGGCGGAACCGTTGCGTTTGTTTCTGGGTGTGGGCGTTTTGGGCGGGTTTACGACATTTAGCGCCTTCTCGCTGGAAATGGCGCAGATGGTGCAACGAGGGCAAATGGGCATGGCGGCCCTTTATGCGCTCGCGTCGATTTTATTGGCGCTTGGCGCCGTATTCGCCGGGATGGCGATAGCAAAGGCAATTTGGGCATGAGTAAGAATGACGAAAAAGGCATACGGCAATTTGTCGTGGCCCCCGATGATGATGGCATACGGTTGGACCGTTGGTTCAAGCGGCATTTGCCCGATGCGTCGTTCAACATCGTGTCGCGCTGGGCGCGCACGGGGCAATTGCGCGTCGATGGCAAGCGGGCGACGCCAGGCGACCGGTTGCTGGCCGGGCAGACTTTGCGTGTGCCGCCCGCGGACACGTCAGCGTCTTCAAGCGCGCGACCCGTGCGCAAGCGCCGTGACCTGACCGAAGACGAAATGGAATTCGCGCTGAGCATGGTCATCCACAAGGATGACGCCGCCTTGGTGATTAACAAGCCGGCTGGCCTTGCGACGCAGGGCGGAACCAAGACCGAGCACCATGTCGATGGCTTGCTCGATGCCTTGGGTTTTGAACTCGATAACCGGCCAAAGCTTGTCCACCGTTTGGACAAGGATACCTCGGGCGCGTTGTTGCTGGCGCGGACATCGCGGTCGGCGGGGCATTTTGCCAAGGCATTTTCATCGCGCACTGCGCGCAAGGTTTATTGGGCCTTGGTCGTCGGCGTGCCCGACATTGCCGATGGTTTCATTGACCTGCCCATTGGCAAGCAACCCGGCAGCGGCGGCGAAAAAATGCATGTCGATGAAAAAGACGGGCAATCGGCGCGCACCCGCTATCGCATTGTCGAACGCGCGGGCAACGCAACTGCGTGGGTTGAGTTGCAGCCTTATACTGGCCGCACACACCAGTTGCGCGTGCATATGGCCGCGATTGGTCACCCGATTGTCGGTGACGGCAAATATGGCGGCAAGGACGCGTTTCTGACGGGCACGATCAGCCGCAAAATGCATCTCCACGCCCGCCGCATCCGCATTGACCATCCCTCCGGCCATCAAATCGACGTTCGCGCCGATATGCCCCCGCATATGAAGGCCAGCTTTGACGATTTGGGCTTCGATATTGAAATGGGTGATGCCTTAGTGCTCGACGCGCCCAAATTCAGCGAAACCGCCGAAGGCAAGAAACGCGTTGCAGCCAACATCGCCAAATCCGCGCGCAAAGAGCGCAAGGGCGAACGCCGCTCACGCGGATCGGTGTCCGACAAGCCCAAGGATAACAAGCGCAGTCAAATGGCCGCAGGCAAGAAAATCGCCGCGAAAAAGCCGGTGATTAAGAAAGCCGTGACGGGTAAAGCGCCTGCGAAACGGGCGCCTGTAAAGAAGCCTGCGGCGAAGAAGTAGGTCGCCTCATGTTGAATGCGTCACCCTGAGCTTGGTTCAGGGTCTATCGCGCCATCCGACCGGCGGTTGCGGTCGAGAAATGGACCCTGAAACAAGTTCAGGGTGACGACGGAAGAGTTCAGGGTGACGGGGAAGAGTTCAGGGTGACGATGGTAAACGTTCGGGATGTTGGGTAAGAGTTCAGTATGATGGGGAGGCCTATTAGTGACCAAATTGCGCACACGCCTTGCCATATTTGATTGCGACGGGACTTTGGTCGACAGCCAGGCCAATATCTGCATGGCGATGGAGCATGCATTTGAGGGCGCTGGGCTGACGCCGCCGCTGCGGCACGATATAAGGCGCGTGGTTGGCCTGTCTTTAGTGGAATCGATGCAGGTGTTGTTTCCCGATGCCGATGACACAACCCATCATGACTTGGCTGAACATTATCGGGCTGCGTTCCTCAATTTGCGTAACAATGGCTTGGTGGACGAACCCTTATATGACGGCATCGCCGCCTTATTGTCCGAATTGGCCGAAGATGGATGGTATCTGGGCGTGGCGACGGGCAAGCCCGAACGCGGGCTAATCCGCTGTCTCGACCATCATGCGATTAAGGGCTTGTTCGTCAGCTTACAAACCGCCGACCGTCACCCGTCCAAGCCGCACCCGTCAATGGTGTATCAGGCCTTGGCCGATGCCGGCGCGGAGGCACGCGATGCGGTGGTTATTGGCGATACGGTGTATGACATCCATATGGGCCGTGCGGCAGGAACGCGGACCGTGGGCGTCAATTGGGGCTATCACAGCGTTGCAGAGTTGCATGCAGCAGGGGCAGACTATATCGCCGAAAGCATGGACGATCTGAAGGCCTATCTAAAGGATTTTGCATGACACCAATGGATGACAAGGCCCGCGCAGAAATGCAGGCACAATATCGCTTTCTGGTCATCAACCTGTGCCGGATTTTGGGCGCTATCATGCTGGTCGTGGGCCTCGCCGCCATCGCGCGGGAGGCATTTGGAATCCCTAAGGCCGCAGGATATCTGTTATTTGCCTTCGGCATGCTCAACTTTATTCTCGTCCCTGTATTCCTGTCCAAAAGATGGAAAAGTAAGCCGGATCTATGAGGCGGTTTTGGAAAGAAGTTACGCTTGAGCCGACCCCGTCGGGCCAAGCCGTCCGGCTTGACGGGCGTCCAGTAAAGACACCCACTGGCAATGCGCTCGCGCTGCCGACGCAGAAAATGGCGGACGCGGTGGTGGCCGAGTGGAAAGCGGTGGAAAAAAAACTCAACCCGATTTTGATGCCTGTAACCGGCTTTGCCAATGCCGCGATCGACCGTATTGCGCCGGATCACGCTGGCTTTGCCGCCGCCATTGCCGCTTATGGCGAGACCGACCTTTTCTGCTATCGCGCCGCGGCTGGTGAGGCGCTTGCCGACCGGCAGGCCCAGATTTGGGACCCGTGGCTGAATTGGGCACAGGGACGCTATGACATCCACTTTGTGATTGTCGAAGGCATCATGCACCAGCCGCAACCCGCGGCAACGCTGGAGATATTGCGCGGGGCGGTTGCCGCGCGCGGGGCATTTGAGCTCGCGGCAATGGCGAAGCTTGCGCATTTGTCGGGATCGCTCGTGGCAAGCTTGGCCGTCATGGAGCGCGCTGCCACACCCGAAGACATTTGGAGCGCCGCTTGCCTCGATGAGCTTTGGCAGGAAGAATTATGGGGCGCCGACCATTGGGCGCAGAAAAACCGCAACGACCGCGCCGGCGAATTTATGGCGGCCGCCCGCTTTCTCGATCTGCTGACGCCCGGAACATAGGTGAAAACCCATCTCTCAACGGACGATTGCAGCGGGTAATGCAGCGGTGTACACAAGGATGATAGCCATGGCAGACAGCCCGAGTTTTACCCTACACCCTATTCCAAAGGCCGCCTTTATCGCGGGCTATGCCGGATTATTGCCGCAGATCATTGCAGCCGCGATGGTGTTATCGGGGTCCGAATATTACTGGACTAGCCTTGCCTTGGCTTATGGTTATGCCGCCTTTATCTTCAGCTTCATCGGCGGCATGTGGTGGGCGATTGGTGCGACCACGCGCAAGGATGACGCGTCCGCCAATGGCATATTCGCGCTTGCGGTTGCGCCAAGCCTGCTCGCGCTCGCAACCTATGTGCCGTGGATATGGGGCCTGACTTGGCCCG
The DNA here is from genome assembly GCF_945882965.1 of Sphingorhabdus sp. EL138. Taxonomy (GTDB): domain Bacteria; phylum Pseudomonadota; class Alphaproteobacteria; order Sphingomonadales; family Sphingomonadaceae; genus Sphingorhabdus_B. The sequence goes on from NZ_CAMCWY010000004.1 coordinate 107,236, forward strand.
GCCCGTCCTTGGCGTGGCTTGGGTTTTTCCTTTTGCTATCGCCCTTTGGGGATCGCTGGCTAGGCGCGCGCTGCGCCTTGCCAGCGGGCTGGATGAAGCTGCGTTGGCATTTGTCGATTGGGCTGGGCGGATTGACCCTGTTGCTGGCGGGATTAACTTAAGGTCGCGGCTCTAAGTCGCAGCAATATCGCGGACAAAGCCGATCAGGCCCTTTTGCCGCCGCCGTTTCATACGTTCGGCCGCGAGTATTTGCCGCACTTTTTCAAAACAGGCCTGCACATCATCGTTGATCAGCACATAGTCATAGCCGTCCCAATGCCCGATTTCCGCCTTTGCGCGGCTCATTCGGTCGCTAATAACGGCTTCGCTGTCCTGCGCGCGGCTTAATAAGCGGCGCTCTAGCTCTTCAATCGATGGGGGCAAGATGAAAACGCGCACGACATCAGGGCCGGCCTCTTGATATAATTGCTGCGCGCCTTGCCAGTCGATGTCGAACAGGACATCGCAACCTGCCGCAAGCTGTTGCTCAACGGGGCCCTTTGGCGTGCCGTAACGGTTACCAAAAACATGCGCCCATTCCAGAAACTCCCCGTCCGCCGCCATTTGCTTGAATGTCGCGACATCGGTGAAGTGATAATGCACGCCCTCAATTTCGCCGGGCCGGGGGGGACGGGTTGTGTAGGATACCGACAAGGCGATCTTTTCATCCGCATCCAGCAACATGCGCGAAAGCGTGGATTTGCCAGCGCCGGAAGGCGACGAAAGGACGAACAGGAGGCCGCGGCGCTCCAATTCATAAGGCTTGTGGGTATTGTTATGGGCCATAGCCGCTACTGCGCGAAAGGGCAGGTCGGCGTCAAGAGGGAAGCGCGGTCGGTGCGTGACGAAAGCGGGTTAGGCGTCCTTACGCTCTTTGCGATTGTCATAGATGGTTTTGGCCAAAATTGCGCCGCCAACAAGCAACAGGCCCGGTACTGAGCGGCTCGCCAAGCGTGTAGCCGCCAGACCAATGCCAGCGCCCAACAAGCCATGACCCTGCTTGCGTCCAATAACTTCGCCGATAACGGCCCCTGCAATGGATTTTAGCATGAAGCATCTCCTAAACCATATTCTCTGGCCTGACATGGGCATCGAAAGTGGCTTCGTCAACCAGTCCGGACGCCAACGCGGCTTCGCGCAGGGTGGTTCCGTCGCGATGCGCCTGTTTGGCGATCGCAGCGGCATTGTCATAACCGATGATTGGTGCAAGCGCGGTGATGAGCATTAGTGAGCGATCAACCAAGTCAGCGATGCGCGCGCGGTCGGGTTCAAGGCCATCGACGCAGTTTTTGGCAAAGCTGTCCATGCCGATGCTCAGCAATTCGATCGAACGCAGGACATTTGCACCAATCATCGGCTTGAACACATTAAGCTCAAGATGCCCCTGCATTCCGCCAACAGTCACCGCCTGATGGTTGCCGATCACTTGCGCGGCCACCATTGTCAGCATCTCGCATTGCGTCGGGTTGACCTTGCCCGGCATGATCGAGCTGCCGGGTTCATTTTCTGGGAGGATCAGCTCGCCAAGCCCGGCGCGGGGACCGGAGCTTAGCAAGCGGATATCATTGGCGATCTTGGTCAGTGCAACCCCAAGCGTATTTAGCGTGCCCGACATTTGCACCAGCGCGTCATTTGATGCCAAAGCTTCGAACATGTTGGCGGCAGGCGCAAACGCGATGTTCGTTGCGGTGGAGATTTCGGTCGCCATTGCCCTATTGAAACCCTTGGGCGCATTCAGGCCCGTACCGACCGCAGTGCCGCCCTGCGCCAGTTTCTGAACATGATGGACGAGGGCGAAGTCTATGCTGGCACGGCATCCCGCAAGCTGCGCGACAAAGGCGGAAAATTCCTTCCCCAGCGTTAGCGGCGTCGCATCCTGCAAATGGGTGCGGCCGATTTTGATGATGTCGCCCCAGGTGGCGCTTTTTTGTGATAGTGCATCGGTCAGGCGAACCAAAGCGGGCAGCAGATCATTATGCACCGCCAATACGGTCGCGACATGCAACGCCGTGGGAAAGCTGTCGTTCGACGATTGGCCCATGTTGACATGGTCATTGGGATGCACAGGCGTTTTGCCACCGCGCGTTCCCGTCAGCGCTTCATTCGCGATGCCGGCAATCACCTCGTTCACATTCATGTTCGATTGTGTGCCGCTGCCTGTCTGCCAGATGACGAGCGGGAACTGCGTATCATATGTGCCAGTCAATATTGCGTCCGCCGCCGTTATGATGGCGTCAGCAATGTTGGCCTCTAGCGCCCCTGACGCCTTATGCGTCAACGCCGCCGCCCGCTTTACATGTGCAAGGCCGTAAATAATCCCCATCGGCATGCGTTCATGCGCAGGGAAGGGGAAGTTGGCGATGCTTCGCTGCGTCTGCGCGCCCCAATAGGCGTTTGCGGGGACATCAATTGGCCCAAAACTGTCGGTTTCCGTGCGGGTTGCCCCCGTCACTTTGTCCGTCCGAAGTCCACGCTGACGACGTTTGAGCCGTCTTCGACGACGGCAGAGGGGACGTCGTTACCGGCTTCTTCATGCTGTTCGGGCGCGCCGTCGCCTGCGTCAACGTGGAACTGTAACGCGAAGTCTACGGCGGGGTCCACAAAGGCGGTGATCGCGGAATAGGGGATCAACAGATGCGACGGGATCTGGCTGAACGACAGGCCAACTTCGAAATGTTCTGCCTCCACCTTCAGGTCCCAATATTTGTGCTGGAGCACAATGGTCATCTCGTCAGGGAAGCGTTCATGCAGATGTTGCGGAATGGCAACGCCGGGGGCTTGAGTCTTGAAAGTAATGTAGAAATGATGGTCGCCGGGTAGGCCATCGCGGGCGACATTGCCGAGCACACGGCCCACCACCGCGCGCAATGCCTCTTGCACAACGTCATCATAAGGAATCAGGCTATCAACATGCTCTTCAGTCATCGCATCTAGGTGGACCGCCGGGAGCCCGAAATCAAGACGCTTATTGCCGCAAGCCAACTTGCCAAATGCGCTAGTGCGGCTATATCGGCGGCCATGCGTAACGGCTCCATCAGTCGAAAGACAAACGAAACGTCTATTGATGTTGAGGTCAACCTCGACGGCAGTGGTGTGTATGAAGTGTCAACGGGCATTGGCTTTCTCGACCATATGCTTGAGCAATTGTCGCGCCATTCGTTGATCGATTTGAAAGTCAAAGCGATAGGCGATCTGCATATCGACCAACATCATACCACCGAAGACACGGGCATCGCCATTGGCGAGGCTGTGTTGCAGGCATTAGGCGATAAGCGCGGCATTACGCGTTATGGCACCGCCTATGCGCCGATGGACGAAACCTTGACCCGCTGTGCGCTCGACATTTCTGGGCGGCCTTATTTTGTGTGGAAAGTATCGCTTGGCATGCCGCGTCTGGGCGAGTGGGACACCGAGTTGATCGAACATTGGTTCCACAGCTTTGCAACGAGCGCGGGCATTACGCTGCATATAGAAAATCTATATGGTTCGAATAACCATCATATTGTCGAAAGCTGCTACAAGGCCTTGGCCCGCGCCTTGCGCCAAGCGGTTGAGATTGACCCGCGCAAGGCAGACGCCATTCCGTCGACTAAGGGGACGTTGTAGGCCGTGTCGCTTGCGCTGATTGATTATGGCGCGGGCAATCTGCATTCGGTGCACAATGCGTTGAAGGCGGCGGGCGCAGGCGATGTGCATGTGACCGCTGATCCTGATGTCGTTGCCAAGGCCGACCGTATCGTTCTGCCAGGTGTTGGAGCCTTCGCGCATTGCATGGATGCTTTAACCGCGATTGACGGCATGGTGGCCGCGATGGAACAATGCGTTCGGCTTGAAGCAACGCCGTTTCTGGGCATTTGCGTCGGTATGCAGTTGCTCGCCGATGAAGGCGTTGAGCATGGAAGCACGTGCGGTCTTGGCTGGATCGGCGGCACCGTGCGCGCGATTACCCCTGCTGTAGATTTGAAAATCCCGCATATGGGCTGGAATGATGTGGTGCCGCGTGACGGCGCGCCGTTGATAGCGCTCGGCGAAGCTTATTTTTTGCATGGCTATCACTTTGATGCCGCAAATGCGGCGGATGTGTTGGCCACGACTGACCATGGTGGCGCATTGGTTGCTGCTGTGGGCCGCGACAACATCATGGGTGTTCAGTTCCACCCGGAAAAAAGCCAGACTTATGGCATTGAACTCCTCAAACGCTTTTTGGAGTGGGCGCCGTGATGAGTCATTGGTCAACTCTCCGTGCCTCTGCGCCTCTGCGTGAGGTTCTTTTTTGTTCACGCAGAGGCGCAGAGACGCAGAGACGAGAGAGTTTGTTATGATAGTCTTCCCCGCGATTGACTTGAAGGGTGGCGAGGTTGTGCGCTTGGCCGAGGGCGATATGAACCGGGCGACGGTCTATGCCGACGATCCGGCGGCGCAGGCGATGTTGTTTGCCGAACAAGGCGCACAATTTCTGCATGTGGTCGATCTGGATGGCGCTTTTGCTGGTCGCCCCGAAAATGCCGAAGCGGTGGAGGGAATTATTGAAAATTTCCCCGGCTATATCCAATTGGGCGGCGGCATTCGCAATGCACAGACGGTTGAACGCTGGTTCGACATGGGCGTTGCGCGGCTGGTGATTGGCACCGCAGCGCTCAAAGACCCTCTATTTGTGAAGGATATGGCGCGCGAATTTGCAGACGGCATTGTGGTTGCCGTCGACGCGCGCGACGGCTTTGTCGCGACTGAGGGTTGGGCAGAGACATCCGACATGCCAGTCATCGATCTGGCGCGCCGGTTTGAAGATGCTGGCGTTGCGTCTATCCTGTTCACGGATGTTGGTCGCGACGGGATGTTGACCGGATGCAATATCGACGCGACAGTTGATCTGGCGCGGCGGGTTAATATTCCGGTCATCGCCAGCGGTGGGGTGAAGGGTATCGATGATATTCACATGCTCGCGCTGCATGCCAAGGATGGCATTGAGGGTGTGATAACCGGCCGTGCGATTTATGACGGGCGGCTCGATCTGGCGACCGCGATTAACGTGGCGGGACGGGCGTGATATTTACGGCTGACGAATTCCTCCCCGGTACGGGAAGGGGGACCATCCGCAGGATGATGGAGGGGGTTCTCCTAGTTCCCCTAACCTCATATCGTTGGCCACTACCTAACGCCCCCCTCCACCCCGACGCTGCGCGTCGCGGTCCGCCTCCCCGTAACGGGGAGAAATTATTGTGACCGTCCGTGTCCGCGTCATTCCATGCCTCGACGTATCCAATGGCCGCGTGGTCAAGGGTGTCAATTTCGTTGACCTGCGCGATGCGGGCGACCCGGTGGAACAAGCGCAAGCCTATGATGCGGCGGGCGCGGATGAGCTTTGCTTCTTGGATATCGGCGCAAGCCATGAAGGGCGTGGCACGATCATTGATGTGGTCCGGCGCACGGCGGAGGTGTGCTTCATGCCGCTGACCGTGGGCGGCGGCGTGCGCAGTGCAGAGGATGCGCGGGCGTTGTTGCTGGCAGGCGCGGACAAGGTCGCGGTCAACAGCGCAGCTGTGGCGCGGCCTGAGCTTGTGGCCGACATCGCCGCCCGTTTCGGCAGCCAGTGCGTGGTGGCATCGGTCGATGCGCGGCGGACGGGCAGCGGATGGGAAATCTTCACCCATGGTGGCCGTAATCCCACAGGCATCGACGCATTGGATCATGCGGTGAAGCTCGCTGAACTCGGTGCAGGCGAATTGTTGGTGACGAGCATGGACCGAGACGGCACGCGCGACGGCTACGACCTTGCGCTCACCCGCATGATTGCCGATGCGGTCAACATCCCTGTGGTGGCCAGCGGCGGTGTCGGCAACCTTGACCATCTTGTCGCTGGCGTCCGCGACGGTCATGCGAGCGCGGTTCTGGCGGCGTCGATATTCCATTTCGGCCAATATAGCATCGCGGATGCGCATACGGCGTTAAGGGCGGCGGGGTTGCCTGCGCGGATGACCACTAGCGTCAAATAGCGCGCTTCCTCTTCGTGTCTTTGTGCGAATCTCCGCGCTTTTTGGTTCGCACAAAGGTACGAAGACAAGAAAGATGTTTAGCCGGTGGCGTGGTCTGGCCTATTCCCCCGTTTGTCATCCCCGCGAAAGCGGGGATCCATGGACTGACTGTTAGACCATGGATCCCCGATGTAGTCGGGGGTGAAAATATCGAAAATAGCAAAAACGATCAAAAAACAGCAAAAGCGCATCAAAAAAATACGCCCCCTGAGTCCTTGACCTGTCATAAAAACACCCTATTTGGGATTCGTTAGCACTCGACTAATATGAGTGCTAACGTATATTCATTGCCGTCCACTGCTTCACGCAGGAGTGGCGGGATGGCGACACAGAAAAAGGATAGTTCAACATGGCATTTCGTCCATTGCATGATCGCGTTCTCGTCCGTCGGGTCGAGGCCGAAGCAAAAACCGCTGGCGGGATCATCATCCCTGATACAGCTCAGGAAAAGCCGCAGGAAGGCGAAGTCGTCTCCGTGGGTTCGGGTACACGCGCCGATGACGGCACTGTAACTGCACTCGACGTCAAGGCTGGCGACAAGATCCTGTTCGGCAAATGGTCGGGCACTGAAGTCAAGATCGACGGTGAAGACCTGTTGATCATGAAGGAATCGGATATCTTGGGAATCGTTTCCTAAGCGCACCGCAAACTCCGTCACCCTGAACTTGTTTGACCGCCGGTCATTTCATTCCAGGGTCTTAATTAAGATGCTGAAACAAGTTCAGCATGATGGCTTTGAAAAGTAGAATTCAAACTAAAGGAAAAATATCATGGCTGCTAAAGACGTGAAATTCGGCCGCGATGCGCGTGAACGCATCTTGCGCGGTGTAGACATTCTTGCTGACGCTGTAAAAGTAACGCTTGGTCCAAAGGGCCGCAATGTTGTCATCGACAAAAGCTTCGGCGCACCACGCATCACCAAGGACGGCGTTACTGTCGCCAAGGAAATCGAACTGAAAGACAAGTTCGAAAATATGGGTGCGCAAATGGTCCGCGAAGTTGCTTCGAAGACTAACGACATTGCCGGTGACGGCACGACCACTGCCACCGTCCTTGCTCAAGCAATCGTTCGTGAAGGCATGAAGTCGGTTGCAGCGGGCATGAACCCAATGGACCTGAAGCGCGGCATCGACACTGCGGTAAACGCAGTTGTTGCTGACCTTGTAAAGCGTTCGAAGCCAGTTGCGGGTTCTTCGGAAATCGCACAGGTCGGTACGATCTCTGCAAATGGTGAAGCTGAAATCGGTAAGATGATTGCAGACGCCATGGAGAAGGTCGGCAAGGAAGGCGTTATCACCGTCGAAGAAGCTAAGGGTCGTGAAAGCGAGCTCGAAGTTGTCGAAGGTATGCAGTTTGACCGCGGTTACCTGTCGCCATATTTCATCACCAACACCGAGAAGATGTCGGTCGAGTTGGACAACCCATATATCCTCATCCACGAAAAGAAGCTCGGTAACTTGCAAGCCATGTTGCCAATCCTCGAAGCTGTGGTGCAGTCGGGGCGTCCATTGCTCATCATCGCTGAAGATGTTGAAGGCGAAGCGCTTGCAACTCTGGTCGTCAACAAGCTGCGTGGCGGCCTAAAGATTGCTGCGGTGAAGGCACCAGGCTTTGGCGATCGTCGCAAGGCGATGTTGGAAGATATCGCGATCCTCACCAAGGGTGAAATGATCAGCGAAGATCTGGGCATCAAGCTTGAAACCGTCACCTTGGGTATGCTTGGCCAAGCCAAGCGCGTATCCATCGACAAGGACAACACCATCATCGTCGACGGTGCTGGCGAAACCGATGCGATCAAGGGCCGCGTAGAAGCGATCCGTGCGCAAATCGAAAACACCACGTCGGATTACGATAAGGAAAAGCTGCAAGAGCGTTTGGCGAAACTCGCCGGCGGTGTTGCCGTGATCAAGGTCGGTGGTTCGACTGAAGTTGAAGTGAAAGAGCGCAAGGACCGCGTTGATGACGCGCTGCACGCAACCCGCGCAGCCGTTGAAGAAGGCATCGTCCCAGGCGGCGGTACGGCACTTTTGTACGCGACCAAGGCTCTCGAAGGCCTCAAGGGCGTTAATGACGACCAAACACGTGGTATCGACATTATCCGCAAGGCGATTGTCGCTCCATTGCGTCAGATCGCAGCCAACGCCGGATATGATGGCGCGGTTGTCTCGGGCAATTTGTTGCGCGAAAATGACGAAACCATGGGCTTCAACGCATCAACCGATGTGTATGAAAACCTCGTGGCTTCGGGCGTTATCGACCCAACCAAGGTTGTCCGTACTGCGTTGCAGGACGCCGCATCGGTTGCTGGTCTGTTGATCACCACTGAAGCTGCTATCTCCGACGCGCCAGAAGACAAGGCCGGTGGCGCTGGCGGCATGCCAGGCGGCATGGGTGGAATGGGCGGCATGGGCGGTATGGACTTCTAAGTCCAAACGCTAGGCGCACGCCGAAACAAAACGGGCCGGAGGGGAAACCTTCCGGCCTTTTTTGTGGGTGATTACAAACTTAACCGCGCATATGCTGAAGCATTTCGCCCATTTTCTGGTGCAACATGTTCATCCCCTTCAAGGGGCGGACCATGACTTTAAAATGGGTGATCAGGCCGTCATTGTCGCAGGTGATCATATCAATGCCGTTAATGGCAACGCCGTCAATGACGGTTTTGAATTCCAAAATTGCGCTGTTTTCCCGGTGCCATTCGCCGACATAAGCGAACTCGGCATTGCCCAAAGTGCGGCCCGCCGCAGCGAGATATTTCGCGGTGATCGCCTTGCCCACTTGTGGTGAATGAACGACGGGGCTTTCGAACACGCAGTCATCATGCAGGACGGCGGAAATCGCATCTGCATCGCGTGAAAGGGCAACTTTATGCCAGATTTCGGCGGGGTTAGGCATGTTCAATATCCCAGATCGAGGTTTACCATTGGTTCAAGCGGCGCGCCTTGGCGGTAGCGCTCAAGATTTTCGAAGAAGCGTGTTGCAGAACGCACGAACATCTTGTCCTGCGCGCGGCCCGACAGGTGCATGGTAATATGCACGTTATCGAGGCTCCACAAAGGATGATCGGCTGGCAAGGGTTCGGGCGTGGTTACATCGAGGAACGCGTTGGCAATTTGCTTGTCCTGCAACGCTGTGACCAAAGCATCCTGATCGATGACAGAGCCGCGCGCGATGTTGATCAAGGTTGCGCTTGGTTTCATCGCGGCAAGCTCAACTGCGCCAATCATATTGTCGGTTTCGGGCGTTGCGGGGACGGCGAGGATGACCCAGTCAAAGTCGCCCAACTGCGCCCGCCATTGGTCGGGCGTCAGCATGTTTGGCCCCGGCGAACGGCGCACCACGGTCACGTCGACGCCAAAGGGTTTGAGGCGTTCTTCGATCAGCTTGCCAATCGCGCCATAACCAAGCAGCAACGCCTTTGATCCGAACAGTTCAACCTTGCCCGGCGAATCTAGCAACCATTCGCGGCGTTCCTGCGCGCGTACGACTTCGCGATAGCTTTTGGCGACGGTCAGCATGCCCATCACGACATATTCGGCAATGGTGATGGCATTGATGCCCGCGCCGTTCGTCACAACGCACCCTTGCGCCTTCAACTGCTTTAACGGCATGCCGTCAACGCCAGCATATATGCTGTTTAGCCATTTCATATGCGTTGCGGCACCGATGACCGTCGCCATGTCCCCCTTGTCATACATGTCAAACCAGCCAATCTCCGCCTGTGGCGCGAGCGTCAGTGCTTCCTCCCTGGACATAAAGAAATGCGGCTCAATCCAGTCGGGCAAACGCGGTTCAATCAACGGGCGCACAAGCCCCGACATAACGAGTTTCGGTTTGGTCATATACTTCTCCCCTCCCGCCTGCGGGAGGGGAATGATGGCAGCTTAAACATCCAAGTTCCAATCCCAACCCAACGGGTCGCCGTCCATGACTTCAACGCCTTTGGCGATGAGGTCGTCACGGATCGCGTCGGACTTGGCGAAGTCTTTTGCAGCGCGGGCTTCCTTACGGGCGGTGAGCGCGGCTTCGATTTCGGCTTCGGTGATGATGGCGGCCTTGGGGCGGATACGGAGGTCTTGGCGGGTGAGGGTGAGGAGGTTGAGGCCGAGGACGGCATCCATATCGGCGAGAGCGGCGAGTTGGTGGGCAACGTCGATCTTTTTGAGGCCGACGATGTCTTCCAGCGCGGTGATAGCAATGGCGGTGTTGAGGTCGTCCGCGATTGCCGCGGCAAAGTCTTTCAGCGTGCCCGCCATGGGAGAAGAAAACGCACCCTGAACTTGTTTAAGGGTCCATTTATCCGCTTCAACCGTCTGTTCGTTGGGCACGATGGATGCTGAAACAAGTTCAGCATGACGGGTCCTGAGAGTGCTGACCCCCATCACCATCCGCTTCAACCGCACAAACGCCGCCTGCAAACCCTCCCAGCTAAACTCCAACTCACTCCGATAATGCGCTTGCAGGCACATCAGGCGGTAGGCGAGGGGGTGGAAGCCTTTGTCGATCAGCAATTGCACGCGCAGGAATTCGCCCGATGATTTGCTCATCTTGCCCGACCGTTCGATCAGGAAATTATTGTGCATCCAAATGCGCGCGCCGCTGTCGGCGCAGCCTTCATGTGCTTGATTTTGTGCGATTTCATTGGGGTGGTGGATCTCGCGATGGTCAATGCCGCCAGTGTGGATGTCAAACGGCATGCCAAGCAGCGCCTTTGACATCACCGAGCATTCGAGATGCCAACCCGGCGCGCCTTTGCCCCATGGGCTGTCCCATTCCATTTGCCGCGTTTCGCCCGCTGGCGTCTTGCGCCAGATGGCAAAGTCAGCGGCGTGGCGTTTGCCCTCGACTTCATCGATGCGACCTTCACCTTCCTCGGTCTTGGCACGCGCCAATGCGCCATAATTCGCAACGGTCGAGGTATCAAAATACAGGCCGCTTTCCAGCTTATAACAATGCTTTTCGGCGATGCTTTTGGCATAATCGATCATCGCGGGGACGTAATCCGTGGCGATGGACCAATGTGCAGGTTGGCGGATGCTCAGCGCCTTGATGTCATCCCAATAGGCTTGCGTATAATGCTTTGCGATGTCCCAGATCGACTGGGCTTTCTCCGCTGCCATCTTCTCCATCTTGTCCTCGCCTGCGTCGGCGTCGTCGGTCAGATGGCCAACATCGGTGATGTTGATGACATGGGTGAGCCTATAGCCCTTGTAGGACAGCACGCGGCCAAGCGTGTCGGCAAAAACATATGCGCGCATGTTGCCGATGTGCGGGTAGTTATAGACCGTCGGCCCGCAGGTATAGACCCGCGCCTCACCCTCATGAACGGGGGTGAAGGTTTCGAGTTGCCGGGTCAGGCTGTTGAAGAGTTTAAGCTCGGACATTTGGAGGGCGATGCTGGAAATGGGTGCGGAGGTCAAGAACCTCGTCATCCGAATGCGGGGTAATTGACTCTTTCCTCCCCATCGACTTGCGATGGGGAGAGGGACCGTTCGCGCAGCGAAGGGTGGAGGGGCCTTCTTAACGTTAAATGCCCCTCCGTCATTCGAAGCTAAAGGCTTCGACTGCCACCTCCCCATCGCAAGTCGATGGGGAGAATGAAGCCCGTTCGAGCGGGTTGCAAATAGGCAACTTGTTCAGAAAACACCCCGTCGCACCAGCGCAGGCTGGTGCCTATCACGCCTTTCCGCTTCAAGCGTCGGGGGGGTGGGAAAACCGATAGACGCGATAGGTCCCAGCCTGCGCTGGGGCGACGGGGGTGGCGTTTTCTAAAACATGTCCCCCGCTCGCCATCTGCTCACATATTGTCGAGATTACACCCACGTTCGGCCAATATCGGGCGCAGCGCGCGATAGGCAGCGGGCGTCCTGTTCAGCGGGATCGTAGGATATAGATGGTGGATGATGTGATATTGCATGCCAGATGACCAGATATTGCCCAACCTGCTTTTGAACGCTCTTGTATCCTTATACCGTCCTTGTTCGACGGCGGGGTGATGTGGCGCCCAGCTGAGGTAGAATGAAATATAGGTCAGCGCCACATGGCGCGGCAGCCACCACAGCAACGCCGCCTCTATGGCATAACCGCTCAGTGCCAATGCCGCGAGAATGCCAAAGAACAAAGTTTTGCTGATAATCGCGTCGTTCAGCGCCGCCTTGGCCGCCGGGCTGTCCCATTGCTGCAACAGTTGGCCGTAGCGGTTGAACCCGCCTTCAGCACGGGGTTGGCGGTTGACGACCGTTTTCCAAAGCGCCTGTAACGGGCCTGTTGCATGGGTTGAATAATCGGGATCCAGAAGCGGATCATTGGCGTGCTTATGATGTTCCATATGCGTAATCCGCGCCGTGCGCAGCGGCAGTGTCAGCGGGATGAGTGACCAGTGGCCGACAAGTTCGTTAAACCATTCCAGCTTCGATCCCTTTGGCGCGATGATATAATGCTGTGCATCATGCGACGGCAGATAGCTCGCCGTAATATCAATCGTCGCGATAATGAAACCCAGCCACAAGGGTATCGTGCCGGTAAAAACAAGTGGCCATAATGCAAGCCACATGGCCGTGTTCGTTATGCCCCAAAACACCATGAGCCAAGGGATGCCGCCCGTAAACTGGTCCGCAATTGCCTTTTCGCGCGCGCGCAGGCTTTGACTGGTCATATCCATTTGCCCCGATAGGTCGCGATCAAGCCCAGAACCGTCCCGATAATCAGGCCAAATTGTATTGGCGACAACGCAAAGGGTGCATTCAAATCCAGCCTCAGCATCACCTGCGCAACCAATGGTGCAAGGAACGCGATGCCGAAGAAAAAGGGCCCGAAAAAGAAGAGTGATTTAACTACTGACATTGATTTTGAAGATGGTGGAAATGCGCGATTAGGTCAAGCCACCTCCAACCGTCACGCCGAACTTGTTCACGGCCACTTGTCCGTCGCACCAGCGCAGGCTGGTGCCTATCACGTGTGTTTGGATACACCGAAAGGCGAGATAGGCCCCAGCCTGCGCTGGGGAACGGGTTTGGGGTTTGCTAAAACCCGTCCCAGCGGATCGCCTGGTCAATCTCCACGCGAGGGACATTGAAGTTGTTCACGGCGGCGTCTGCATCACGATAACCAATGGCCATGCCGCAGAAGAAGATGTGCGCATCATCAATGTTCAGTAATTCCCGCATTGTCATGCCGTACATCGCCCATATTTCCTGCGCGCAACTGTCAAGGCCCTCTTCGCGCAGCAACAGCATCACGGTTTGCAGCCACATGCCCATGTCGGACCATTGCGGCGGGCCCATGTATTTGGCCGTGTAGGTGAATAATTGCACCGGCGCACCAAAGCTGTCCCAGTTTTTCATCATCTGTGCAACGCGGCCAGCGCCATCTTCGCGCGCCAAGCCAAGCGCGTCGAACATTGCCTTGCCGACCCCGCGCCGTTGGTCTTCGTACCGGCCCTCAAGGCCCTTGGGATAGATGTCATATTCATGGCCATCGCCCATCGGCGCAGTGGTGGCTTTCGCCTTAATTTTGGCGGTGAGGTCAGCCAGCGGCGCGCCTGTGAGGATGACGGCATTCCAAGGCTGCGTATTGCCGCCCGAGGGCGAACGCTGCGCCTTGGCAAGCACGCGTTCGAGTATCGCCTGATCAACGGGTTTATCCAGAAATTGCCGGACAGAGCGGCGGCTGGCGACAGCTTCGGTGACGTTCATTTATATTTCCCGGCAGGTTTAATCGTTTGATTAAATCATATTATGCGGCGTGCGAAAGGCAAGCTTATTCCTCGTCAAACAACCCAGCCAGTTGCTCAATCATCGTCCCGCCCAATTGCTCAACGTCCATGATCGTGACCGCACGTTTGTAGTAGCGCGTCACGTCATGGCCGATGCCGATGGCGACCAGTTGCACGGGGCTGCGCGTTTCGATCATTTCGATAACTTTGCGCAAATGCTGTTCAAGATAACCGCCATGGTTGACCGACAAGGTGCTGTCGTCCACCGGCGCGCCGTCCGAAATGACCATCAATATGCGGCGGTCTTCGGCGCGGGCGATCAGGCGGTTGTGCGCCCAAAGCAATGCCTCTCCGTCGATATTTTCTTTCAGCAGACCTTCGCGCATCATCAGGCCCAGATTGCGTTTGGCGTGCCGCCAAGGCTCATCGGCTTTTTTATAGATGATGTGGCGCAGGTCGTTGAGGCGGCCGGGCATTGGCTGGCGTCCGGCGGTGAGCCAGTCTTCCCGCGCTTGCCCGCCTTTCCACGCACGCGTGGTGAAGCCCAATATTTCGGTTTTGACGCCGCACCGTTCCAACGTGCGCGCCAATATGTCAGCGCTGATCGCCGCAATGCTGATCGGCCGTCCGCGCATTGAGCCGCTATTGTCGATCAGCAAGGTTACCACGGTATCGCGGAAATCGGTCTCGCGTTCGATTTTGTAGGACAAAGAGCTTCCGGGTGAGACCACGATGCGCGCAAGCCGCGCGGCGTCGATCATGCCTTCTTCTTGGTCAAAATCCCAACTGCGGTTTTGTTGTGCCATCAGGCGGCGTTGCAGGCGGTTGGCGAGTTTTGTCACCACCGATTGCAGGTTCGACAATTGTTGGTCGAGATAGGCGCGCAGCCGGTTCAGCTCTTCTTCGTCGGCAAGTTCAGTTGCGGTGATCGTTTCGTCAAATTTGGTCGACCAAATCTTGTAATCGCTCTGCGGCAGATGGTCCCAATTGCGGCGCTGCGGCGTGACAGGCTGCATGCCGTCATCCCCCATTTCGCCGTCGGCGCCGTCCTGATCATCCATGTCTTCGCCGTCATAATCGGCCTCAGTCTCTTCGCCTTCGCCTTGCTGCGGCTCCGCTCGGGCTTCGGCTTGGCCAGCTTCGCCTTCGCCATCATCTTCGCTGTCGCCGCCTTGGTCTTGGCTGTCCTCGGCATCGTCGCCGCCTTCGGACGGATCGATATTACCTTCGGTGAGGTTCAGATGCTCCAGCATGGACTGAGTCAGCGCGGCAAAGGCGCTTTGATCGTCCAACGCAAGCGCAAGCGCATCCAAATCACTGCCAGCATTCTCCTCAATCCAACCGCGCAGCATATCCACGCCAGCGGCGGCACCGGCTGGCACAAGCGCGCCGGTCAGCCGTTCGCGCACGATCAGGGATAATGCCGTGGAAATGGGCACTTCATCAGGGGCTTGTGCGCGGGAAATCGGATCAGTGCGCATTTTCAGTTCAAGCGCATGGCCAAGATTTGCGGCAATTCCCGCCATATTGCGTGATCCCAGCGCCTCAATCCGCGCATTTTCCACGGCGTCAAAGGCTGCACCTGCAATGACTTCGGATGGACGTAATGCGGCGTGGCGGGCGGGATTATGATGCTTCAACTTCAACGCAAAGCTGTCGGCAAAGCCGCGTGCCTCGGCCACTTGATCGGGCGGAAGCAGGCGGCCCGGCATGGGTACCTTGAAATTCTTGCCCGCCTGGCTTGGCGCATCGGCGGTGAAGGCCAATTCCACCTCTGGCTCATGCGCGAGCGCACGGGCGGTGCCGGTCAGCACTTGTTTGAATAGTTCAAGAGGGGTTTCGTTTGACATTAATCGGACAATCTCTTGCACATAGCGGCAATGTCTTCCTTCGTCGGCTTTACTGGCGCGCGCAGAGTGAAGACATGTTCATCCTTGGTCGCCACGCGGTCCTCTGTCGTGCGCGCACCATTCACGACAGCGGCAAAGTCCTTACACACCGCAAAGCTGCGCAAATAATCGCTATGGCCAACCCTATCGCCGGACACGTCTGTTGTGTCGATAATGGTGAAGCCGGTTTTGGCAGGCTCCGTCTGATATTTTGACTTAGTTGCAAAGCAGCGTTGCGGCAGACCCTTTGCCTTTAAATCCTTAGCCTCAAAGGGGTTGAAGCAAAAAGGCGATCCTAAGCGCGGATAGCCATGCACCGCGCGCGATAAGGCCAGCGCGCGGTCGCTGAGCGATGCATAGACGGTCACGTGCCGGTCGTTATTCACGCGTCTTGCGGCAAGAACCTCTTCCGCGATGTCGCGTTCAAAATCTTCGCGATCCACATCGGGTGCGGCCAATACAATATTGGAAATATTGCTGGAATCGGCGTCGGTCGATGTGCGGTCAACATAATCGATTGCCGGAATAACAAGCCGCGCGCCAAGCGAATGGGAAACAACAACGATTTCCTTGACCCACTCCGTCCGCGCCAATTTGGCAAGGAAATTGCGGAAATTGCGCTCGTCCCAATACATGTTGGTTTCATCAACGGCGTAGCTCAGCAAATTGCCCTGTGAGGGCCAGCTATAATGAATGATTGGCCCATCAAAATTGCCCATCGCGCCAATTTGCACAGCGTCGCGCGCCGTAGTTGCCAGCGTTTCGCGATAGCCATGGACATATAACAGCACACGGCCCTTGCGCAGGTTCGCCGCATCACGCAGGCCATCCCACCATGCATCCTCTGGTTGGAATGCAAGTGGCACAACCACTTGCGCATCGCCCTTTGCAGGCTTTATCTTTTGCGGTGGTGCAAAGCGGGCGTAACGTAACCGATCGGCCCGGTGATTGGTCAGGATGATAGTGTCGCCGCGGCAGTCGGGCAGGCGGCTCGTAACAATGAAATGGTCTTTTCCGGCTATCGCTGCGCTGTCATTCTGCGCCGGGTTGCAACGCGGATTTTCCGCCAGCGTGCTGTGCGGCACATCGCCATATGCGACGGCCACAGTGCAACCAGACAGGAGCATTGGCAAAAGCAGGAGAGAAAGCTTGCGCATTACTTCCGCTTAGCGTTCGCCGCATGCCATGCCTTTACTGCGTTCAGCGCGCCGGACACATGGCCCTTCACGCCAAGCTGCGCATAAGCAAAAAGCACCTTGCCATCGGGCGCGATGACATAAGTCGTGCGGTTGGTGCCGCCCATCATGGGCATACTGACCGCGTAATTTTTAATCATGGGCTTGGTCGCAATACCGACCATAAACTTGTTGCGGCAGGCCTCAACCGAAAAGCGCTTTAGCGTCTCCAGATTGTCCGCCGACATGCCAACAATCGACGCGCCATAAGCGGCAAAGTCGTCGGCGGATTCGGAAAATTCATGCGCCTCAACCGTGCAGCCTGATGTGAATGCCTTTGGATAGAAATACAGCACCACTGGCCCGTTTTTCAACGCTTTGTTCAGGTTGAAGGTGTCGGCCTTGCCGGCCAGCACGGCTTGCGTCGTGAAATCGGTTGCGCGTGTCCCGGGTTTCAGCGCGGCAAATGCCGGGGATGCGGAAATCATCAGCGCAAGTGCAATTGCGAAGCGTTTCATAATGCGTTCCTTCAACTGAGGCGGCGAAATAGCCGGTAGTTACTTTGCTTTGCCAACGACACTTTCCGGCAGATCTTGGCCAAAAACGCGCTGGTAATATTCGGCGACCAAGGCGCGTTCCGCGTCATCGCATTTGTTGAGGAATGACAGGCGGAAGGCAAAACCGACATTTTTGAAAATCGCAGTATTCTGGGCCCAGGTGATGACCGTGCGCGGGCTCATGACCGTCGAGATATCACCATTGATGAAGCCCTGCCGAGTCATTTCGGCGACCTTCACCATATTGGCAACCTCTGTCGCATCGGTGCCTGTCGCCTTGGCCAAAACGATTTCGCTTTCGACCTGCGCGGGAAGGTAGTTGAGACCGACCACAATATTCCATCGGTCCATCTGGCCTTGGTTGATTGCTTGGGTGCCATGATACAGGCCGCTGGTATCGCCAAGCCCTACGGTGTTGGCGGTGGCAAATAGGCGGAAATAGGGGTTGGGGCGAATGACGCGGTTTTGGTCGAGCAGGGTCAGCTTGCCTTCGGTTTCCAACACGCGCTGGATCACGAACATCACGTCAGGGCGGCCAGCATCATATTCGTCAAACACCAATGCCGTCGGCGTCTGCAACGCCCAAGGCAACAGGCCTTCGCGGAATTCGGTCACTTGCTGCCCATCGCGTAAAACAATGGCATCACGGCCTATAAGGTCGATACGGCTGATATGCGCGTCCAAATTGATACGGATGCAGGGCCATTTCAGACGCGCGGCAACCTGTTCAATATGGGTGGATTTGCCCGTGCCATGATAACCCTGCACCATCACGCGGCGGTTATGGGCAAAGCCAGCAAGGATCGCGAGGGTGGTGTCGGGGTCAAACACATAGCTATCGTCGGTGTCGGGCACACGTTCGTCGGCAATAGAGAAAGCCGGGCATTCCATATCCACATCAATACCGAACAATTCGCGCACGCTGACCACTTTGTCAGGGGCGGCGAGGATGGTCGTGTCGCGGCTGTCGGGTTGGATATCTGGGATGTCAGTCATGTTATTCTCGTCAAATGAAAGCGGGCGAAGTTTTAAGGTGCGTATAGGCAGCAATCACGTCTTGCAAAGCCTTTTCATAAGAGCGGTTGCCGCCATTTTTGTCGGGATGATAGGCGCGAACCTTCCCCGAATAGGCGCTACGCAAGGCGCGGCGGTCGGCATCCTCGCTAAGCCCTAGCGTCCGCAACGCTTTGCGGTCCTCCAGCGACAGAAAATGACCATCGGCACGCTCTTTGGGCAGGCGGGACCGGAACCGGGTGGAAATGGCATCCAGAGGGTCTTTAAAATCCGCCCATTTCGGCGGCGAGTCGACATTGCCATTGGAGCGAAACGCGCGGGTCTCACTTGGCCAGAATTGCACCGGGCTTTGCGCCACGGAAATTTCTTCGGCGGTCATGCCCGCAAACCAGTTATAGCCTGCGTTAAACTGCCGCACATGGTCAAGGCAGAGATATTGATAGTCGCCGGGGCCGTTGGCCGATGCGGCCTGTCCCCGCGGATCAGGCGCGCGAAATTCCCCCGCTTCGCCGCAGCGCGGATAGACGCATTGCCGCCCCGCGCTGTGAACGCGGCCGTGAAATCGGTCAGTGGAACGGTCGGAGGCCATGATTTTCCTTGGCGAAAAGCCTGCCATATGGGAAGAGCAGGCCATGAAAAAAGGTCCTGCACAACTTGAAATGGAAATGCTGCTTGAAACAGCATTCGCGCCAACCCGCCTGGCCGTCATCAACGACAGCGCCAAACATCACGGCCATGGCGGCGATGATGGGTCCGGCGAATCCCACTTCACCATCGAAATTGAAAGCGCGGCCTTTGCCGGCGTTGCCCGCCTGATGCGGCAGCGCATGGTGAATAAGGCGCTGGGCGATATTCCCGGAACGCGCGTCCATGCGCTGGCTATCAAGGCTAGTGCACCCGGCGAGATTTAGTTGAGGCATAAAAGAAAAGCACAATGACATGATCGAACTTTCTCCGCACCGCCTGTCTTTGTCCACGGGCATAGACATGGATGTATTTACGGCCGGTGACCCCAAGCACCCCGCGATTATATTCCTGCACGGATTTCCCGAATCGCACCGGACTTGGCGGCACCAGATCGCGCATTTTGCCGACCGTTTTTATTGCATCGCGCCTGATCAGCGCGGCTATCGCGGTACGTCAAAGCCGCAGGAGGTGGAGGCGTATACGGCGGACAAGTTGACTGCCGATATCTTTGCGCTGGCCGATGCTTTGCATGTGCAGGAATTTATCATCGCTGGCCATGATTGGGGCGGCGCGATTGCGTGGAGCGTTGCGTTGAATGGGCAAGCTGGCGGGTTCAATCCCGCGTGGGCAGGGCGTGTGACGCGCGCGATTATCGCCAATGCGCCGCATCCCTATATTTTCCAGCGTTTGTTGATCACTGACATGAAACAGCGCGAATCGAGCCAATATATTCGCGCCTTTCGCGACCCGGCCAATGATGCGTTGGTGCAGGAACAGGGCCTGACAGGCCTGTTGCTGAAGACGATTAAATGGGACAAGCCCAATGCGATGGAGCCCGAGGAGCGCGCCGCGTTGCTCGCCGATTGGACGGACCGTGACGCTTGTTTCGGGATGCTCAACTGGTACCGCGCGTCTGCTTTGTATGTGCCCACGATGGACGAGGATGTCGAAATCCCGGCCTTTGCCGCTGGTGCATTTCCGCAGTTGATGATCCAGACCTTAGTGGTTTGGGCAATGGATGACTTGGCTTTACCGCCCAGCAACATTGATGGCATACAGGAAATTGTGCCCAACGTAACAATCACCCCAGTCGAGAATTGTGGGCATTTTGTCATTTGGGAACAACCCGATGCGGTTAACGCGGCGATGGAGGAATTTTTGGCTTAATCGCAACACGCGCAGAATAAGCCAGCGCCGATGCCAAAATCATCCGATGCTATATTTTCTGCCATATTGCCCTTTCTGCCCGCGACCCGTAAAGCGCGGTCATTGTGACTGAACCAATCATCTTTGCAATCCCCAAGGGGAGGATTCTCGACGAGGCTTTGCCGTTGATGCAAGCGGCGGGCATTCAGCCTGAAGCTGCCTTCTTCGACGACGCCAGCCGCGCGCTTTTGTTCGCGACCAACGATCCTGCGATCAGCATCATTCGCGTACGCGCGTTCGACGTCGCGACCTTTGTCGCGCATGGCGCGGCGCAGATTGGCATTGTCGGTTCGGATGTCATCGACGAATTTGATTATTCGGAACTTTATGCGCCCGTGGACTTGGGCATTGGCCTTTGCCGCATATCGGTGGCGATGCCGCAGGGCGTGCCTGACGATGTCAATGGCGGGCATATCCGCGTTGCCACCAAATATCCCGGGACGACCAGCCGTTATTATCACGCGCGCGGCATTCAGGCTGAATGTGTGAAGTTGAATGGTGCGATGGAACTTGCCCCTTCGCTTGGGCTTTCGGGGCGGATTGTGGATCTGGTGTCGTCGGGCAAAACGCTCGCTGAAAATGGTCTCGTTGAAACGGCGGTCATTTCCCAAGTGTCGGCGCGGCTGATTGTTAACCGCGCTGCCTACAAGATGATGAGCAGGACTATTCCGGCTATGGTGCAACGTTTCAGAGAATTGACGGGCGCACGTGCAGAGGCTTGATTTCTCTGACATTGGTTTCGCGGATGCATTTGACGCGTTGGTAAACGGCCGACGTGAGGCGGATGCTGATGTGTCGAGCGCTGTGGCGCAAACCATTCGAGATGTCCGCGCACATGGTGATGCGACGCTGGCGGAAATGACGCAGCGCTTTGATGGTTTCGACCTGAACGAGGCGGGTTGGCAGATTGACGCGGCGCAGTGCAAGGCCGCCTATGAGGAGCTCGAGCCCGAATTGCGCGACGCATTGACGCTCGCGGCGAAGCGGATTGAGGCCTATCACAAGGCGCAACTGCCAGAGGACCGCGATTATCGTGACGCCGACAATGTGCGGCTTGGCGCGCGTTGGTCGGCGGTCGATGCGGCGGGGGTCTATGTCCCCGGTGGCCGTGCGGCATATCCATCATCGGTGTTGATGAATGCTATTCCGGCCAAGGTCGCTGGCGTTGAACGCATCGTCATGGTCACGCCAACACCCGGCGGTGCAATACACCAGACCGTCATGGCCGCCGCGCATGTGGCGGGTGTGGACGAAATCTGGCGCGTGGGCGGGGCGCAGGCGATTGCGGCTTTGGCTTACGGAACCGAACGCATGCGCGCCGTGGACGTTATCACCGGCCCCGGCAATGCATGGGTCGCAGAGGCAAAGCGGCAGCTTTATGGCGTGGTCGGCATCGACATGGTGGCTGGACCGTCGGAAATCGTCGTGGTGGCCGATGCCCAAAATGACCCAGAATGGATTGCCGCCGATTTGTTAAGTCAGGCCGAACATGACCCGACGAGCCAGTCGATCCTGTTCACGGACAATGCCGAATTTGCTGACCAAGTATCAGCCACCGTTGACGCGCAAATTGCGACGCTGTCCACCGGCGCGGTTGCGCTGGCCAGTTGGACGGACTTTGGCGCGATTATCGTGGTCGATGATCTGGAAGGCGCAATGCCTTTGGTCAACCGGTTGGCGGCGGAGCATTTGGAGCTTGCGGTCGATGATGACCGGGCCGAACGGCTGTTTGGCCTCGTCAGGCACGCCGGTTCGGTATTCTTGGGCCGCATGACGCCTGAGGCGATTGGCGATTATATCGCCGGACCAAATCATGTGTTGCCCACCGGACGGCGCGCGCGCTTTGCGTCTGGCCTGTCGGTGCTCGATTTCATGAAGCGGACCAGCTTTATCGCGCTCGATCAACACGCCATCAACAACATTGGCCCAGCGGCGGCAAAGCTTGCCGATGCCGAAGGTTTACCCGCCCATGCGGCGAGTGTCAGGAAAAGATTATGAGTGCCCATAACGCCAGTGCCAAATCCAAATCCCGTTCGGCAGCGCGGCTTGCGTCGGTGCAGGCGCTATATCAAAGGGATATGGAAGACATTGGCATTGCCCGCCTGTTGAATGAATTTCATTCGCACAGGCTGGGTCAGGAAATCGAAGACGCGCAATATGCCGCCGCCGACCCCGATTTTTTCGATGATGTCGTCTCCGGCGTTGATGCGCGGCGCGCGGAAATCGACGAGCATGTCCATGGCAAGCTTGGTGAGAAATGGAAGATGGACCGTCTGGACAAGACGATGCTCCAGATCTTACGTTGCGGCACCTATGAATTGATCGCCCGGCCAGATGTGCCAACCGCGACGGTCATCGACGAATATCTCGACGTCGCCCATGCGTTTTTTGACAAGAAGGACGCGAAGTTCGTCAATGGCTTGTTGGACGCCGTTGCAAAGGACGTGCGCGCCCGCTGAACGGAGCTGACCTGAATATTGTTCTGCATGTCCTCGCAATGCGGTAACGTCGCCCCATGACAACCGAATCCAGCTTCATCAACCTTTTGCGTGGCTTTACCACTGACCCTGCGGCGCGTGGATTGTTGGATGATGTTGCGGTGATCGATATCGGTGATGCGGCGTTGATTATCACGCATGACATGATGGCAGAGGGCGTGCATTTCCGGTCGAACGCCAATCCAGCCGACGTCGCGTGGAAATTATTGGCGTCGAACCTGTCCGATTTGGCTGCAAAGGGCGCAGCGCCCATTGGTGTGCTGCTTGGCTTCATGCTGGGCGATGATGCGTGGGACAGGGCATTTGCCGCTGGTTTGGAAAAGGCGCTGGCGCATTATAACGTAGCTTTGCTTGGCGGAGATACGGTGGCCAATCGCGGGGACAAACGGGCGTTTGGCCTGACCGCTTTGGGCAGGGCGACGCATCGCCCCGTACCATCGCGATCCGGCGCGCAAATCGGCGATATACTCTATGTGACGGGGACGCTCGGCGATGCCTTGGCGGGTTTTGAGCTCATGGACGCTGGTTTTGATGAAGTTGGGCCGCTGGCCGATGCGTTTAACCGGCCAGTCGCGCGGGTAGCCGACGGTCAAAAGCTTGCGCCGATTGTCACCGCGATGATGGATGTGTCGGATGGTTTGCTGCTTGATGCCGAACGATTGGCGACCGCCAGCCAGATTGGTATAGAAATCGACCTTGCGTGCGTGCCACTATCGCCGCTCTACATCAGCTATCGCAGTGACAGCCTTGAAAGCCGTATGCAGGCGGCAAGCTGGGGCGACGATTATCAATTGCTGTTCACCGCGCGGCCAGAACTGCCGCTGCCTGTGCCGGCAACTGCCATTGGCTGTGTATTGTCCGGCGGTTGTCTCACCTTAAAAGACGGCGCGAATCCGGTAAAATTGCCTCCGATGCTGGGTTATCAGCATCAATAAGACAAACCGGCCCACAGGGCCATTTTTATGGGTTGCGTCATACTGCAAAGCCACCCTATACCGCAGCCGCTTGTGTGCCTTTTCGGGTACACCAAGAGAGAGTTTCTAACAAAGAAAAACGGGGAAGGGACAGTTTATGTCTTTGTCAATTATGGCTATATTGTGCGGGCTTATTGCCGTGCTCTATGGAATTCTAACAAGCCGCTCGGTGCTTGCTGCATCGGCTGGTACACCGCGGATGCAAGAAATTGCAGCCGCTATCCAGGAAGGCGCCGGCGCATATCTGGCACGCCAATATCGCACCATTAGCTTTGTCGGGCTGATCGTTGCGGTTCTGGTCGGTGTGTTCCTTGGTCCGCTGTCTGCGGTCGGCTTCGTCCTTGGTGCTGTGTTGTCTGGTGCGACAGGCTTTATCGGGATGAATATCTCGGTTCGCGCCAACGTCCGAACGGCGCAGGCGGCTAGCGAGAGCCTTCAAAAAGGCCTGACCATGGCATTCAATGCCGGTGCGATCACGGGTATGCTCGTTGCTGGCCTTGCTTTGCTCGCGATTGCCGGTTTCTTTTATTATCTCACTGAAGTCGCGATGAACCTTCCGAACAGCCGCCCCGTTATCGACGGGTTGCTGGCATTGGCTTTCGGCGCATCGCTGATTTCGATCTTCGCGCGTTTGGGCGGAGGTATCTTTACCAAGGCAGCAGATGTCGGCGCTGACCTCGTCGGTAAGGTCGAAGCAAATATTCCTGAGGATGACCCCCGCAACCCTGCGACGATTGCCGATAATGTCGGCGATAACGTTGGCGATTGTGCGGGCATGGCGGCTGACTTGTTCGAAACCTATGTTGTGACCATTGGCGCAACTATGGTTTTGCTTGCCTTGTTGATGCCAGCTGCAATGCCAGCGGCCGAACTGTTGAACCTGATGTCTTTGCCATTGGTTGTTGGCGGTATCTGCATTCTGACGTCGATTTTGGGAACCTTTTTCGTCCGTTTGGGCGGTGGTACCAACATCATGGGTGCAATGTATAAGGGCTTTTTGGTCACCGCAGTCACTTCGATTCCGGCGATTGGATATGTCACATACCAGACGCTCGGCGGCGATATGAATGCCGTAGTGACTTATAGCACCGGCGGTTTCACGGGTTGGACATTGTTCTATTCGATGATGGTCGGCTTGGCCGTCACCGGGCTTTTGGTCTGGATCACCGAATATTATACCAGCACCAACTATCGTCCGGTCCGTTCGATTGCCAAGGCATCGGAAACCGGTCACGGCACCAACGTCATTCAGGGCCTCGCGATCAGCCTTGAATCAACCGCATTGCCAACTTTGGTCATCTGTGTTGGTATCATCGTTTCGTTCCAGTTGGCGGGCATTATCGGTATTGCGTTCGCTGCAACCTCGATGCTGGCTTTGGCCGGTATGGTCGTGGCGCTTGATGCGTATGGTCCAGTGACCGATAACGCAGGCGGTATCGCTGAAATGTCTGAAATGGACAAATCGGTTCGTGAAAAGACCGACGCGCTCGACGCTGTCGGTAACACTACGAAGGCCGTGACCAAGGGCTATGCCATCGGTTCAGCGGCTTTGGCGGCACTCGTTCTGTTTGGTGCTTACACCGCTGACTTGGCGTTCTACTCCGAGAAACTCGGCCTTGCAGAAGGCGGCGTCGATTTCACGCTGATGAACCCTTATGTCATCGTCGGTCTGTTGTTGGGTGCGTTGTTGCCATATCTCTTCGGAGCCATGGGTATGACTGCAGTCGGCAAGGCAGCCGGTGAAGTCGTGAAGGACGTTCGTGACCAATTCGCCAACAACCCCGGGATCATGGATGGCACCTCAAAGCCTGATTATGCCCGCACCGTTGATTTGGTGACTAAGGCCGCGATCCGTGAAATGGTCATTCCTTCGTTGCTGCCGGTACTGGCACCAATCGTCGTGTATTTTGTGATCAGCTGGGTCGCTGGTCCGGCACAGGGTTTTGCCGCTCTCGGCGCGCTCTTGTTGGGTGTGATTGTTGGCGGTCTGTTCGTTGCGATCTCGATGACTTCGGGCGGCGGCGCATGGGACAATGCCAAGAAGTACATCGAAGACGGCCACCATGGCGGCAAAGGTTCGGAGGCCCATAAGGCAGCCGTAACCGGCGACACCGTGGGTGACCCATATAAGGACACCGCTGGCCCAGCCGTAAACCCAATGATCAAGATCACGAACATCGTGGCCTTGCTGTTGTTGGCGGCATTGGCGCATGGCGGCGTATAACGCCTAAAGAAAATTAAGCTTTAAGGCCCCGCAAGAAGCAATTCCGGCGGGGTTTTTTATGCGCTAATCCGATTGTTCAGAACCGCTTTCTGAAACTCAATTCAAATACCCGGCCGCGCGGGTCGATATAGCCCGGCTGATAGCTGCGCGGCACATCTCCATTCTGGTCGCGCACATCGACAATATCGTTGAAGATGTTTTCAATCCGGAATGCGATGCGGCTACCTTTCAGCAACGGTACGGCCTTTATAACGCGCGCTTGCTGGTCCAAATTGACGAACAGAAATGCGCTGATGGCGGCAATGTCGCTAAACCTCAGGTCATTGCTACCGGCAAGGCCAGAGCCGTTGGCGGTGGTTGCGCTTTTGTACGTCCCTTGCAGCCGGAGGCCAAAGCCCTTGTGGAACAGGCCACCGGAAAGCTCAACCTCATGCCGCGATGCGCCGCCATTGCTGCTGGTCGCTGAGCCGTTGAGCAGGTCAAGCACAGACACGCCGGGACGGATGCGGATTTCGTCTTTTATACGGTAGCTGTGGTATAGAGCGATGTTCCAGCGGCTGGGTTGGCCGCCGCCGGGTGCGCCAAAACGGCCACCGCCACCGCCAAAACCGCCGCCTGTCGCGCGAGGCGCGCCGGGAGCGCCTGTCGCAGCAGCAGGAGGGCCGCCTGCTGGTCCACGTGGGGGCGCGGGCGCGCCGATATTGCCCGACACGTTAAAGCCCCAGCGGATCCGCTGTGACGTTTCACGGTCGAAATTCACTGGGCGTTGGTCGATGCTCACTAAGCGGCCATTGACATCACGCACGACGCGGCTGGCAAAGGCGGCTTCAATCTCTGGCGTCAGCAGCGGGAAAGCGGCGGTGGTATTGCGGCTGTCGTTTTTGAAATAGCTGAACTGAATCGCGAAATCCTTAATGAAATCGGGATTCCAATTCGCGTTCAATATGACATCGCGGCGCTTTTCGCCGATCAGGGCAGGGTTGCCGCCGGTAATGACGTTGATGAACAGGCTTTCGCCGCGCGCAAAATCATAGGTCGCGACATTAGGTGTGACTAAAGTCGGGTTGCCTAATTGGCCAATGCCCGGAGCGTTTTCGTCGCCTGTGATCGATGCCTGAAAGGTCAGGTTGCCCGCAGGGGCCCAGCGCAGGCCAGCGCCATATTCCAATAATTTTCCGAAATCGGACAGGTCGCTATAGCCGACATTGCCATTGATCGACCATTCGCCAATCGTAGAGCCAATGCCGAAATCGCGTCCCGTCAGGGGCAATTCCGCATTGACCGAATGGTTCATCATGTTCCGGCGCAAGGATATGTCGGTCGTGAGCCCAGAACGCCATGTTTCGCTGTCCAGCATTTGCCGGGTAAAGCCCGACGCGAACGTCATTTGTACATTGCCTGCGGGCAATTTGAGCGCGGTTCCAGCAAGGGTACTGCGCACGTCCATATTCTGGTTCAGGCTGCTGCTAAGATCAGGGGGCATGAACAGCAAATTCGCGCCAAAGTCGGCTGAAAACGGGTTCGTCGTTCCGGCCAAAACGCCAGCGCGTAATGCGCTGAAGTCTGCGTTGCGCGTCGTGCGTGTATCATTTGCGGTGCGTGCATAATTGCCCGTTACTGTCCACCGCCAACCGCCGAGCGCGTGGTTGAACGTGCTGCCAGTCTGAAACACATGCGTTTCGCTCTCGCGTTCAAGCGGGCGCGGGGTGTCGAAATAGCGGCTGAGTATCGCGTCTTGACCGAAGGGTGAAAACGGGCTGCTGCCGGGCAGAACAAAATTTGTGCCGGGCAGACCCAGCAAAGATTCGCTGCCTGTCAGCGCGTAATTGGCGTTCAGGGACAATATTGTTTGCGGACCAAGCGACCGGCTCCACGTGCCGTTCATCTCAAGCCGTTCGGTGCGGGGCAGCAACGTCCGGACATCGCCGATATCGCCGCTATTCAGGCGATTTGCCGTGCTGGCAAATTGGGCCAAACTCGGGTTGGATACCCCCAACGGAACGCCAGCCTCAGTCACATTGCTTCCGGCAAGCGCGCTTAAGCTGGGCGAAATCTCTCCATTGACGCCAAGGCCGCTGATGTTACCGCCACGCGCCAATGCCGAACCATCCGAAGAAATCAGGTCACGTTCGGATTCCGTCAGCGCCGTCGCGCGTTCCAACTCAATATCCAAGTTAAACCGTGTGGTTTTGCCAATACGCGTCAGCGTCGTTTCAAATTCATTAGTAGCAAAGCCGCCATCCTGCGGCTGGGCATGTTCAAATTCCGTGGCGAAGGAGGCAAAATTGTCCTTCAAGATGAAGTTGATCACCCGTTGGTCGGGCCGAAAACCATATTTTAGCGCGACTTCTTCCGAGAAAATCTGAACTTGACGAAGGGCTTCTGGCGGTAAATCTCGAAGTTCACGCAAACCCGATACGCGCTGGCCATTAAGCAATATAATTGGCATGCCGCCCCCGCGTCCACGCCCCGAATTGGCCTGCGGTGCAACCGCTGCAACAAGGTCCGTCAGCGACGATGCGCCCAAGGCGGTCATGTCTGCTTCGTTCAATTCTTCCACGGGCGGGACGTCGGTGTCCACCGAGCCCCTAAGACGTTCAGCGGTAACGACGATTTCGCGCGACGGGGGATCTTCAACAGCTTCTTCGATATCATCATTGGCGAGCGCCACAACGCTGCCGGTGTTTTGTGCATCGCCCATCGCCATTGCGGGAACGGCGGTCGATGCCAGCAAAATTGCGCTTAAACGGGATATTTTCATGGGGGGAAGCTCAGTTTATATCATCGTTATGGTTGCGCGATAACGGATTACTAAGACTAAAGGACGTAAAGTTTATTACATTTTGTCGCAATAAAGCGATTGCACTGTAGCGCTTCCCTTTTTCGAACATTAGGTTTAAAGGCGCAGCAACGTGGAATTTTTGAAGATTTAAGGGGCCGAATGGCAAAAGAAGAATTACTCGAAATGCGTGGGACGGTCCGTGAATTGCTGCCCAATGCTATGTTCCGTGTCGAGCTTGAAAATGGCCATGAAGTTTTGGGCCATACCGCTGGAAAGATGCGCAAGAACCGTATCCGCGTTCTCGTGGGCGACGAAGTGCTGTGCGAACTGACGCCTTATGATCTGACCAAAGGCCGGATCACGTACCGCTTTAAATAAGGGCGGCAGACCTTGGGTCTGAACCCCACGCTCATATTGGCCTCATCAAGCCCACGTCGCTTTGACCTTCTCGCGCGGTTGGGCATCGCGCCTGCGCGTATCGCCTCACCAGATATTGACGAAACACCCCGCAAGGGAGAGGTCCCGCGTGTCTATGCGCTGCGCATGGCTGAGGAGAAGGTGGTTGCCGTGCCACGTGACGCTGGCGAGATTGTGGTCGCAGGCGATACCACGGTCGCCGTTGGCCGCAGGATATTGCCGCAAGCTGCCGATGCCGACATGCAACGCGAGTTCCTGAACCTCCTCAGCGGCCGCCGCCATCATGTCCTGAGCGCGGTTGCGGTCATTGACGGCAATGGCCGGATGCGCAGCCGCATTTGCGACAGCATCGTCCGTTTCAAACGTCTGTCGGCAGACGAAATCGAAAGCTATATCGATAGCGGCGAAGGGCTTGGTAAGGCCGGCGGCTATGCCATTCAGGGCAGGGCAGAGGCGTTGATCGATTGGATGGCGGGCAGCCATTCGGGCGTGATTGGTTTACCCTTATATGAAACACGCGCGCTGTTGCGTGCATCGGGTTATACGCTTGACTGACATATGGCGCGATGATGCGCCGGGTGAGCGCCGCGCGGCCGTTGTTGAAAACGGAAACATCGTTGAAATTCATATCCAGCGCGATGCTTTATGGGCCTTGGGCGAATGTGGCGCTGGCCGCATTGACCGAAAAACGCCGTCGGGCGCGTATGTCGTGGCCGACGATGGAAGCACGCTTTTGCAGCGCGGCAAAACCAACGCGCTGGAAGGCGCGCGGGTGATGTTTGAAGTGACACGTGAAGCGATATCCGAGCCGGGCCGTACCAAGCCGCCAGAGATTGTATTGCGCGATAGCGCGCGCCACCCCCTCATTGACAAAGATGCCCTGTGGGACGCGCGTTTGGCGTCTCTTGGTCAATCTGCGATCAACGCGTCAATCGCCGAGCGCTTTGACGTCGCCATCGCTGGCCAGTCACAACTCGGCGATGTTACCATAAGCTTTCAACGCACCAAGGCTGGGTTGGTGTTTGACATTGACGGTATCGGTGATCCGTTCGCCATCAATATGGTCGCAGCGACCGAAATTGCGCGCCTGCTCCGCCTGTACCAAGTCGGTGCGATGGTCCTAATCGATTTTGCGTCGATGGTGTCCAAGGCGCAGCGCACGCAGATTGCCGAAGCTTTTGATGCCGCATCCGTGCTGGACCTGCGATCCTTTGAGCGCACCGCCATTAACGGCTATGGCATGATGCAAGTCGTGCGTGCCCGGCCAAGGCCGTCGGTCCTCGACCAACTGTTCGGTACACGTATCGCTGCGCTGTCGGACGAGACACAGGCTTATTGGCTGTTGCGCGCGGTTGCGCAGTCATCGGGCTTTGGCGCGCGCACCGTAACGACACGGCCGGAGGTTGCAACATTGCTGCAGTCCGAACGATGGGCGACATGGCGGGCGCAGGCTGTCCGTCTTGCGGGCGCGGATATGCAGGTGGTTGCAGATGAAAAGGCCGCAGGCTATGGCCATGTCCATGTCGCGCAAAGCTAATGTATGTCCACTTTGTGGAAAGCCGGTAGTGGCGGAATCCAAGCCTTTTTGTAGTCAGGGGTGCAAGGATCGCGACCTGTTGAAATGGTTGGACGAAGGCTATCGCGTGCCGGGGCCGCTGGCCGACTATGAAGATAGCATCGGTTCCGACGGCGGCGACTGATTTTGCGCTTGCCAAGGGGCGCATCGCCTCTCTATAGGCTGCGCTCCCACGCGGTTTTCGCCGCGTAGCCCGAGTAGCTCAGGGGTAGAGCAGCGGATTGAAAATCCGCGTGTCGGTGGTTCAAATCCGCCCTCGGGCACCATTTTCCCAATAAATACAGCAACTTATTTTTTGGCAATGGTGTCAGCTTGCGTAGCACACCCGTCACACACTTTGGTGTAGACGCAATCGCAATCTGGGGGCACATAAACACTAGGTTTAACCGAGTGTTTTGAATGCCTGTTCTTAGCCCAGAAACTGTTCTTGTGAACGATGGTGACATCAAGCTGTACAAGCGGGCTAGAAGCCGTGTTTGGCAAGCAACCTTCAACATTGATGGGCACTGGGTTCGTGTAAGTGCGAAGCATAAGGACCTTGAAGAAGCTAAGGTTGAAGCCAAGAAACTGATGATGGAATATCAGTTTCGCCAGAAGCATCAGCTTCCTGTGGTTTCCAAGCGTTTCGGTGATGTGGCTCGTCTTGCGATTCTGGAGATGAACAAGGCACTGGCAGCAGATGTAGGTAAGAAAACTTACCTTGATTATATCATCGTCATTGAACGCTATCTGATACCATTTTTCGGCAGAATGCTGGTTGAGAACATCAATTACGAAACGCTCAGAGACTTTGATCGCTGGCGTGTAGCAAAGATGGGGCGTGAACCAAAAGCAAGCACACTAAACACGCATAACAGCGCACTTAACCGTGTGTTTGACGAAGCGATTGTGCGTGGGTTTCTGTCAGCCAGTCACAAGCCGCTACTCAAGAACAATGGGTTAGACAGTGAACGCAGACCAGACTTCACATTGGAAGAGTACCGTTCGCTGATACGCGGTTTACCAAGTTGGATTGAACATGCACGAGATGGAAAGTCTCGTGAAATGCGTCTTCTGCTTCGTGATTATGTACTCATCTTGGCAAACACAGGCATTCGTGAAGGGACAGAAGCCGACAATTTATTGTGGCAGCATGTCCATGTTTTTCAAGAGAACGGTAAGCAGTTCCTTGAACTATCTATTGATGGAAAAACGGGCAGGCGAGACATTATCTGCCGTGCCAACACACTCGGTTTTCTCAAACGAATTCACGCAAGGTGTGAGGACATAAACCATATGTCGTTTGAGGCTTTGCTGAAAGCTAAGCTCAACAAGCCAGTGTTCAGATTGTCAGATGGTACGGTCACGAAGAACCTTAGGCAGACATTCAAAGCATTTCTGAAAGCGAAGGGTTTGCTCGTGTGTTCACGCACGGGGCAGAACCGAACGCTTTATAGCTTTCGCCATACCTATGCGACATTTGCACTGACAACGGATGGTATGGAAATACACACTTTGGCGAAACAAATGGGCACGAGTATCAAGATGATAGAAGATCATTACAGCCATCTCACGCCGCGTTTGAAGAAGGAAATGCTGACTGGTCCTCGTTACGAGCTACATACCAGAAAGGCAGAAGATGGCAGTGTTACAAAGTCAGAAATGCCGAATGACGAAGACTGGTAAATCCATGTGTTCATTGGACCTGTTTATCTATAAGCTCTGACTCGTAGGTTACTTGGAGGGCAGTTAATGGTTCGTTTTGCAGTTTTAATCGTCGCGGCTTTAGCTCTAACGGGCTGCGCGTCCACCGCAATGAAGCGTTATGTAGGAAGCTCAATTTCAGAAGCGTATCTAGCTTATGGACAGCCAGCCAATGTTTTTGATCTACCTGACGGACGCAGAGCTTTTCAATTTTACTGGGGTGGTAGTTCTGGCGTTCTGCCTGGTTCCTCTCAAACTACAGTGGCGCCAATTGGCGGAGGTGCCTATGCGGTTAATACTGTGGGGACACCAGCAATGGTCTATGAAAGCAAGGGGTGTCTGGTCTCTCTCATCGCGCGAAAGAATGCTGCAGGTGACTTCGTCGTTGAGGAATACCGTATTCCACAGCGCCTTGTTTGCTAGCTGCCGTCAGTTTTTTCCCTATCCCGCTAGTTGTTCGTGATAAATGCACTCATCACGGAGTGTGAAAATGGACGCAAATAATAACGAAATTCGTTTGCGATGGGGTGCTGTTTAAAAGGTAAACTTGTCCCGATATCGCTCCTGAAGCTTTGCGTCGGTCATCTCATCACTCTGCGCTTTCCTAAGTTTTAGTAGCTCACGATAGGCATCAAGCATGGCGTAGAAGTCGTCTCGGTGGTGATATTCATGAATATCCAGCAAATCACTGTTTCCATGTAAACCGATAGGGTTCATCTCATCATAAAAGTTATGTTCGTAAACAATCACGACTTCGCCCTGCATCATGCCGACAGCGAGATTGATGTGCGTGTAATCTTGTTGGAAGAAAGCGTATCCCAAGCTGGCTGAATGTCCAGCAATCTCAAAGCTTGTCAAGGATACGGAAGCCTCACGATCTCCAAAAGGGAGTTGAAATTCCAGACTTCTATCGCCGATTGTAAGAGCTACATCCCAAATGGGATCGTCATTCTCCTTGCACCAAGGACCATAGTCCTCGTGAACTTCATCATAGAGCAACTCAAAAAGCTCCTGATAGTGGTCTTTCTGAAATAGCTGCAGCGCCCTCTGCTTAGCTTGAGCAATTTTCACAGTCACCTCCTTCGCTGTGCCAACTCATAAATACACTCGTAACGGAGTTTAAAATATGGATGCACGAGAAGAATTGAAACGCTGGATTGCTACGGTGATTGAGCTATCATCAGAAGAAGAAAGCCCGATAATCAAGCAGGACATTGATCTGTTTCTGTCTGTAGCAGGGGAGCTGTCAGGGAAATTGGCTGAGAGAAACACGGCACTTGCGAAACAGTGTCGCTCAAGCAGCAAAGCAAAGCCACCGAAGCCTGCTCCTCAGAAAGCCCAGAAGCAGCCTAAGCAAGACCCAAGCACTGCTGACACCCCACAATCACAAAACGATTCAGAGGACCGTTCACAGGAGCGGAGCAGACAATTGCCGCAGAGACAGAAAGCTGAGCCATCGCCAACTGACCGGCAACAAAAGCTGCGTGGATATGTCTATGGCGCTCAGAATGATGAGGTTGAGTTTCGCAAGGCTGCACAGGCTATAACACGATGAGCGATAAGCTAATCCAAAGCCAAAGGCGGCTCCACGACAGTCTGTTTGAACTCTATATGCAAGGCGGGCTTGAGCTTTATCTCGCTGGCACTCGTGGCTTAAAGCGTGACTTAATCATACAGCTTGAGACGAGCGCACTGACACCAGAGAAGGGTGAGATAATTCACTACTACGCTGTAAATCGTTGGGACGAAGAGGACGAGTTTGAGGAGTGGGCGAAACCATCAGTGGCGTTGTCAGAGGAAGCTGAGCGGATATTGGGTGTGACAAATTCGCAGCTTGCTCAATGCCGTTCAACGGATGTGGTGCTGGAGGATTTCTCTAGCTTTCTAGGGGTATAAAGAAGGGCAAAGATGCCGATAGAATGTCGCAGAACCGCAATCTTTCTCTTACATTTCTAAACGCCGCTCGATCTCATAAATTCGCCCCTCAATTTCTTGAATTTTTTGGTCCTTCTCCTCGATGCTTTGTTCTAGCTCTAGAATTTTTTCATCGTCAGCGATCGCATCTCCTGCTGCATCTCCTGCTGCATCGCCTGCGATATCAGTTATTTCATCTCGTTGGGCATCGGTGAATTCAGATTTATCTGCGGACTCCTGAGCGCAACTGCACAGCAGAAACGTAAACGCCACACCAACCCCGATCAAAGCTCTAGAATTTGGTCCCATTTTTTCGTTCCCCCAAAGCCTGAAATTTCAACGAAAAGTTTGATATAAAATTACGGCAAGCACGATCAAAATCATACTCATGATTTTATTGATTTTTTCGAGTTTTTGATCCGCACTAGAAATATTCTTTTTTTCATAAATATCCAAATCGGATTTGGAAAAATTATGCGGGGCTTCTCGCATTCTTTTTTCGAAAATTTCTCCATAATCGAATTCGCATTCCAGCAAATCCGTGGCATTATTCATGTAGTATCGATCAATAATTTTTATTTTGATTCTGCTCTGCCATATGTCGTCGTTATTCAAAAATTGACCAAAAGCGAACATACCGTCCTTGCGCAGTGACCACCAAACTTTCCATGCTGAAAACTTCCCACAACGGTAAGAAGCAGACCGTTCTGCAATGTCGCTGCTGCTAAGTAGATAAGAAATACGACCTTTATTATTCTTCAAGCCAGCAAGAGCGCAGTAAAATCGAACAGACTGAAAAATCGACAACCGACCCTCGCCATTAGCCTTAAGCTCAGCATCTAAATCTTCAGGTTCACTCGCAATCCAACGGTTCGTGTCTATGTTGCCCTGCACCCCAT